>NZ_BAABBF010000002.1:0-713059 GCF_039537815.1 Sphingomonas cynarae | reverse complement strand
AAGTTGGTGTACAGCACCACCATCATCGCCAGCGCCGCTGCACAGATCAGCAGGAACGACAGGCCCAGTTTGCGGGATATGCTCATCGCCGTCAGCATCGGCATCGCCTAACTCGAAGAAAGAAACACCACGGCAAAAGGGGGCGAAAACGCCCCCCTCCACCCTCAGAAATCCAGACGCGCGGTCAACGACGTGTTACGGCCATTGAGTGGCCGGGCACGGACGATGCCGCTGGTGGGAAGCGCCGCGTCGTCAAAGGCGGTGAACGCTTTCACGTTGAACAGATTGCTCGCATTCAGCGTCAGTTGCAGCCGTGGTGCCGGCCGAACCTGCAGGAAGGCGTTGGTCGTCACGAAACCGGGTACGCGCAGCACATTGTCGTCCTGTGCATAACTGCGGGTCGTGCCGATCAACACGGCCCCCACGGCAAAGCGCTCGGTGACGATCTGCGGCGTCGCCTGGAAGATGAACTTCGCCTGATGCCGCGGAATGTTGCCCGCGATCGCAGGGTTGATGCGATCGCGGACGATCTCGGCATCGGTCCAGGTGCCGCCGGCGGTCAGGCCGAACAGCCCGTGCCGATAGCCGCCCTCGAATTCCAGCCCGGTCGCCTTATAGTCGCGCGCGATCAGGCCCGATGTGACCGGGTCGACATTGGTATCCTGCGCCTTCGCCCAGAAACCGGTCAGGTTCAGGGTCAGGTCGGCACGGCGATATTTCACGCCGGCTTCAGCCTGCTTGACCGGATCGAATGCGGCACCGGGGATCAGCAGACTGCCGTCGGTGGTGCTGACGATGTTGCTGAAAAGGATGCGATCGGCATTGGCACGCGCGCCACGACTGTATCGCGCGAACACCGCGAGCGGCTCGGCGATCCGGAAGTTGATCCCCGCAGAATAGGACAGGTAGTCATATTTATAGTCGACCGGTGCCGGCGCGCTGAGCGGGGTCACGCCTACCTTCTGTTCGGCGATGGAGATGACGCCATCGCCGTTCATGTCGCGCGCCACCGTGCCGATCCGGCCGCCGCCGAGGTCGGAACCGAAGATACGGCCCTCGGCATTGCCATAATCGTACCGGATACTGCCGCCGATCGCGACCCGGCCGACATGGTAGTTCACCGACGCGAAGGGCGCGTTCACCGCATAGTCGACGCGCAGCGACCGCCGCCGCGTACCGCGGGCCAAGGCGAGATTATACGCATAGACGCCGTCCTGGGTTAGCGCCCGCCCCGCACGATCGGTGATATTGAGCAACGCCGCCTCACCATCGCCGCGCAACTCGGAAACGAAGGTGGTCCACAGCGCGTCGCGATCGATCGTCTGCCGCGCGGCATAGAAGCCTGCGGTCGTCGTCAGGTCGCCTTCACCTACCCGCCATACCCGGCTGGCCCGGATATCGTTGGTGACGTTGTCATAGCTGTTGAGCCGCAGGTCGAGCATGTTGAGCGCGACGAGCAACCCGTTGCCATTGAGGGCGGAAGGATCGGCGATCACCTGCCCGGCACGGGGGCCATTGGCATAGCTGAGCGTCGCCCCCGCCCCCCCCAGCGACTGCACGCCAGCCGCTGCCGGAAGATAGGCGCTGGTGAATGGCGAGATCAGCGTCCCCGACATGTCCGAGAAACGGAACCGCTCGGTCACCGTCCAGCCATGCAGGTCGACCTGCGCCTCCATGCCCAGAGATGCGGCCTTGACGCTCTGCCCCTCGGCGACGTCGTTGACCGCGACGTTGTTCTCACCGTCCAGCACCAGATTGGTGCGGATGTTACGCGACAGCAGCGTGTCCCGCCGACCATCGAAGCCGGGCAGCGTCGTCACCTTGGGATCGGCATTGGTCCCCGTCGTGCGGAACGGCACTGCATCGTAGAAGGGCGAACGGTCGTCGAGATACTTGCCGTACAGGCGGATATAGCCGCCGGTGAATTCCTTGGTGACGTTGGCCTTGATCTGGCCGCCCTTCTGCGCGTCGTAACCGGTGCGACGCGGGCCTTCGCCCTGCCGGTAGAAGCCCCCGACATGAAAACGCACGCTGTCGGTCAGCCGCGCGCCATAGTCGAAATCGGTGCGATACTGTTCGAAGTCCAGCCCCGCAGTCACCGCGATCGCGCCGCCCTCGACATCGCCGGTCTTCGAAATGAAGTTGATGATCCCGCCCGGCGAGTTGGACGCGAAGGTGGAAGCGGAGCCACCCCGGATCACGTCGACCTGCGACAGGTTGAGGTCGACGCGCAGGAAATTATCGGCCCCTGCCCCCTGGATATCGCCGAATTCCAGAACCGGCAGGCCGTCTTCCTGCAACTGGACAAACTTCGCCCCCGATGAGGCGATCGGGAGGCCCCGGATCGACAGGCTGACAGAGCCCTCGCCAGTCGACGCCTCCGAACGGATACCCGGAATGTCACGCAGCAGGTCACCGATCGAACCGGGTGCCAGCTTCCGGATTTCGGCCTCTCGAAGCGAACTGGTCGAGGTGGCACTGTCGAGCCGGTCGCGTCCCTTGGCTACACCGGTGGTAACGACATCGGCACCTTGTGGCGCCTGCACCGGGGCGGCCGTCGTGGTGGCGGTATCCGGCATCGCATAAGCAGGCACAGGCATCAGCAGCGCCACCGGCACCGCTGCCGACAACAGATCGATTTTCATGATAAACGGTGCCCCAAACAATCAGTTTGAATGGGTTATAGGTAACTATGCCCTGTGCTGGTCACCGCCGCCGTATTTATGACAGGGGGAATGCCTTGATCGCCACATTTGCGATCCAGCCAATGACTGAACATCGTTCGGATTGGTTGCTTTGCAAGAAAAGCTCATCCGACCGCCGCCCGCTCCCTGATATGAAACACGGCAGACAGATCCAGCGGAATGTCGAGTCAGACGATCGTTTGAGCTACACCTTTTGCGGAAAAGTCGACCGTCTATGCCGTATTTTGGGTAGATCGATCACCGGTAGGACCGGACAAAGCCGGATGACCACGTATTTCTGCCAAACCGATCGCGGTGTTGGATACACCGCCAACCGTTCAGATCGGACTGCGGTTTCTCGGCATCATGGTACTCTGCCCGATCTTCAACACCAGCCCCGGCAGTCCAGGATAGCTGGCCTTGTGATAAGGCGATGCCCCGTCCAACGCGGCGGAAATGCGGCGATGCGCCTCACCAAGCGAATGATAGGGCAGCCCCGGTAACAGATGATGCAGCGCATGGTACCGCAGTCCGACCGGCGCCCACAATGCCGGCAGCAACGCAGGTGGGGGGACGTTGACGGTATCGAGATACTGGGCGGTGACGCTCATCGGTTCGCCTTCATTCTCCCAGAGATGGGCGACCAGCGTCCGCACCTGATTGACCACCGCTACACCTGAAGCGACGCCAAGGATTATCAGGAAGGCGCGCAACGGCAGCACTCCCGTCGCAGCCAACGTCACCAACGTGATCGCCCAAAGGCTGGCAGCCATTTCGATCCGGTTCCATTGCCGGGCAAAGTCGCTCTCAGGCATCCGGCGACGAAAGCGGGGGTTGATCGCCAGTGCCGAATAACGCTCGACCACCATGGCACGAAACCTCGGTGACAACAGCGACAAGGGTGACAACACCGCATAACGGAAAATCAAAGCGATCGGCGCAAGCGCGGAGATCACGATGAAGAGCGGCAACGTCCAGGGTTTCATCAGTGCCAGCGGCAGATATTCGGGATCTTCCGCGGTACCGTACCGCGTCTTGGCGTGATGAAGATTGTGAACGCCTTCATACATGAAGGACGGGGTCAGCATCGGCACACCGACCAGCGCGTCCCACCCCTTGCGGAAACCGGGAAGCAGCGCGTGCTTCATGTGCGATACTTCGTGGATAAAGCTCAATCCACGGTACAGACCGAGCATCGCGACGATACCGGCCACCACCGACAACGCCGTCGACGTGGACATGATCGCCATCACCAGCGCGCCGTAGCCGACCACGGCAGAGGCGATCAGATCGGCCCAATATAGTCGCGGGCGCGGCTGGACGAGATCGCGGGTCAACTCGGCGGCCGCACGCAGCATCGCCTTGTCGTCAGCGATACGCCCGGTGGCCGGAGCGGCCGTCACCGGCGCGCGATCGAGAGACATCGTGGTGTTCATGACCTGATCCATGACACGAAGATAATGGCGACAGCATGGCTTTGCACCCCGTTCCCCGTCCCTGCGCCCGACGGAATTGCCACTCGCCATGATCGGCCATGCCGGTTACCGGATGCGAAACGGTGCAAGGGATGTGGACATGGCGGCGGCGACGGGCGTGACGATCCGGGAAGTGAAGACCAGACGCGACAGAAAGACGTTCGTCGACCTGCCCTTCCGCCTTTATCGCGACGATCCGAACTGGATACCGCCGCTGAAGTCGGAAGCGCTCGGGCTCATCACGCCCGAGAAGAATGGCTGGTTCAGCCATGCCAAAGCGCAATTGTTCCTCGCGGAACAGGACGGTCACGTTGTCGGCCGGATCTCCGCGCATATCGATACGCTGGCGCTGACCATGCCGGCGGATCGGGGCTTCGGTCCCGGCGTCGGGCAATGGGGGCTGATGGAGGCGGAACGGGAAGATGTCTTCACCGCTTTGTTGGCGCGGGCGGAGGCATGGCTGCGCGCCGAGGGTATGAACCGCGCACTCGGCCCCATCTCCATGTCGGTCTGGGAAGAACCCGGCCTGCTGATCCAGGGCTACGACCATCCGCCGACCGTGATGATGGGCCACGCCAAGCCGGAATATCGCGGCTGGATAGAGGCGGCAGGCTATGCGCCGGTCAAACAGTTGCTGACCTATGACCTCGACATCACCAATGAATTTCCGCCGATCGTCCAGCGGATCATCACGTCGGGCGAGAAGAATCCCCGCATACGCATCCGCGAGGTCGACAAGTCGAAGTTCGAGGAGGAGGCGGCGATCATCCTCGCGATCCTCAACGACGCCTGGTCGGATAATTGGGGCTTCGTGCCGTTGACACCACCCGAGATCAAGGATGTCGGCGTCAAGCTGAAGCCGATCGTGTTCAACGACCTGATCCGCATCGCGGAACTGGACGGACGACCGGTGGCGTTCATGATCACGCTGCCTGACCTGAACGAAGCGATCGCACCGTTGAACGGCAGTCTGCTGCCCTTTGGCTGGGCAAAGCTGCTGCTATGGCTGCGCAAACCCAGGGTGCGAACGATGCGCGTGCCGCTAATGGGGGTAGTCAAGGAACTGCAGGCGTCACGAATGGCGAGCCAACTCGCTTTCATGATGATCGAATATATCCGCCGGGCATCGGTGGCCAAATATGGCGCGAGCCGGAGCGAGATCGGCTGGATCCTCGACGACAATCAGGGGATGCGGTCGATCGCGCAGGCGATCCGGTGCGAGGTCAACAAGGTGTATCAGGTCTACGAACGGACATTGTGAGGGCAGCGGCCCCGTGGCGGCGCGCCACGGGAACCGGTTTGTCACCCGCCCGCCCCTCAGCGCCGGGGCATCCGGCGCGGATCGACACCCAGGACCTGCCATTCGGCCAGCGTGGCGCAGTCACGGCGCAGGATGCGCGACGCGGTGATATCGCCGACGATGCAATAACGCTGGCTCAGCCCCTTGTCGGCGACCGCCCGCGTGGCAGGAATGGTCGTCGGGGCGGGTGTCATGGTGGCCGTGGGGGCATCGCGCGGCTCGGCGGCGGCAGCGGCGGTGGTCAGCAACGTGGCGGTGACGACCGAGAGACAGAACTTGGTGGCGAACATGAGGTTTTCCCTTCCCTGTGCGGATCAGCCCGCACCGAACAGGGATTGCACTTGCCGTGCCAGTTTATCTTTTTAGCAAAATCAATGACTTACAAATTAGTGTATTAGCAATACATACCACCTCACCGTACGATGCGCCGATAGTTGGCGGAAACGGCCACAGGCCGATACGCCGCATCAGAACAGGGCGGATATGCCGCCATAGACTCGTATATCGGGTGCGGCACGATTGAGCCCGGCAGCGGTGCCGATATCCAACTGGACGTGCCCATTGGGTTGCCACGCCGCCGATACGCCGGCGAGATATTGGGTCGTGCGCCCACCCGGATCGCGATCGCGGATCGCCTGCACTTCACCGACCAGTTCGACATGCTCTGCGAAATCCCATTCGGCACCAACGACGCCGCTATAGGCCAGATGCCGGCCATGCCCGTCCTCATCGACAGCCGCATCCGCCTCGGCAGTGAATTCCAACTGGATCGCATCGGACAGATCGTAGGTCAGCGGCGCAACGATTCCACCGCCCCAGTCCCCGTCGCCTATCGGTGTGCGTCCGACGGGCAGGGTCAGGAACGGGGTCAGGGCAAAGGAGAGGCCATGGCCATCCGGCTCGGCCAGATTGCGTTTGATGCCCAGCATCACGTCGCCGACGCGCCCCGTGCGCGTTACTGCCCCCGTCGTCGCATCGCGCATCCGCTGGTGGCCATAAGGCGTCCAGCCGACCTGCAATTCCGTCACGGCGCCAACCCCGATGCGGACCAGCGTGTCGGCGATCCCGACCGTATCGGTGCGGCCATCGGCATCGCGTTCGCGCGTCCAGTCGGCCAGTCCCGTCTCCACCAGCACATGTCCCGGTTCGACGGTGCAGGCCGGCGTTCCCAACCCCGGCCGCTCGGCACACAGATCGCGATGCTGAGCGGCAGCGACGCCCGGCAGCATCACCGCCAGCAGCGCGATCCATCGCGTCATCGCAGGCGGACCCAGGTCGGGGCGTGGTCGCTCGCCTTTTCCCGACCGCGATAGGCCTTGTCCACGCCCGCCCCGACCAGCCGGTCGGCCGCCTGTGGGCTGAGTAGCAGGTGATCGATCCGGAACCCGGCATCGCGCTGCCACGCACCCGCCTGATAATCCCAGAACGTCCACACCCGGCCTTTCGGTTCGCGCGTGCGCAGCGCGTCGGTCCATCCCTGCGCCAGCAGGCGGCGATACGCCCCCCGGCTTTCCGGCTGCATCAGCGCATCGTCCTGCATGGCGCGGACGGAGAAGGTATCGTCGTCATTGGGAATGACGTTGTAATCACCGGCCAGGATCGCCGGCACCTCCTCCGCCAGCAAGGCACGGGCACGCGCCGCCAACCGTTCCATCCAGCGCAGCTTGTAGTCGAATTTGGGGCCGGGCCGCGGATTGCCGTTGGGCAGATAGAGCGAAGCGACGATCAACCCGTCCACCTCGCATTCCAGATAGCGGCTATGTTCGTCCTCCGGCTCCCCCGCAAGTCCGCGCTGCCGTTCGACCGGCGTGGCACCCTTGGCGAGCACCGCAACGCCGTTCCATGCCTTCTGGCCGTGCCACACCGCGCCATATCCCGCTGCCTCGATCTCGGCGAGGGGGAAGGTTTCGTCGCTCGACTTCAGTTCCTGAAGACAGACGATGTCGGGCTGATCTTCGGTCAGATACTCGACTACGCGGGGCAGCCGGGCCTTGATGCCGTTGACGTTGTAGGTGACGACCTTCACGTCAGACCGCGAAGCTGGTGCCGCACCCGCAGCCCGATGCCGCCTGCGGATTATCGACCCGGAACGCCGCGCCGCCCAGCGACTCGACGTAATCGACCCGGCATCCGCGCACCAGATCGAGACTGATGTCGTCAACGACAAGTCGGACGCCGTCCGTCTCCGCGACATGATCGCCCCCTTCCGGCCCATCGGCCAGCCCGAACTTGTACTGGAAGCCGGAACAGCCACCACCATCGACAGACAGGCGCAGGACCGCAGGTTTACCCTGGCGGGCGGCGATCGCGGCGACGCGGGCGGCGGCGGCGGGCGACAGGGATAGATCGGAGGCGAGCGTAGACATGCATTCGAGATAGGCGGTGCCGCCCCGTGCGGCAACCAAGGGTTGCTTGTCCACCACCACTGCGTAGGTTCCCCCCACGATGGCCGATCTTCCTGTCGATACCACCGGCCACCGTGCCCGGCTCCGCAGTCGACTGCTCGCCGATCCGGAAGGATTGCTGGATCATGAACTGGTCGAATATCTGCTCGCGCTGGCAATTCCGCGCCGCGATACCAAACCGCTGGCAAAGGCATTGCTGAAGGAATTCGGCGGGATCGGCGGACTGATGGCGGCGGATGCCACTGCGTTGCAACGCGTCGACGGTATGGGTGACACTGCCGCTGCTGCGGTGCGGATTGCGCAGGCGACGGCAATCCGCATGATCCGGACCGAGGTGGCGGCACGACCGGTGCTGGCTAACTGGCAGGCGCTGCTCGATTATCTACGTGCCGACATGGCCCATGACGGGGTCGAACGGTTTCGTGTCCTGCACCTCAACACCCGCAACATGCTCATCCGTGACGAGGTGATGCACAAGGGCACGGTCGATCAGGCGGCGGTGTATGTGCGCGAGGTCATCAAGCGAGCGATCGACTTGGGATCGGCAGCGATCATCCTCGTCCATAACCACCCTTCGGGCGATCCGGCACCCAGCCGGGCGGACATCGATGTGACCCGAACTATCGCGGAGGCGGGCAAGCGACTGGGGATCGCGCTCCACGATCACCTCATTATCGGCACCGGTGGACACGTATCGATGCGCGCACAGGGGCTGATCTAAAAGGGACTGATCTGCATACGAACGCCCCGCCGGTCGTGAAACCGGCGGGGCATCTGGTCGGCTATCTCTATCAGGAGGTGATCAGGACTGGGCCAGGAACCCGGTCACCTCGGTCTTGTCGAGCGACTTGTTCTTGTCGGTGTCAGCCTGCGCAAAGGCGGCGCCAACCCACTTCTTCGTCTCGGCACTCGCTGCCTTGGTCGACGGATCGCTCGCGGTCTTCAATGCGACCATCCATTCGGAAAACTCGGCACGGCTCAGCTTGCCATCGGCATTTTTGTCATAGGTACCGAACTGCGTATCCACCGCCTGCGCGACCTGAGCGCCGTCAGCCGGTGCGGCCTCTGCCGTTTGCGCTGGTGCGGCTTCCACGGAGGCGGCCGAGTCGACGCCGGCCGGCGGCACAGTAGTCGCCGGATCAACCGAGGTCTGCGGCGCGGTCTGCGCAGCGGGTGCGGCTTGCGGCGCGGTCTGCGCAAGCACGGGGGCGGCAATGGTCATCGTTCCTGCGAGAATGATCGTCTTCAACATGGTGACTTTCCTTTCGCTTCATCCAAACCTGTGGCGAACTCGTCTTCCGTTCGAACGGATGATCTGTTCGAGTCAGCCTGATAAACTACAGATATGGCCGATATGATCCAATTTGAAGGACCGGGCGAGTGCTGCTAACGACGGTTCGTCCCGCCCCAGAGGCGTCGCCGCGACGACCCGTGGCTCAACCGAGACGAGGTACAATGATCCCGCGCTATTCCCGTGCCCCCATGGCCGCTCTCTGGACACCGGAAGCGCGCTTCCGCATCTGGTTCGAGATCGAGGCGCACGCCACCGACGCCTTGGCCGAACTGGGCGTCGTTCCAAAGGAAGCGGCCGCCCGAATCTGGGAGGCGGATGCCGCCGCCGGTCCGTTCGACGTGGCCCGGATCGATGCGATCGAGGCGGAGACGAAGCACGATGTCATCGCGTTCCTGACGCATGTCAGCGAACGGACCGGCCCGGAGGCGCGGTTCCTGCATCAGGGAATGACATCGTCCGACGTGCTCGATACCTGTCTGGCCGTACAGCTTGCCCGGGCGGCGGACATCTTGATCGCCGATCTCGACGCACTGCTGGTGGTGCTGAAACGACGTGCCTACGAACACAAGCTGACCCCGACGATCGGGCGCAGCCACGGCATTCATGCCGAACCCGTCACCTTCGGACTGAAACTGGCCCAGGCCTATGCCGAATTCGCCCGCAATCGTGACCGGCTGGTGGCAGCGCGTCTGGATGTCGCGACCTGCGCGATTTCCGGCGCGGTCGGCACCTTCGCCAATATCGATCCCTTCGTGGAGGATTATGTCGCGCAGAAGATGGGATTGACGGTGGAACCGGTTTCCACCCAGGTCATTCCCCGTGATCGCCATGCGATGTTCTTCGCGACGCTCGGGGTCATCGCCTCATCGATCGAGCGGCTGGCGACCGAGGTACGCCATCTGCAACGGACCGAGGTGCTGGAGGCGGAGGAATATTTCTCGCCCGGACAGAAGGGTTCGTCGGCGATGCCGCACAAGCGCAATCCCGTGCTGACCGAAAACCTGACCGGCCTTGCCCGCATGGTCCGTGGCTATGTCACGCCCGCGCTGGAGAATGTGGCGTTGTGGCATGAACGCGATATCAGCCATTCGTCGGTGGAACGCTATATCGGCCCCGATGCCACCATCACGCTCGACTTCGCGCTGGCCCGGCTGACCGGGGTGATGGACAAGCTGGTCGTCTATCCGGAGCGGATGGCGAAGAACCTGCACCGCATGGGTGGCCTGGTCCATTCGCAACGCGTGTTGCTGGCGCTGACCCAGGCGGGGGTCAGCCGCGAGGATGCCTACCGGCTGGTCCAGCGCAACGCGATGAGAGTGTGGGAATCGGACGGCGAACTGTCGCTGATGGACTTGCTCGTCGCCGATCCCGACGTGACCGCCGCGTTGCCGGTCTCGGAAATCGAGGCACGGTTCGATCTCGATTATCACTTCAAGCACGTCGACACGATCTTCGACCGAGTCTTTCGTTAAGATTTTAGTTACACGTGCGCGCAACGCAATGACGAATGCTAGCAATTAAATTGCGCGTGATACAGGTCACCCATACATCGCCGATGCCGGATATCGTTCCGGCATCGGAGACCAATCCCATGCGTATGTTCGAAACCGTGACCAGCTCGATGCTGGCGATCGCGGCCCAGGCGCTGGTGGTCGGGGTCGTCATTTCGACCTTCTGATCCATCGGCCACCGCCCCTCGGAACAAGGGGCGGACAGGCCGGCGGGCATGATGGCGGATACGGAAAAGTAACCCGATATCCGTAGACCGGTTTTATGGCTATTTCGTTCACGTCCAGCTTGTTGCCGGTGTTGGCTCAAGTGGCAGGTGCCATTCTGGGTCTGCTGTCGCTGGCACTGGTGCCGCCCGCCCATGGTACCATTCTGATCGTATCGATCGCCGGTGATAGGGTAGCCGAGATCGCCAACGCCGCATTGCCAACCGGCGCCCGGATCGCAGGCCGTGGCCCCGGCGACCATAGCCTGATCGTCATCGGCGATCGTGACCGGCTGATCGGCTTGTCACGTCGGGGACTCATCCCCCTCGCCGCCCCCGATATCCTGTGCGGCGCATGACCAACACGCCGTCTTCCGGTGCGGTCGAGCTCGACGACCTGCGTCGTCACGGCGTCCGGCTGCTTACCATCGGGGGCTGGACGACCACCTTGCTGCTGGCGATCGTCGCATTCTTTCTGGATCGCGACCGGATCGTGGTCGTCGTGGCGATAGGCGCCGCCACCACCATCTACCCCACATGGCTGATCCGTCACGGACGCAACGATGCGGTGGCGCGACTGGCGGTCGGTACGCTGCCGGCGGTGATCCCCGCGCTGGGGGTCTATGTCATGGCCGGCGGGGCATGGCAGATGGATACGCACATGTATTTCTTCGTCGCCCTGTCGGCGTTGACGCTGCTGTGCGACTGGCGACCGATCGTGTTGGCGAGCGTGCTGATCGCGCTTCACCATGCCCTGCTGTGGCTGGTGGCGCCCGATCTGGTGTTCTCCACCACAGGCAACATTGATCGCGTCCTGTATCATGCGGTCGCGGTCGTCCTGCAGGCGGGATTGCTCAGCTTCATCGCAGTACGGCTGCGCGATCTGCTGGTCGCGCAAAGCCGCGCGCGCGAGGAAAGCCATTCGCTCGCCGCTCAGGCCGCAGCCGGAACCGCGATGGCGGAAGCCGCCTTGCACGACGCCCAAATAGCGCAGGGTCAGGCCGAAGCCGAACGGCGATTGCGCGAAGCGGCAGAGGCCACCTCGCATGATCGCCGCCGGCAGGACATGCTGAGGCTTGCCGCCGATTTCGAGGCATCGGTCGCGGATATTGTCGGCGCGGTCGGCACCGCCTGCGACGATCTCGACCGATCCGCCCATGCACTCAATCTGCTCGCGCGACAAACGAGCCGCGAGGCGGGCACGACCGCTACCTCGGTCGTCGTCGCCTCGCACCGCGCGCAGGACCTCGCGGTCGCGGTACGGTCACTAAGTCAGTCGATCGGGCTGATCGCCGGATCGGTGGACAGACAGGCGAGCCTGAGTGGCGATGCGCGTGGCATCTCCACCTCCGGTCACGCGGCGGTGACGACCCTGAGCGAGCATGGCGTCACGATCGGGGGCTTCACCGATACGATTGCGGCGATCGCGGCGCAGACGAACCTGCTGGCGCTCAACGCGACGATCGAGGCGGCGCGGGCCGGCGAGGTCGGGCGCGGCTTCGCGGTCGTCGCGGGCGAGGTGAAAGGGCTGGCGCAACAAGCGTCGGTCGCCACCGGGCGCATCCGCCATCTGGCCGACGCGATGGCGACCGGTGCCGATTTGGCCCGCGATGCGCTGGGACAGATCACTACCGTCGTCGCCGATGTCGCCGCGGCCTCCGAGACGATCCGCGACGAGGTCGGTCGCCACCGCGCCACCGCCAGCAATATCGAACGCACCGCGCAGGAAACCGCCGCAGACACCGAAACCGTCGCGCAGGAAGTGGACGGCATCGTTACCCTCGCTAACGAAACAGAAGCGCTATCGGAACAGGTATCGCACGCCGCCTCCGGTCTCAGTGCTTCGTCGACGGCGCTACGCGCAGCCGCCAGTCAATTCATCGAGATGCTCCGGGCGGCGTGATGCCGCCCCCTTCCGTGGGGAAGAGGGCAGCCTTCATCACTCCGCGGCGAACACGCCCTTCAGCTTGGCGAAAAAGCCTTGGCTGGCCGGGCATTCGTCGCCAGTTTCGGTCTCTCGGAACATCTCCAGCAATTCGCGCTGCCGGTTCGACAAACGGGTTGGCGTCTCGACCTCGATCTGCACGACCAGATCGCCTGATCCGCGGCCCTGCAGCACCGGCATCCCGGCACCGCGCTGGCGCAACTGCTTACCGGTCTGGATGCCTGCCGGAATCTTCAGTTCGTGCGTATCGCCATCTAGGCCGGGGATCGACAGCGATCCGCCAAGCGCGGCCGTGGTGAAGCTGATCGGCACGCGCGCGAACAGCGTCGTGCCCTCACGCTCGAACAGGGCATGCCGTTTCACATGCAGGAAGATGTAAAGGTCGCCTGCCGGCGCGCCGCGTGGTCCCGCCTCGCCTTCGCCGGTCAGGCGTATCCGCGTGCCCTCATCGACCCCGGCGGGTACGTTGACGGTCAGCGTCTTGGTCTTGTCGACCCGGCCTTCGCCGCGACAATCGCCGCACGGATCAGCGATGACCTGCCCCGCGCCCTGACAGACCGGGCATGGCCGCTCGACCACGAAGAAACCCTGCTGCGCCCGTACCTTACCATGGCCATTGCACTGACGGCAGGTCGAGGCATGCGTGCCGGGCTTGGCACCCGAACCATGACAGGTGTCACACTCGGCCGACACATCAACCGTGATCTCGGTCGCTTTGCCGTGGAAAGCCTCCTCCAGCGTCACTTCCATGTCGTAGCGCAGGTCGGCACCACGCCGCGCCTGCTGCCGGCCGCCACCGCCGCGCCCGCCCATGAATTCGCCGAACACCGATTCGAAGATGTCGGAGAAGCCACCGAAGTCCTGCGCGCCGCCACCGGCACCGCCCTGCTGGAACGCGGCATGGCCGAAGCGATCATAGGCCGCGCGCTTCTGGGGGTCCTTCAGGACGTCATAGGCTTCCGACACCGCCTTGAACTTGGCTTCGGAATCCTTGCACCCGGCATTCTTGTCGGGATGATACTTCATCGCCAGCTTGCGGTACGACGACTTGATGACGCCGGCATCGGCGGTACGCTCGCATTCGAGCAGTTCGTAATAATCGACCTGGGTGCTCATGACCGCCTCACAGGAAAGCGCCCCGCCTTCCCACCATCGCTGACGACAGGGGAAAACGGGGCGCATTCATGACGTGATTACGCCTTGGGGTTGTCGTCGACTTCCGAGAATTCGGCATCGACCACGTCGTCGTCCTTTTTGGCGGTGGCATCGCCTGCGGGAGCGGCATCGGCCTGCGCCTGCTTTTCGTAGATCGCCTGTCCCAGCTTCATCGCGACCTGTGCCAACGCCTGCGACTTGTCGTTCATCGCCTCGGGCTCGCCACCCTCGACCGCCGCCTTGGCGGCGTCGATCGCGGACTGGATTTCGGCCTTCAGGCTTTCGTCGACCTTGTCACCATTATCCGCCAACTGGCGCTCGGTGGTATGAATCAGCGATTCGGCATTGTTCTTCGCCTCGACCGATGCACGCCGCTTCTTGTCTTCCTCGGCGAAGCTCTCGGCATCGCGCACCATCTGCTCGATGTCGCTGTCGGACAGGCCGCCCGATGCCTGGATGCGGATCTGCTGCTCCTTGCCGGTGCCCTTGTCCTTGGCGGACACGTTGACGAGGCCGTTGGCGTCGATGTCGAACGTCACCTCGATCTGCGGCACGCCGCGCGGGGCCGGGGGAATGCCGACCAGATCGAACTGACCGAGCATCTTGTTGTCCGCCGCCATCTCGCGTTCGCCCTGGAACACGCGGATCGTCACCGCGCCCTGGTTGTCGTCGGCGGTCGAATAGGTCTGCGACTTCTTGGTCGGGATCGTCGTGTTACGATCGATCATCCGGGTGAACACGCCACCCAGCGTCTCGATGCCCAGCGACAGCGGCGTCACGTCGAGCAGCAGCACGTCCTTGACGTCACCCTGCAATACGCCAGCCTGAATGGCGGCGCCCATCGCCACGACCTCATCCGGGTTGACGCCGGTATGAGGATCCTTGCCGAAGAAGTTCTTCACCGCTTCGCGAACCTTGGGCATCCGGGTCATGCCGCCGACCAGGACGACTTCACTGATGTCGTCGGTCTTCACGCCGGCATCGGCCAAAGCCTTCTTCATCGGCTCGATCGTGCGCTTGATGAGGTCGTCGACCAGACGCTCCAGATCGGCGCGGCTGATCGTCTTCACCAGATGCTTCGGACCGTTCTGGTCGGCGGTGATGAAGGGCAGGTTGACCTCGGTCGAGGCTGCCGACGACAGCTCGATCTTCGCCTTCTCGGCCGCTTCCTTCAGACGCTGCAGCGCCAGCTTGTCCTTGGCAAGGTCGATGCCCTCGTCCTTCTTGAAGCCTTCGGCCAGGAATTCGACCAGCTTGTTGTCGAAGTCCTCACCGCCCAGGAAGGTATCGCCGTTGGTAGCCTTCACCTCGAACACGCCGTCGCCGATCTCCAGGATCGACACGTCGAAGGTGCCGCCGCCAAGATCGTAGACCGCGATCGTCTTGCCGTCCTGCTTCTCCAGGCCGTACGCCAGCGCCGCCGCCGTCGGCTCGTTGATGATGCGCAGCACTTCGAGGCCGGCGATCTGGCCGGCATCCTTGGTCGCCTGACGCTGCGCATCGTTGAAGTACGCGGGAACGGTGATAACCGCCTGCGTCACCGTCTCACCCAGATAGGACTCGGCGGTTTCCTTCATCTTCTGAAGCGTGAAGGCGCTGATCTGCGAGGGGCTATAATCCTTGCCGCCGGCCGAGACCCACGCATCGCCGTTCGGCCCGCGTGCGATCTTGTACGGAACCAGCTCGGTATCCTTCTTGGTGATCGGATCGTCGAAGCGGCGACCGATCAGGCGCTTCACGGCGAAGATGGTGTTGTCGCCGTTGGTCACTGCCTGACGCTTGGCAGGCTGGCCGACCAGCCGCTCGCCATCCTTGGCGAAGGCGACGATCGATGGCGTCGTGCGCGCGCCCTCCGCATTCTCGATGACCTTGGGCTTGCCGCCTTCCATCACCGAAACGCAGCTGTTGGTGGTGCCCAGATCGATGCCGATAACTTTTGCCATGAGTCCCTTGATGCCCCTCATCAAACAAAAAAAGAATGGGATCGCGATCCGTTACGGCAGCGCAATCTCCCGGTGATGGGCGCGATATAGGTGGCCTGCCGCTTGCCGCAAGAAGTCGTGGAACCTAGGGCGATATCGCGAGTGTCGAGGGAGTGGCCGGAATGCAACGCTGGTGGACGATCGCGACGGGCTGCCTGATGCTGACGGGCTGCCTGAAGCCGGCGACGATCGAGACGGAGAATCCATGGCTTCGCCTGCCCGCGGTGACAGGGCGGCCCGCCTCCGGTTATTTCACGCTGCATGGCGGCGCGGCGCCAACCAGCCTTGTCAGCGTGTCGGTCGACCGGGCGATCCGCACCGAGATGCACCGGTCGATGACGACTGGCGGTGCGATGACCATGCAGCCGGTCCGCGATCTGCCATTGCCCGCGCATGGCACGATCCGCTTCGCACCCGGCGGGCTGCACCTGATGATCTTCGGCCTCGACCCGGCGATGAAGAAGGGGGACGCCGCCCTCCTGACCTTCACCTTTGCCGACGGATCACGGATGGAGCGCAAGGCATGGGCGGTGGGTGCCGCCGATCCTGCGCCGGATTGAGGCTCCACCAAGACTCTTCCTGCGTTCGGCGATAATGGAAACCACGAAGGGACATGGCCGGCCGCTGACCGCGGGCGAGGTCAGGCTGGCAAAATCGCTCTATCACGACAGTATCGACCTGTCCGGGGTCGAGATCAGGCGCCGTAAGTGGGCGTTCTTCCAGCCCCGCCACGTCGCGATGGCGCCGTGCGGGCATATCCATTTTCACCCCGAAGGCGGTAGCTGGAGCGAGGATTTCGCCACGGAGGGTCTGGCCCTGCGCGGCCTGTTCCTCCACGAACTTTGTCACGTATGGCAATGGCAACGCGGCATCTATCTGCCGCTCGCCCGGCATCCCTTCTGCCGGTACAGCTACACGATGAAGCCGGGCTGGCGGCTGCCGCAATACGGGCTGGAGCAACAGGCCGAGATCGTCCGCCACGCCTATCTGCTGCGCGAGGGTTATGCCGTGCCCGGTGCGCCCGCGCTGGGACAATACGAGACGTTGCTCAGCGTCTTCCGGTAAGCGGCGGCCTATGCGGTGACGGGGGCATCCTGCACCACCTCGGGCAGGATCGCGTCGAGCAGCAGCGCCCCCGCCTCGGTCACCCGCAGCCGGTCGCCGGTCTGTGCCATCAGGCCGAGGTCGGACAGGCGCGCGATTGCCTTCGCATCCACCGGCGCGACGCCTCCGGCCAGCATTGCGATCCGGGCAAGGTCGATCCCCTCGGCCAGGCGCAGGCCCATCAGCAACGCCTCGGTCGCGCGGTCGTGCGGCGCGAGCGGTTCCTCGCTCTGGGTTCCATGGCCGTTGCGGGCGACGGCCGCCAGCCAGTTTTCCGGCTTGCGATGCCGCACCGTCGCCAGCCCGCCCCGCCGGCCATGCGCGCCTGGCCCGATCCCGGCATAGTCGCGGTATCGCCAATAGGTCAGGTTGTGCCGACTCTCCGCCCCCGGCCGGGCATGGTTGGAGGTTTCATAGGCGGGCAGGCCGGCGGCGGCAGTCATCGCCCGCGTCGTCTCGAAGATGTCGGCCGCCGCGTCCTGATCGGGCAGCACCAGCCGACCCGCCAACGCCTCGGTCGCGAAGCGGGTGCCGGGTTCGATCGTCAACTGATAAAGCGAGATATGCTCGGTGCCGAACGCCAGCGCCCCTGCCAGTTCCGCTTGCCACGCCACCAATGGCTGATCGGGCCGGGCGTAGATCAGGTCGATGCTGACCCGCGCGAACACCGATTGCGCCACCCCGAGCGCCGCCACCCCTTCCGCCACGTCATGCGCACGCCCCAGAAAGTGCAGCGCGCGATCGTCGAGCGATTGCAGGCCGAGCGACACGCGGTTGACCCCCGCGGCGGCCAGATCGGCGAACCGTGCCGCCTCCACCGATGAAGGGTTAGCCTCCAGCGTGATCTCCACGCCGGGCGCAAATCCCCATGCTGCCGATGCCGCATCGAGGATCGCCGCCACCGTCGCCGGCGGCATCAGCGAGGGCGTACCGCCACCGAAGAACACCGATCCGATCCGCCGCCCCGGCAATAGGGCCGCCTCGTGCCTCAGGTCGGCGATCAGCGCGTCCCGCCATGCCACCTGATCCACCGCGGCACGGACATGGCTGTTGAAATCGCAATAGGGACATTTGGAGACGCAGAACGGCCAATGGACATACAGCGCCAGATCGTCGGATTCGGTTATGACGGTTCGCAAAACATTCATTACCGTGCGATATGGCGTTCGATATGGGGTTGGCAAAGGTTCCGTTGCTGTCGGTCTGCGTGATACTGGCGTCTGCCGGGATAGCCGCGTCGCTGGCCGCCGCCCCCGCTGCCCTGACGCCTCCTCGCCCCGTGCCCACCGCCGATGCCTTGCAACAGGCGATGCTCGATGCGCATCGGCAGGCACGGGCGCAGGTCGGCCTGCCGCCACTGGCGTGGAACGACGACCTTGCCGCCGCCGCGCGCGATCACGCCGCGATGCTGGCGCGGATGGGAACGCTGCGCCACGCCGATCAACCATCCATCGAGGAACAGGGCGAGAATCTGTGGGCAGGCACACGCGGCGCCTATGCCTATCGCGAGATGATCGCGGCATGGGCGGACGAGGCCGCCCATTTCGTCAATGCCCCTACCCCTCAATTCAGCCGGACCGGCCAGTGGCAGGACGTCGGCCATTATGCCCAGATCGTCTGGCGCGACACGCGTGAAGTCGGATGTGCGATGGCCAGCGATCCGCGCGAGGATTATCTGGTGTGCCGGTATCGCCCGGCCGGCAATATCGTGGGCAGACCGGCGTTCTAGCCCTCACCGGCGTCTAGCAGACAGAAGGCCGTCACTGCGGCAGACGCCGGGGTGCCGCGTCGCCCCGCTTCTCGCAATGACGGGAATATGATCCGGGGACGATCGCGGGCGTCAGAACACCGCCGCCACCAGTTGCCGGAACGCATCGGCCCGGTGGCTGATCTCATTCTTGGTGGCGTCGTCCATTTCCGCGAAGGTGCGGTCATGGCCGTCGGGCACGAACATCGGGTCATAGCCATGACCCTTGTCGCCACGCGGCGGATCGACCAGCGTACCGTCCACCCGCCCCTCAAACCATTCGACATGGCCGTCCGGCCAAGCCAGCGCCAGCGCGCAGACGAAATGCGCGGTCCGCGCCGGCGCGGGGCCGGTCGCGGCGAGTGCGCGTTCGACCAGCGTCATCGCCATGCAGAAATCCTTGGTCTCGCCACCCCAGCGGGCCGAGAAAATGCCGGGATCGCCGCCCAGCGCATCGACACACAGCCCGCTGTCGTCCGCCAGGGCGGGCAGGCCCGACAGATCAGCCGCCGCCCGCGCCTTCAGTTCGGCATTCATGACGAAGGTGGTGCCGGTTTCCTCCGGCTCGGGCAGGTCGAGTTCGCCTGCAGAGACGACATCGAGTCCTCGTCCTTCCAGCAGCGCGGCGATCTCGCGGACCTTACCCTTGTTATGGCTGGCGATCACCAGCCGGCCGGGGGCCAGCTTGCGGATTGCCTGCGGCTCGCGGCCTTCCCCGCTCACTTCACAGCCTCGGCCTGCGCGCGGAAGATGTCGGCGCAACCCATCCGCGCCAGACGGAGCAGGCGGAGCAGCGCCTCCTCGTCATAGGTCGCATGTTCGGCGGTCGCCTGCGCCTCGGCGATGTGGCCGTTTTCCAACAGCACGAAGTTGCCGTCAGCGTCGGCGTTCGAATCCTCGTCATAGTCGAGGTCGAGGACGGCATTGCCCTGATAGATGCCGCAGCTGACCGCCGCGACCTTCTGTTTGATCGGGTCGACCGTCAGCTTGCCCGATGTCAGCAGCCCGTCGACCGCAAGGCGCAACGCGACCCAGCCGCCGGAGATCGCGGCGGTACGCGTGCCGCCGTCCGCCTGGATCACGTCGCAATCGATCACGATCTGCCGCTCGCCGAGCAGCTTCATGTCGACCACCGCGCGCAGGCTGCGGCCGATCAGCCGCTGGATTTCCTGCGTCCGTCCAGACTGCTTGCCCTTCGCCGCCTCGCGGTTGCCACGGGTGTGGGTCGCGCGGGGCAGCATCCCGTATTCCGCCGTTACCCAGCCTTCGCCCTTGCCGCGCAGGAACGGCGGCACGCGTTCCTCGATCGAGGCGGTAACGAGGACCTTGGTGTCGCCGAAGCCGATCAGCACCGATCCCTCGGCATGGCGGGTGAAGCGCGGTTCGATGCTGATCGTGCGCATCTGGTCGGGGGTGCGGCCGCTGGGGCGCATGGGCATTTCCTATGGTCGATAAAACTGGTCGCGTGCCTAGCCTTCCGTTCCGGGCCACGCCAGCCTAGATCATGGGAATGGGACCACCCGTCGCCGAACTGACCGACCGGGCGCGCGAGATTTTTCGCGCGGTGGTGGACGGCTATATCATGTCCGGCGTGCCGGTAGGGTCGAAGACGATCGCGCTCGCCTCCGGGCTCAACCTGTCGCCCGCCTCGATCCGGCACGTGATGGGTGAGCTGGAATCGCTGGGGCTGCTCGAATCCCCGCATACCTCCGCCGGCCGCCGGCCGACCGAACGTGGCCTGCGTCTGTTCGTCGACGGCATGATGCAGGCGACCGAACCCAGCGCGGACGAGCGCGCGCAGATCGAGGCACAGATCGGCCGCAACGCTGGTCGCGGCGGCCCGGTGGAGGAGGCGCTGGCTGCCACCACCGCCGCGCTGTCCGGCCTGTCGGCGTGCGCGGGGCTGGTGCTGGTGCCCAAGCGCGAGCTGACGCTGCGGTCGATCGGCTTCGTGCCCCTATCGCCGGTGCAGGCGCTGGCGGTGCTGGTGGCGGAAGACGGCACGGTGGAGAACCGCGTGCTCGATCTGCCACCCGGCCTGACCGGATCGGCGCTGGTCGAGGCGGGTAACTTCATGTCCGCGACGCTGACCGGCCTGACGCTGGCGGAGGCGCGGGCGCGGCTGGAGCGCGAACTGACCGATCGCCGCGCGGCGCTGGACGGCGCGGCGCGCGCGCTGGTCGAACGCGGGCTGGCGGTGTGGAGCGAGGACGGCGATCGCCGCCCGGTCCTGATCGTGCGGGGACAGGGCCGGTTGATCGACGACGCCGCCACCGCCGATCTGGACCGGGTGCGCGACCTGCTCGACGATCTCGACGGCAAGCAGGAGATCGCCAGCCTGCTCGACTCGGCCAGTGCGGGCGAGGCGACCCGGATTTTCATCGGCGCGGAGAACAAGTTGTTCGCGCTGTCGGGATCGTCGGTGATCGCGCGGCCGTTCCGCGGACCGGGCGGTCAGGTGATCGGGGTGGTCGGCGTGATCGGGCCGACGCGGTTGAACTACGCGCGGGTCGTGCCCATGGTGGATTTCACCGCGGCGACGCTTGCCCGCCTGATGGGTTGATAACAGGAAGAATCGATGATCGACGAGAACGATACCGGCACCGACACGCTGCGTGAGGAAACGGCGGAGGCCGCGCCCGAAGTGGCCGAACACGACACCGCGCAGGCGCGCATCGCCGAACTGGAAAGCCAGTTGGCCGAGGCGAAACAGGCCACGCTCTATGCACAGGCCGATATCCAGAACGTCCGCCGCCGCGCCGAAAAGGATGCCGCCGATGCACGCGCCTATGCCGCGACCAGCTTCGCCCGCGATATCCTGTCGGTCGCCGACAATCTGAGCCGCGGCCTGATGGCGATCCCCGCCGATGCGCGCGAGGACGACCGGTTCAAGGGTCTCGTCATCGGACTGGACGCGACGGGACGCGAACTCGACAACGTACTGGCCCGCCACGGTATCACCCGGATCGAGGCGATGGGCGCGACGCTCGATCCCAACAAGCATCAGGCGATGATGGAGATGCCCAGCGATGCGGAACCGGGCACGGTCGTGCAGGAGATGCAGGCCGGTTACATGATCAAGGACCGGCTGCTGCGGCCCGCGCTGGTCGCAGTGGCAAGGAAGCCGGACTGACTGGAACCGGCTCCCCTTCTATAGCGGGCGGGGAGCCGATCCAGTGGCGACGCCCGTCTCGACTTCGCGCGAAGCCGGCGGCAAGGAGTTGGCCATGAACGACAATCTCACCGCCGATCGCCCCAGCTTCGTCACCCATCTCGAATGTTCGATGACGGGCGAACGCTATGACGCCGATATGCTGCACGGCCTGTCGCGCGTCGGGCGGCCGTTGCTGGTGCGCTACGACCTCGATGCCGTCGGTGCGGCGCTGTCGCGTGACGCCCTGTCGACGCGGCCGACCGACCTGTGGCGGTGGCGCGAATTGCTGCCGGTGCGGCACACCCGCGATATCGTCAGCCTTGGCGAGATCGAGACCCCAATGGTGCCGATCCCGGTCAGCGGCGGCGCCAATGTGCTGGTCAAGGACGAAGGGCGACTGCCGACCGGCAGCTTCAAGGCGCGCGGTCTGGTGATGGCGGTGGCGATGGCGAAGGAACTGGGCGTCACCCGGATCGCGATGCCGACCAACGGCAATGCCGGTGCCGCGCTTGCCGCCTATGCCAGCCGCTGCGGGATCGAGACGATCGTCTTCTGCCCGGAGGATACGCCCGAAATCAACGTGCGCGAGATCGCCATGCAGGGCGCGCGCGTGTGGCGGGTCAACGGCCTGATCGACGATTGTGGCGCGATCGTCGGCAAGGGTGCGACCGAAGGCCGCTGGTTCGACTTCTCGACCTTGAAGGAGCCGTACCGGATCGAGGGCAAGAAGACGATGGGGCTGGAACTGGCCGCGCAGTTCGGCTGGGATCTGCCCGATGCGATCTTCTATCCGACCGGTGGCGGCACCGGCCTGATCGGAATGTGGAAGGCATTCGACGAACTGGAGAAACTTGGCTGGATCAGCTCGAAACGTCCGCGCATGTATGCGGTGCAGGCATCGGGCTGCGCTCCGATCGTCCGCGCGTTCGAAGCGGGTGAGGAACATGCCGAACGCTGGGAGGATGCGCATACCATCGCGATGGGCATCCGCGTGCCGCGCGCGGTAGGCGACTTCCTGATCCTGCGCGCGGTACGGGAAAGCGGCGGCAAGGCACTGGGAGTCGGCGATCCCGCGATCCTGAAGGCGGTGGAGGATTGTGCGCGGCGCGATGGCCTGCTGCTGTGTCCGGAAGGCGGCGCGACGCTGGCGGCGTATCGCGAGGCGCTGCGTACCGGCGAGGTGGACGAGGATGAGCGCGTCGTGCTGTTCAACTGCGCGACCGGGCTGAAATACCCGATGCCGCCCTCCCCGCAGACGCTGGATCGACACGCACCGATTGATTTCGACGCGCTATGACGATCCGGATCGCGGCCCTGTACCGCTTTGCCCGGTTCGCCGATCCGGCGGCGATCCGGACGCATCTCGAGGCGGTGGCGCAAGCGGCGGGCATCCGGGGTACGTTGCTGATCGCGGGCGAGGGCATCAACGGCACGATCGCGGGCAGCGATGCTGGCATCGATACGATGCTGGCGGCGATCCGCGCCCTGCCCGGCTGTGCTGATCTCGCCCCCAAGTTTGCCGAGACGGCGACGATACCCTTTCATCGCCTCAAGGTGCGCGTGAAACGTGAGATCGTGACGATGGGGGTCCCCGATATCGATCCGCTGGGCGATGTCGGCACCTATGTCGCCCCCGCCGACTGGAACGCGCTGGTCGACGATCCCGACACGGTGGTGATCGACACGCGCAACGATTACGAGGTCGCGATCGGCAGTTTCGCAGGCGCCGTCGACCCCGCCACCGCCAGTTTCCGCGATTTCCCTGCCTGGGTCGCGGCGCATCGCGACGATCTGGCGGGCAAGCGCGTCGCGATGTTCTGCACCGGCGGCATCCGCTGCGAAAAGGCGACCGCCTATCTGAAGCGCGAGGGCGTGGACGACGTGTTCCACCTCGACGGCGGCATCCTGCGCTATCTGGAGGAGATGCCCGCCGCCGACAGCCGCTGGCAGGGCGAATGCTTCGTGTTCGACGAGCGCGTGGCGGTGGGGCAAGGTCTGGCAGCAGGAACGCATGCCCTGTGCCGTGGCTGCCGGATGCCGGTCAGCGCCACCGACCGGACCTCCCCCCTGTTCGTCGAGGGCGTGTCATGCCCCGGTTGCCACGGATCGCGTGATGCGGCGCGGCAGGCCGGCTACGCAGAGCGGCACCGGCAGGTCAAACTTGCCGAAGCGCGCGGCGAGAAGCATGTCGGCAAGCGAGCCGACCCTTCCCTCCCCGCCTGACCGGAGAGGGAAGGAGCGGAACCGGTCGTTATTTGCCGAAGCCCGCAGGCGCCGGCGACACGACCGCATTGGCGTTTCCACGCACCTCCTGCACCTCCAGCGCGCGTTCGGCGACGCCGTCGCGGCCGAAGCGAAAAGCGCCGTCGATCCCGGAAAAACCATCCGCATCGCGCAGCTTCCCTTCGGGAAACGACGAACCGACCCGCCAGTCGCGTGCGATCCGCACCGTCAGCAACACCGCATCATAACCCAGGCTCGACAACCGGTAGGGCGCGGTGCCGAAGCGGGTGCGGTATTTGACGGCATATTGCCGGTACAGGGTGTTCGACACGCTGGCGAACCAGGCGCCCGCCAGTGCCGGTCGCGCGGTTCCCCCGTCCGAGTTCCACAATTCGGTACCAAGGATCCGCGTGGCGGCACCGCTGCCCCGCTTCACCAGCGGCGCGGCGGCGGCGGCGGTACCGGCGGCGTCAGCTATCAGCACGGCATCATAGGGCGCCTTTGCCGCCAGACGCTGCACCGCGCCCGTCACCGTGCCGCGGGCATAGGGCTGGAGCGAGACGACCTGCCCCCCTGCTCCTTCGACCGCCCGCAGGAACGCGGTGGACGCGCGTTCGCCGTACAGACCGTTGGGCACCAGCCCGGCAAAGCTCGTCACCCCGCGCGAACGGGCATATTCCACCACCCGCTCCACCGACTGCGCCGGCACATAACCCATCAGATAGGCCCCGTTGCCCGCGACACCGGTATCGTTGGAGAAGCTGAGCACGGGCACCCCGGCCGCCTTGGCAATGGGCGCCACCGCGCGCACATCCTCGGCAAGCAGCGGCCCCAGGATCAGTTGCGCACCCTCGGCGATCGCACGCTGTGCGGCGACGGCGGCACCGGGCGCGGTGTCGTAGTTGGTGATCCGCACCGACTGGTTCTGGGTATCGAGCAACGCCAGCATCGTCGCATTGGCGATCGATCGGCCTACCCCCGCATTGCCACCGGACAGCGGCACGAGCAGCGCGACACGGTTGCGCGCGACGTCACGAGGGATGCCAGCCTCCACCACCGGCGGCGCGACCGGTGCGGCTGGCCGGGTGACCGTGGGTCGCGGCGGCTCCACCCCGCGCGGCAGCACCGTCGAACAGGCGGACAGCACGCAGGCCGCGGCCAGCACGATCCAGCGACGCGCGGATGGATGACGCGTCGATCCACGTTGCGGTAAGATGGCGGCCTCTGCCATGACGATCCCCATGTCTTCTCCCGAAATCCCAACCGGTCCCGGTCTTGATCCCGGACTCTACATCGTCGCGACGCCAATCGGCAATCTCGGTGACCTTTCTCCGCGCGCCGCCGATGTACTGGCGCGTGCCGATGTAGTGGCGGTGGAGGACAGCCGCGTCACCGCCGGGCTGTTACGCCATATCGGTGTGAAGCGGCCGATGATTCCCTATCACGACCATAATGCCGAAGGCGTCCGCCCCAGCCTGATCGCGCGGATGGCGACGGAGGCGGTGGCGCTGGTGTCGGACGCGGGCACGCCGCTGATCTCCGATCCCGGTTTCAAGCTGGTCCGCGATGCGCGCGCGGCGGGCCATCTGGTCGTGACGATCCCCGGCCCCTGCGCGGCGGTGGCGGCGCTGACGCTGGCCGGCCTGCCGACCGACCGCTTCCTGTTCCTGGGTTTCCTGCCGCCCAAGGAAAAGGCGAGGGCGGATGCGATCGCGGAAGTGGCGGCGGTGCGCGCCACGCTGGTCCTCTACGAATCGGGACCACGCCTTGCCGCCTGCCTCGCCACCCTCGCCACCGTCCTCGGCGACCGCGAGGCGGCAGTGACACGGGAGATCACCAAGAAATTCGAGGAGGCGGTCACCGGTACCCTCGCTACCCTGGCCGCCCGCTATGCCGATGCGCCCCCGCGTGGTGAGATCGTGATCGTCGTCGCCCCCCCCGGCGATGCGCCGCCAGCCAGTGTCGAGGACGGCGACACCGCACTGGCCGAAGCCCTTACCCGCCTGCCCGCCGGACAGGCGGCGAGCGAGGTGGCCAAGGCGCTCGGGCTGGATCGCAAGACGCTGTATGCGCGGGCTTTGGCGATGAAAAACTGACCGTTATCGACCGATCGCCGCGATCGCAGCTTTGGCCTGCGCGGCGGGCAGGTTGCCGGCGCACGCATCGGTCCGGTAACCGCCGGCCGTGCGCTTGAGGTAGATCAGATACCGGGTGCCACGCCGGAGATCGGCCTGGCAGGTCGTCGCCTCGCTCAGGATCGTGAGCGGCCCGGACAGCCGCGCCTTCCAGCTCTTCACGACCCGCACCTTGAACGTCCGATCGGTTGGGCGACGATCGTCGAACCCGGCGACATCGGCGATGACGATCGCATCCGCCGTTTTGGCGCGTGCCTGCACGCTCCGCGACACGCATCGGCAGGCATCCGCCGTCGTGGATGCCGTCATGATGATGGCCGCGACGGCCAGCTTTATTCCGGTTCGACGCCGATCAGACAACCGCCGTCTCCCGATCCGGCTTCAGGCTCATGCCAAAAATTCCCGGTTCATAAGGGGTCTTTGGGTCGTCCCGGCCCCGGATCAGCTCGTCCCGACGCCCCAAGCCGCAAGCGAGCACTGCCTGTTCCGCCGAATCGTTGAACCCGGGTGCACCACCGACATGGGCGAGCTCATGGATCAGGGTCGCCAGCACCACCCAACGCCCCTTGTCGAACGCATGGGAGGAAATGACGATATCCCTGAAATTGCGAATGCTGGTCGCACCATAGCGACCGGGATTGTCTTCATAGCTGAGCCACAAGGATGAGTCGGCGACCAACGCGGTCAACGTCTTTTGGAATGGCAGTCGTTTGAAATAGGCGTCCGCGCTCGACAGGTTGCGCGCTATCCAGCGGGCGCGATGACGCGCCCAGTCGAGTACGGCCCGTTCGGCTCGTGGCATAGGTTGCCAACGCGGATCGATGGGCCGATGATCGCCAATATTGATCTGGATCATCTGTTATCTCCCTTATGACATTCGGGATACGGATCGACATAACAAGACCCGACATTTCATGACGGTATCATGAATACAGCCGATCGCTGCAGCATCATTTCGTTCGTCAATCATTCACGCAACAGGAATGCGATGCCCCGCCCCCCGTCCACTCGCTCCGCAGACACCCGCCGCCTCGCCGAGGCCGCGGGCCGGCGGGGTGAGCGGCTGGCCGGGTGGTGGCTGCGGTTGAAGGGCTGGCGCATCCTCGATCGCCGGGTGCGCACGCCCGCCGGTGAGGTCGATCTGGTCGCGCGCAAGGGCAATCTGGTCGCCTTTGTAGAGGTGAAGGCCCGCCGTACCGCTGCCGAACTGGACCATGCGATCGACGAACGCCGTCTCGCCCGCGTCGCTTCCGCGGCGGAGGTGTTGATGCCCCGCTATGCCGGGCCGGGCGACGACATCCGCGTCGACGTAATCCTGCTCGCCCCCGGCACCCGCCCCCGGCATATCGAGAATGCGTGGATGCCCTGATACGGGTGGCGTGGCGGGTGACAATCCCCCCGCCGCACCCTACCTGCCGGCTTCCATTACCCAGCGAAGGTCGCCCATGTCCCTTTCCGTCGCCGTCCAGATGGACCCGCTCGCCGGCATCAACATCGCGGGGGACAGCAGCTTCGCTTTGATGCTGGCCGCGCAGGCCCGTGGCCATCGCCTGTTCCATTACGCCGCAGAGGATCTGAACTGGTCGGGTGACCGGCTGTGGGCGAAGGCGCATCCGGTGACGGTGCAGCGCGTCGCGGGCGATCACTTCCGGTTCGACGATCCGGTCGGCCTCGACCTCGGCGAACAGGCGGATGTGGTACTGATGCGACAGGACCCGCCCTTCGACCTGGGCTACATCACCGCCACACACCTGCTGGAACGGATCGCGGATCGCACGCTGGTGGTCAACGATCCCGCCAGCGTGCGCAACGCGCCAGAAAAGGTGTTCGTACTTGATTATGCGCGGTTCATGCCGCCCACCCTCATCACCCGTTCGCTGGACGAGGCGCGCGCCTTCCTGGCGGAACACGGCGCCATCGTCATCAAGCCGCTGCACGGCAATGGCGGCAAGGCGATCTTCAAGGTGGAGGCGGATGCCGCCAACTTGTCCGCCCTGATCGAGGTGTTCAACCAGACATGGCGCGAGCCGCATATGGTGCAGGCCTTCCTGCCCGCCGTGGCGAAGGGCGACAAGCGCATCGTACTGGTCGATGGTGAGGTCGTCGGCGCGATCAACCGGTTGCCGGGCGAAGGCGAAATCCGGTCGAATCTCGCGGTCGGCGGTTCGGCGGAGAAGACCGAATTGACCGAGCGGGAGCGCGAGATCTGCGCCGCGCTGGGGCCGGAGCTGAAGCGGCGCGGCCTGATCTTCGTGGGGATCGATGTGATCGGGGGCGAATGGCTGACCGAGATCAACGTCACCTCCCCCACCGGCATCGTCGCGATCGAGCGGTTCGACGGTACCGATGTCGCCGGGCTGATCTGGGATGCGATCGAACGCAGGGTCGCCGAACGAAAGGCCGTCGGCGCGCGTTGAGCGCGCCATGACGCAGTTCATCCTCGATTGGATCGCCTGGGGCGGCTATTTCGGCATCATCCTGCTGATGGCGCTGGAAAACATCGTGCCACCGATCCCGTCGGAGGTCATCATGGGCCTGGGCGGCATGGCGGTCGCACGCGGGCAGATGCAGTTCGGCTGGCTGGTCGCGGCGGGGACGCTGGGCACGGTCGCGGGCAATTATGTCTGGTACTGGATCGGGCGACGGTTCGGCTATCAGGGGTTGCGTCCCTTCGTCGACCGCTGGGGCCGGTGGCTGACGGTGGAGTGGGAGGATGTCGAGCGCATCACCCGTTTCTTCCACGATCGCGGCGGCTGGGTGGTGTTCGTGTTCCGCTTCATGCCGACGTTCCGGACGATGGTGTCGCTACCCGCCGGCATGGCGCGGATGCCGCGCTGGCGGTTCCTGATCGCGACGGCGGGCGGATCGGCGATCTGGAACACGATCCTCGCGGCGGCCGGCCTGTACCTGGACCGGCGGTTTCAGGAACTGGACCGCTATGTCGGGCCGCTGGCGATCGCGCTGACGGTCGCGATCGTGGTGTTCTATATCTACCGTGTCGTCACCTGGCGGCCCCGCGCCGGATAGATCATGCCCGCGGATGCGCGTGGCGATAGACGTCGAGCAGGTGCGCGGCATCGACCGCGGTATAGACCTGCGTCGAACTCAGGCTGGCATGGCCCAATAGCTGCTGCAGCGCGCGCAGGTCGGCACCGCGCCCCAGCAAATGCGTCGCGAAGCTGTGGCGCAGCGCGTGCGGCGTGGTCCGCTCGTTCAGGCCCAGCCGCCCGCGGGCGCCACGCACCGAACGGCGGATGATCGCCGGCGCCAGCGGCCCGCCCCGGAACCCCCGGAACAGCGCCTCGTCCCGCCCCATCGGCCAGGGGCACAGGCGGACATATTCCTCGATCGCCGTCCGCACCTGCGGCAACAGCGGCACGATCCGCGTCTTCGCGCGCTTGCCGGTGACGGTCAGCGTCTCGCCCAGCGGCAGCGCCCCGCCGGTCAGCGCGATCGCCTCGCCGATCCGCAGGCCACCCCCATAAAGCAGCAACAGCACCGCCCAGTCGCGGGCGGCGATCCACGGCTCCCGTGCCTCGTCCGCCACTTCCTCCGCCAGCGCGATCACGTCGGCCGGCGCGACCGGCCGGGGGATGCCCTTCGCCACGCGTGGGCCACGCAGCCGGGGCGCGGCGGTCCCCGCCCATGCCAGAAACCCCCGCACCGCCGACAATTCGCGCGCGGCCGACGCATTGCCCAGCCCCGCCCCGCGCCGGTGGGCCAGATACGCGCGCAGGTCGGCCGCCTCGATTCCCGCCAGTCGCGTGGCGTCGACATCCCCTCCCCAATGCCCGGTCAGGAACGCCAGCAGCCGATCCGCCGTCGCGTGATAGGCGCGCACCGTATGCGCCGAACGCCGTCGATCGCGCGCCAGATGCGCCGCCCAGTCGGCGGCAAGGGGATGGGGCAGAGCGGCCATGCCCCGTCATGCCACCGCATCGCCCGCGACACCACGCTTCACCTCGCGAGCGCTTGCCCCCATATGCAGCCGGCATGTCGCGCGCCCGTGTCCTCCTCCTCAATGCCGCCCTCGGCCCCCTCGACTACCGCGTGCCGCATGGCATGACGGTGGAGCCGGGGTCGATCGTGGTCGCCCCGCTCGGCCCCCGCCAGTTGCTGGGCGTGGCGTGGGAGGCGGAGCGGATGCCGTCGGACGCGGAGGTGGGCGACAACCGGCTGCGCCCCCTGCTGGCGGTGGCCGATGTGCCGCCGCTGCGCCCGGCGCTGCGCCGGCTGGTGGAATGGACCGCCGGCTATTACCTCGCACCGCCCGCCGCGGTGCTGCGCATGTGCCTTGCCTCCACCTCCGCGCTGGAGGGTGCGCGCACCGTCACCGAATATCGCGCGACCGGCGAGTTGCCGGCGCGCCTGACCCCGCAGCGCGAACAGGCGCTGGAGCGGATCGGCGACCGGCAGGGGCTGATCCGCGAACTCGCGGGGATCGCCGACGTGTCGGACGCGGTGATCCGCGGTCTGGTCAAGACCGGCGTGCTGGAGGCGGTGACGGTCGACATCGACAGCCCCTATCCCGTCCCCGATCCCGGCCACGGCGCGCCGACCCTGTCCGACGAACAGCATGCCGCCGCCGACACGCTGGCCGCCGGCGTGACCGCGCACCGGTTCGAGCCGACGCTGCTCGACGGCGTCACCGGATCGGGCAAGACCGAGGTGTATTTCGAGGCGGTGGCGGCAGCGATCCGGCAGGGCCGGCAGACGATCGTGCTGCTGCCCGAGATCGCGCTGACCGAGCCGTTCCTGAAACGCTTCCACGACCGGTTCGGCTGCGAGCCGGTGGCGTGGCATTCCGGCCTGCGGTCCACCCAGCGCCGCCGGGCATGGCGGGCGATCGCCAGCGGTGAGGCGCTGGTGACGGTGGGCGCGCGATCGGCGCTGTTCCTGCCCTACCGCAATCTGGGGCTGATCGTGGTCGACGAGGCGCACGAGACCAGCTTCAAGCAGGAAGAGGGCGTCCACTACCACGCGCGCGACGTGGCGGTGATGCGCGGCAAGTTCGAGGAATGCCCGGTGATCCTCGCCAGCGCGACGCCGGCGATCGAGACGCGCCAGCAAGTGGCGCTGGGCCGCTATGCCGAACTGAAACTGCCGAAGCGGTTCGGCGCGGCGGAGATGCCGGCGATCGCCGCGATCGACCTGATCCACGAACCGCCCGAACGCGGCCGCTGGCTGAGCCCCCGGCTGGTCGAGGCGATGACGGAGACGCTGGCGAAGCGCGAACAATCGCTGCTGTTCCTCAACCGACGCGGCTATGCGCCGCTGACCTTGTGCCGGTCGTGCGGGCACCGGTTCCAGTGCCCCAACTGCACCGCGTGGATGGTCGAACACCGGCTGACCCGGCGGCTGGCCTGCCACCATTGCGGGCATGTGATGCCGACGCCCAAGGTCTGCCCGGAATGCAAGGCGGAGGATTCGCTCGTCGCCTGCGGCCCCGGCGTCGAGCGAATCGCGGACGAGGTAGCGCTGCTGTTCCCGGAGGCGAAGACCGCCGTGGTCACGTCCGACACGATCTGGTCGCCGGCCAAGGCGGCGGAGTTCGTCGGGCGGATGGAGGCGGGCGATATCGACATCGTCGTCGGCACGCAGCTCGTCACCAAGGGGTATCATTTTCCCAACCTGACGCTGGTCGGGGTGGTCGATGCCGATCTGGGGCTGGAGGGCGGCGATCTGCGCGCAGCGGAGCGGACCTTCCAGCAGATCAGACAGGTATCGGGCCGCGCCGGGCGCGGCGCCAAGCCCGGCCGCGTCTTCATCCAGACGCACAGTCCGAAGGCGCAGGTGATGCAGGCGCTGGTGACCGGCGACGGCGATGCCTTCTACGAGGCCGAGACCGAGGCACGCCGCGATGCCGGGGCGCCGCCGTTCGGGCGATATGCCGCGATCGTGGTCAGTTCGGAGGAGCAGTCCTGCGCACACGAAACCGCGCTGCTGGTCGGTCGCTCCGCCCCGAAGGTAGAGGGGATGGCGGTGTACGGCCCCGCCCCCGCGCCGCTGGCGATGCTGCGCGGGCGACACCGTTACCGCCTGCTCGTCCACGCCCGCCGCGCGCTGGACGTGCAGGACGTGATCCGCGAATGGCTGGGCGCGCTGACGTGGCCCAGCAAGGCGCGGGTGACGGTGGACGTCGATCCCTACAGCTTCCTGTGACGCGGAAAGTCACACGGAAAGTCACGAACGTCGCATCCTACAGGGGTGTTCGCGCGCCCTAGAGTTAGATGACATCAGATTGATCCGTCATTGCGAGCGCAGCGAAGCAATCCAGGGCGTCCTGGTCCGGCACTGGATTGCTTCGCTGCGCTCGCAATGACGAACATCCGGATCAACCTCATGTCATCCCGCTCTAGTGACGATGGCCGCTCCCTTCGAAAAGGGAACGGCCATCGTCATGCCCGAAGGCTGGACTGTAGGACAGCCCAGCCCGACCGGTCAGCCGGCGTGTTCGGCCAGCACCGTCAGGCCCTTGTCGTTGACCTCGGCGAAACCGCCCTTGATCGCGATCGTCTCCGGCTGGCCGTTGGCGCTGGTATAGACCGAGATCACGCCGTCGCGGATCGTCGACATGAAGGGGGCATGGCCCTCCAGCACGCCGAAATCGCCCTCGGTGCCGGGGACGACGACCATGTGGACGCTCTCCGACCGGAGCAGCTTTTCAGGGGTGACGAGTTCGAAATGGAGCATCGGGACTATTTCCTGATCTGGTAGCTGGCGGTGGCGAGAAACTGGACGCGATCCGTGCGACCGCCGGCCGCGACCGCATGGGACAGGGTCATCGACAATTGGGGATCGACGGTGCTGACGAACCGTTCGCTGACCATCCCGCCCTCACGTCCGCCACCGGTGCGTCGCCATCGGCGGGCGAAATCCGGGGCGCGGCGCAGCGCGACGATCGCGGGCTGCATATCGAATGGGCCACCGCCCGACAGATGGCAGACCGGCAGCCGATCGGAGGTGGTGACATAGACGCCACCCTCACCCAACGGGACCCGCCAGTGATGAAGCGAAACGCGCATCGCGGGCGGCGGCAGCGCGACCGATGGCACGGTGGCCTGCGATCGCAGACCCTGCGCGCGACCGAAGGAGGCGATGTTCCCGTTCCAGCTAGCCGGTTCAAGCAGCCAGCGTTCGCACGCGGCGATCGCGGTATCGACCGCGGCGACGGCGCCCTGCCCGCGAGCCTGCACCGGAACCGGTGCCGTCGCGAGGAGAGCCGCCGTCGCCGCAGCGACGATCACGCCTCCTTGGCCATCTTCTCGGCCTTGGCGACGACTTCGTCGATGCCGCCGACCATGTAGAAGGCCGCTTCGGGCAGATGGTCGTATTCGCCGTCGACCACCGCCTTGAACGAGCGGATCGTGTCCTCGACCTGCACGAACTTGCCGCTGATGCCGGTGAAGACCTCGGCGACGTGGAACGGCTGGCTGAGGAACTTCTGGATCTTGCGGGCGCGCGTCACGGTCAGCTTGTCCTCTTCGGACAGCTCGTCCATCCCGAGGATGGCGATGATGTCCTGCAGCGACTTGTAGCGCTGCAGCAGCGACTGCACAGCGCGCGCCGTGTCGTAATGCTCCTGACCGACGATGCGCGGCTCCAGCACGCGGCTGGTCGAATCGAGCGGATCGACCGCCGGATAGATGCCGAGTTCGGAGATCGCGCGGTTGAGCACGGTCGTGGCGTCAAGATGCGCGAACGAAGTGGCCGGCGCCGGATCGGTGAGATCGTCGGCGGGAACGTACACCGCCTGCACCGAGGTGATCGACCCCTTGTTAGTCGAGGTGATCCGCTCCTGCAGCGCGCCCATGTCGGTCGACAGAGTCGGCTGGTAACCCACCGCCGACGGGATGCGACCGAGCAGCGCCGACACTTCCGCGCCCGCCTGCGTGAAGCGGAAGATGTTGTCGACGAAGAACAGCACGTCCTGCCCCTCGACGTCGCGGAAATATTCCGCGATCGTCAGGCCCGACAGCGCGACGCGGGCGCGGGCGCCCGGCGGCTCGTTCATCTGGCCGAACACCAGCGCGACCTTCGAACCCTCCGACTGCGGATTGCCATCGGCATCCTTGGCGATGACGCCCGCGTCGAGGAACTCGTGATAGAGGTCGTTGCCCTCGCGGGTACGCTCGCCGACGCCGGCGAACACCGAGGTGCCGCCATGGCCCTTGGCGATGTTGTTGATGAGTTCCTGGATCAGCACGGTCTTGCCGACGCCGGCGCCGCCGAACAGGCCGATCTTGCCGCCCTTCGCGTAGGGCGCCAGCAGGTCGATGACCTTGATGCCGGTGACGAGGATCGCGCTTTCGGTCGACTGGTCGACGAACAGCGGTGCCTCGGCATGGATCGGCGAGCGCAGGTCGGTGGCGACCGGGCCACGCTCGTCGATCGGCTCACCGATCACGTTGAGGATGCGGCCCAGCGTCGCGGGGCCGACGGGCACGCTGATCTGCGCGCCGGTGTCGGTCACGGTCTGGCCGCGGGTCAGCCCCTCGGTCGCGTCCATCGCGATGGTGCGGACGGTGTTCTCGCCCAGATGCTGCGCGACTTCCAGCACCAGCCGGTTGCCGTTGTTGCTGGTTTCCAGCGCCGACAGGATCGACGGCAGCTGCTCGGGGAAATGCACGTCGACGACCGCGCCGATGATCTGGGCGATCGTGCCGACATTGTTGGTGGTGCCCGTGGTCTGGGTCGGGCGGATGTCTTCAGCGGCGGTTGCCATGGCGGTTCTTCCTGCTTCGAATCTTTTAGAGCGCTTCGGCGCCCGAGATGATCTCGACCAATTCGGTCGTGATCGCGGCCTGACGGGTGCGGTTATACTGGATCGAGAGACGCTGGATCATGTCACCGGCGTTCTTGGTCGCATTCTCCATCGCGTTCATCCGGCTGCCCTGTTCGGATGCCGCATTTTCCAGCAGCGCGCGGAAAATCTGGATGGCGACGTTGCGCGGCAGCAGGTCGGCGAGGATCGCCTCCTCGCTCGGCTCGTACTCGGTGACCGCCGCCGGGGCGTTCGCCTTGCCGGCGGCACCGGGGACGGACGACAGCGGCACGGGCACGATCTGGATGCCGGTCGGCTCCTGCACCAAAGCCGAGACGAACTTGGCGTAGAACAGGTGCGCGACGTCGAATTCGCCCGCCGTGAAGCGCGCGATCACGTCGTCGGCGATCTGGCGGGCGTCGTCGAACGCCAGCCGCTTGATATGGCCCATCTCGTGATCGGCGGCGATCATCGTCGGGTAGAAGCGGCGCAGCACGCGCCCCTTCTTGCCGGCGATGTAGAACTTCACCGTCTTGCCCTGCGCGATCAGCGCATCGGCGTGCTTGCGCGCCGCCCGGACGATGTTGGTGTTGAACGCGCCGGCCAGCCCCCGTTCGGAAGTGGCGACGACGATCAGATGGACCTGATCATTGCCGGTGCCCGCCAAGAGCGGCGACGCGCCGGGCGCGATGCCGACGCGGCCGGCGATGCTGGCCATCACGCCTTCCAGCCGCTGCGCATAGGGGCGCGCGGCGACCGCCGCCTCCTGCGCGCGGCGCAGCTTGGCGGCGGCGACCATCTTCATCGCCTTGGTGATCTTCTGGGTCGATTTGACCGAGTTGATCCGAACCTTGAGGGCCTTGAGTGACGCCATCTTCTACCTTCTTCCCCCTCTCCCCGTCAGGGGAAAGGGCCGGGGAGAGGGGCATGGGTCAGTGCATGGCACCTTCCCCTCCCCTACCCTCTCCCCCGACGGGGAGAGGGAGATTCCATTACGCGAACGTCTTGGCGAACTGGTCCAGTGCCGCCTTCAGGCCGCCCTTCGCCTCGTCGCCCAGATCGCGGGTGTCGCGGATCTTGGTCAGCACGCCGGCATGGTTGGCGCGAAGGTCGGACAGCATCGCCGCCTCGTACCGGGTCACGTCCTTGACCTGCACGTTATCGAGATACCCCTGCGTGCCCGCGAAGATCGAGGCGGTCTGCTCCTCGAACGGCATCGGCGCGAACTGCTTCTGCTTGAGCAGCTCGGTCAGGCGCGCGCCGCGGTTGAGCAGCTTTTGCGTCGAGGCATCGAGGTCGGAGCCGAACTGCGCGAACGCCGCCATCTCGCGATACTGCGCCAGCTCCAGCTTGATCGAGCCGGACACCTTCTTCATCGCCTTGGTCTGCGCGGCGGAACCGACGCGGCTGACCGAGAGGCCGACGTTGATCGCCGGGCGGATGCCCGCGAAGAACAGGTCGGTTTCGAGGAAGATCTGGCCATCGGTGATCGAGATCACGTTGGTCGGGATATAGGCCGACACGTCGCCGGCCTGCGTCTCGATGATCGGCAGCGCGGTCAGCGAGCCGCCGCCATTGGCGTCGGACATCTTGGCCGCACGCTCCAGCAGGCGGCTGTGCAGGTAGAACACGTCGCCCGGATAGGCTTCGCGGCCCGGCGGGCGACGCAGCAGCAGCGACATCTGGCGATAGGCCACCGCCTGCTTCGACAGATCGTCGAACACGATCAGCGCGTGCATCGCGTTGTCGCGGAAATACTCGCCCATCGCGGTGCCGGTATAGGGCGCGAGGAACTGCATCGGCGCGGGGTCCGACGCGGTGGCGGCGACGACGATGGAATATTCCATCGCGCCGTTCTCTTCCAGCGTCTTGACCAACTGCGCGACCGTCGACCGCTTCTGCCCGACCGCGACATAGACGCAGTAGAGCTTCTTCGATTCGTCGGTGCCGGCATTCGCCGTCCGCTGGTTGATGAAGGTGTCGATCGCGACCGCCGATTTGCCGGTCTGGCGATCGCCGATGATGAGTTCGCGCTGGCCACGGCCGACCGGCACGAGGGCGTCGATCGCCTTCAGGCCCGACTGCATCGGCTCGCTGACAGACTGGCGCGGGATGATGCCGGGGGCCTTCACCTCGACGCGGCTGCGCTTCTCGGCGACGATCGGGCCCTTGCCGTCGATCGGGTTGCCGAGACCGTCGACCACGCGGCCGAGCAGACCCTTGCCGACCGGCACGTCCACGATCGTGCCGGTGCGCTTGACGATGTCGCCTTCCTTGATCTCCGAATCCGAGCCGAAGATCACGACGCCGACATTATCGGCCTCCAGGTTGAGCGCCATGCCCTGCACGCCATTGGCGAATTCGACCATCTCGCCCGCCTGGACGTTGTCGAGGCCATAGATGCGCGCGATGCCGTCGCCGACCGACAGCACCTGACCGGTCTCGGAGACCTGTGCCTGATCGCCGAAGCTGGCGATCTGGTCCTTGATGACCCGGGAGATTTCTGCGGCGCGAATGTCCATCAACTCAGCCTTTCATCGCGCTGGCAAGCGCATTCAAACGGGTGCGGATCGACGAATCGATCATCTGGGAACCGATGCGGACGACGAGCCCGCCGAGCAATTGGGGATCGACCGACAGGTCGACCGACACCTCGCGACCGACGCGCTGGCGAAGCTGCTGCTTCAGCTGGGCGACCTGATCGTCGGTCAGCGGGTGGGCGCTCACGACCTCCGCCGCGATCTCGCCGCGATGGCGCGAGGCCAGCGTGCGGAACGCGCGGATGATCGCAGGCAGCTGCGACAGCCGCCGGTTCTCGGCGAGCACGCCGAGGAAGCTGCGGGTGGTGGCGTCGACGCCGATCTGGTCGGCGACGGCCAGCACGGTCTTCACCGCGACACCGCGCCCGACCAGCGGGCTGACCGTCAGCCGGCGCAGGTCGTCCGACTGGCCGAGCGCATCGCGCACCGCCGTCAGGCTGGCCTCGACCGCATCGATCGTCTTCGCGTCACGTGCAAGGTCGAAGAGGGCCACGGCATATCGACCGCCCAAACTTGCCTGAATACCGCCAGCTGTCTCCACGGACCTGGAATTCCTCGTCGTCAGAACGGGTTCGCCCATAGGGAACGGGGCGCGAAAAACGCACCTCCGATGGGCTGCGGCGCGGCTAGCATGGGGGGGCCGCCGATGCAAGCCGCGCGGTCGACACGCGTCGTTCAGGATCGGTCGCGCAACGATAACGGCAGGCACGCAGAAGGGAGCGTAGGAAGACGGTGGCGATGCGAGGCGCAAGGCGGATGGTGGTGACGGCCGGCCTGATCGCGGCGGCATCGCCCGTGGCCGCCGAGACGTTGCACGTCGAGGGCATCTTCGCCGCCACCGCGCGGGAAGCGAGCTTCCTGCCGACGATCGGCGTGGACATGATCGCCGGGCCGCTCGGCGAGAAACTGGGCGACGCGATCGAGCGCCAGCTGGCCGCACTGGACCGGACCGACACTCCTCATGCGAGGCTGGTGCCCCCCTCGCTGCGGCCCGACGGGATGCTGACCGGCCAGGCCGATATCGCGGTGGAGAGCAGCGATTACAGCGAGGCACGCGAGCGCTGCGCCGAGAAGAAGGATGGCAAGTGCGTGAGGCGGATCAGTTACCGGGTGCGCTGCACGCGACGCTCGGTCAGCCTGCGCGCCGACCTGCAACTGGTGCGTCGGCGTGATGGCCGCACCGTCTATGCCGGACCGAAGACGCGCACGGATAGCGGCTGGTGGTGCGAGGACACCGGCACCCCGCTCGATATCGCGCTGACCGCCGATGTCATGGCCGAATCGGTCGCACGCGAGGTCCGCCTCGATCTCGCCCCGCACCGCGAACGCTACACGGTGCGGATACAGGAGGATCGCAAGGGACTGCCCGGCGAGGTCGCGGACCGGTTCAAACAGGCGGTGCGCCTGACCAAGACCGATCAGGCCGCCGCCTGCCGCGCCTTCACGGAAATCGACCGGCTGTCGCCCGATCACGGGCCAACGGTGTTCAACCGGGCGCTCTGCGCCGAGGCGGAGGGGCGATACGCGCTGGCCGGCGATCTGTACGCCCGCGCCCGTATCTTCGCACCCAACGCGGGAGACGAGGTCAGCAAGGGGCTGGGCCGGGTCCGCTCGCTGGCGGCGGGCGAGGAGGACGTGCGACGCATGGCCGCACTTTGATCGCAAGCGCCGGGATGAAGCCATGTCATGGACGCGGTAGGACGACGGCATGACCGACCCCTTCGACGACGCCGCCGCTTGGACCGCCTTCGTCGCGCGCGATCGCGACGCCGATGGCCGCTTCGTCGTCGCGGTGACCACCACCGGAATCTATTGCCGGCCAAGCTGCCCGGCCCGCCGGCCACGGCGCGAGAATGTCAGCTTCCATGCCGATGCGATCGCGGCACGGGCAGCCGGCTATCGCCCCTGCCGCCGCTGCCTGCCCGATGGCGTCGCCCGCGACCGGGCCGCAGTGGCCGCCGCCGCCGCGATCCTCGACGCCGGGGAAGCCCCGACGCTGGCCGGGCTAGCGGCACGGGTCGGTTACGCGCCACATCATTTCCAGCGATTGTTCGTCCGCGCGACGGGCGTCAGCCCCGCCGCCTATGCCCGCGCCCGTCGCGCCGCCCGGGGCGCGGCGGCGCTGCCGGCCAGCGACAGCGTGACGGCCGCGATCTACGCGGCGGGCTATGCCGCCCCCAGCCGCTTCTATGACAACGTCGCGCCGCGCCTGGGCATGACGCCCGCCCAGCGACGGCGCGGGGCACCGGGCGAGACGATCCGCTGGACGATCGTGCCGACCAGTCTCGGCCCGCTGCTGATCGCGGCGACCATGCGCGGGCTGTGCCGGGTGGCGTTCGACGAGGATGCGGCGGCGCTCGCCCGGCTGTTCCCGCTCGCCGCGATCGAACCGGGCGATGCCGCGCTGGTCGCGATGGCGGCACGGGTGGTCGCACAGGTCGAATCGCCGGCGCGCGATACCGGCCTGCCGGTCGACGTGCGCGGCACCGCGTTTCAGGAAGCGATATGGCAGGCTTTGCAGGCGATCCCGCCGGGCGAGACGCGCAGCTATGCCGAACTGGCGGCACTGGCCGGCTATCCCGGCGCCACCCGCGCGGCGGGGACGGCATGCGGCGCCAACCCGGTCGCGGTCGTCGTGCCGTGCCACCGCATCCTGCGCGGCGACGGAGCACTGGGTGGCTATGCCCATGGCCCGGACCGCAAGCGCGCCCTGCTGGACCGGGAGGGCTGGACCGGGAAGGCCGGCCCGGAACACGGATGATCGACGAGACAGACAATTAGCCAATTCTAAAAGCTTGGCCGCTAGCATCCCGTATCGACACAAGAGGATCGGGAATGAGCGCGTTCGGGCGTCGGAGCAATATGGGTAGCGGACAGCCGGTCCGGCCGGCGTTCGGCGTGGCGCGGCCGATGCACGGCGGTGGTCCCGCCCCCCGCCCGGAACCGGAGGGCGGCCAGCAATTTCCGCCGCTCGACGCGCTGGCGCTGCCGGGCGAACTCGACCCCACGCTCCATTCCGCGCCGACGCTGGATGCGATGCAGCGCCTGTCCGATCGCCAGAACGCCAGCGGCGATGCCGGCAGCAGCAAGGTGGAGGGGTTCGAGGCCTCCGTCCACAAGATCAAGGAACAGGTGCTGCCGCGCCTGCTGGAACGCGTCGATCCCGAAGCGGCGGCGACGCTGGGCAAGGACGAACTGGCCGAGGAATTCCGCCCGATCATCGGCGAGGTGCTGGCCGAGCTGAAGCTGACGCTCAACCGCCGCGAACAGTTCGCGCTGGAAAAGGTGCTGGTCGACGAACTGCTGGGTCTCGGGCCGCTGGAGGAGCTGCTCGCCGATCCCGCCATCACCGACATCATGGTCAACGGCCCCGACCAGACGTACGTGGAGCGCAAGGGCAAGCTGGAGATCGCGCCGATCCAGTTCCGCGACGAGGAGCATCTGTTCCAGATCGCGCAGCGCATCGTCAACTCGGTCGGCCGCCGCGTCGACCAGACGACGCCGCTCGCCGACGCCCGGCTGAAGGACGGCAGCCGCGTCAACGTGATCGTGCCGCCGCTGAGCCTGCGTGGCACCGCCATCTCGATCCGCAAATTCTCCGCCAAGCCGATCACGCTCGACATGATGGCGGGGTTCGGCAGCATGAGCCCGAAGATGGCGACCGCGCTGAAGATCGCCGGGGCCAGCCGCTTCAACGTCGTGATTTCCGGCGGTACCGGTTCGGGCAAGACGACGATGCTGAACGCGCTGTCGAAGATGATCGACCCGGGCGAGCGCGTGCTGACGATCGAGGACGCCGCCGAGCTCCGGCTGCAACAGCCGCACTGGCTGCCGCTGGAAACCCGCCCCGCCAATCTGGAGGGTCAGGGCGAGATCAGCATCCGCGACCTCGTGAAGAACGCGCTGCGTATGCGGCCGGACCGGATCATCCTGGGCGAAATCCGCGGGGCGGAATGTTTCGACATGCTCGCCGCCATGAACACCGGCCATGACGGGTCGATGTGTACGCTCCACGCCAATTCCCCGCGTGAGGCGCTGGCCCGCATGGAGAACATGGTAATGATGTCCGACATCAAGGTGCCCAAGGAGGCGATCAGTCGCCAGATCGCCGATTCGGTCGAACTCATCATCCAGGTGAAGCGGCTGCGCGACGGCAGCCGCCGCGTGACCAACGTGACCGAGGTGATCGGGATGGAAGGCCCGGTGATCGTCACGCAGGAGCTGTTCCGGTTCGAGTATCTGGACGAGGGCGCGGACGGCAAGATCATCGGCGAATACCGCTCGATGGGCCTGCGCCCCTACACGCTGGACAAGGCCAAGCAGTTCGGATTCGATCAGGCATATCTGGAAGCCTGCCTGTAGAAGCCTGCAATATCAGGTCGTGCCGGGCTGACGGGGGGACCATGAGGGACTAAGGGCGGCCGGCATGAATGCCGCCGCCCCGTCTATCGTTGCCGACCATCGGCGACGGCTCGGCCTGCCGCGATCGGCGGCGATGTAGGCACTGTTGCTGCTGCTCGCGGCATTCGTCACGCGCGGCGCCTTGTTCGGCAATCCGCTGGTTCACAGCGACGAGGGTTTCTACCTGCTGGTCGGGGACCGGATGGTGCACGGCGCGTGGCCGTTCGTCGACATATTCGACCGCAAGCCGGTGGGCCTGTTCCTGATCTTCGCCGCGATCCGCTCGGTCGGTGGCGATGGCATCCTGCTCTATCAGGTGGCGGCGACGCTGTGCGCCACCGCCACCGCCTTCCTCGCGACCCGGATCGCCCGCCGGTTCTGTTCGCCCGGCGCCGCCTTTGCCGGCGGGCTCTGCTATCTGGTGTGGCTGGTGGTGTTCGATGGCGGTGGCGGGCAGGCATCGGTCTGGTACAGCCTGCCAATGGCGGGGGCGGGTCTGCTCGCGATCGACGGCATCCGCGAACGACGACGCCTGTCGCGACGGGGCGCAGCGGCGATGCTGCTGGTCGGCGTCGCGATGCAGATCAAGTACACCGCGATGTTCGAGGGCGTCTTCTTCGCGCTGGCGCTGTTGCGGGCCGGCTGGCTGGCCGGGCGGCCGCTGCACCGCATCGGGCGCGACGCGGCGCTGTGGGTCGGGCTGGCGCTGCTGCCCACCGCCGTCGCCCTGGCCGTCTATATGGTCGCGGGGCATAGCGAGGCGTTCATCTTCGCCAATTTCCGGTCGATCTTCGGACAGGGTGACCCCGATACCGCCGCCACCAATGCGGTGAAGCTGCTGGAAGCGGCGGCGCTGGCCTCCCCGCTCGTCTGGCTGGCGATCCGCGGCGGGTGGCGGGCGTGGCCGGCGCTGGAATGGGCCGCGATCGCGCTGATCGCGGTGCTGATGATGGGGACCGCCGAACAACATTATTTCATCCCGGTGATGTTGCCGCTGTCGATCGCCGCCGCCGCCGGCCTGAACGACCGTGGCTGCACCGTGACATTGCGCCGCTGTATCGTGATCCTGGCGATCGGCCTGGCGCTGGCCGCGCTCGTGACGACCCTGCGCATCCGCCAGCGCGGCACCCCGGCACAGGCGGCGGCGCTGGCGCGGATGGTCGGCGACCGGCCGGCGGGATGCGTGTTCGGCTTCAACAGCGAACCGATCCTCTATTACCTGACCCGGTCCTGCCTTCCGACCCGCTACATCTTTCGCAGTCATCTCGGCCAGACGTCGGAGGTCCATGGCATCGATGTCGATCCCGTCGCCGAGACCGCCCGCATCCTGGCGCGCGATCCCGGCGTGATCGTGATCCGTACCCCGAAACCCACCACCAATCCCGCCACGCAGGCATTGGTGTTGCGCGCGGTCGCCGACCGCTATCGTCCGGTCGGCACGGTCAGGATCGGGCGGTTGCGGCAATATGTATTCCGCCTGCGCCGCGAGGATCGCTAGACGGAGACGGTGATCGACGCGGACGCGGCGGGGGCGTTGCGTTGACGAAGCGCGATGGAAACATCCCCGGCGATCCCCGCCGCCAGCGCGGGCAGCCGCAACACCGCCTGCCCGGCCTGCGCCGACGACAACGTCCGCGCCGCCGCCCATGCACCACCGCCTATCGCATAGTCGTAGGCGTCGGGCGTCCCGACATAGCCGATCGCCAGATCGATCCGCCGCGTCGCGGGATCGATCGTCGCGCCATGGATCTCCAACGGCGGCGCCAGCGATCCGGCGGTCACGTTCGCCATCGCGGGGCCGATCGTGACGGCGAAGCGCACGCCATATCCGCGGGGCTGGATCGCATCGAGGAACGCGGCGTCGACCTTCGCCGATATCCGGATGCCGTTCTGGAAGAATGCGACGCTGCCGTCCGCCGCGACGCGTAGTTCGACGAAAGCGGTGTCCGGCGCGGCGACCAGGGGCGGACTGAACGTCCGGTACTCGTACCCCCCGATGCTGCTCTGGACGCCGCCAGCGACGCGGATCAGGCGATAATGATCGTCGTCCACGATCCGGAAGATCACGCCGTTTTCCGCGTCCGTCATGCGGAACCAGAAATCGGCAGTGTTCGTCGCCCGACGGAACCGGGCACCGACCATATAGGGTTCGGCGACCATCATGCGCAGGCCGATGGCCGTCTGCGTGCCCAGATCGACCGGGCCGATCGGATGCGGCGGCAACACTGCATCGGCCGCCACCGGCGCCGCGGCGACGATGATGGCGATCACCGTCGTCCGCGGACTGTTGCCGGCGCCGGCCAGCGTCTCCACGAGCGTGATCTCCGCCGGGCCGGCCACCGCCGGCGCGCCGACGATCCTGCCGTCCGCGATCGTCAGTCCCGGCGGCAACGTCGCCGCCAGCAGGGTATTCGGCGTCGTGCCGGTCACTGGCAGATCGACCGCGACATCGACCGTCCAGGCGCCGGCCGCCAACGATAGCGCCGCCAGCATCGGGGCGGACGGCGCATCGAACGGTATCCGCGTCCGGGCAAAGACCGGCGCGGCGCCATCCGTGCCGGCGCGGATCGTCACGCGCCAGCCCTGCCCGGCGATCGCCGCCCCGTCGAGCGAGACGACTTCCCCGGCAGAGGGCAGGATCGTCAGCGTTCCGCGGGCGATCACGTCGCGGCCGTGGCGGTATCGCTCCGCCAGTTCCACGATGAGCGGCCAGCCATATAGCGATTCGGACAGCCGCCCGTCGCGGGCGAAGCGCACGCGATCGCCCTCCCCGTCGGCCACGATCTCGCCATTGATCGCGGCGTGCGCAACCCGGTCATGATCGTGGAACGACAGGGCGAAGGCGCGTCCGGCCAGCGGCATCGCCGCGCCGTCGGCATCATGGAAACGCAGGTCGAGGATGAAGGGCTCGCCCGCCGCCAGCGTGAAGGCGGACAGGTCGTCGGTGATGGTCAGCATCGGATGCTCCGGAAAGAGGGTTTCATCGCCCGGTGGCGTGCCGTCGGGCGACGGCGGCAGGGATCACGACGGTCGCCCTCATCGCGGCACCACCGGGCCGGCCGCCGCATCGGGCTGGCTCTGGCGGAACAGCAGCCCCCCGATCGTGCCGAGCAGGGTGACGAGACCCGTCGTCACCTTGTCGGACGTGGCGATCAGCGCTTCGGGCAACACCTTGCCGAGCAGGCCGGTGACCGCGATCGGGGCGAGTGCCACGAGCAGCGTCGCGATCACCACGGCGAGGAACGCGCGGAAGCGCAGGCGCTGGTCGTTCATGCCGGCTCTCCGATCCGTTGCGCGAGCCAGCCATAGAGAAACGCCTCGTTGGCGGGGCGTCGCTCGGCGAGCGCGATGTAGCGTTCGCCCTGCAACCCATCGATCGCCTTCAGCAGCACCGCCTCGCCCACCGCGCGGCGGGTCGCCAGGAAAGCGTCGATCGCCGCGAGCGTCGCGGGGCCGATACGGCCGTCGAGCGTCAGGTCGGGATAATCGGTCGCACCACGGTTGAGCGCGTTCAGGGCGCGTTGCAGGAACCCGGCGGCAACCGGCGGCCCCATGTTGACGCCGGTATCGAACAGTTCCGCCGCCAGTCGCGGCGCCCGTGCCGCCACCGCTTCCAGCCCCGGCCGATACCAGTAGAGCCGGCGATAGATCGCCACCGCCTCGTCGCGCGGGAACTGGCGCATCGATCCGCGCCAGCCATGCGTCCGCGCCACCGCCTCCGTGATGCCCCAGCGGGTCGGCCCGCCCCGGTCGGCGGGATGGTCGACATAGCCCCCCTCCCGCTCCATCACCGCATCGATCAGGTCGTCGATCGTCTCGTGCATCTTGGCCCCCATTCATGTGAGGGGCATCAACTATCCTATTTGGTTCGTTGTAGGACAGCAGGAAAATCATTGCCGCATTCCCACCACCATTGTGATCTAGGCGCGGTGACGAACCACGGCGGGATTCCATGAAGGCCATCATCATCGCGGCGGGCCACGGCTCGCGCCTCCTGCCGCTGACGCTGGAAACGCCCAAATGCCTGGTGCCGGTCGGCGGGCGGGCGATCCTCGACCATCAGTTGCGCGCGATCGAAGCGGCCGGGATCGAGGCGGTGACGGTGGTGGGCGGCTATCGCATCGAACAGATCGGCGAGCATCTGGCGGCGCGGCCCGGCAACGGCGGCGGCAGGCTGACGACCGAACTCGTCTTCAACCCGTTCTGGGCGGCGGGCAGCAGTATCGGCAGCGTCTGGGCGGCACGCGCGGCCCTGACCGGGGCATTCGTGCTGATGAACGGCGACACCATCTTCGACCCCGCCGTGCTGGCCGCCGCCGTCACCGATGCACGGCGCGGGGTGAAGCTGGTGGTGGACAGACTGGATGCCGCCGAACCGGACGACATGCTCGTCGCGGTGACGGACGGGCGGGTCCGGGCGGTCGGCAAGGGGCTCGATCCCGACCGCGCCACCCACCGCTCGCTCGGCATCGTCGCCTCGACCGGGGGCGGTGCCTATGCCGATGCCCTGCGCGCGGTGATCGGGGGGGAGAACGGCATCCACGCCTTCCACCATGCGATCGTCGACCGGCTCGCCGGGGTCGACGCGGTGGCGGCGGTGGCGATCCCGGCCGGTGCGCCGTGGCAGGAGATCGACCGGCCCGACGATATCGAACGCTGGCGGCGGGAACGCGGGTCGTGAAGGGGCCGGTCGCCTTCCTGTTCCTCGGCGAGACGCTGCTGATCCCGCATCTCTATCCAATCGTCGAGGCACTGGCGGCGGACGGCGATGTCGCGATCGACCTGTGGGTCGCGACCTCGGTGCATGAGGAATTGCTGACGCGGTGGAGCGCGCGGCTGACCGGCGTGCGGGTGCGCCGCGCGCCGGGGTTCCGGCGGCTGGCATCCGGGGCCGATGGCCGCAACCCGCCGCTGCCCCCCAAGATCCCCACGCTGATCCGGCTGTTGCCGTATCTGTTGCGCGCCCGCGCGGTGGTGTGTGCCGAACAGACCAGCCTGTGGCTGCCGCGCGCGCTGCCCTTCCTGCCGCCGTTCGTGAAGACCTCGCACGGAGTCGGGTCGATGAGCGCGCGCGACGATCCCCGCCGCCGCGCCGCCCGTGTGATGCTGGTGCCGAGCGAGCGCGAGCGCGGCACCTATCTGGCGCGCGGCTTCGCACCCGGGCGGGTGATCGCCACCGGTTACGTCAAGGCGGCGTTCCGGCAGCGGAGCATGGCGACCCTGCCCTTTGCCACGCCGAAGCCGGTCGTGCTCTATGCCCCGCACTGGCAACGGCACCGCTCGTCATGGTGGCACTGGGGCGCGGAGACGGTGCGGCGGATCGCCGACGACGGCCGCTGGAACCTGATCTTCGCGCCGCACCAGCGACTGGTGGAGGGCGCGCCGGCAGTGCGGCAGGTGATGGCCGATCTGGCGGGCCGGCCGAACGTCCATACCGATATCGACGGGTTCGCGATGGTCGACGGCAGCTACACCGCCGCCGCCGATCTCTATCTGGGCGACACGTCGAGCCAGGTGATCGAGTTCCTGTCCCGCCCTCGCCCCTGCGTGTTCCTCAACGCCGGCGGCGTCGACTGGCGGACCGACCCGTCCTACGCGCAATGGAGTTGCGGCGAGGTCGTGGACGACCCGGCCGATCTGCTGGCGGCGCTGGCGCGGGCCCCCGCGATCCACCCCGGCTTCGCGGCCGAACAGGCACGGTTCGCCGCCGACTCGCTGGGCGACACCACCGGGGCGGCCCCCGCACGCGCGGCACGGGTCATCCGCGACCTGCTCGACAATCCGGCACGATCGGGTAACGCCGCGGCATGACTTCTCCCGCGCTCGCCACCATCGGCGACAATCCCACCCCGCTCTGGGGCATGACCAACGCCGAACGCACCCGCCGCATCGCACAGGCGCAGGGGTTCGACGAGCGGGGAGCGACGATCGTGCTCGCCCATCTCGACTATGCGTTCGACCCGGTCTGGACCGCGCATCTGAAGACCCGCCCCGGCACCGTCGTGACGCGCGACGGGCGGCCGGTGCTGGCGCATGTTGGCGATATCGAGGCCGAGGAGGCCGCCGCGCTGATGATCGCCGGCCGCCCCCTGCCCGGCCTGACCGTGATCGAGGCGGAGGACGAGGCCGGCATCCTGAACGAGGCGCTGCGCAAGCGCGAACGCCCGTTCATGGAACCGCTGACCCCCGCCACCGTCCCCGCGATCGAACGGCTGAGCTACAAGGGCGCGTACAAGGGCGTCACCGACGTCCTGACCAAGTATCTCTGGCCCGAATGGGCGTTCCGGCTGACGCAATTGTCGGCGCGGATCGGGATCAGCCCCAATGGCATCACCGCGATCGGCAGCGTGCTGTGCATCGTCGCCACCGTTGCCTTCTGGTATGGCTGGTTCTGGACCGGGCTGGCCACCGGCCTGGTCTTCATGGTGCTGGATACCGTCGACGGAAAGCTGGCGCGCTGCACCATCACCTCGTCGAAACTGGGCAATGCGTGGGATCACGGCGTCGATCTGGTCCATCCGCCCTTCTGGTGGTGGGCATGGGCGGCGGGCTGCGCGCCCTACGGCCGGGCGCTGTCGGATCAGACGTTCTGGATCGTCATCGGCACGATGCTGTTCGGCTATGTCGCGCAGCGGCTGATCGAGGGGGCGTTCATCGTCCGCTTCGGGATGCACATCCATGTCTGGCGCAAGTTCGACAGCGATTTCCGCCTCGTCACCGCGCGGCGCAATCCGAACATGGTGATCCTGCTGGCGGGGCTGCTGGTCGGGCGGCCCGACTGGGGCATCATCGGGATGGCGGCGTGGACCGCGATCTCGCTGGTCGTCCACCTGATCCGCCTGTTGCAGGCGATCGCGGTGAAGCGCCACGGTGCGGCGGTGGTCAGCTGGCTCGCCTGAGCCGCCACAGGCAATAGACCGCCAGCGCGTAAAGAAAGCGGCTGTAGTCCCGCTTTCCCGCGCGGTGATCGGCAAACACCCGGTCCACCGCCGCCGCCTGCCAGATACCCTCGTCCCGCGCGCCGCTGTCGCGCCACAGCTCCTCGGCATAATGGCCGAAATCGCCCGCGAACCATGCCGACAGCGGCATCTGAAAGCCCTGCTTGCGCCGGTGGAGGATGCCGGGGGGCAGCCACGGCGCGATCGCCTCCCGCACCACGCGTTTCCCCACCCGGCCGTCCAGCTTCATGTGGACGGGCATCGACAGCGCGAGGTCGATCATCGGCTGGCCCAGCATCGGCACCCGCACCTCCAGCGAATGTGCCATGCTCGCCCGGTCGACCTTGGTCAGCATCGCGCCGGGCAGGTTGAGCGCCAGATCGCACAGCCCGAACTGCTCCAGCGTGTCGGCCGAAATGGCGGCAGGATCGGAGAAATATTCCGCGCACAGCCGCGCGATCTCGCCATCGCCGCCGCCCGCCCGCGCGAGGAAACCGGGGTCGAACACGCGTGCGCGAAAGCCGGCCGCGCTGATCTGCGTCTTGGCGAAGAACCGCGCGACGCCGTCCGGCAACCCCGCGCTCGCCGCTGTCTTGGTCCAGCGCTGGATCACCGCGTTCAGATGGCGCGACGGCAGCGGCGGGATCGCGCCGATCGCCCGTGCGGCATGGCGCAGCGGGGCAGGCAGGCGGCCGATCCGGCGTTCGGTGGCGTGGCGCTTGTAGCCGAAGAACAGCTCGTCGCCGCCATCGCCCGACAGCGCGACCTTCACCTCCCCGGCCGCGACGCGGCTGACATACCAGGTCGGCACCATCGACGGGTCGGCGAACGGCTCGTCATAGGCGGCGGCGACCACCGGCAGCAGATCGCGCGCCGCCGCCAGTTCCAGCGTGCGGGTGGTGTGCCGCGTGCCCAGCGCCGCCGCGATCGCCGCCGCCGGGCCGCTTTCGTCGATGCGCGGATCGGGAAAGCCGATCGTGAAGGTGCGCACCGGGCGATCCGACACCCGCATCATCGCCGCGACCACCGCCGACGAATCGACCCCGCCCGACAGGAAGGCACCCACCTCGACATCGGCGACCATCTGTTCCGCGACGGTGTCCAGCCAGCGGGTGCGGAACCGGTCGACCCACTCGCCGTCCGACACCGGGGCGGCGGGTGCATAGCGCGGCGTCCAATAGGCGCGGATCGCCGGCGCCTCCCCCGCCCCCACCGTCAGCACATGGCCCGGCGGCAGGGTAAGGACTTGGCGGTGGATCGACCGGGGGCTGCGGACATGCCCGAACCGGAAATAATCGAGCAGCGCCCGCTCATCGGTATCGAAGGAGAAACCGGGCAACAGCGTCAGCGTCTTCAGTTCCGATCCGAACGCGAACCCCGCCGGCTGGTCGGTATAATAGAGCGGCTTGATCCCGACGGGGTCGCGCGCCAGCGTCAGGCGGCGCACGGTCCGGTCCCACACCGCCACCGCGAACATCCCGTCCAGCCGCGTCCACACGCCGTCGCCCCAGCGTTCGTAACCGGCCAGGATCACCTCGGTATCGCCGCTACTGTGGAACACCCGGCCCGCCGCCGCCAGTTCGGCCCGCAGCGCCGGGAAATTGTAGATCTCGCCGTTGAACACCAGCGCCAGCCGGCCATCGGGCGAAAAGAACGGCTGATGCCCCCCCGCCAGATCGACGATGCTCAGCCGTCGCATCCCGAACGCGAAGTCGCCGTCCGCGAACACGCCCTCGTCGTCCGGCCCGCGATGGACGATCGCCGCGCATTGCGCCCGCACCGTTTCCGGCGTCGCCGTCGCGCCGCGCGCGAAAAGGCCCGCTATGCCGCAGATGGCCGTCTGCTCCCGCCGATATCCATGTTTCGCGCCTTAGGGGGGCGGCGGGCGAAAGACCACGGGTCTTGCCGCGTTCCGTGCGTCACCCTAAGCCGTCCCGCAACGCATGACGAGCCCGGTTCCCCCCTCCATTCCATCCACGACGACCGACCATCCGGACGGCGACGGTCCCGCTGGACTGATGCGGGCGGCCGCGCGCAATCTCGGCTGGTTGCTGGCCAGCCGCGGCGTGCTGGCGATCCTGTCGCTTTTCTATCTCGGCATCGCCACCCGGTCGCTGGGGGTCGTCGGCTTCGGTCGGTTCGCGCTCATCACCGGCGCGGCGCAGACGCTGGCGACGCTGGTCGCCTTCCAGAGCTGGCAGGTGATCGTCCAGTACGGCGTCGGGCCGCTGGCGGCCCGCGACGATGCCGCGCTCGCCCGCCTGTTCCGGGGCAGCGCCATCCTTGACGCCGCCAGTGCGCTGATCGGTGCGGCGCTGGCCTGGCTGATCCTGGAATTATGGGGGGAGGCGCTGGGCATCGGCGCGACGCTGAAGCGGGCGACGTTGATCTTCGCCGTCATCCAGCTTCTCACGATTCGCTCCACCCCGCTTGGCATCCTGCGGCTGCGCGACAAATTCTCCCTCGCCGCCATCGCCGACAGCGTCACGCCAGTGGCCCGGTTCGTCGGGGCGATCCTCGTCTGGCTGATCCATCCGACCGTGCAGGGCTTCCTGGTCGCCTGGGGCGCGGCGGAGGTGCTGACGGCGGCGACCTATTGGCTGATGGTGTCGCGCAGCGGCGATTTTGCGATGATCCGGCACGGTCGCGGATCGCGTCATCTGCCACGGGAACATCCCGGCATCGTCCGCTTCGCGCTCAGCACCAATGCCAGTTCCACGCTTGGCCTGTCGAGCAAACAGATACCATTGCTGCTGGTCGGTGCCGCCGCCGGTCCTGCCGCCGCCGGCGTCTTCCGGCTCGCGTCGCAGATCGCGCAGGCGCTGGCCAAGCTGTCGCAACTCATCTCCCGCGCCGCCTTTCCGGAAGTGGTGAAGACGTTGCGCGATGCCCCGCCCGCGATCCTGGCCCGGCTGATGTCGCGGCTGTTCATGGGCAGCGGGCTGGCCGCCGGGGCGATCATGATACTGGTGCTGCTGCTGGGTAAACCGGTGCTGAATCTGGTCGGTGGCCGCGACTTCCGCCATGCCTGGCCGATCCTGTTGTGGCTGGCGGTGGCGGGATGCCTCGATCTGGCGACGACGGGGGTCGATACGGTGATGACCGCGCTGCAACGCGCCGGCAGCGTCTTTGCGATCCGTGCCGCGGGGGTCGGAGTGCTGTTCGCGGCGGCGGCGGCGCTGACGCCTTGGTATGGGGCGACCGGGGTGGCGATGGCGGTGACGGTGGGATCGGCGGCGGTGGCGGTACTGATGGCGATCGCCGCGCTTCGCCTGTCGCGCCATCCACGATAGGGTCGCCATCCTGCCACAGTAAAGCCGTGGTTCACGCGCACATCGCTACCGCCGTGGCGGAAGGTGAATGTGCCGAATGACCAGACCGAATCCTCTTGCGTTCCTGCTTGTCGCGTCGATCGCCGCTGCGAGCCCGGCCGCCACGCAGAGTTGCGCCGGCACCGCGACGGCCGGTGCCGTGAAGCTTACCGTTCGCGCCACCGGACTGCACAGTGCGGATGGCGAGGTCGCCTTTACCGTCTATCCCGATGACAAGCGACGGTTTTTGGCCAAGGGCGGCAAGCTGCTGCGCGCGCGCGTGCCCGCCCGCGCGCCGGTCACCATGGCCTGCTTCTGGCTACCCCCCGGCCATTATGCGGTGGCGCAATATCATGACGAGAACGGCGATCACGATTTCAACCGCACGCTGTTCGCGCCGAAGGAGGGGTTCGGCTTTTCCAACGACGCCCCGACCAGCATCGGCCTGCCGTCCTTCGCGGCGACGCGATTCGCCGTTCCTGCGGGCGGCGCGACGATGAACATGACGATGCGGTATCGCCGCTGATGGCCGGTGGAGCGCATGGACGCCACGGGCGTTGGTCACAAATATGTAGCGGTTCGGATCCGTTGAGGATAGAAATGTGAACGTGTCTTCACAGTACTCCGCCTCCACCCTGCTGTTTGCCGGCGTCGATTCCCTGCCGGTCGCCCTGACCAAGGCGGCGCCGACGGCCTCTGCGGTCGGCCCGTTGAAGGTCGGCATCGTCTGCAACCCCAAGAGCCACCTCAACCGTGGCGCGCAATATGCCGCCGGCGTTCCCGGTGCCGACAGCGTGCTGGTCGCCGCACCGCGCACCCGCACCGCACTGGCGGAGACGCTGGCGACGTTCGCGGCGCGGCGGATCGATCTGCTGGTGATCGACGGTGGCGACGGGACGGTGCGCGATGTGCTGACCTGCGCCGAACATCTGTGGAAGGGCGTCTGGCCCGATATCGTCGTCATCCCGTCCGGCAAGACGAACGCATTGGCGATCGATCTCGGCATTCCCACCGGCTGGACGCTGTCTGACGCATTGGCGGCGACGGCCCGGGGTCGGCGGGTCGAACGCCGCCCGGTGGAGGTTGCGCGCAGCGACGGATCGCGGCCCCTGCGGGGTTTCCTGTTCGGGGCCGGCGCGTTCGTGAAGGCGACGGAACTGGCCCAGCACACCCACCGCGCCGGGGCGTTCAACGGTGTGGCGGTCGGACTGGCGCTATGCTGGGCGGTGTTGCAGACGATGTTCGGCGGCGCGGGCAGCGCCTGGCGCAAAGGTAGCTCGATGGGCCTGCGCCTGCCCGGCGGCGGCGATCCGGACCAGCGCCCGCGTTACCTGTTGCTCGCTTCCGCCCTGCGCAGCCTGCCCCTGGGACTGAAGCCGTTCGGGCGTCCGCGCGACGGCATGAAGCTGCTGGCGATCGATGCGCCACCACGGCTGCTGCCGATCACCGCGCCGGCCCTGCTGGCCGGTTCGGAGTCGCCCTGGATGGCGCGGATGGGTTTCCACCACCTCGACGCCGCCTCCTTCGAGGTGACGCTGGATGACGGCTTCATCCTCGATGGCGAGCATTTCGACGGTGGCACGCTGTCGGTGCGCCAGGGGCCGGTTCTCTCCTTCGTCGTTCCGTGATCGACGCGCTCGACGCGTATGTCGCGACCGCGCTCGACGTGCCGGTCGCCGGCCATGTCCGCGCGATCGCCGAACGACTGGCCACCGCCGGGGTCGCGGCGATCCTGTTCTATGGGTCCAACCTGCGGACCGGATCGACCGAAGGTGTCCTCGACTTCTATGTGTTGACCGCCGGGCCGCCCGAACGGGGGCTGTGGCCGCGTGTCGGTTATCGGGAGATCACGATCGACGGGCAGACGCTACGCGCCAAGATCGCGACGATGCGGCTGACCACCTTTGCGCAGGCGGCCGGCGGCACGCTGGCCGATACGACGATCTGGACCCGCTTCGTGCAGCCAGCCGCGCTCGTCTGGGTCGCGGATGGCGCGACGCGCGCCACCGTCGTCACCGCCGTCGCCGCCGCCTCGATCACCGCGGCGCGGTTCGCGGCGGCGCTGGGGCCGGAACGCGGCACCGCGGCGGATTACTGGCGGGCGCTGTTCCGCCAGACCTATGCCGCCGAACTCCGTGTCGAAAAGCCGGGGCGCGAGGAACAGATTCTCGTCCATGGCGCCGGTCGGTACGAGGCGCTGCTACCCCTCGCCTGGCAGGCGGCGGGCATCGCCTTCGACCGGCAGGGTGACGATTACGTCCCGGTCCTGTCCGATCGTCCGGTGATCGGGGCGGCATGGCGCCGCCGCCGCCAGATGGGCAAGCCGCTCAACCTCGTCCGCCTGATCCGGGCGGCCTGGACGTTCGACGGCGCGGGCGAATATGGCGCATGGAAGGTGGAACGGCACACCGGCATCGCCGTGCCCATGACGCCGTGGCGGCGACGCCATCCGATCCTCGCCGCGCCCGGCGTGTTCTGGCGGATATGGCGGACGCGACGATGACGGCGCCTTTCGCCGCGCTGATCCTCGCCGGGTCGCGCGCCGGGGTCGTCGATCCCGTCGCCGCCTATGCTGGCGTGCCGCACAAGGCGATGATCCTGTTGCAGGGCACGACGTTGCTGGCGCGGGTCGCCACCGCGTTGCGAGGCGCCGGGGCCGGACGGATCGCGGTATCCGCCGATCACCCCGCCGTACTGATCGAGGCGATGCGGCTGGGGCTGGAAGTCATCCCCCCCGCCGCCGGCCCCAGCGACAGCGTCGCGCGTGGGTTCGACGTGCTCGGCGCCCCGCTGCTCGTCACCACCGCCGACCATGCGTTGCTGAAGCCGGAATGGGTTGCCCGCTTCATCGCCGATACCCCTGCAGCCGATGTCGCCGCCCTGCTCGCCCGCCGGCCGGAAGTGGAGGCTGCGGCGCCCGGCACGCGAAGGACATGGCTGCGCTTCGCCGATGGATCATGGTCGGGCTGCAACCTGTTCTGGCTGGCCACGCCACAGGCCGCCGCCGCGATCGGACTGTGGCGCGACGTGGAGGCGGATCGCAAGCGACCGTGGCGGATCGTCCGTCGGCTCGGCCCCGGTCTGCTGCTGCGTTACCTGACCGGGCGGCTGACGCTGGCGACGGCCATCCGCCATCTCGGCCGCCGGGCTGGTGTCGAGGCGGCCGTCGTCGCCACCCCGTTCGGCCTTGCCGCGGTCGATGTCGACAAGCCGGTCGATCTCGATCTTGTTCGCCATCTCGTCGATCGACCGGGTCCCTCCTCTCCCCATTCGTGCTAAGCGCGCGGCCATCGGCGATATCATGGGAGCGAATGGCGCGATGATGGCGAAGGCGATGGTCCTGATGCTGGGCGCGATCCTGCTCACGGCGTGCGACCGGCGCGCCAATTCGGGGCCGGTCGTCGTCAGCGCGATCGGCGATCCGCCTGTCTATCCGCCGCCGGGCACGGTACCCGGCCTGCCCGCCCGCGTGCTGCTGGATGCCACCGCCCAGGGGCTGGTCCGCTTCGATGCCGGCGGGCAGATCGAACCCGGCCTTGCCGAACGCTGGACGGTGATGGACGACGGGGCCAGCTATATCTTCCGCCTGCGCGAGGCCTATTGGGCCAGCGGCCGGCGGGTGACGGCGCAAGAAATCGTGCGTCTGCTGCGCCGTCGGCTGGCCGCGTCGGACAATCCCCTCGCCCCCTTCCTGACCGCCATCGACGAGATCGTGGTGATGACCCCGCAGGTGATCGAGATCCGCCTGAACCGGCCCCGCCCGGACCTGCTGAAGCTGTTCGCCCAGCCAGAAATGACACTGATCGCACGGTCGCCGCCATCGGGCAGCGGGCCGTTGCGGATCGTTCGGGCGGCAGCGAACGGGCGCATCGCCGCCTGGCTGCGCCCCGCCTTCGATCCGGGCCAGGCCGATCCCGACGACCAGCGCGAACTGCGCCCCGAACAGGATGTCAGCCTGATCGGTGAGCGTGCCGCGCGCGCCGTCGTCCGCTTCGCCCGGCGTAATTCTGATCTGGTCAGCGGCGGGACCCTGGCCGACTGGCCGCTGCTCGCCACGATCGATCTGCCGCGCACGTCGGTACGGCGTGACCCGGCGGCGGGGCTGTTCGGTCTGGCGATCGCTCGGCGCGACGGCTTCCTGGCCGATCCCGCCAACCGCACCGCGCTGTCCGCCGCGATCGATCGCGGCACCATCGTCGCCGCGATCGCCCCCGGCTGGGAAGCGACCGACCGGCTGCTGCCGGAGGCGCTCGATTCGGCCGCACCGCCACAGGTGCCCGACTGGACCCTGCTGACCATCGGCCAGCGGCAGGCCGCGGCACGGGCGCGGGTCGCGGCCTTCTCGCCGGTGCCGGTACGGCTCGCCATCGCGTTGCCGCCGGGGCCGGGAATGACGTTGCTATACGGGCAATTGGCGGCAGCGTGGCGAAGGATCGGCATCCTGCTCGACCGTGCCGGGCCAGACGATCCCGCCGACCTGCGCCTGATCGATGCGATCGCCCCTTATGACAGTGCCCGCTGGTATCTCGCCACCGCCTGCATGGCCTGTGGGGAACGGGCGACAGCGGCGCTGGAGGCAGCCAGGCTCGCCCCGACGACCACGGATCGCGGCGTGCGCCTCGCCGCTGCGGATGCCGCGATGAACGCCGATGCCGGCTTCATTCCGATCGCCCGTCCACTGCGCTGGTCGCTGGTTACGAACCGGCTGAGCGCGTGGCAGGCCAACCCCCGCGCATGGCATCCATTGAACCGGCTGCGCCCCGATCCCACCTGATCGTCCATGAAGACGACCGCGATGTTCGACCAGCTTCCCATCGACCGCGATGCCGCTGCGGTACGCCGCCGGGTCGAGGCGCTGGAACATCTGCTGGAACGGACGTTCACCCTGCCCGGCATCAACCGTCAGTTCGGGCTGGATTTCCTGATCGGGCTGGTGCCCGTGGTCGGCGATGCCGCCGCGGCGCTGATGGGTACATGGCTGGTGTGGGAAGCGCGCAATCTCGGCATGTCGAAATTCCAGATCGCGCGGATGATGGGCAATGTCGGCTTTGATGCCCTGATCGGTCTGGTGCCGCTGGTCGGCGATACGGCCGACTTCTTCTTCCGCTCCAACACCCGCAACCTGCGCATCATCCGCCGGCATCTCGACAAGCATCACCCCGGCACGGTGACCGTCGCCGCCTGATGATTACCGGCGCCCGCGCCAGATCTTGACCGACGCACCGTCCGCCAGCCCGCCCTGATGCGCCGGGCAGCGGGCGTGGGCAAACGCCTTGTCCAGGCACAGCCATATTTCGTCCAGCCAGCCCTGCCGATCGGCCGTGATCCGCATCATCGCCGGTGTCACACCCGGATTGGCAGCGGCGACCGCGATCGCCAGCCGCCCGGCCGTCAGCGGCCGCCGCGACAGCGCATCCATGTCGGGATAGCGCAGCCGACGATAGAGCGTGGTCGACTGCCGGAAATAGCGTTGGGGCGTATAGCCGGCCATGCAGGTGCCGTGCTTGGCCCATTCATGCTGCATCAACTGGGCGGATGGTGTCGCACACAGATTGGCGGCAATCACGGCCCGCGGCAGCAGCGGCGTCACCTGGCAATATTGCGGCCATTCCTTGCTGATACCGTCGGGCCACAGTCCGTGCAGCGTGAAGCCGAAGCGATTGCCCGCCGCACACTGGAACCGGGCGGCGGCACGGTCGCCATTCTCACGACAATATCGGGGCGCCCAGGTGATCGCCAGCGTATAGCCGCCGATCGGAACCACCCGTCGCGGCTGGCTGGCGGAGGGAAGGTCGGGCCGGGGCCGTGGCGCCGTGGCGGGCGCCGTGCAGGTCAGGGCCTGCCCGTTCGCCACCGCAGGCGCCATCACGGCCAGCGCCGCGATCAGGATCGACGACGGGCGCATCAGGCGAACTCCTCCGGCACGGTTGCTGCGAACCACGCCCGCGCACCTGGCCGGAACAGCAGCACGATGCCGACGATACCGAGCAGGGTCTGCGCCGTCGTGAGTACCCCGAACAGCCCCGGCGCCACCACGCCGCCCGCCACCTGGAACAGGAAACCGGCGATGTTGATCGCGGTGAGCACCACCAGCAGCCACAACGCCACGCGGCTGGCCCGCCGCGTCGTCAGATACAGCAGCAGGACCGTGATCCCGATCACCACGACATTGACAACCGCCGCCAGCACCACGCCCCCGGTGGCCACCGCCTCGTCCCAGCCGATGATCGCCAGCGCGATCGTCAGCAGGATCGACCCGGCATAGAGTTGCTCGCCCAGCTTCACCGAATTCGGCCGCATCGTCTTCCCCTTCTGGTCGGCGGGACGATAGCCGCTCCCTGCCGTCGCGCAATCAGGCGGCGGTAAAATCCAGTCCGATATCCACCGCTGGCGCGGATTGGGTCAGCCGCCCGACGCTGACATAGGTGACGCCCGTCGCCGCGATCGCCGCGATCGTATCGAGCCGGACGCCCCCGGACGCCTCGGTCGGTACCCGTCCGGCGACCAGCGCGACCGCATCCTGCAGCGTGGCGACATCCATGTTGTCGAGCAACAAGTGCGTCGCCCCAGCCGCCAGTGCCGGCTCGATCTGATCGATCCGGTCGACTTCGACGATGATCCGCGCGATCCCGGCACGCACCGCCTGCGCCACCGCCTCACCGATCCCGCCTGCGACCGCGACATGATTGTCCTTGATCATCGCCGCATCCCACAGACCCATGCGGTGATTGTCGGCGCCGCCCATCCGCGTCGCATATTTCTCCAGCACGCGCAGGCCGGGAATGGTCTTGCGCGTGTCGAGCAATGTCGCGCCCGTGCCCTGGATCGCATCGACATAGGATGCGGTCAGGGTGGCGACTCCGGACAGATGCTGCACGGTATTGAGCGCGCATCGTTCCGCGGTCAGCATTCCCCGTGCCAGACCCGACAGGTGCAACAGGGGTGTACCCGCCGCCACCCGGTCACCATCGCGCACCAGCCGCTCGATCACCACCGCCGGATCGAGTGCCCGGAAGAATGCCTCCGCGATCGCCAATCCTGCCACCGCCATCGGCTCGCGCGCAGCCATCACGCCGGTGAAGCGTGCCGCCGCCGGGATGACCGCTGCCGAAGTGACATCGCCCCCATCCCCCAGATCCTCCGCCAGGGTGCGGGCTACGAACGCATCGAGATCGAAGCCCGAAAGGGCGAAACCATCATGATCGGTGGCGCTGGCGGAAGGAAACATGGCGATATCCTGCGTTGGCTCGTTGGCAGGGCGGCCCGTGTCGCAGCCCCGGAAGCGGTGACGACGGGAGCCGGTCAAGTGGCTGTCGCAGCCGGGCCGGCTCGCATGGGTGTCAGTCGCCCGTCACCTTGGCCGGGCCCAGATCGCCTTGTCCGACCGTGCCGCCCGCCATCGCCAGCATCGCATCGAGGCTTTTCTTGGCCCTCAGCCGCAACCCTTCCTCCATCTCGATCCGCGGTTCCAGATCGCGGAGCGCCACGTACAGCTTCTCCATCGTGTTGAGCGCCATATACGGGCAGATGTTGCAGTTGCAGTTCCCATCCGCCCCCGGCGCGCCGATGAAGCGCTTGTGCGGCATCGCCTTTTCCATCTGATGGATGATGTGTGGCTCGGTCGCCACGATCAGCGTATCGCCCGGCATCGCATTGGCATATTCGAGAATGCCACGCGTCGAGCCGACATAATCGGCATGATCGAGGATCACCGCCGGGCATTCGGGATGTGCGGCGATCGGCGCGTCCGGGTGCTGTGTGCGCAGCTTCAGCAGTTCCGTTTCGGAAAATGCCTCGTGCACGATACATACGCCGGGCCAGAGCAGCATGTCGCGACCGGTCTTGCGCGCCAGATAGCCGCCCAGATTGCGATCGGGGCCGAAGATGATCTTCTGATCGAGCGGGATTTTGGCGAGAATCGCCTCCGCCGATGACGAAGTGACGATCACGTCGGACAGCGCCTTCACCTCGGCCGAGCAATTGATGTACGTCAGCGCGATGTGATCGGGATGCGCGGCGCGGAATGCGGCGAATTGATCGGGGGGGCAGCTGTCTTCCAGCGAGCAGCCGGCATCCATGTCGGGCAGGATCACGATCTTTTGTGGAGACAGTATCTTGGCCGTCTCCGCCATGAAGCGGACACCGCAGAACGCGATCACGTCCGCCTCGGTCGCCTGCGCCTTGCGGCTGAGATCCAGGCTGTCGCCGACGAAATCCGCGATGTCCTGCAATTCGGGCTTTTGATAATAATGTGCCAGAATCACCGCGTTGCGTTCCTTGCGGAGCCGATCGATCTCGCTGCGCAGGTCGATGCCGGATAGCTTGTCATGGTAAGTCATCACGGCGATGATGTAGGCCGCTGGCCGAAATCGTCCAGTATTTCCGTATCGACCGGATCAGGCCGGCACGGTTCGTCTTCGGAAGAATGACAGGCGATGCATATCTGTGACGATGACGGCCGCCGCGGTCCGGCGTCGCATACCAGGTCGCTGGCAAACCGTCGTTCCAAGGGTCCGGCCGCATGGGAACCCCGCTTCTCATACGCCACGATCCTATCGGATCGAATGATGGCCGTCGTCGCCGCCTGCTTCAAAAGGCGGTACCTACACCACGCCTGTGAACCATCGTGGCGGGTTGGACGTCATGACCGGATATCGACGCCCATGACGTCGCTATCCGGTCTGAAAGCGTCAAACCTTAGCGTGTCGCCAACGTAGTCGGCGCAAGACGCGCCATGCTGCGCTCGGCAATGGCATGGGACGACAAGGCGATACCGGAAGGCGTCAGGAGCGAGACGTTGGGCCGGTCCAGTACCTGCCGGTAGAGATCCTGTGCCGCCGTGGTCCGCCCGGTCTGCTGGTAGACCACGGCAAGGTTGAGCATCAGTTCGGGCCGGCGTGGGTAGATACGGCGCTCCGCCACCAGCGTCGCTTCCGCACCGTGAAGATCGCCCGCCGCGATCTGTTCGTGACCCAGCCGGTCCCCGGCCAAGGCCGGCGTCGCCACCATGGCTACCGCCAATGCGATCAAGGGCACACGCATCATCCTGTCTCCTGTCAGCTACACCGTCTGTTCGATGTTTCAGTTTTGTGACGGGATGGTGTCACTTCCGTGACGGTCAGGCAAGCGGTTTGTTATGGTGAAGGGACGCGGTCCAGCGACGGTGGCAGCACAACGAAAAAGGGCGGCCCCGAAGGACCGCCCTTTCCTGTTCTACCGATCGAACCAGCGATCAGAAATCGTTACGATACTGCTCGTTGCCGATGAAGCCGAGCTTGGTGATCGCAGAGCGCTTGATCTGCGCCAGCGTGCGATCCACCGCTTCGTAACGCGCATCCGGTGCGGGCTGGAAGTGGAGTTCGGGCTCGGGGTTCATGCTGGCGGACTGGTCCAGATACTGCCGCAAGGTAACCTCGGTCACCGGCGCACCATTCCAGGCCACTTCACCAGCGGCGTTGATCGTAATCTTGTTCTTTTCCGCATTCACCGGGTTCGGCTTGTTCTGCGAATTCTGCGGCAGATCGACCTTCACCGCGTGGGTCTGGATCGGGATGGTGATGATGAACATGATGAGGAGAACGAGCAGGACGTCGATCAACGGCGTCATGTTCATTTCCATCATCGGGTCGCCATCTTCTTTGCCACCGCTCATTGCCATTGCATGCTACTCCTAAATACGTCCGAGCGACCGTCAGCGTTCAGAGGTGCCGCCGGGGGGCGGCTCGGAAATGAAGCCGACGCGGGCAAAGCCGGCGCGCTGCATGGTATAGATGGTGCCGCCGATGCACTTGTACGGCGTGTTCACGTCGCCGCGAATATGCACCTCGGGCAGTTCGAGCCCCGCGGCGTTCACGCCACCCTGGCGATCGATCTCGGTCCGCAGCTTGGCCACACCGCGATCGAGCAGCTCGGTCGAGGTGACAGGTGTGAGGTTCCAATACACCGCGCAGCTACCGTCCGCATTGGTCGTCACCGCCAGCGAGACGTTCTCGGGCTTGGTCTGGGTCGGATCGAATTTGACCTCGGGGAGCTTCAATTGCACCGCCTGGACCGCGACGGTCGTCGTCACCAGGAAGATGATCAGGAGCACCAGCATGACGTCGACCAGCGGCGTCGTATTGATGTCCGATATCGATTTCTCGGTGGAATCTCCACCAACGCTCATCGCCATATCGTGGCAATCCTATGCTGGATGATCGCCGGCGAACGCCGCCAGCGAGCGCGTGGGGCCGCCACCGCGGCGGCCCCACGTCCGGTCGTCATACGCGGGTCTGGACGCCACCGGTCTGGCCGGCGGTGGTCGTCGTTGCCGTCGCCTTCACGGGCGCAGGCTTGGCCGTGCCGACCGACGGCGCGACCGGACGGACCGCACCGTTCGAGGCCAAGAAGCCCAGCACGTCGTTCGAGAAGGCCGACAGGTCCTCTGCAATCGCCTTGTTGCGACGCTGCAGCCAGTTGTACGACAGCACGGCCGGAACCGCGACGACAAGGCCGAGCGCGGTCATGATCAGCGCTTCGCCGACCGGACCTGCGACCTTGTCGATCGATGCCTGACCCGAAGCGCCGATCTTCACGAGCGCGCGATAGATGCCGATAACCGTACCGAACAGACCGATGAACGGCGAGACCGAACCGACCGTCGCAAGGAAGGCGAGACCGCCGCCCAGCTTCGAGTTGATCGCCGCTTCCGAACGCGCCAGCGAGCCGTGCAGCCAGTCATGCGCCTCGACCGGATCGGTCAGCCGCGTGTGCTGCTCCTGCGCAGCCAGACCATCGTCGACGACCTGCTTGTAGGCCGAGTTCTTCTCAAGCTTGGCCGAACCCTCGCGCAGCGAGTTGGACTGCCAGAAGCCCTGACGGACGCGCTTGGCCTGGTTCATGATCTTCTGCTGCTCGAACAGCTTCGAGAACAGGATGTAGAACGACACGATCGACATCAGCACCAGGATCGCGAACACGGACTGCGAAATCAGTCCGCCTTCGCGAAGCGCGGCGGCGAGGCCATACGGGTTGGCATCGGCGCCTGCGGCCGCGCCGCCTGCGGCGAGAATGGTGGTGAACATGGTAGCGAGATCCTCTGGCTAAATCGGTAGAATATGGGGTGGTGGCACGGCGCGAATTGCGCCGTGCGCATCACTGGGCAGGCATTTTCCACGTCACGCGGCGCGACGAACTCGACCGCATGGGATTGCCCGACTGATCGAGTGCCGGCGAGTAGCGGCCGCGACGGGTGATCGCCTGGCATGCCGCCCGGTCGAGTGCGGCGGAACCGCTCGACGAGGTCACGCGGCAATTCTCCACACGGCCCTGGGCATTGATGTCCCAGGCGATGCCGGTGGTGCCTTCTTCCTCGGCACGCAGCGAGCTCGGCGGATAATCGTCGGTGGAAATCCACTCGGCCGGATTACCCTTCGCACCAGCAGCCTTGCTGACCACGGGCGCGGGAGGCGCGGGTGGAGCGGGCGGCGCAGGCGGAGCCGGCGGCGCCGTGGGCTGCGACGGCGGGATGATCGACGACGTGTTGATCGGCGGCGCAGGCACCGGCGACGCGATGATCGGCGGCGGCACGACGACCGTGGTCGGCGGCGGCGGCAGGTTCGGCTGATCAGGCGGCGGCGGCGGCGGCTCGTCCGGCGGCGGCGGCGGCGGCGGCGGCTCGACGTCGAAGGTGTTGAGATCAGTCGTCACCTTCTTCACGTACTGGTACGCAAGACCGGTGACGAAGGCGTAACCAAGCACGGCATGGATGAGCGCGACGATCACGATCGCGACCACCTTGCCACTGCTCATCTTCTGGTCAACGTAGGCCATTCAGCAACGACACTCCCAATTTCCGCACCGGAAGGCCGCCACAAATCGGACACGAAGGTCCGTTTCGAAGGGGGCGTCCGGCAACAGCTGACCGAATTCCTAACGTCCGCTGCATCGCCACGCAAACGCTTTGTCAGCGCAACAAACGCACAGGCGTGCCAACGTTGGATAATTCTATGTCGTTCAGGGCTTTTTGCGGTAGCAGAGGAACTATGGAAATGATGCGCCGCCTGCTGCTTTGCACCCTGCCCGCGATCGTCGGAATCGCGCCGCCCGCCTTCGCGTCCGCCACACAATCGCCGGATTCGCGCCCTGCTTCCGCCGCGGTCGATCCCGCCATTCCGAGTCCCGCCGGGCCGACCTATGCCGACCTGGTCGACCTGACGCTCGCCAGTCCGGTGATCGCCGACGCGACGATCCGGTCCACCACGCGGATCAAGGGCGCGGAGGCGGCCGGCGTGGCGGCGGACCGCCAGCGGCTGTATGTAGAGGCGGACGTCACCGCGCTCGTCCGCGGTCAGGCGGGGCTGCCGCCCCGGATCGGCTACCTTCTCGATACGCCGACCGATGCGCGCGGCCGTGCACCGAAGCTGAAAAAGGCGCGTGTACTGTTGTTCGCGCGGCCGGTCGCCAATCTCGCTGGTCAGGTTCAGTTGTCTGCGCCCGATGCAATGCTGCCCTGGTCGCCCGCGATCGACGGCCAGATCCGCGCCATCGCCCGCGCCGTGGTGGCAAACGACGCGCCGCCCGCAATCACCGGCATCGGTAATGCCTTCCACGTCCCCGGCGCGCTGCCCGGCGAAGGCGAGACCCAGATATTCGTGATCGCGGCGGGCGGACGACCGGTATCGCTGTCTATCCTTCGCCGCCCCGGTGAACAGCCGCGCTGGGCGGTCGCGCTGAGCGAGATCGTCGACGAGGCTGCAGGGCCGCCGGCAAAGGATACGCTGCTATGGTATCGACTGGCCTGCGGCCTGCCTGCCGCCCTGCCCGATGCCGCGACGGCACAGCTCGATCCGGCCAATGCCGCGATCGCGCGGGAGGATTACGGATTCGTGCTGGCGCAGCTGGGCCCGTGCGACCGTCGTCGCGGCGGCGCGGCCACGGTCAGCGCAGCACCATGACCTGCCCGGTCACCGCCGGAGCCGAGGCCAGATAGCCGACCGCCCCGGCAATGGCGGCGACGTCGGTAGTGGCGCCCGGCTCTACCGCGTTGATCCGCATCGGCGCCCGTTCCAGCGCCAGCGCCACCACCGCCGCACGGGCCAGCGCCAGCGCGGTCGGATTGCGGCCCGGCCGGATCACGACCACCGCCGAGTCGCCGGACAGGGCACGGATCAGTTCGACCGCGTCGTCGCCCGGTTCCAGCACGACCGGGGCGGGCACGACACCCGCCGGGCCGGCGGCGGCGATCACCGCCGGTGGCGGATCAGGGTGATGCCGATCGATTCGCCGGCCTCCGCGATCGCCAGCTTGACGATCTTCACCGTCACCGCCAGCACACGCTCATCCTGCAGGAATAGCGTATCGCAGATATGCTCCGCCACCGCCTCGACCAGCGTGAAATGGACGCCGGCCGGCAAGGCCGTGGAAGCGGCATGTTTCAGGTCGAGATAATTTTTCGACGCGGACAACGGCGTATCCGGTGTGAACCGGTCGGGACACCGCATGTCCACCGTCAGCGAGATGCGCAGCGGCTGCGGCAGATGCGTCTCTTCGGAATAGATGCCGGTGAGAATGGGAACCTCGATGTCATGGACTTCGAGCTGGAGGCGATCGGTCATGCCTCGCCCTCTACCAGACCGGCGGCGTCGCGAAACCCCATGACCCGGACTTGCGTTGCCGGCCATCCCCGCTACAGCGCCCGCGCCTTTCCGAGGATCGATCATGCTGACGGCCGCCACGACGATCGCGCCGCTCCGCCCGGAGCATCTGCCCGTGGTGGAGGCATTGCTGGACCGCGCGTTCGGGCCGGCCCGCCATGGTCGCACCGCCTATCTGGTGCGGGGCGCCGCGCAGGCGATCGAGGGGCTGGGTTTCGTCGCGCTCGATGGCGACCGAATGCCGATCGGGTCGATTCAGTGCTGGCCGATCGCGCTGGCCGGAGATGACGGCGTCGTCCATCCGCTGGTGATGCTGGGGCCGGTGGCGGTCGACCCGGATCGGCAGCAGGGCGGGATCGGCCGGCGGCTGACCGAGGCGGCGCTGGAGGCGGCGGCGACGCTGGGGCTGGACGGTGCGATGATGCTGATCGGCGACCCGGAATATTATGCCCGCTTCTTCGGCTTTTCGGCGGCGCGCACCGGGCGGTGGCGGCTGCCCGGCCCGGTCGAGCGGCACCGGTTGCTGGCGCGGGGCGAACGGGTGCCCGATGCCGCCGGGATGCTGGGGCCACGATAGGCTTTGCGGCGAAGGCTTTACGGGGGCGGCTTCCCCGCCTACCGCCCGGATCATGCCGATGGAGCCGTTGCCCGATCTCGCCGCCCTGAGCCTGCCGGAGATCGTCCGGCTGGTCGAGCAACGCCGGCTGCCGCCGGTCGACCAGTGGAATCCGGCGCATTGCGGCGACAGCGAGATGCGGATCGCGCGCGACGGTACCTGGTTCCATCAGGGCTCGCCGATCGGCCGCCCGGCGATGGTGCGGCTGTTCTCCACCGTGCTGCGGCGTGAACCCGATGGCGGTCACGTACTGGTCACCCCGATCGAGAAGCTGGCGATCGAGGTAGAGGACGCGCCGTTCGTCGCCACCGCGATGAAGGTGGAGGGCAGCGGCAACACGATGCGCCTGGCCTTCCAGCTCAACACAGGCGATCTCGTCACCGCCGGGGAGGCTCATCCGCTGCGATTCGCGGGGGAGGCCGATGCGCCCCGCCCCTATCTGCACGTGCGCGGCGGGCTGGAGGCGCTGGTCGCCCGCCCGGTCTATTACGAACTGGCCGATCTGGCGCTGGCCGGCGACGGGCCGGTGCCAGGGGTATGGAGCGACGGAGTCTTCTTCCCCGTCGCGGCGGCATGACGCTGGTCGAGCGGCTGGGGGCGGCGCTGGCGCGGCCGCCATCGGGTGACCTGACCACGGGTGACTTCGCCGATCTGGCGAGTGAACCGGCGGGGCCGTGGACCGCGGCGGCGGTGCTGGTCGCGATCACCGACCGTGCCGATCCCGGCGTCATCCTGACGCAGCGCACCGACACGCTCCGCCACCATGCCGGGCAGGTCGCCTTTCCCGGCGGCCGGGTCGATCCCGGCGAAACCGCGGTCGATGCGGCGTTGCGCGAGGCGGAGGAGGAGATCGCCCTGCCCCGCGCCATGGTGACGCTGGTCGGCGCGGTCGATCGCTATCGCACCGGTTCCGGATTCGAGATCACGCCCGTGCTGGGGGTGATCCCGCCCGACCTGCCGCTCGTCCCTGCCGAGGCGGAAGTGGCGAGCGTGTTCGAGGTGCCGCTGGGCTTCCTGCTCGACCCCCTTCATCACCACCCCGGCCGCGGCGTGTGGCGGGGCGAGGAACGACGGTTCGTCGAGATACCCTGGCAGGGGCGGCGCATCTGGGGGGCGACCGCGGCGATGCTGGTCAACCTGTCGCGGCGGCTGGCATGGACCTGATCCTGCCCGACGCCGCGTGGCGCCATCGCGAAGGGCTGGCGACGCTGGCAGAGGCGCTGGGTGCCGGACCGGGCGCTGAATCGGGGGGGGCGCGGTTCGTGGGCGGCGCGGTGCGCGATACGCTGCTGGGGCTGGATGTCGCCGATGTCGACATCGCCACCCGCCATCCTCCCGAGGAAGTGCTGGCGCGGCTGCGCGCGGCGGCGATCCGGGCAGTGCCGACCGGGCTGGCGCATGGCACCATCACCGCGGTGCTGCCCGACGGCCCGGTCGAGGTGACGACGCTGCGCCGCGATGTCGCCACCGATGGCCGTCATGCCGAGGTCGCCTTCACCGACGACTGGCGCGAGGATGCCGCCCGCCGCGATTTCACGATGAACGCGCTCTACGCCGATCCCGTGACCGGCCGGATCGACGATTATTTCGACGGACTGGCCGATCTGGCGGCCGGTCGTGTCCGCTTCATCGGCTCCGCCTTGCAACGGATCGCCGAGGATCATCTGCGCATCCTGCGCTTCTTCCGCTTCCATGCCCGGTTCGGCACCGCGATCGATGCCGAGGGGCTGGACGCCTGCACCGCGCGCGCCAACGATCTGATGGCCCTGTCGCGCGAACGGATCGCGAGCGAATTGCTGAAATTGCTCGTCGCGCCGGGCGCGGTGACGGTGATCGCGCTGATGGTCGAGCGCGGCATCCTGGCGGCGGTGCTGCCGGAGATCGACGGGGCGGGGGCGGATCGGCTGGCGGCACTGGCGACGCGGGAAGCGGCAGCGGGCGTTGCCGCCGATCCGGTTCGCCGACTCGCCGCGCTGGTGCCGCCGGGGGCGGCGGAGCCGGTCGGGGCGCGGCTGAAACTGTCCAACGCGCATCGCAAGCGGTTGATTGCCGCGACCGCGGGTTCGGGGGACGAAGGGCCGCAGGCGCTCGCCTATCGCCATGGCGTGGAAGGAGCGATCGACCGGCTGTTGCTGGCGGGGGACGATCCGGCACCGGTCCTTGGATGGACGCCACCGCGATTGCCGATCGGCGGCGGTGCGCTGGTTGCGCGCGGGCTGGGCCGGGGGCCGGACGTGGCGGCGGCGCTGCGGGCGGTCGAGACGCGCTGGATCGCGGAAGGCTTCCCCGACGATCAGCGGGTCGCGGCGATCGCCGATGAGGTTGCCGGGCGCGACGCCAGCAGCATCGCGAGCGCTGCGTCGGATTCCAGCGGCCTGGCGTAGAAATAACCCTGGCCGTTGGTGCAGCCCAGCGCCGCAAGCGTCTGGCTGAGTTCGGTCGTCTCCACCCCTTCGGCGGTGGTCTGCATCCCCAGCGCCTGCGCCAGCGACAGGATCGCCCGCACGATCGCCACCTTGTCGCGATCGGCCAGCATCCCGGTCACGAACGAACGGTCGATCTTCAGGATATCGATCGGCAGGCTCTGCAGATAGGCGAGGTTCGAATAGCCGGTCCCGAAATCGTCCATCGCCAGCTTGCAGCCCAGCGCCTTCAGCGCGTGCATCGTCTGGGCGACGCGATCGGGATCGGAGACGATCGCGCTTTCGGTGAGCTCCAGTGAAAACCGGTCGCCGGTCAGACCATGGCGCCGCAGCGCATCGCCCACCACGGGGGCGACGATATCACGCTGCATCTGGATCGCCGACAGGTTCACCGCCAGTCGCGCCCCGCAATGGCCGCCCGCCTGCCGGTCCCAGTCGGCCAGCGTCCGTGCCGCCTCGTCGATCGCCCAGCGACCGAGGGGAACGATCAACCCCGATTCCTCCGCGACCGGGATGAACGACACCGGGCTATGCTCGGTCCCGTCCACATCGGTCCAGCGGGCCAGCGCCTCGAACGAGGCGATCGCCCCGGTCGCCAGATCACAGATTGGTTGATAGGCGAGACGCAGGCGGCGCTGCTCGATCGCGTGGCGCAGCGCGGTTTCCATCGCGAACTGGCTGCGTGCCTCGGCGAAGATATGGGTCTGGTGGGTTTCGATCCGGCCGCTCCCCTTGCACCGCTTGGTCGCGAGCTGGGCGTGGCGGATCAGGTCGTCGGGGTCGTCGCTGTCCGCGCCGAAGGCGATACCGACCGCACAATCGACGCTGATTTCCAGATCGGTCAGCCGGAACGGCGCGCTGAGCGTGCGCCGGATCCGCTCGCCCAGTTCGTCCGCTTCCTCCCGCGATTCGTCGATCGTCAGCAGGATGCCGAATTCGTCGCCGCCGATCCGGGCCAGCGTGTCACGCGCCCGCAACGCGCCCTTCATCCGGCGGGCGACGGTGATGAGCAATTCATCCCCGGCGAGGCTGCCGAGACAGGCATTGATCCGTCCGAACCGGGCGAGATCGACGACGAGGACGGCATAGCGTGCCCGGTCGTCGGACACCGCCTCGACCAGATCACCGAACCCTTCGCGGTTGGGCAGGCCGGTCAGGCTGTCGCTGGTCATCTCGCGGCGCAGGCTGCGTTCGGTATGATGTTGCGAGGTTTGGTCGATCAGCGTGAGCAGGAAGTTGCTTCGTTCCACGGGCGAGCCGCGCGCGATCGTGATGCGGTAGTAACGGCAGTCGATCGCCTCGCCCATTCGCCAGTCGAAATCGCAATGCAGCCGTTCCGAGTGGGTCAGCCGGTCGAGATAGGGCAGCAGCGCGGCCATCATCGTCGGCCCCGCCGCCGCCATGTCCAGACCCGCCGCCCGGCAGGCGCGGTTGGCCGCGGTGATCGTCCAGCCCCCCGCATCATCGCCGCGCGACAGTTCGAGCACCGGTACCGGCATCAGGTCCAGACAGGACGCCAGCCATGCCAGGGGGACACCCGGCGGGACGGGATCGTCGAGGGAGGCACTGGCCATGACCCCGCTCTAATGACGGTTGGTTAAAATGCCCTGAAACCCCGCATCACCCGATCATGCAAATCGATTGTCGCGGGGAAAGCCGGTCGGCGGCATCCGCCCCGCCGCGCCGCGCGCGGTACGCCATGCCGACAGGTCGGTTTCGGTACGCACCCGGCCCGTCTCTCCCTTCATCGTCCAGCTAAGGCCCTCTGCAAAGACGAAGGTCTTGGCATCCGACAGGCCGCCGTCGCGGAACCGCTGCAACTGCAACCCCTGCCCCCGCGTCATCTCGACCAGTTCGGCGAGCGGGAAGACCAGCATCTTGCGGTTGTCGCCGATCGCCGCGACATAATCGTCGGCCGGCGCGACCGGACGCACGATCTTCAGCAGCGCGCCGGCACGCGGCGTCATCACCGCCTTGCCCTTGCGTGTCTCCGCGATCGTCTCCGCCACGGGCACGATGAAGCCGCGCCCGTCGCTGGCGGCGAGCAGCAACCGCTGCTGGCGCGACGCGGGCACGAACGCGACGACGCGGACATTGCCGTCGAGGTCGATCATCGCGCGCACCGGTTCGCCGAAACCGCGTCCGCCGGGCAGCTTGTCGGCGGCCAGCGTGAAGAACCGGCCATTCTCCGCCGCCAGCAGCAGTTTGTCGGTGGTCTGCGCGTGAAAGGCGAAGGCGGGGCCGTCGCCCTCCTTGAACTTCAGCGTGTCGGCGGCGGTCAGGTCGGAATGACCGCGCATCGCCCTGATCCAGCCACGCTGCGACAGGATGACGGTGATCGGCTCGCGTTCGATCATCGCTTCCAGCGGGATGTCGCGGGTGGGCGCCGCCTCCTCGATCGTGGTGCGGCGCTTGCCGAGCGGCGTTTCGGGGCCATAGCGGTCGCGGACCTTGCGCAGGTCGCGCTTCATCCGCGTCTTCTGCTTGGCGGGGCTGTCGATCAGCGCGGTCAGGTCGGCGCGTTCCTTGTCGAGGCCGTCGCGCTCCTTCCTGATCTGGAACTCCTCCAGCCGGCGCAGGCTGCGCAGCCGCATGTTCAGGATCGCCTCCGCCTGCCGGTCGTTCAGCGCGAACTCGTCGATCATCACCGCCTTGGGCTCGTCCTCCGTCCGGATGATCTCGATGACGCGATCGAGATTGAGATAGGCGATCAGATAACCGTCGAGCAGATCAATCCGGTCGGCGATCCTGGCCAGCCGGTGGCGGGTGCGGCGGTCGAGGACGATGAACTGATGCTCGACCCAGGCATATAGCGCGTCGCGCAGGCCCATTACCCGCGGCGTGCGGGCATGGTCGAGCACGTTCAGGTTGAGCGGCACGCGGGTTTCGAGATCGGTCAGGCGGAACAGCCCGTCCATCATCACCTGCGCATCGACGGTGCGCGACCGTGGTTCGAGGACGATGCGGACCTCCGCGTCCGATTCGTCGCGCACATCGGCCAGGATCGGCAGCTTGCGATCGTTGATGAGCGCGGCGATCTGTTCGATCAGCTTGCCCTTCTGCACGCCATAAGGAATCTCGGCGATCACCGCCTGCCAGCCGCCGCCCTTCTCCCGCTCGATGCTCCAGCGCGCGCGCACCCGGAAACTGCCGCGCCCGGTGCGATAGGATTCGGCGATCACCGCCGGGGGATCGACGACGAGACCGCCGGTCGGGAAATCGGGGCCGGTGACGTGATCCAGCACGTTGGCGGCGGCATCGTCGACCAGCGCGATCGCGGCATCGAGCAGTTCGGCGGCATTGTGCGGCGGGATCGAAGTGGCCATGCCGACCGCGATGCCGGCGGCGCCGTTGGCCAGCAGGTTGGGGAACAGGCCGGGGAACAGTTCCGGCTCCTGTTCCTCGCCATTATAGGTCGGGCGGTAACCGACCGCATCCTCGTCCAGCCCGTCCATCAGGTCGATCGCGACCTGCGTCAGCCGGGCTTCGGTATAGCGATAGGCGGCGGCGTTATCGCCGTCGATGTTGCCGAAATTGCCCTGCCCGTCGACCAGCGGATAGCGCAGCGCGAAATCCTGCGCGAGGCGGACCATCGCGTCATAGACGGACTGGTCGCCATGCGGGTGGTATTTGCCGATCACGTCGCCGACGACGCGGGCGCATTTCTTGTACCCCGAGGCCGGGTCCAGTTTCAGCAGCCGCATCGCCCAGAGCAGGCGGCGATGCACGGGTTTCAGCCCGTCGCGCACATCGGGCAGCGAGCGGGCAGTGATCGTCGACAACGCATAGACGAGGTAACGCTCCGACAGGGCACTGTCGAAGGGAGCGTCGAAGATGCCGATCGGCGTGTCGGGGCCGGTGAGTTCGGTCGCCATATGTTCCGCTTTCATAGCAGCAACCGCCGCCGCGGCAAGCCCGGCGGACGCGGTGGAAAGTCACACCCGGCAGGTGTGGAAAGTCACGAACGTCGCATCCTACAGGGGGTGCGGGCCAGCGGGGTGCGTGCGCCGCCATGCCCCCGGCCGGGGCGACGGGTCTGGATGGCAGGGCGGGGGTAGATCAGCATGACCGCCCCCTTGCGCCTTTGCCGGCCTGTAGGACAGCGCCGTCGTGACGGCGTGTGGGTCGGTGCCGTCGTGACGGCGGGGGCGATCCCGCCTATGGTCGCCGGCATGATCCGCCCTGCCCTGCTGGCGCTGCTGCCGCTGTTCCTGCCCGTCGCGGCCATCGCCGCCGATCCATCCTCCAACCTGCTCACTTGGGCCAAGCTGAAGGCGCGCCCCCGCCCGACGGCGGATGCGACGATCGCCTATGGCCCGGACGCGTTGCAGAAGGTCGATCTGTGGGTGCCGGCCGGGCCGGGTCCGCATCCGGTGGTGGTGATGGTGCATGGCGGCTGCTGGCAGAGCGACATCGCCGACCGCACCTTGATGGACTGGATAGCCGCCGACCTGCGCGCCGACGGCATCGCGGTGTGGAACATCGATTATCGCGGCGTGGACCGGCCGGGCGGCGGCTATCCCGGCACCTTCGCCGATGTCGCCGCCGCCACCGATGCGTTGGCGGCACAGGCATCGGCCTATCATCTCGACCTGCGCCGGGTCGTCGCGGTCGGCCATTCCGCCGGCGCGCATCTGGCCCTGTGGCTGGCGGCGCGGGCGAAGCTGCCGACGGCCAGCCCGTTACGGCGCCCGCATCCGCTGACGATCGCGCATGTCGTCAGCCTGGGCGGCCTGCCCGATCTGGAGGCGACCGCCGCCAGTCCCGACAATGGCTGCGGCACCGAGGTGGTCGGCCGGCTGGTTGCCGGCGGCGGTTATGCCGATACCTCGATCCCGCACCTGTTGCCGCTGGGGGTGGGGCAGGATCTGGTCAACGGCCGCGACGACCGGATCATCCCCGCCCGCCTCGCCACCGATTATGTCGCCAAGGCGAAGAAGGCGGGCGATCGCGTGCGGTTGGCGATGATCGCCGATACCGGCCATGTCGAACTGATCGCGCCGGAAACACCCGCCTGGGCGGCGGCGAAACGGGCGATCGCGAAGGGATTGCGGCGATGATACGGGACGAAGCACGCGCGCTGGACGCGCATGATCCGCTGGCCCCGTTGCGCGACCGGTTCGCGCTGCCGGCGGGGGTGATCTATCTCGACGGCAATTCGCTGGGGCCGCTGCCCCGCGCCACCGTGCCGGCGATGACGGACATGGTGACGCAGGCATGGGGCGACCGGCTGATCCGCAGCTGGAACGAGGGGTGGATCGACGCGCCCGTCCGGCTGGGCGGCAAGATCGCCCCGCTGATCGGCGCGGCGGCGGACGAGGTGATCGTGGGCGATTCGACCTCCGCCAACCTGTTCAAGGCGCTGGTCGCCGCGCTGCGCGTCGATCCCGGCCGCCGGGTGGTGTTGAGCGAGGCGGGCAATTTCCCGACCGACCTGCACGTCGCCGAAGGCGCGGTCGCCTGCGTGCCCGGTGCGTCGCTGCGGGTGGCGCCGCGGGGCGATATCGCGGCGGCGATCGATGGCGATGTCGCGGTGCTGCTGCTGACGCATGTCCACTACAAGACCGCCGACCGGTTCGACATGGCGGCGATGACCGCCGCCGCGCACCGGGCGGGGGCGCTGGTGCTGTGGGACCTGAGCCATTCGGTCGGCGCGGTGGCGGTGGACCTGTCGGGCGCCAGGGCCGATCTGGCGGTGGGATGCACGTATAAATATGTGAACGGCGGGCCGGGTGCGCCCGCATTCCTGTATGTCGCGACGCGGTGGCAGGACCGGCTGGCCAGCCCGCTGTCGGGCTGGATGGGCCATGCCGAACCCTTCGCCTTCGCCGATGCCTATGCCCCCGCCCCCGGCATGAAGCGCTGGCTGGCGGGGACGCCGCCGATGCTGGCGATGGCGGCGCTGGAGGCGGGGCTGGACCTGTGGGCGACGGTGGACCGGGACGCGGTCTGGGCGAAATCGGCGGCGCTGTGGCGGATCATGGCGGCGGCGGGCGACGCGGCGGGGCTGGATTGCGTCACCCCCGCCGATCCGGCGGCGCGCGGCAGCCATATCAGTTTCCGCCACCCCCACGCCCATGCGATCGCGCAGGCGCTGATCGAACGCGGCGTGATCGGCGATTTCCGCGATCCCGATATCCTGCGGCTGGGGTTGACCCCGCTGTACCTGAGCCATGACGACGTGTGGCGGGCCGGCGCGATCCTGGGCGAGATCATGGCATCGGGTGACTGGCGGGCGCCGCGCTTCGCCGCCCGGCTGGCGGTGACGTGACGCCCGCTTGACTCCAATTCCCATCGCGCCGATCAAGATTGCCAGCGGAGGACGTGACGATGCGGCGGGCGATGACGGTGGTGATGGCGTGCGCGATGATCGCCGCCTGCAGCAAGGCGCCCGACAGTCATGACAACGCGGCCGTCAGCGGCGATACCGGCCCCGATCTGGGTGGACGATCGGCGGCGGGGATCGCGTTTTCCTATGCCTATTCGCTGGTGATGCCCGGCGGCGACATCGCCGACGTGCAGGAAACCCACGCCGCCGCCTGCGAACGGCTCGGCCACGACCGGTGCCGCATCACCGGATTGCACTATACGGTCGCCCCGTCGGGCCGGATCGATGCCGACCTGTCGATGACGGTCGCCGCATCGGTGGCGCGGACGTTCGGGCGGCAGGGCGTGCTGGCCGCGCAGAAAGCGGGCGCGGTGCTGGGCGGCGTGACGATCGGCGGGACCGAGGTGGCGACGCAGGCCAAGGCCGATACGCAGGCCGCGACGGAGGCCACCACCGAGCGTGCGCGCGTCCAGGCCGATCTGCGCCGCCGCCAGACGCCGGAGGCGCGCGCCGAGCTGCGCCGCCGCGATACCGAACTCGCCGCGCAGGCCCGCACCGCGCGCGCCGACGCCGCGACCGCGCGCGACAGCATCGCCAACACCCCGGTCTCGTTCGACTATCGCTCCGGCCGGGGCGTCGGCCTGGCCAACCGCGTGCGCGAGGCGGGGGATGCGGCGGCCGCCTCCACCGCGGCGACGCTGGCGGCGGTGCTGTGGGTACTCGCGACGCTGGGGCCGCCGCTCGTCCTGCTGCTGGCGCTGGTGGTGGTGTGGCGGCGCTGGGGCCAGGCGGCGTGGCGGCGGATCGCCGGGCCGAGAGCGCCGTACACGCCGCCCGCCGATCCACCCATCTGGTAACCATTCCCGCTAACCCGACCTATCGATCTCGTCCCTACGGTCCGACCCCGGTGGTGGTTTCGACAAGGACGGGCAGAGGAAATGGCGGGCATCCTGAAGACGTTGCGACGGGTGGCGGAGGTGGCGTTCCAAGAACCGATCGTCCGGTCGATCAACGGCCAGCACCAGTTGATGAAGCTGCTGTCCTCCGCCTGCTATAGCGGACTGCTCGACCAGAGCCCGGCGCTGACCCGGCAATATCTGAAAAGCCACCTCGCCCGCTCGCTGACGCTGGCGCAGCGGCGCGCGGCGATCGTCGCGCATTACCGCTTCGTGCAGGCGCAGCTGTCCCCCGGTTTCTACGACCGGTTGCTGACGACCGGGACGATGCTGTGGCGCAACGACGAGGTGGCGGGCAATTACCATATCGGCCTGCGCCACAACGTCGCGCATTTCTATGAGGGTGACCTGCTGCTGGCCTTTTTCCGGCAGGACGTGCTGCTGTTCCAGCTGAGCTTTTCGGTGGTGCCGGGCGGCATCGTCGGCGAGGACGAGGCCCATGTCCTGTTCGTCGGCGGCGCGCAGGGGGCGGCGCCCGAGCGCGGCGAACTGCAACCCGCGGTGAAGGCCAGCCACGGCGTCGCGCCCTCGCACCTCGCGATGGCGGCGTTGCAGGGAGTGGCGATGGCGCTGGGGATCGCGACGATCGTCGGCGTCGGCAACGACCAGCAACTGCTGAAATCGCGCGACGACAAGGCGGACTTCACCTTCGATTACGACCGGTTCTGGGCGATGTTCGGGGCGCAGGCCAACGCCGCTGGCCAGTGGGCGATGCCCGCCCCCTTGCGTGAGCGCGACCCGGCCGATTCCGGTGCGAGCGCGGCGCATCGCCGCCGCAGCCGCCGCAAGGGCGCGTTCAAGGCGGAGGTCCGCGATGCCGCACGCGCGACGATGACGCACCATGCCGCCCCGTCTTCCCCCGCCGCCCCGCTGCCGTTCGCGGGCGAGACGGTGGGCGGGGTCCGGCCCGAAGCGATGCCCGTGGCCCCCGCGCCCGCCGCCGTCACCCGGGCCGTCCGCGAACTCGCCGACGCGTGACCGCGGGTCACCGGCACGATTGCACCCCCCGTCGCCTTATCCTATAGGCCCGGCCATCTTCCGCCCCGGCCCGCGACCGTCTCGCGCCGCCGGGGCCGCTCATTTTCAGGGGACCGCCCATGGCTCGCCGCCGCCAGATCTACGAGGGCAAGGCCAAGATCCTGTACGAGGGTCCGGAGCCCGGCACCCTCATCCAGTATTTCAAGGACGACGCCACCGCGTTCAACGCCCAGAAGAAGGGCACGATCAACGGCAAGGGGGTGCTGAACAACCGCATCTCCGAACATGTCTTCACGCTGCTCGACCATATCGGCGTGCCGACGCACTTCATCCGCCGCCTCAACATGCGCGAGCAACTGGTGCGGCAGGTGGAGATCGTGCCGATCGAGGTCGTGGTGCGCAACGTCGCCGCCGGCTCGCTGTCGAAGCGGCTGGGGATCGAGGAGGGCACCAAGCTGCCCCGCACGATCATCGAATATTACTACAAGGACGATGCGCTGGGCGACCCGATGGTCTCCGAGGAGCATATCGCCTGCTTCGGCTGGGCCAGCCAGGAGGAGATGCACGACATCGCCGATCTGGCGATCCGGGTGAACGATTTCCTGTGCGGCCTGTTCGCCGGGGTCGGCATCCGGCTGGTCGATTTCAAGCTGGAATTCGGTCGCATCTGGGACAATGATTTCGGCCGGATCATTTTGGCCGACGAGATCAGCCCCGATGGCTGCCGGCTGTGGGACATGGAATCGGGCGACAAGCTGGACAAGGACCGGTTCCGCCAGGATCTGGGCGGCGAGGCGGAGGCGTATCAGGAGGTCGCACGGCGGCTGGGCCTGATGCCCGAAGGCGAAGAGGGCGCGGTCCTCGATCTCGCCAGCCATCGCAAGCGTCGCGGCAAGTAAGGGAATATCGATGAAGCTCCGTATCTTCGTGACGCTGAAGCCCGGTGTGCTGGATCCGCAGGGCCGGGCGATCCATCATGCGCTGGGGTCATTGGGTTTCGCCGGCGTCGAGGACGTGCGCGCCGGCAAGCTGATCGAGATGCAGGTCGCCGACGATACCGACGACGCCGCGATCGATGCGATGTGCCGGCAGTTGCTGGCGAACACCGTGATCGAGAACTTCCGGGTGGAGCGCGCCTGATGAAGACCGCGGTCGTCGTGTTTCCCGGATCGAACTGCGACCGTGACCTGGCGGTCGCGCTGGAGACGGTGACGGGGGTGAAGCCGGCGATGGTATGGCACGGCGATACCGACCTGCCCGACGGGCTGGGCGTGATCGCGGTGCCGGGCGGTTTCTCCTACGGCGATTACCTGCGCTGCGGCGCGATCGCCGCCCGCTCGCCGATCATGCGCGCGGTGGCCGAGGCGGCGGGCCGCGGCACCCCGGTGCTGGGCGTGTGCAACGGTTTCCAGGTGCTGACCGAGGCGGGGCTGCTGCCCGGCGCGCTGATGCGCAATGCCGGGCTGAGCTTCGTATGCCGCGACGTGGCGCTGACGGTGGCGAACGGCGACACCGCCTTCACCCGCGGCTATGCCGATGGCGAGCGCGTCAGCTTTCCCGTGGCGCATCACGACGGCAACTACTTCGCCGATGCCGATACGCTCGACCGGCTGGAGGGCGAAGGCCGGATCGCGTTCCGCTACGGCGAGCCGGTCAACGGTTCGGCCCGCGATATCGCCGGCATCGTCAACGCCGCCGGCAACGTGCTGGGCATGATGCCCCATCCCGAACGCCGCATCGAGGCCGCGCATGGCGGCACCGACGGGCGCCGGTTGTTCGAAGGGCTGCTGGAGACGGTGGGGGCGTGACCGATCCCGCACCGACGATGCCGGTTCGCGGTGGATGTCTGTGCGGTGCGGTTCGTTACACGCTTGCCGCGCCGCCGATCGCATCGCGGCAATGCTGGTGCCGGCTGTGCCAGTATCTGGCGGCGGGCAGCGCGACCGCGAATCTGATCGTTGCGCGCAACGCGCTGACGATCGAGGGTGCGCTATCCGGCTATTCCTCCGTCGCCGATTCGGGCAGCGTGATGCACCGTGAGTTCTGCGGCACCTGCGGCACCCCGATCGGTGGCTATGCCGAACCGCGTCCGCACCTCTATGTGCTGCGCATCGGCACGCTGGACGATCCCGGTCTCTATCCGCCGCAGATGACGATCTGGACCGCGATGGCGCCGGCATGGGCCCTGATCGACCACCGGCTTGCCGCGATCGCCGGCCAGCCCGCGCCTCCCTTTACACCCGCGCCCGGAACGGCGTGAAATCGGTGTCGGTGTCGAACACGTCGACCCGCTCGGCGCGTTTCAATGAGCCGACCACCAGATAGGTCAGCGGGGTCAGCAGGATCTCCCATCCCGTCTTCAGCGCCCATTGCGTGAACAGCACGGTGACGACCAGATCGTTGGTCCAGCCCGCCGCCCCCCAGAACGCGAGCGGATAGAAGATCAGGCTGTCGACCCCCTGCCCCACCAGCGTCGACCCGATCGTGCGCGACCACAGGTGGCGCCCCCCGGTCATCACCTTCATCCGCGCCATGACATAGGCGTTGACGAACTCCCCCGCCCAGAACGCGCAGACGCTGGCCAGCACGATGCGCGGCACCTGCCCGAACACCGCTTCGTAGGCGGGCTGGTTGGTCCAGCCGGGGGCGGGCGGCAGCGCCACGACGATCGCACTCATCGCCGCCATGAACAGCACCGCCGCCGTCCCCGCCCAGATCACCCGGCGCGCGCGGGCATAGCCGTAGACCTCGGTCAGCACGTCGCCCAGCACATAGCTGATTGGAAAGAACAGGATGCCCGCCCCGAACGGCCAGTCGCCCAGCAGCGGCAGCCGGATCGTCGCCACCTTGCCCGCGCCGATGACGTTCGACAGCAGCAGGATGGTGACGAACGCCGCCATGACCAGGTCGAAATGGCGGAAGCCTCCGCCGCCCGTCACCCCGGCATCGCCGGTGGTGGTCGCGACGATCGCCCGGTCGCCTGCGCCGTCATGGGCGCTGCCGCCCGCCCCATTGTCCCCCTGCACCATGGCGGCGGTTATGATCGCGGTTCCTTCCCGGTGCAATCCGCGCTAATCAAAGCCATCCATCGCGCGCCCGTAGCTCAGTCGGATAGAGCACGAGCCTTCTAAGCTTGTGGTCGCTGGTTCGAATCCAGCCGGGCGCGCCAATCCCCAACAATGCGAACCGCGTCGCCGGTTCGGCGATACCCGGCGATACCCGGCGATGATCCCAAAGCGCAATCTGGCGTGGCGGTAAGTCCATCCGGGGAAGGCCGACGCGCCCCCCCGGACTGCGCACCGATACGCCTTGGCTGGATGCCCCCGTGTCCTGCTCAGAACAATCCGTCGTCGAGCAGGTCGTCATCGTCCATACCGGCCGGTTCGACATGGACCGGGGCCATGCCGGGCAACAGATAGCGTTGATGCACTTCCCGTTCGGCGGCCATCGTGTACAGCCGGGCAATCGCCGGCATCAGGGTGTGGATCGGGCTGTGATCGCCAGGCGGCAATGACGGCCCGTCGGCCGCGGACGCGGCGAGACGATCGCCGATCGCCCTGATCGTGGCGCCGACCCGGATCTTGTCCCGCAGGCCGGCGGAGGTGGTGGCGAGCATCCGGAGCATGCGGCCCGCGGCGTCGCCCGCCGCCTCCGCGGCACGATCGCTCTGCACCGCGCCCTCGCGGATCGCGTTCATCAACGACGTCAGCATGGTGCCGGGGTCGACCGTGGCGGTGTTCGCCGCGCGAACGGTTCGTGCGATCGTCTCCAGCGTGTCGATCGCAGCGGTGATGCCGATCGCGGCATTGTCGAGCTGGTTGGCGACCCGCCGGATATGATCGGCGGCGACGATGATCCCGCCGTTCGATGCCAGACGACGCGATTTGAGATCGATGTTGAAGGCGAGCTGCTGGACATGGCGCTGGAGCCTGCGGACCATCGCGGTGCGTGACACCATCGCATCGACGAGCCGGACGATCGTGGTCACGGCCGCCTCCGTCTCGGCATCGGCGCTGCGCAATCGCCGGGTGAGCGCCTCGATCTCCGCCACCGATGCCTCCAGGTCGTGGAGAAAGCCGTCGCCGCCGTCCGGCGATCCGCCATCGCCACGTATGTCGCGCAGCGCATCCGCCTGCGGCACGATCGCCACCAGCGCGGCGACCACCGACGTCGCCTCGCGGTCGAAATCGTCGGCGGCGGCGTGCAGTTGTCCGGTGAGCAGCGGCAGGACATGACATTCGGTCGAACGGATGGTGTCGGGATCGATGGTGGTATCGGCCGTCACCTGATCCAGCATGGCCAGCGCGGTGACGACGTGTTCCAGTCGTTGCCGCGTGCTGTCGCCGATCTGCAGCGCGCCCAGCGCCGCACCGACCTGCGTGCGGATCGTGCCGGCCAGTTCACCGCTGCGCCGTGCCATGTCCACCGCGCCCTGACGATAGCCGCGCAAGGCGGTGGCCTGATCGCCGAGACGGATCGGCGCGGCCGGCAGGATGCGCGCGCATTCCGCCGTCAGCGCCTGTTCGGCCGCGTTGATCCGGCCCAGGCTGGTGACGAGCAGTTCGATCTCGGCGCGGAACAGGCCGATATCGGTTTCGCCGACCTCCATCCGGGCGGTCATCTCGTCCATGATCCCGACCAGATCGGGCGCGCCCATCGCGATGACCTTCACGTTCATTGCGTAGATACCCAGCAAGCGCAGCGTCTGGTGGATTTCGGCGACGTGATCGACCAGCAGTTTCGCCGCCGGGGCCGCGCCACCGAAGGTCGCGCGCCGGATCGCCTGTTCATCCGGCAACCCGGCAAGGCGCGCAGCCACCGTGACCAGCCCGTCGCCCGGGTTACCGGCGACGCCATCGTCCAGCGCCGCTTCCACCCCGGCGAGTGCGGTGACGATACGATCGGTGACCGCGATGCCATCACCCAGGGCGATGCCGGCCTGCACGAAGCTGTGATCGAGCCCTGCGGCCAGCCCGGCCAGCGTCCGCGCGTGATCCGCCGTCGTGCAGGCTTCCAACGTGACCGTCGTCATGCCTGCCCCGCGCCCCTGCGCGCATTGGCTTCCACCAGCCGGCAGGCGGGGCGCAGGAAGTCGGCCTCCAGCAATCGGGCGTGCCGGCACAAGTCGTCGAGGAACCGTCGCTTGGTAACGGCAAATCTACGGAAATCGGCGTGAATGGCAGCGACCGGCCATGTCGCGATGTGATGGGCATAGCGGACATGCAGCTCGCTCTCGGCCGCTTTCAGGCGATCATAACCCGGCACCAGCGTCCCGATATCGGATATCCCCTGTTCGATGCGGGACCATAGCTGCTGGGTCGCGATCAGGTTCTCCCGGACGGCGATCGCCATCTCGAACCGGAGCCGGACCAGTGCCGGCGTCGGCTCCGTGCCGCCAAGCTGGTCGCGCAGCGCCTCGGCAGCGGCGATAAGGCGACGATGACAGTCCATCACGGCCTGAAAAAGATGCATGTCACCCTTCCGATCATCGTGGATGCCGTCCGGAACGTCACGGTCACGGGAGACCGCCGGATCAGAACAGGCCATCGTCATCGTCCTCCTCCGTGACCGTCACGACCGGCATGGCGATATCCATACCGGGCAACAGGAAGCCGGCGTGAACCTCCCGCTCCCGCGCCATCGTGTAGAACCGCCCGATCGCCGGCAGCAGCAGCCGCAATGTGGCCTCCGCCGTATCGGTCAGGGGCGCGGGGGGCCGGCGATTCGACAGCGCATCGATCGCCGCCGTCATGATATCGGTCACCGCCAGTTCCCGCCGCAGGTCCTCGATCGCGCCGGCGACCAGCCTGACGAACTGACGGGAATCGTCCGCTCCCTGCACGGCGACTTGCCCGGTCCTGTCACAGGCCCGATGGATCACGCCCAGTGCGCGCGCCAGCGCATCGCCCATGTCGCGGTCCATGCCATCGCCACCGGCCTCCCGCCGCAGCGTGGCATCGACGCCGCCCAGCAACGCCGTGGCGCGCGCGACACCGACCGTGGAGGCGTCGAGCGCGAGCACATGGGCGTCCACCTCGGTCACGATAACGGTCACGGCTCGTCCGACCACCCCCTCTCCACGACACAGCACGCGGATGTCGGCAGCGATGGCCTGCACGTCGAGCGCGATCGACCTGACGCCGTCGAGCCATCCGGCGAGATCCGCGGCCGTCGCGGCGATCACCGCCGCCATCTCGCGGGAGCGGACCTCCGCCCGGCGCAATCCGATGGTAACACGTTCCACGTCGCGGATGCCATGTTCCAGCCCGGACAGGAATGCCCGGTTCTCGCCGTCGAACTGTTCGGCGATCAGTCCGGCCAGCGTCGCGGTATCGCCGTCGAGTTCGGCGAGCGAGGACACGAGCGCCGTGGTCTCCCGGGCGAAATCCCGCAGCGTCGCGTCCAGCTGGGCCGCGAGCAGCCGGTCGACATGGGCGGCCACCGCCGGATCGACGACACCATCGACCACGCTTCCCTCGAGCAGTTGCAGCGCGGAGACGACGTGTTCGAGCCGCTGGCGCGTGCTGTCGCCGACCTGCAGCGCACCCAGCGCGGCGGCGATCCTGCCGTGGATGCTGCGGGCGACGGTTGCGACGCGCCGCGCGAGGTCCGCCGTCGCGACCAGATGCGCGTCCAAAGCGATCGCATCGTCGATCAGCTTGCGCGGCGCGGCGGGGATCACGCGGTCGCATTCCACCGCGAGCAACCGCCCGGCCTGTTGCACGCCGTCGACTTCCGCCGTCATATCCCTGATCCGGGCCATGAAACCGAACACCAGATCCTCGCCCGCGCCCAGCCGGGCGATCATGCCGTCGGCGATACCACCCAAGCGCGGTTCTCCGGATGCGGCGATCCCGGCGTTCATGCCGTAGATGCTGAGCACCCGCAGCGTCTGGTGCATCCGCATCACGTCGCCGCACAATGCCGTGATGACGTCCGCTACCGTCGCCATCCGCGCGGCGCGCGCCGCCTGGGTCGCCGGCAGCGCGATCAGCTGGTCGGCCACGGTGCGCAGATCGGCGACCGCCGCGCCTGCGACATTCGCATCGAGCGCGCCGACGATGCCGTCGAGACCGCCGATCATCCGGTCGATCGTTTCGATCGCGCCCGCCAGTGCCGTGCCCACCCGCAGGAAGCGCGTATCGAGACCGGCGGCCAGCAGCGCCAGACTCCGGCGGATCGGGCAATCGGCCCCGTCGCCGGCCAACAGGTCGAGATCGGTGGAGGCGGGAATGTCGAAGGGGGAATGGAACATGGTTTCTTCCTGTCGATGGGCCCTAGCGGACTGTCGCGTTCAGCAGTTCGCGGGCGATGGCCCCAAGCGGCGCCACGCGATCGGCGGCACCACGGGCAATGGCTTCCTTGGGCATTCCGAACACCACCGAGGTGGCTTCGTCCTGTGCGATGGTGCGGGCGCCGGCCTGCTTCATTTCCAGCAGGCCGCGCGCGCCGTCGTCGCCCATCCCGGTCATGATGATGCCGACCGCGTTGGCGCCGGCGTTGCGCGCGGCGGAACGGAACAGCACGTCGACCGATGGCCGGTGACGGGACACCAGCGGCCCCTCCTTCACCGCGACGACATAACGTGCGCCCTGCCGCTCCACCATCGTGTGACGCAGCCCGCCCGGTGCGATCAGGACGTGGCCGCGCATCACGGTGTCGCCGTCCTCCGCCTCCTTCACGTCGACATCGCACAACGTGTTGAGCCGCTTGGCGAACGCCTTGGTGAAGCTTTCGGGCATATGCTGGACGACGACGATGCCCGGCGCATTGGCCGGCAGCGCCTCCAGCACCTCGCGCAGCGCCTCGGTCCCCCCGGTGGAGGCACCGATGCACACCACCATCTCGGTGGTGCGGCTCATCGCCCTCCCCGTCGGCGGCGGCAGCACGGCATCGGCGGTCAGCTTCTTCGCCGGCTGGGCGGTGGTGACCGACCGGTGCTTGCCCAGCCGCGCCTGCGCCGCACCCCTGACGGTGTCGCAGATGTGCAGATGCGCCTCTGCCAGGTGATCGGCGACACCCATCCTGGGCTTCAGGATGATGTCGACCGCCCCCGCCTCCAGCGCCTGGAGCAGGGTTTCGGACCCGTCCTCGACCAGCGACGAACACATCACCACCGGTACCGGGCATTGCGTCATCAGCCGGCGCAGGAAGGTGATGCCGTCCATCCGCGGCATCTCGACGTCCAGCGTGATGACGTCGGGCAATTCGTTCTGGATATAGCGGGCGGCGGCGAACGGGTCCGCCGCAGCGGCGATCACCTCGATCCCCGGATCGGCAGACAGGATGGACGTCATCGCCTGGCGCACGCTGGCGCTGTCGTCGATGATGAGGACGCGTACTTTCTTCATAGGCTTTACGTCCGCTGGAACACGGTGTTGGCCACCGGTATGAGGGGAAGGTCGATACCGGCGATCGATTCCGAATGGCCGAGAAACAGGTATCCACCGGGGTGCAGGCGATCGACCAGCCGGCGCACGACCTGCTCCTGCGTCGGCTTGTCGAAATAGATCAGCACGTTGCGGCAGAAGATCAGATCCAGTGGCTCACCCACCTCGTACTGGTCGGCCATCAGATTGTGCCGTGCGAAGCTGATCGCCGCCCGCAGTGCCGGCACGATGCGAACGTCGTTACGCTTCGCCGCCTTCGCGGCCAGCACGTAACGCTGGCGCAACAGCGGCGGCACCGGCACGACCTGTTCGGCGGGGTAGATGCCGCGCTGCGCCACCTCCAGCACCTCGGTATCCAGATCGGTGGCGAGGATCGAATATTCCGGTCCGCCATGCTGCGCGGCGAAGGCGTCGATCACCATCGCCATCGTATAGGGTTCCGCCCCGGTCGAGCAGGCCGCGCTCCACCCCCGTATCCTGCGCCGCCCGGTGGCGTGCAGGGCTGGCAGAACGACGTCGCGCAGATGATCGAAATGGCGCGGTTCGCGGAAGAAGTCGGTCTTGTTGGTGGTCACCGCGTTGATGAGGTGAACGGTCTCGCCGTCGTGATGCCCGTCCCTGAAAAACCAGTCGCAATAGTTCGAGATCGTCTCCGTGCCGGTCGCGCGGACGCGGCGGCGCAGGCGGCCCTCCAGCATCGTCGTCTTGCCGGCGGACATCTTGATGCCCGCCACGTCGTGGATGAACGCCGCCAGGCGCGCGAAATCGCGGGGCCCCAGGTGATCCACGTCGTCGGGGTGACGTACTGCAACGGCGCTCATGGCATATCCCAACTGATGATGGCGCGCAGGCCCAGGACGAGAACATCGTCGGCATCGCGCCGGCCCGAAGGTCGAAAGACGTATTGCACGTCGGGCTGCAGCGTCAGGAACGGCGACAGCCGGTCGCTGTACGTCAGTTCCAGCGCGTTTTCCGACGCGGTCAGCGGCGGTGCGCCCGCCGGATTGGCGCGGCGATACCGGTCGCTGAGGCTGGCCCTGCCGTATCCGATCGACACCATGCTGTCGGGCCGCGACGGCAGGATGCGCCGCCCCGACAGCCCGATCTGCATACCGCCGCCGAACGGCGTGGTGTCGCCATCGGCCACCCCGGCCCGCAGGAACGCGCGCCAGTAACCCGCGCCGTCCGGATTGCCGGCCACATCCTGTTCGGCCAGCACATAGGCCCCGTGCGAGGCGGCCCGTCGCTCGTCGACCGACACGCCGGGCGGCACGATTTCGGGCTGCCGGCGCGAATAGGTCCACGCGCCGATCGACAGTGCGGTCGATCCCCGACGGCCGGCCTCGGCGATGAACAGCAGCGTCCGCTTGCCGACCGGATCGACCGTTCCGCGCGGCGCGCGAACCATGGCGGCCTGCACGTAATCGCGTTTCCCGGCGTACCGGACGCGTACCGCCATTTCGGTGCGGGGAAAGGTCGATGGTCCGTTCGGGCCGGTCGACGACAGTTCCGACCCGATCCCGAAGACGGGATTGATCAACTGCCCGGCGGCGTCGTTGTAATAGAATTCGCTGTTGATGTCGTAACGACCCGCCAGCACCGACAGGCGGCCGCCGGCGAAGGTCTGTTGCACCCATGCCTGGTAGAGGAGGAGGGCGGGTGCGCCGACCTCGATATTGTCGACGCCCTGCAACGTGTTGGCGGTCCGGTTCGGCGCCCCGCCGAAGTTGTTCAGCACGTCGACGAACGCCGTGCCGCCACGCCATCCGATCGCGCTGTCGAAATCGGCGGACAGGGTCAGCTCGGCATTGTCGAGATAGACGACGTCGTGCCTGCCCTGCCCCGCGTCGATACCCATGACATCGGCCTTGTAGGTGAAACCAGCCACGAGGGCGGGCGTGGGGGGCGTGTCCGCCTGCGCGCACGCGTCGTTGGCAAGGCCCACCGCCGCACCGCAGGCGGCCAGCGCCGCTACCGTTTGTAAAGTCATCGAACGCCCCCCCTTTTGGCCGCCGGTGTCAGGCGGCGGTGGCCATGTCGGAAAAATCGATGGCGCCGTCTTCAGCCTGGAAGATGCGCGCGGCCGCGAGCAGGACGATAAAGCCGCCCGCCTTGCGGACGATCCCGTCGATATAGTCGGAGCGCCAGCGCACGCCGATGTCGGGCGTCGTCTCGACCGATCCGGCCGCGAAGGTGGCGACGTCCAGCACGCGGTCGACGATCACCCCCAGCGTCAGCAGGCGTTCGCCGCAGGCGACCCCCACCACCAGGATGCGCGTCGTCGGGCCGACCGTCGCCGCCGGCAAACCAAGGCGGATGCGCAGGTCGATCATCGGAATGGCCTCGCCACGCACATCGATCAGGCCGGCGAGCCACGCCGGACCCTGCGGCATCTGGAAAGCCTCGCGATAATCCAGGATTTCCTGGACCGTGCCGACCGGGAGGGCGAATGTCTCGCCCCCCAGGTTGAACACGACCGCCTCTATATCGGCGGCCGGGATCACGCGGCGCGACCGAATTCGGCGTCTTCGCTATCGGCGCCGCCCGTCATCATATCCATGGCGAAGCCACGCGCCCGCGACTGCTGGTCGGCGACCGACCCGGCCTTCCCCTTCGACTTGACGGCCTTGGCAGACACCGGCTTCTTGATGGGCATCGCCTTGCGGGCGACGGGTGCGGCCGGGCGAGCGGCCGGCTTTGCCCGCGCTTCGGTCGCATCGATCCGGAAGAAGGCGATGCCCTCCTGCAGTTCTTCCGCCTGCCCGGCCAGTTCCTCGGAGGTCGAGGAGATTTGCTCGGAGGCCGATGCGTTCTGCTGCGTCACGGTGTCGAGCTGCTGGATCGCCTGATTGATCTGGCTCGACCCGATATCCTGCTCGCGGCAGGCGGCGCTGATCTCCGACACCAGTTCCGCCGTGCGGCGGATGTCGGGCACCAGCTTCGACAGCATGTCGCCAGCCTCGGCCGCCGCCGTGACGGTGTCGGACGACACCGCGCTGATCTCGGCCGCCGCGGTCTGACTGCGCTCGGCCAGCTTACGCACTTCGGAGGCGACGACGGCGAAACCCTTGCCGTGTTCGCCGGCGCGCGCCGCCTCTACCGCCGCGTTCAGCGCGAGCAGATCGGTCTGGCGGGCGATTTCCTGCACGATGCCGATCTTCTGGGCGATGGTGCGCATCGCGCCTACCGCGCGGTCGACCGCGATGCCGCTCGCTTCGGCGTCCTTCGACGACTGGCGCGCGATCTTTTCGGTCTGCGCCGCATTGTCGGCATTCTGTTTGATGTTGGCGCTCATCTGCTCCATCGACGCCGATGCTTCCTCGGCGGCGGCGGCCTGTTCGGTCGCACCCTGCGACACCTGGTCCGCGGTGGACGACAGCTGCTGCGTACCGGCCGCGACATTCTGTGCCGCGACCGTGGCATCGCCGATGACGCCGCGCAGGCGATTGGTCATGCTGACCAGCGCGTGGCCCAGCGTGTCCTTGTCCGACAGCGGCTGGTAATCGACGGTCAGGTCGCCCTGGGCGATCGTCTCGGCCAAGGCAGCCGACTTGCGCAGGTTGACGGTCATCCGGTTCACCGTGTCGACCAAATCCTTGATCTCGTCGTTGCTGGTAACCGTGATCTGGTTGTCGAGATCGCCAACCGCGAGCGCATCGACCGCAGCGCTTACCCGGCGAAGACCGACCGAAACGACCCGTGAAATCCAGATCGCACCACCTGTGGCGATTATCAGCGCCAGCACCGCAGTGGTTACCAGCACCATCCAAGCATCGTTGTACAGCGTCGTGGTGCTGGCATCGGCTTCCTTCATGCGAACGCGCTGCAGGTCGACCAGCTTGGTGATGGTCGCCGACATTTGCATCACCGCATCGCGCGCCTCTGCCATCGAGATGCGGGCTCCGGCTTCGTTCTTGTTTTCCATGCCGAGTACGCCCACGCGCTCGTTCAGCGCCTTGTAGGCGTTCCATTGCGGACCCAGCTCTGCCCACAAAGGCTTGCCCCGATCGCTCGCTGCCGCCGAACCCGTCGCGATGAGCCGATCGACGTTGGCACGCTGCATCTGCATACGTTTGTTGAATTCGCTCATGAGCGCGGGATCGCTCGTCATCACGAGATTTTTCTCGTTTCGCACGACGCGGCCCGCCTCCGCATCGATCGACAGCACTGCGTCCAGCTGCGCCGCCGGGCCGGAAATAATATCGGCGATGGCGTTGTTCAGCTGGTTCATCCTGCTGATACCGATGCCGACAATGGCCAGCATCATCACCACGAGGATCGCGAACGTGACCCCCAGTTTCATCTTGATCGTTGCACGCATTGGAAAAAGCCCCCTTGGCTTCGAGGATCAGTGAATGGTGGAGACGCCGGCCCGTGTGGCCAGCGCGTGGAACAGGGATTGCAGGTCGGGCAGCACGACGATGTCGTGCGCGCGCCGGACCAGGCAGCGGACATGATCGCGCGGCCACCGCATGCCGATGGCCGGCGGCTGCTCGCAATCGTCGGCCGGCAAGGTCGCGACCTCGTCGACGCTGTCGGTGGTCAGGCCGATCAGCAGCGGCTCGTCGTCGATCGTCAGTTCGATCACGATGATGCGGCTGTCGGCGGTCACCTGCGCCTTCTCCATCCCGAAGGCGGGACGCAGATCGGCGAGCGGGATGACCCGGCCACGGAAGTTGATGACGTGGCCGACCAGCGCATCGGCGCCGGGCACCGGGGTGCACGGCACGATGTCGAGGATTTCGCGCACCAGCACCGCGTCGAGCGCGAACGTCTCACCGCCCATGCCGAAGGTCAGGACCTCCAGCGTGGTGCCGGCAGCGGGAAGGGTCGGGGTTGGATCGCTCATGTCATGCAGCGGCGCGCAGCCGCTCCTCCCGTGGTTGGGCCGCCGCGACGAGCTGGCCGATGTCGAGGATCAGGGCGACGCTGCCGTCGCCCAGGATGGTCGCACCCGCGAAGGACGCCACGCCACGATGCAGCGCGGTCAGCGACTTGATGACCGTCTGGTGGTTGCCGATGATCTGGTCGACGACGAGGCCGACACGCTCCTGCCCGACCGAGACGACGACGATCTTCTGGTACGGATCGGGCGGCGTGCCGGTCGCGAACACCTCCCGCAGCCGCACGAACGGGATCAGCCGGTCGCGCAGCGTGATCAGGTTCTGGCCCCGCGACCGGCCATCCTCCTCCAGCGTCAGTTCGAGGCATTCCTCGACCGCCGCCAGCGGCAGCACGTATCGCGCCTCGCCGACCCGGATCAGCAGCCCCTCAATGATCGCCAGCGTCAGCGGGATGCGCAGCGTGATCGTCGATCCCTCGCCGTCGACCGAGGCGACGTCGATGGTGCCGCGCAAGGATTCGATGGTGCGCTTGACCACATCCATGCCGACGCCGCGCCCCGACAGGTTCGTCACCTGCGCCGCAGTGGAGAAACCGGGCGCGAAGATCAGTTGCAGCAGTTCCTGGTCGGCCAGCGGCTGGCCCGGCTCGATCAGCCCGTTGGCCTCCGCCTTGGCCCGCACGCGCACCCGGTCGATGCCGCGGCCGTCGTCGCGGATGGTGATGACCACCTCGCCCCCCGCCTGATGCGCGGACAGGCGCACCGTGCCCGCCTCGGGCTTGCCCGCGGCCAGCCGTTGCTCGCCCGGCTCCAGGCCATGGTCGCAACTGTTGCGGATCAGGTGGACCAGCGGATCGAACAGCCGCTCGATCACGGTCTTGTCGACCTCGGTATGCTCGCCCTCGGTGACCAGTTCGATCGTCTTGCCGGTGTCGCGCGACAGATCGTGGATCAGGCGGCGGAACCGGCCGAACAGCGTCGCCACCGGCACCATGCGCAACACCATCATCGTGTCGCGCAATTCGCCGGCCAGCCGCTCGATCTCTTCCGAGATGGAGCGCATCGCGACGCCGCCGTCCTGCTGCGCGAGCTGCGACAGGCGGCTCTGCGCGATGACGAGTTCGCCCACCCGGTCCATCAGCGCGTCCAGCCGCTCGGCCGGAACGCGGACGCTTTCGCCCGCGGGCTTCGCCGCGATCCGGGCGGCGACGGGATCGTCGCTCTCCACCGCCGGCGTGTCGACTTCGTCCGCGGGCGCCGGCCCGGCGACGTCGGCGCCGGCCGGCTCGATCGGCTCGATCGACAGCGTCATGTCGTCCATGACGAAGATGAAGACGTCCTCGATATCCTCACGCGACATGTCGCCGATCAGCGTCACGTCCCAGCCGATATGGATTTCCGCGACGGCGAGGTCGTCGAGCATCGGCACCGTGTCGGTCCGCGCGACCACCGTGCATTCGCCCAGCGCCCGCAGCTCGTCGAGCAGCATCAACGGGTTGGTGCCGTTGACCACCGCATCGACCGGCAGGCGGAACGACAGCCGCCAGCCCTGCGTGCCGCCGGTGACGGTCGCCGCCGCGACCGGCCCGCCACGCGCGGCCTCGACCGCCGCAGCCAGCCGCACCAGAATCTCGTCGCCGACCGCTTTGGGCGCGTCGCCTTCGACCAGCGCGCGCATATGGTCGCCCGCCGACAGGATGACGGCCACCATCTCCCCGGTCGCGGGGACGGTGCCCTTGCGGACCTGATCGAACGCGCTTTCGCAGTGGTGGGTAAAGCCCGCCAGCGCATCGAAGCCGAACATCGCGCCCGAGCCCTTCAGCGTGTGCAGCCCGCGAAAGACCGCGTTGACGACGTTCATGTCGTCGAGCCGGTGGCCCAGATCGAGCAAGCCCTGCTCGACCTGATCGAGCAGTTCGCCCGCCTCGACCCGGAAGGCGGCGACCGGATCGTTGGCGCTCACCGGCCCAGCACCTTGCGTGCGACCTTGACCAGCTGATCCGGCACGAACGGCTTGACCAGCCATCCGGTCGCCCCCGCCGCCTTGGCCTGCGCCTTCATGTCGGCGTCGGATTCGGTGGTCAGGAAGATGATCGGGATGCCGTCCTGCGCAGGCTGGCTGCGCAGCGCACGGATCATCGCCAGCCCGTCCATGTTCGGCATGTTGAGATCGGTGACGATCAGGTCGAACCGCGTCTCCGCAGCCCTGGCCAGCCCTTCGACGCCGTCGCCGGCCTCGGTCACGGCATAGCCCGCGCCGGTCAGCGCGATACGGATCGCCATGCGCAGGCTGGCGCTGTCGTCGACGGTGAGAATGGAGGCGGTCATCGCGCGATGGTTCCTTGCGACCAGAATGGATGCTCGCCGGTCAGGAAGCCGGCGCGCTCGAGAAGGGAGAGGAGAGCGGCATCGACCGTGCCGACCAGCGAGATGGTCGCGCCGGTGCCTGCCGCCTGTTTGCGCGCCGCCTCGACGACCTGCACGACACGGATGTCCGGATTCCGGACCTCCGACAGGTCGAGCGACACGGAGCCGTGTCTCGACAGAGACGATTTCAGATCATCACTGAATTGGGCCACCCGCTTGAGCAGCCCGTCATCGGCATGGTTGCCGATGCTTACTGGGAGGTCCGGCATGATAGGGTTGCACACCTTTGTTCTTGGTGTTTCGTTTCGTAAACGGAACATCCTAAAAAAGTGGTAACCACGCAGGAACAGCCGGGCGTCACACGCCGGTTTTTGGCGTCAGGCAATCGTCAAACGGAATGCATTCGCCATCATTCCAAATATTTATATGACGGATGCGACGTATATATATTCCCGAATGCAAAAATCTGTTGCCTTTCCTCTGTAGTCGACCTGAAATTACCTGATGAATGCTCCGAGCAGGACGCATGACATTCACCGGAAGCACCGGTTGGTGATCCTTTGCCGATTAAGAGCGAAGTGGTTGTATATCTTGGCATAAATGTCGGGCATGGTCAGGCGGCGATCCACCCTGCCCGCCGGGAACCGGCCGATGCCGCGCGGAAACCGGAGCGGCGACGCGGCAGCGGATCGGATCGGGCTTGCCGCGCCTGACCGGGGGAACATTTGCCCAGCCCATCGCACCCCGCGCGAACCACGCAGGACTGGCCGTCGTGACGAATGCGACTTTTGTCGGTAGGGGGCGGCCGGAGGCGAACGATGGCTGGAATCACGGCACTGCAGCAACGGATGATCGAGATCGCGACGCAGGGCGACGCGGCCTGGTTCGACACGCATCCCGACAACCGGATCCGCATCCGCAATGCCGTTGCACGGGAATTCAGCGAGGATTTCGGGCCCGCGCCGGTGGGCATGTCGTGGCGGGCCATCGTGCTGGAAGCGCAGCCGGGGGTGCGCTTGCGCCAGCCGGTCGCGCTACCCCTCCACATCGGCAACGATCTGGGCGATCACGACCTGTTCGCCCTGTTCATGCAGGCCGCCGGCCCCGACGCGAAGGACATGGTTCGTCAGCTTCGCGGTGTCAGGTTACCCGGCAAGGGAGAGTCGGCAAAGGCCGGATGACCCGGTGGGCGCGATGCCGACACGGCAGCCTGCCATCGCCGGATAAACATAGGTCGTTGATGTGGATGCGGCACTGCCCTTTTTTGGGACAGACGATTGATTTTGCTTGGAACGAAAGGCGAACATAAGCCTTGCGATGGCTGTCTCGCGGGCGTAGCGAAGCGCCCATAAGGCGAGCAAATCGCCAACATTAGGAAAGAGTGATGCAGGCCGACGACGAGCGAACCTATTACGAGGCGCGGGCCGAATTGCAGCTACGGCTGGCGGCGGCGACCGCCAATCCGGCGGTATGTGCCAGCCATTACGCCCTGGCGAACCTGTACCTCGAACTGGCCAACAAGGCGGACGAAGGACTGAGCGAGGCGGCATAGGCGACGCTGGCGCCGGGCGCCGGGAATGAGGGGCGGATGGTCGTGATGACGACCGGGTCGACGCACTCCCATCCCGGTTGCCCGGCGGCATGGCGTCGACCACGGACGTGTCGTTGGCGGGACAGGCGGCGAACCCGATACCGGCGCAGCATCGCGGCAGACCCGGTATGGCCGGGCGATCGCGATGCGCGATACGGGAGTACCGCCGTTACCCCGCAGCGTTCAGACGAACGCGATGGCGGCGCGACGGCGGCGGCGAACGGCGGCACCGATCATCGCGAAGCCGGTCAGCATCATCGCCCAGGTCGCAGGTTCCGGCACGGCCGTCGCGACGATCGCATCGGTGCCTGCGAACGTACCCAGATGGACCTCGCCGTTCATGGTGAACGCCTTCACGGCGACGCTCCCCTCGATCGCGCTGGTGTTCGTCAACGTGGCGAGCGGCGCCAGGATCGAACCGTGCCATCCCTTCGTCGTGATCGACGTCGCCTGCGCGAAGTTCCAGATCACCGTCTGGTTGAGCGCGGTCGAATTGATGTTGCCGCCCTGGACCAGTGTCTCGCCCAGCACGTTCACGATCGTCGTCATGCCCGCCGGAAGACGGCCGAACAGCACATCGAAATTGGCATTCTGGTCCTGAAACGCCGCGGCGGTCATGGTGAAGACCGCATAGCCGTCCGCCGCGCGCGCATAATCGAGCGCCGTCGTCGTCGAGGTGATGGTCGAGATCGACGCGAGCGACGACAACTGCATCGACAGGACGCCGAGGTCTTCGGCCAGCTTCGTGGTCTGCGCCGCGATGGTGGCGGCCAACCCGTTGCGGGGATCGGCCAGGCCGGGGGTCAGCGTCAGATAGGGGGCGTCCTGCGCCTGACCGCCGGTCACGCCCGTGCCGTACTGGACGAGCTTGCTGCCACCGGGGTTGAAATTGGCGACATTGGCCGTGCCGCCGACCTGGACGGTGCCAACGCCGTTCAACGCCATGCCGGCGGCGTTCCCGCCGACCAGCGCCACCAACGGCTCGCCGAGGTTGCGCTCGATGGTGAAGCCCTCGCTGTTGCCGCCGACCGTCAGCTGCGGACGACCGCTCGCCCGATAGCCCTGGCTGCCGCCCTGCGCGACCACGGGCCGGCCCTTGACGTTGCCGCCGACGAACGCCTTGCCCTGGATATGCTGCTGCGTGTTCAGATCGCCCAGCACGATCAGGTTCAGTTCGCGCATCGCCTGCAGGCCATCGGCGGCATTGCCTTTGGCGATGGCGGTGGACGGCGATACGACCGCCATGGCGGCGGCAGCAAGCAACACGATATTTTTCACGGTAAAAGACCCCCTGTCGGTGCGCTGCCCTATCAGCCTCATCGACGAAGCGCAGCGCCGTTCCCATCGATGGATCGTCCTGTTCCGGGACGGGCGACGGATAACGCGCGACCGCTATGGGTCATCGTTGCGGGACTCCGTCGCCCATCCCGGAACAGGACGATCCCGACGATCGGCTGCCGGGGAATCTGCTCCCGGGGATCGGGCGATACGTGGCGCATATTCAGGCCCCATCGACCGCCTCGTCGTGGCGCGGGCCGAAAGCGGTCGACCGGCGTTATAGCGGATCAGGGAGAAGATCATGCGCCCATCACCGTTTCTGGACGATCCGCGCGACAAGATGCGGCGTCATGTCGCCGAAGCCGTCGCCTCCCCGATCGAGGCGGTCAGGGCGATCCATATCCGGGCGGCCGAACATCAGGCCGCGCTGGCCAGGGCCAGCGGGCTCGACGATGCCACGGCTCCGCGCCGGTCCGATGCCGGCCGGCGTGGCATCCGTGGCCTGCTGTCATGGCTACGGATCGGCTGGGCGCGACTGATCCGGCGACGTGGCGGCTGACGGAGCGGCGGCTGTCGACGGCTATTCTGTCGGCGGCCCGAACCCGCCATGGCCAGGATACCGACATGGACAGACGCCCGATCACCGTCTATCGGGCGCCGCATCGTGCGCGCCTCTTACGGGTTTCCGGTCGCCACGTTTTCCACCGAGCCCGCAAGCAGGAGGTGCCCGCATGGCGTGGCTCATCCTCGGCATTGCCGTGATTACCGAGATCGTCTGGGCGTTGAGCCTGAAATGGGCCGCGATGCAGGGCACGCTGCTCGCCTCCGCCGTGCCGGTCACCCTCAGTTTCGTGAATATGGGGCTGCTGGCGCTCGCGATGCGCGGGCTGCCGGCGGGCACCGCCTATGCGGTATGGACCGGGCTGGGCGCAGTGGGGGTGACGGTGTTCGGCGTCGTGCTGTTCGGCGAAAAGCTGAACCCGACGCAGATGGCCTTCATCGCGCTCATCATCGTCGGGGTGGCGGGTACCAAGTTCTTCGCCACCGCCTGACCACCCGCCCCGCTTCCGGGTCGAATTGGCCAACCCACATCGATTACCACTGGTCGCCCACGGCGTGCTTTGGTAGGATCGGGGTGTTGGACGAAAAGACGGCAGGGGATGCTACCGGTGTTGATGACGCAGATGATGCGCTGGTTCGGGCCGCGCGATCCGGTGTCGCTGGCGGGCATCCGTCAGGCCGGGGCGACCGGCGTGGTCACCGCGCTGCACGACATCCCCAACGGTGCGGTCTGGCCCCGCGCCGCGATCGCCGAACGCCGCGCCGTCATCGAAGCGGCGGGCCTCGACTGGACCGTCGTCGAAAGCCTGCCGGTCCATGACGACATCAAGACGCGCGGCCCCCGCTGGGGCGCGCTGATCGACGCCTATCGCATCAGCCTGACCAACCTCGCCGCCGAGGGTATCCGGGCCGTCACCTACAACTTCATGCCGCTGCTGGACTGGACCCGCACCGATCTCGGCTGGACGCTGCCCGATGGCGCCCGTGCGCTGCGGTTCGAATGGGAGGCGGTGGCCGCCTACGACCTGCACATCCTCCGCCGGCCCGGCGCGGCGGACGATTACGCCCCCGACCTGATCGATGCCGCCACCGCCCGTTTCCACGCGATGGACGATGACGGGCGCACCCGGCTGGAGGCGACGATCCTCGCCGGCCTGCCGGGCGCGGAGGAGAGTTTTACCTCCGCCGGTTTCCGCGACGCCATCGCCGGCTATGCGGGGATCGATGCGGAGATGCTGCGCGCCCATCACACCGCCTTTCTCGCGGCGGTGTGCCCCCATGCCGACGAACTGGGGCTGCGGCTGGTGGTGCATCCCGACGACCCCCCCTTCCCCATCTTCGGCCTGCCGCGCGTGGTATCGACCGAGGCGGACCTGACCGCCCTGTTCGCGCGCGTGCCCAATCCATCGAACGGCCTGTGCTTCTGCACGGGTTCGCTCGGCGTGCGCGCCGACAACGACCTGCCGGGCATGGTCGCACGGCTGGGCGAGCGGATCGGGTTCCTCCACCTCCGCTCGGTCGATCGCGAAGGCGGCGACACGGCGTTCCACGAGGCGCCGCATCTGGACGGCGATGCCGACATGACGGCGGTTGTGGCGGCGGTCCACCGGCTGTCCGCCGCATCGGGCCGCAGCATTCCGATGCGCCCCGATCACGGCCACCAGATGATGGACGACCTCACCCGCACCACCAATCCCGGCTATTCGCTGATCGGCCGGATGCGCGGGCTGGCCGAACTGCGCGGGCTGGAACGCGGTATCGCCCATGCGGCGACGATGCGATGACGATATCGCGCCGCCTGCGCTGGCTGTCGCTGCTGGGCGTCGCTCCGCTCCATGCGCAGACGCCGCCGATCCAGCCGCAGATCGACCCCGCCCGGCCGGAATGGGAGAATCCGGCGGTCTTCGCGATCGGCAAGCTACCCGCCCGCGCCACCGGCTTCCCGTTCGAGGATCGCGACCGCGCGCTGGCGGGCGACATGGCCCGCTCCGCCCGGTTCCTGACGCTCGACGGCGCGTGGAAATTCGCCTTCTTCCCCTCGTCCGACGGCGTCCCGACGGATTTCGCCGCCCCCGGCTATGACGTATCCGGCTGGCGCAGCATCAAGGTGCCGGCCGACTGGCAGGCGGAGGGGTACGACCAGCCCCGCTTCAACAACATCACCTATCCGTTTCCCGCCAACCGGCCGCTGATCCCGCACGCGACCAATCCCGTCGGCCTGTACCGCCGCGATGTCGACGTGCCGGCGGGATGGCGCGGCGACGACGTGATCCTGCACATCGGCGCGGCGGGATCGGCCTATCATGTCTGGGTCAACGGGCGGAAGGTCGGCTATTCGGAGGACAGCAAGCTGCCGTCCGAATTCGACATCACCCGTTTCCTGGCGCCGGGGCGCAACAGCGTGGCGATCCAGATCCACCGCTGGTCGGATGGCTCCTATCTGGAGGATCAGGATTTCTGGCGCGTGTCGGGCATCGAACGCTCGGTGTACCTGATGGCGGCACCGAAGGCGCGGATCGCCGACACAATCGTCAGGGCCGGCCTCGCCAACGGGTATCGCGACGGCACGCTCGACGTGCGCCTGACGACCACTGCCGCCGCCGCCGGCCATGTCGCGCGGCTGACACTGCTGGACGGCGACCGCGCATTGCTGACCCGCACCACGCCCGTCCGCGGCACCGCGACTGTGTTCACCGCCACGCTGCCCATGGTGCGGCCATGGACGGCAGAGACGCCCGCGCTCTACACGCTGCTGACCGAACTGGTCGATCGTCGCGGGCGGGTGGTGCAATCGACCGCGCGCCGCATCGGCTTTCGCGAGATCGCGATCCGGCAGGGGCTGGTCACGATCAACGGCCGCCCGGTCACGATCCGCGGCGTCAACCGCCACGAACACGATCCCGAAACCTTCCACGTCATCTCGGAAGCGTCGATGCGCCGCGACCTGGCGCTGATGAAGCGCGCGAACGTCAACGCGCTGCGCACCTCGCACTATCCCAACGACGAACGGCTCTACGACCTCGCCGACGAATACGGCCTCTACGTGATGGACGAGGCCAACATCGAGAGCCACGGCTACATGATCAACAGCCGCCGCACCGATGTGGACCGGACCAAATACGAGATCGGCTACGATCCCGCATGGCGCGCGGCGCAGGTCAGCCGCGTGGTCAACATGGTGGAGCGGGACAAGAACCACCCGTCGATCATCTTCTGGTCGCTGGGCAACGAATCCGGCAACGGCCCCAATTTCGAGGCGGCGGCCGCCGCCGCCCGCGCGATCGATCCCACCCGGCTGATCTCGTATCTCGGCTGGAGCCAGCTGAGCGATTTCCGGCCGAACCCGTTCGCCGACATCTACGCGCCGATGTACGACAGCGCCGCCAGGATGGCCGACTATGCCCGCCGCACCGATTTCGCGCAGCCGATGATCCAGTCCGAATATGCCCATATGCAGGGCAATTCGGGGGGCAATCTGATCGATTACTGGAACACGATCGAGGCGCATCCGGACCGGTTGCAGGGCGGCTTCGTGTGGGACTGGGTCGACCAGTCGATGTATCGGTATACGAAGGATGGCCGCCGCTATTGGGGCGACGGCGGCAGCTACGGCCCCAATCCGGGTGGCGAGATCGAGTTCGGCGACGGCCTGATCCAGCCCGATCGCACCCCCAACCCGCAATATCACGAACTGGCCAAGGTCCATTCCCCGATCCGTTTCGCCGCCGTGGATGCGAAGGCTGGTCGTTTCACCGTCACCAACCGCCATGATTTCCGCGACCTGTCCGGCTTCGCGATCGAATGGGAGGTGACCGCGAACGGGGTCATCGTCGCACAGGGCGCGGGGCCATCATTGGCGACGAAGGCGCGGGCCAGCGAGGGCTTCGTGCTGACCTTGCCGAAACTTCCCGCTTTCGACGGGACGTCGGTCGCGCTCGGGCACGGTTTCACCTTGCAGCTACAAAACGACACGACACCCCCGGACATCGAATATCTCGTGACGATCCGTGCGCTGGCGAAGGCGGGGGCGATCCCGCTGGTGCCGGCGAACACCGTGATCGGCTGGGAGCAGTTCGCGCTCGGCCCGCGCATCGTCGCTACCGCGTCACGCCCGGGAAAGGTCAAGCTGACCGCGGAAAACAACACCGTGACCTTGGCGGCCGGCGACGCGACGCTGACGATCGACCGCACGACCGGCCTGATCGCCGGCTACCGCGTCCACGGGTCGGAGCTGCTGCACGGCGGCGCCCCCAACTTCACTCGCGCGCTGACCGACAACGATATCGGCACCGGGCCGGAAGCGGTCCACGCCGCCTGGGCCGGCATGTCGGCGACGCGCCGGGTCGACGGCGTCACCGCCGCCGATGCCACCATCACCGTCCGTCACGGCATGGGCGACGGCGCCGCCCGCTTCGTCACCACCTATACGATGGCGGGTGACGGATCGGTCGCGGTCGCGGGCGACTTCACGCCGCTGAAGCAGGACCTGCCCCATCCCCTGCGCATCGGTTTCGCCTATACGATGCCGACCGCGTACCGGACGATCGAATGGTATGGCCGTGGTCCGCACGAAAGCTATGCCGATCGCAAGACCGGGGCGATGATCGCGCTGTGGCGCGGGGCGATCGCCGCGCAGCACCATGATTTCATGCGCCCGCAGGAAACCGGCAACAAGACCGACGTCCGCTGGCTGGAACTGACCGGGCCGGCCACCGGCCTGCGCATCACCGGCGACCGGCCGCTGTCGGTCAACGCGCTCGCCTTTCCCTATGCCGATCTGGCCCGCCGCCCGCCGGGCACGCGCACCAGCGCCGATATCGTGCCGCATGGCGAGGTCAGCCTGATGGTCGACGCGGTGCAGGCCGGGCTGGGCGGCGACACGACGTGGAACAAGGATGGCCAGCCCCTGCCGCCATACCGCATCCCCCTGACTCCGCGCCGTTTCTCGTTCCGGCTGGAACCGTTCGCCGGGCCGGGAACGACCGTGGCGGCAGCACGGCCGGCGACCGCCACCACGGGGGATTGAGGCTGATAGCAGGATGGCATCGGCCTGACCCAAGCCGTCATTGCGAGCGTAGCGAAGCAATCCAGGGCGTCCTGATCCAGCGCTGGATTGCTTCGCAACGCTCGCAATGACGGACCTTCGGTTCGACCCGATGTCATCGATTCCAGTTTCCCGCCCTCATCCTTCCGGCCCTCCGCTTCCCTCTTTTCACAGGATAGGGAAAAGACGACGGAGCCGGCGAAAGGGCGCGGCCGGTTCCGTCAATCCGCCCGCAGCCATCCCGTCGGTTTCGCCGCCAGCGTCAGCTCCAGCGTGCCGCCCGCCACGATATCCGCCTGCCGCACGAACGGCGTCGTCAGGGCGCGCTTGTTCAGCCGGGCGGACGCGATGTAGATGCGCCCCGGTTTCCAGTTGCGCGCCACGATCGCAAAGGTTCGGCCGTCCTCCAGCGTGATGACGCTGCGCGGCTGGTGCGGCGCATGGAGATAGAATAGGTTGGTCGTCAGCTTGGGGAACAGGCCGATCCGGTTGAAGACATAGTGCGAGCTCATCGCGCCATTGTCCTCGTCGCCCGGATAGGCATTGGCGGTGAAGCGGCGGAAGATGCGATCCGCCCAGTAACTCGCCAGATCGGGCCGGCCGACCTCGCTGAACAGCCACGGCGTCGCGAAGCTGGGTTCGTTGGTGATGTCGATCAGGTTGGCGTCGAGCGCATGGCGCAACCGGTCGGTAAAGCGCGCGCGGCCCCCCATCGCCTCGACCATGCCCGGCAGGTCGTGCAGCATCGTGTAGGAATAGACCCAGGCCGTGCCCTCGTAGAACCCGACATTGTCGTATTTCTTGCCATCCCACCCGATCTTGGGATCGAGCGGCTGGAACCGGCCGTCCGGGTAACGCGGGATGATGAAGCCGGCATAGCCGTCGCTGGTCGCCGCCGGGTTCCACACCTTGCGCCAGCCGCCCGAACGCGCGGCCAGCATGGCGGCCTCCGCCGGCCGCCCCGCCGCCGCCGCCAGCCTCCCCGCATAGAAATCGTTGAGCGCGAAAGCCGGCGTCGACGATCCCGATTTTGCGCGCTGGTTGTCCGGCTCCGGACTGCGATCGCCGACCGCGAACCAGCCGTCGATCAGGTAGCGCGGGCGGCGTTCCTCGAACGCGTTGTGCAGCGCGACCTCCGCCGCCTTCTTCCAGTCGACCCCCGGCACGCCGCGGATCAACCCTTCGCCCAGCACATTGTCGACCTCGTCCCCGCCCTGCCCGACATGATAGTTGCGGCCCGCGATGAACGCGGTGTGCGCCGCGCCATATTTGCGGAAGGTCGACACGATCGACGCGACGTTGCCGGCATAGACGCCGGGGCGCAGCAGCGACATCAGCGGAAAGCCGGTGTGGTACGTGTCCCACAGCGTATAGTAATCGTCCCAGTGCGGCGTCGCGCGATCCGCCACCGGCTGGTCGCGGGTGCGGTCGCGCGGCTGGATCGCGCTGTGATACAGCGCGGTGTAGAACCGGCGCCTGTCCGCCTGACCGACGCCGTCGATCGTCACGCGCGCCAGTTCGCGGTTCCACGCGGCGCGGGTGCCGGCCTGCACCGCATCGAAATCGAAACCGGGAATATCCTGATCCAGCAGTTCGGCCGCGCGCTGCGCACTGGTGAAGGACACCGCCACCTTCATCATCACCGGCTTGCCCCCGGCCGTGTCGAACTGCCACCATGCCGCCAGTCTGGTGTCGGCGGGGGTCGCGCCGTCGGTGGCGCCGGCCCGCACCGTGTCGTCGGTACGTATGCCCCAGCGCGTCGGCGCGCGGTCCAGCTGCGCGACGAACCAGATGTCGGTGCGTGCCGGGTTCCAGTAATCCTTCGTCCGCACCCGCGCGACGATCCGGCCCTTCACCGGATCGATCGTCACGTCGGCGCCGTCGCTGGCCAGCTCGCCGCGAATCTTGCGGGTGATATCGAACACCATCGTCGCCGGCGCGCCGGCGGGATAGGCGAAGCGATAAAGCGCGGCATTCTCCGCCGGGGTCACTTCCGCCCGGATGTTCCAGCGGGTCAGCGTGACGGCATAGCCGTCCGCGCGGGCGTGCTCGTCCGCCTTGGCCGACAGATGCGCCGGCTCGTCCAGCAGCGGCTCACCCGTCTGTGGCGAGATCAGGAACGTGCCATATGTCGTCCGCCCGCCCGACCCTTGCGTGTGCAGTTGCGCAAAGCCGCTGAGCGGCGCGTCGCGATCGTAGCCGGCATTGCTACCCACCAGCGTTTCCGGGCTGGGGTGGATCGATCCCGCCGGCCGGGTCGGACCGGGGATGGTATCGCCCTGATCGTCGTTACCAGTGCCGATCAGCGGATCGACATGCATCCAGAGCGGCTGGATTTGCTGCGCCGACACCGATGCCGATATCAGCAGCGTCGCCACGACGGATTTGCAGAGGTGCGGCATCGTGGCGTTCTCCCGGTGTCGTCCGGCGCTGACGGCCGGTCGTTGTCCGCTCGACGTAGCGCGGGGGCGATGGCATGACCAGCCTGAACGAACCACTCGCATCGAAAGTGGTCGCCCAATCATCGAGAGGTACCCCATGATCGCGCGGACCACGATATCCCTGCTGCTCGCGGCGACCGGTAGCGTCGCCCCCGCCCCCGCCCTTGCCGCACCGCTCGATCTGGGGCGCGCGGTCATCGTCCGGGATGCCGCCGGCACGGGCGATCTGACCGGGATCGCCGCGACGATGCTGGCGGGCGATCTCGCCGATCTCGGCGCGGCGCGGCCTGCCGTCGTCATCACGCTGGCCGATTGCCCGGCCACCTGCATCGTCATCGGCCGTCACGATGCGCCGCTGGTCGCGCGGCTGGCGCGGGCGGGCGGCATCGACCTGTCGCCGCTGGCCGGGGCATGGGAACGCCATGTCCGCGCGGTCGTCCGCGACGGCGGGCGGCGCATCCTGCTGATCGCCGGGTCCGATGCGCGCGGCACCGCGTACGGCGTGGTCGACCTGTCGCGGACGCTGGGCGTATCGCCATGGCGCTGGTGGGCGGACGTCGCGCCGCGCCGCCGGGCGATCGTCGCGATCGACGATAGGACCGTCGTGTCGCGCGCGCCATCGGTGAAGTATCGCGGCATCTTCCTCAACGACGAGGACTGGGGCCTGCTGCCCTGGGCGGCGAAGACGCTCGACCCGGCAAAGGGCAATATCGGCCCGCGTACCTATGAACGCGTGTTCGACCTGATGCTGCGGCTGAAGGCGAACACGCTGTGGCCGGCGATGCATTCCGTCTCGACGCCCTTCTATGGCGATCCCGGCAACGCGCCGCTGGCCGCCCGTTATGGCATCGTCGTCGGCACCAGCCATGCCGAACCGATGATGCGCAACAACCTGCGCGAATGGGACGAAGGGTCGCGCGGCCCCTTCGACTTCACCCGCCGCCCCGATGCGATCGTCGATTACTGGCGCGAACGGGTGACGGCGACGCGCGGGCAGGACGCGATCTACACGCTGGGCCTGCGCGGCATTCATGACGGCCCGATGCAGGGCGCGACGACGACCGCGGCCCGCGCAACGATCCTCGAAAACGTCATCGGCCTGCAGCAGGACCTGCTGGCGACGACGCTCGCCCGGCCGCTGTCGCAGATCCCGCAGGTATTCGTCGCCTATCACGAATTGCAGGAAGCCTATGACGCGGGCCTAGCCGTGCCGCCAGACGTGACGCTGATGTGGACCGACGACAATTACGGCTGGCTCCGTCGCCTGAGCACGCCGGCGGAACGGCGGCGGCCGGGGGGCGCGGGCGTCTATTACCACCTGTCCTACTGGGGCCGGCCGCACGACTATCTGTGGCTGGGCACCACCCATCCCGCGCTGATCCGCGAACAGATGGGCCGGGCATGGGATACCGAGGCGCGCCGGATGTGGATCGTCAATGTCGGCGACATCAAGCCGATCGAATATCTGACGCAGTATTTCCTCGATCTGGCGTTCGATGCCGACCTGCTGGCGCAGTCGCCCGACGCGCATCTGGCGGACTTCATGACCGAACAGTTCGGCGCGGCCGGCCCGCGGATCGCGCCGGTGATGCGCCGCTTCTACGATCTGGCGTGGGAGCGGAAGCCGGAGTTCATGGGCTTCGGCGAGACGGAATGGGTCACGCCCAACCGGCCGACCGCCTATGTGCAGTCGGACGGCGAGGAGGCGCAGGATCGCCTTGCCGCCTATGCCGCGCTGCGCCGGGATGCGGAGGCGCTGGCGGCCGACATTCCCGCCGATCGCCGCGATGCCTATGTCGAACTCGTCCTCTATCCGGTGCGCGCGGCGGCGCTGCTGAACGAGCGCATCCTGTCGCTCGACCTCGCCGATCTCTATGCGCGCCAGCACCGCGCGAGCGCCAACTGGTATGTCGAACGCGCCCGCCGCGCCCATGCCGCGCTGGTGGCGGATACGGCGCGGTACGATGCGCTGGCGGACGGCAAGTGGCGCGGCATGATGGACATGGCCCCCCGCCGCCTGCCGGTGTTCGACGAACCGGCATGGCCGCACTGGGCACCGTCCCCGAAACAGGGCTGCGACACCGCCCTGTGGGGCGACTGGATCGGCGACGAGAACATGCTGACCTTCACCGCCGGCCGACCCGACCGGCGCACGCTGACGCTGTACGGCCACCGCCACGTCGCTCTGGCATGGCGGGCGGCCGCGATGCCCGCCGGCCTGTCGCTGTCGATGACGCGCGGCACGCTGGCGGCGGCCGGCGGCTACGAACAGCGGCTGACCCTGTCCTATGACGGGCGCGGCGCGGTGGCGCCGGTCGCACTGGCCTGTGGCGGAATGCCGCTGACGGTGCATGTCGGGCTGATCCCCGCCCCGGGCGCGGGCGGCATCGCCGAACGGGAACGGCGCGTGACGATCCCCGCGCTCGCCGGCACGGCGGGGCGGGACTGGGAGAGGATCGCCGGTCTCGGCAGCACCGGCGGCGCCCTGCGCGCGCGCCTGACGCTGACGGGGGCGGCCACGGGGGCTGGGTCCGTCTCGCCGGTCACCTACCGCTTCACCACCGTCACCGCGACCGGCGCGGACCTGCGCGTCGTCGCGCTGCCGACGCATCCGCTGGCGCCCGGTCAGGGCCAGCGCATCTCCGTGTCGATCGACGGCGGCCCGGCGCGGATGCTGGATGTCGCGACCACCGGCCGCAGCGACGCGTGGCGGGCGAACGTGCTGTCGAACACCGCCATCGCGACCGTCCCGATCCGGATGGTGACGCCCGGCGCGCACACGCTGACGATCGTGCCGCTCGATCCCGGCGTGATGCTGGACCGGATCGAGCTGGTATTCGACCGTGCCCGCCCGCGCTACGGCGCCGCCCGCTGATACAGGAACGGCGCCCTCCCGTGACCGGGAAGGCGCCGCAAGGTGGGGAAGACGGGAAGGATCAGAAGGTCGTGCGCACCGTCGCGGTGAAGGTGCGGCCGTCATAATCCGCGCGGCGGATCAGGCGTTCGTCATTCTCATACTCGATCCGGGTGGCGTTGGTCATGTTGTACGCATCGAACGACAGCGAGATGCGCTCGTTGATGTTGTACGATGCCGACAGGTCGATCTGCCCGCGCGCACGCACCGATCGCGCCGCGCCGGTCACCGTGCCGGCCGCCGCCAGATCATATTTGCTGCGCACGTTGTAGACCAGGCGCAGGCCGTAATCGCCGGTTTCGTAATAACCGATCACGTTGGCATTGTGCTTCGACACGCCCGGCAAGGTCGCCTGCTGTCCGTTGGCGCCCCGGCCGCTGATGTCGGTGAAGGCATAGTTGAACCCGCCGCCGAAGTGACTGAGGAAGCCGGGCAGGAAATCGAGCGACTGTTGCAGGTTGAACTCCAGCCCGCGCACCGTGACGGTGTTCTCCTGGTTCACGAAACCGGATGCGGCGACGATGAACGGCGTCGGCACCGGCCCGCCGGTGTAGATCAGGCTGCTCTGGCACAGGTCGCCGTTGACGGTCAGCGTGCCCAGCCCCAGCGTGGTGGCGTTCGACGGGCACAGCCGGCGCGGATCATTGATCGACGCGATCAGCCCGGTGATCCGCTTCTGGAACCCCGCCAGCGAGATGATGCCGTTGGGCCGGTTGTACCATTCCACCGACAGGTCGAGCGAGGTCGAGTCGTACGGTTTCAGATCGGGATTGCCGAGCGTGACCGAATAGACGCCGTTGACCGGGTTGCCGACGATCGTCGCGGGCGTGAACTGGCGCGGCTGCGGGCGGACATAGGTCTTGTACGCCGCACCGCGCACCAGCAGCTTGTCGGAGATGTCGGCGACCGCGATGAACGACGGCAGCAGCTTGCCATAAGTGCGGGTGTAGTTCGTCTCCCGGAAATCGGCGGGCGATCCGACCGTGCCGGTCAGCGAGATGCGGTTGAGCGCATCGATCGAATTGCGCGCCTGTTCGTACCGCAGCCCGCCATTGCCGCGGATGCGGATGCCGGCGATCGTCACCTCGTACTTCGCCTGCGCATAGCCGGCCGCGATGTCGGTCTGGTTGGAGAAGTTGAACAGCGAATAGGCGTTGTCGTTATAACGGATGTTGAAGCCCAGCGGTGACAGCGCCCCGCCCGGATACAGCGTCACCGGCAACAGCTTGTCGAGCGCATAGTCGAACCGCGTCGACTGCCAGTTGGTGCTGGTGGTGCCCGCCTTGCCGCCGAAGAACCCGTCGATGCCCGGCGATGCCTCCAGGAAGCTGGCGTCGATATTCTGCGTCTTGATGCCGAACGCCTGGGTGCGATAGCCTTCGGACACGTATTTGTTGTGTTCGAAGCGGAAACCGACCTGGATGCCGGTCAGCACGCTGTTCTCGAAGCTGCGCTCCGCATCCCACTGATACGCGAGCAGATCGTTCTGCGCATAGCTTTGCGTGCCGGTCACCTGCAGGCGCTGGCGACGATTGGCGACGACGGTCGAGTCGTAGAACTGCGTGGGATCGGCCACCCCGCCCCAGAACCAGCCGGTCGGCGACAGGCTGGATACCGCCGGGGTCGGCGCCAGCGAGTAGAACAGGTCGCCGATCTCACCCGCGCCGGTGCGGATCGATCCGCTGACGCCGTTGCCCGCCGCGGTCTGGATACGGTCGAAATCGATCGACGTCTCCTCCGACCGGTTGTTGGCGCGCGACGCGGTCAACACCGATGTCAGGCGCCAGTTATCGTCGCTCCATTCGCCCTTCAGGTTCACGCCCCACGCCTTCTGCCGCAGCGACAGGCGCCGGGTCGACATGCGCGTGTCGGGATTGGTGAAGTCGTAATCGGTCACCACGTAACGCCCGTCATCGAGCTGCACCGGGCCGGTGCGCGGGGTGACGAAGCTGGCCGCGTTGTTATCGACGATCGAGAAATACTGCATCGTCTTGGGCAGCTTGCGATCGGTGTAGAAGCCGGTCAGGCCGATCCGCGTGTTGCTGTCGGGCTTCCATTCCGCGCCCGCCGCGCCGGTGTAGAGGTTGCCGTCATTGTCGCGCGAATACTGGCGCAGCTGCGAATTGTAGAGGACGCCGTTCGTGGTCGTGGTGCCGGTGCATGACGGGCAGGCCGTCGACCGCGCATAATAGCTGCCCAGGGTGCCCGCATTGGCCTGCGCCTGTGCGGCGGTGAAGGCCGAATAGGTGTTGAACTGCACCGTATCGCGCCGGAAATTCTCCCGCTTGTAGGTCGCGACGCCGAACACCGCGAACTTTTCGGAGAAGATGTGGTTGTAGCCGACCGTGGCGGCGGGCGCGAACTTGTCGCCCAGCTGGTTGTATTCCATCGCCAGCTTGGCGAAGCCGCCTTCCTTGCGGCTCAGCGCGGGGGCGATCTGCAGGTCGACATTGCCCGACAGGCCACCCGACTGCGCGCTGGCCAGTGGCGATTTGTCGACGATGATCGCGCTGAAGATGTCGGCGTTGAACGCGCCCAGCGGTGCCGCCTCGGTCAGGATCGGCTCGGCGAAGGCGACGCCGTTCAGCGTCAGGCGGGCATATTCGCCGGGCAGGCCGCGCAGGTTGATGGTGGCGTTGCGCCCCTCCGCCTCGCGGTTGATCTGGACGCCGGGCACGCGCTGCAACGCCTCGCCGACGTTCAGGTCCGGAAAGCGGCCCAGCCCGTCCGACGAGATGCCATCGGTGATCGCGACCTCGTTGCGCTTGGATCGGATCGCGTCGGTATAGCTCTGACGGAATCCGGTGATGACGATGTCGGCGCCCGGTGCGGCGCTCTCTTCGGGCAGCGACCGGGGATCGGCGGCGGTCGTCTGGTCCGGATTGGCCGGCGTCGCGACGGTCGGCGTGGCGGGATTGGCCGGCACGGTGTCTGCGGGGGCCGGGGCAGGAGTGGCGGCTGCGGGATCGGCGGGGGTGGCGGGCGTCTGCTGTGCGGCGGCGGGCAGTGCCGTCAACATCGTCGCGCCCATCAGCACGGCCAGTATCGACCGGCCGCCATTGGCATTCCTCATGTCATCCCCCCTCGGGTTTATCGTTATCGTTCCGGTCTTTGGATCGTCCGGCCATGCCCGGACTGTGGCGCCGACCGCTGCGCCTACCACTTGTATAAATTGTCCGGACCTTTTGTGCAACCAATTTGGCTTAAGTGGCCTGTTGTATCTGTCCGTTCGCTATGGGATCGGTACCGTCATGACGAAACCGACCGGAAAACTGTATCAACAGGTCGCCCAGGCGATCGCCAGGGCGATCGACGACGGGCGCTATGCGGTGGGAACGCGCCTGCCGGGCGAACGCGAACTGGCGGAGGAATTCGCCGTCAGTCGCCATACCGTGCGCGAGGCGATGATCGCGCTGGAGATTCGCGGCATGGTGGAGGCCCGACACGGTTCCGGCCTGTACGTGGTCGGCACGTCGAACGATGGCGGCACTCCCGCGGAACTGGATATCGGCGCGTTCGAACTGATCGAAGCACGCATCCTGTTCGAGGGCGAGGCCGCGGCGGTCGCCGCGACGGTGATCGACGATGAAGCGCTGGCGGAACTGGACCGGATTCTGGCCGACATGGCGTCGTTCGATCCCGCCAGTGCCGAGGCGATGGAAACCGATCGCCGTTTCCACCTGTGTATCGCGGAGGCGACCGGCAACACCGTCATCAGCACCGTCGTCGCGATGCTATGGTCGCTGCGCGATCGCGCGCCGCTCAGCGCACATATGTTCGCGGAGGCACGGCGGGAGGGCATCCACCCCCGGGTCGACGAACACCGGCTGATCGTCGATGCGCTGCGCGCCCGCGATTCGGCACTGGCCCGCAAGACGATGCGCGATCACCTGCGCCGGGTGGTGGAGGACCTGCTCGCGGCAACCGAGGTGGAGGTGCTTCGCCGCGCCCGGTCGGAGATCGAGGACCAGCGCGGCATGGTCGCCAAACGCCTCCACGCCTGACGGCGGGCCATTGGAGCAGGATGACACGGCCCCGCCCCAATCCGTCATTGCGAGCGCAGCGAAACAATCCAGGGCGTCCTGATCCGGCACTGGATTGCTTCGCTGCGCCCGCAATGACGGGCACCCGGTTCAACCTGATGTCATCGGATACGCAAACGGGCCGGCCTCCAGAGCACGCCGGACCTCAGAACAGGCCGAACCTCAGAACAAGAAGGTGTAGAAACAGGTGAAGAATGCCGCGAAACTCAGCAGGAACAGCTTCACGTCCTGATCGCCGTTCTTCGCCGGCCGTGGCACGGACGGCGGCGGCAGGGCGCGGCGCATCGGGTGGCGGGCGGCTTCGTTGGTCAGGACAAGACGTCTGGTCATGGCGACACGTTAACGCCCTGTTTACGATTTCGGCCAGCGGTGAAGATGGTTAACCGCGTCCCGTCCCAACCCGGCACGGAATCCGCCGCCGCGCCCATGGCTTGAGTATGCCCCCGTTCCGCGCCACAACCCCCTGCCATGTCGATCCTTTTCGCGCTTGCCGCCGCTGCCGCCCCCGCTCCCCCGCTACCTTCCCCCTCCCCCGCCAGGCTGCGTGCCGACGTGACGGCGATGGTCGGATTCGGCACCCGCCACACCGCCTCCACCACCACCGATCCGCGGCGCGGCATCGGCGCGGCGCGCGACTGGGCGGCGGCGCGATTCGCGGCGATCGGGCGGACCTGCGGCGGCTGCATCCGGGTGGAACGGATCGAACGCTCCTTCACCGGCCCGCGCGCGCCGGGCGGCGTGGTGGTGCAGGACGTGCTGGGCATCCAGCCCGGCCGCGACCCCAGCCGCGTCGTCATCATCGGCGCGCACATCGACAGCCGCGTCACCGACGTGATGGACACGACCAGCGACGCGCCGGGCGCGAACGACGACGCGTCGGGCGTGGCCCTGGTGCTGGAGGCGGCCCGGTTGCTCGCCGGGCGGCAGTTCGACGCGACGATCGTCTATGCCGTCTTCTCCGGCGAAGAGCAGGGACTGTGGGGCGCGACGCTGCTGGCGGATACCGCGAAGGCGCGCGGGTGGCAGGTGTCGGCGATGCTCAACAACGACATCGTCGGCAACACGATCGGTCAGGGCGGTGCGCGCGAGGCGCGCTGGGTGCGCGTCTTCTCGGAGGGCATCCGCTCGTCGGAGGACATGGCCCAACAGATCGCCCGACGCGGCAATGGCGGCGAGGACGACGGCCCCAGCCGCGCACTGGCCAAGGCGATCGACGGCGTCGCGGCGCGCGGGCGCTTCGGCCTCGACGTGTTCCTCGATCGCCGGCCCGACCGGTTCGGGCGCGGCGGCGACCACGAACCGTTCCTGAAGCTCGGCTATCCCGCCGTCCGCTTCTCCGTCGCCAACGAGAACTGGGACGCGCAGCATCAGGACCTGCGCACCGAGGGCGGCACCGTGTTCGGCGACACGATCGACCGGATGGACTTCGCCTATCTGGGCAAGGTGACCGCGATCAACACCGCGACGCTGGCCCGCCTCGCCGCCGCCCCCGCCGCGCCGGCCACCGCGACCATTTCCGGCGCCCTGTCGCGCGATACGAAGGTGGTGTGGGCACCGGTGCCGGGCGCGGTCCGCTATCGCCTGCACTGGCGGCGCAACGACACCGCCGACTGGACCGGCCACCGCGACGTGACCGGCACGCAGGCGGTATTGCCGCAGACGCCGGTCGACGATCACTTCGTCGGCGTGTCGGCGCTGGGGGCGGACGGATCGGAAAGCCTCGTCACCTTCGCGGGGCGGTAGGGGCTACCCGGCCCCGCTCGTCATTGCGAGCATGGCGAAGCAATCCAGGGCGTCACACACGCGGCCTCTGGCTTGCCTCGCCGAGCTTGCCGATGACGGCATGTGCGGGAACCCGGCAATGCCGCCCCGCGGGAGTTGGTACGGGGCGGCATCGCGGTCACTCCCGGTAAAGGAGTCCGAACGGTGACTGTCACGGCCCCCACCCGGCCGCACTATCTTCCGTCTGGTACAAAACTACCATCGATCCCCGGCCGGCGCCAGCCGTACTTCGTCCCGATCCGGTTCAGATCCGCGCCGCCAGCACCGCCGCCAGCGCCTCGCATCCCGCCACGTCCGCGTCGTCGAACCGTGCCGGCACCGGGCTGTCGAGGTCGAGCACGCCCAGCACCACCCCGTCCCGCACCAGCGGCACCACCAGTTCGGACCGGCTGGCCGCATCGCAGGCGATATGGCCGGGAAAGGCGTGGACATCGTCCACCCGCTGCGTCTCGCGCGTCGCGGCGGCGGTGCCGCACACCCCGCGACCGACGGGGATGCGGATGCACGCAGCCTTGCCCTGGAACGGCCCCAGCACCAGTTCGCCATCCACCATGCGATAGAATCCCGCCCAGTTCAGGTCGGGCAGATATTGCCACAGCAGCGCCGCCGCATTCGCCATGTTGGCGATCCCGTCATGCTCCCCCGCGGTCAGCGCGTCGAGCGCGGCGTGGAGATCATGGTAGAGTTCGGCCTTGGAGCCGCCGGTCACATCGAACGCGTACATCTCGTCTTCCTTCAGTCGCGCACCTTGCCGCGTCCCGCCTTCACCGCCGAACGGCGGGTCTTGCCGTCGACGCGGCGGGTCTGCGAGGCGCGGGTGGGTTTGGTCGGGCGGCGTTTCTTGGGCACGATCGTCGCCTCGCGGATCAGCGCGATCAGCCGCTCGCGCACCTCCTGCCGGTTGAGCAGTTGCGAGCGCGCGCCCTCGCTGCGCAGCACCAGCACACCCGCCTGCGTCATCCGCGATCCGGCCAGCACGGCCAGGCGCAGCTTCACCGCCTCGGGCAAACTGGGCGAATTCGCCACGTCGAACCGCAGCAGCACCGCGCTGTCGGTGGTGTTGACATGCTGCCCGCCCGGCCCGCCGGCGCGGGTGAAGCTTTCGTCCAGTTCGCCCTCGTCGATGGCGATCGCGCGGGTGATCGGGATCAGCGGCATCGGTCAGGCGGGGACGGCAAGGTCCCATGCGCCGAACCGCTCGGGGAACGGCGCCTCGGCGCGGATCGGTTCCTTGCCCGGCCGCTGCACCACCAGTTCGACGCCGTGCAGCATCATGCCCGGACCCGAACGCGCCGGCGGACCGCTGCGATCCGCCCGGCCATAGACCGGGTCGCCGACCACCGGCACGCCCAGCCCGCTGGCGGCATGGACCCGGATCTGATGCGTGCGGCCCGTTTCCGGCTTGAACTCCACCAGCGTGCGGCCGTCCCGCTGTTCCAGCGCGCGCCAGTGGCTGCGCGCGGATTTGCCGCGCGGATCGGGCACCATGCGCCAGCCGTCCTCGGCGGTGCTGGTCTTGCCCAGCGCCATGTCGACCGTCCCCTCGCCGCTCACGATCCCGTCGAGGATCGCGATATAGCGTTTCTCGACCAGCCCGCCCTCGAACGCCTGCTGGAACCGCGCCGCCGCCTTGGGATTGCGCGCCAGCAACAGGCAGCCGCTGGTATCGCGGTCCAGCCGGTGGACCGCGGTCGGCCAGCGCTGGAACCCGAACCGCAGCGATTCGAGATGGTTTTCGAGACTGATCGCGCCATCCCGCGGTTTGTCGACGGGAAGCCCGGCGGGCTTGTCGATTACCAACGCCTCGCCATCGAGGAAGAGGACACGGTCACCATGCATGGCGGCTCCTTGCCACCCTACGGCGCGACATGCCAGAGGCGCGAGGGTGATGCTGGCGTTTCTCCTTGCCCAGGCGACGGTTCCGGCCGCCCCTGCGCCCACACCGGCCCCCGGCCCCGTCTCCGACGGCCGCGTGCTCGGGCATTTCGCCTATGGCGACGTTGCGCCCGACGAACTGGTGATGGTGCCCGCCGATCTGTCGGTCCACGCCTGCCGCGTCCGGCGCGAAATGCTGCCCGATCTCCAGCGACTGATCGCCGCCGCCGCGACCGACCCGGCGGCGGGGGGCCGCATCCTCGCGCTGTCGTGCCACCGCTCGATCGCGCGCCAGTCCTCGGTGTTCGCCACCGGTGGCGAGGGGGATGCGCAATCGCGCGCGATCTCGGTCGCGCCCCCCGGCCATAGCGAGCATACCACCGGCTTCGCGGTCGACTTCGCGGTTCGCCCCCATGGCGGCTGCCCGGATATCGAGGCATGCATGGCGGCGCTGCCCCCGGCGCGCTGGCTGATCGCCAATGGCCCCCGCTTCGGCTTCGAACTCAGCTTCCCGCCCGGCAATGCGCAACGGGTGAAGTGGGAACCATGGCACTGGCGCTGGGTCGGCACGACCGCGTCGACGCCCGGCGCGGCGAAGGCGCGGTTCCTGTTCGCCCGCGCGCGCGCTGCCTTTCCCGCCGATCCCGGCATCCGTCCGCCGCTGCGGATCGTGCTGACCGGGCAACCCTCGCCCCCCGTCCTCGCAGCGCCGGTGAAGGACAGGAAGAAGAAGCGCCGCCGCTGATCCGCGCGCGACGCTTCCGGGGGGATCGGTGCCACAAAACATCATGTGCCGCCCCGGCGGAGGCCGGGGCCCAGTTGGGTAACGTCGGCGGTCCATCGCCGAAGACGTTCCAGCTGGACCCCGGCCTCCGCCGGGGAAGTGGCCCGTGATCGTCGTTACAGCATGTTCACCACGCCCCCCCTTGCCGGAAAGGAGCGTGGCAAGCCTCAGCCCGCCAGCTTCGCCGCCGTTTCGGCGATGCGCTTGCCCTGATAGCGCGCGCCATCCAGTTCCACCGCGCTGGGCTGGCGAGAGCCATCGCCATCGGCCAGCGTCGACGCACCGTAAGGCGTGCCGCCCTTCACCTCGTCCAGCCCGTTCTGGCCGGCGAACCCGTAATCCAGCCCGACGATCGTCATGCCATGGTGGAGCAGGTTGGTGATGATCGAGAACAAGGTCGTCTCCTGCCCGCCATGCTGGCTGGCGGTGGAGGTGAACGCGCCGCCGACCTTGCCGATCAACTTGCCCTGGAACCACAGGCCGCCGGTCGTGTCCCAGAACGCCGCCATCTGGCTGGGCATCCGGCCGTACCGGGTCGGCGCACCGACGATGATCGCGTCGTACTTGGCCAAGGCATCCGGCCCCTCGATCTCGGCATGCTTCGTATCGGTCTTGAAATGCGCGGCCTCGACCACCGCCTGGGGCGCGGTTTCGGCGACGCGGCGGATGTCCACCTCGGCCCCGCCGGCGCGCGCGCCCTCGGCGACGGCATCCGCCATCTGCTCGATATGGCCGTAGGACGAGTAATAGAGCACGAGGACCTTGGTCATGATGATTTCCTTCGACAGGTAAAAGTCAGGCAGCTGAACGTCAGGCAGCGTCGACGAGGACGATTTCGGCGGCTTCGGTCGCGGTGATCGTCACCGTTCCCGCCGACAACGCCACACCGTCGCGCGCGTTCACCGTCTCGCCATCGATCGTCAGCGTACCGGTGGCAGGCACCAGATAGGCATGACGACCCGCGCCGACGGTGTGCGTCACGCTTTCCCCCGCCTGCAACGTCGCCGCCAGCACGCGCGCCTCCGCCCGGATGCGCAGCGCGTCGGTGTCCTCGGCGAAGCCGCTGGCCAGCACGGTCAGCTTGCCGGACCGCTCGTCCTTGGGAAACGGGCGGGCGCCCCAGCTCGGCTCGCCGCCGCGGGTGGTGGGCTCGACCCAGATCTGGAACAGCGTCGTCGCCTCTTCCTCGACATTGTATTCGGCATGGCGGACGCCCGATCCGGCGCTCATCACCTGCACGTCGCCCGCCGCGGTGCGGCCGGTATTACCCAGCGAATCCTGATGCGTGATCGCGCCGGTGCGGACATAGGTGATGATCTCCATGTCGCGGTGCGGATGCGGCGGAAAACCCGAATTGGGGGCGATGACATCGTCGTTCCACACCCGGATCGCGCCCCAGCCCATCCGGTCGGGATCGTGATAGCTGGCGAACGAGAAGTGATGGCGCGCATCCAGCCAGCCGTGGTTCGCGTGGCCGAGGCTGTCGAAGGTACGGCGATCGATCTTGGTCATGGTGTCGGACATGATGCTATCTCCTTTGCTTGCCCCCAAGATAGGCGGTCGCATCACGACGTAAACGGAAACGATAGAAAATGATCGTTTCCGTTTATTGGATTATTCGCGAGTAATCCACTGTTCGAAGACGGGCCGCGATCGCCGAATTGCTATCGACGCCCGCTGCCAAAAGGCCGACATAGCCACGGCAATACAGGAACCCCGTCATGCGTCTGCCCGATCTGGAAGCATGGGCGATCTTCGCCGCCGTGGTCGAACACCGGTCGTTCAGCGCCGCCGCCGACGGGATCGGCCTGTCCAAGGCGACCGTGTCGAAGGCGGTGTCGCGGCTGGAGGCACAACTCGGCCAGTCGCTGTTCCACCGCACTTCGCGCCGGCTGGCGCTGACGGAGGCGGGACGGCCGCTGGCCGACCATGCCCAGCGCATCGTCGCCGAGGCCCGCGCCGCCGAGGAAGCCGCGCGCGATGCCGCCAGTTCGCCGGCCGGCACCGTCCGCCTCGCCGTGCCGATGAGCTTCGGGGTCGCCAACGTCGCGCCGCTGATCGCGCGGTTTTTGACGCTGCACCCCGGCGTCCAGATCGACCTGCATCTGTCCGACGCGCGGGTCGATATCGTCGCGGAGGGATTCGATGTCGCGCTCCGGATCGGCGATCTCGCCGATTCCAGTCTCCGCGCGCGCCGGTTGTGCGAGATCGCGACGCATATCGTCGCCGCCCCCGCCTATCTCCATGCCGCCGGCGAGCCGCGCCATGCCGCCGAACTCGCCCGCCACCGCCTGATGCGCTATGCCAACATCACCGGTCCGTGGCGACTGCACGGCCCCGACGACGCGGAGGTGACGGTGCGTCCCGAAGGACCGCTCGCCGCCAACAGCGGCGACGCGCTGATCCCCGCACTGATCGCCGGGCTGGGCATCGCCGCGCTGCCGGGGTTCATCGTCGGGCCGCATCTGGCCAGCGGCGCGCTGGTCGCGATCCTGCCGGAATGGACGCCGCCGCCGGTCGGGCTGCACCTGCTCACCCCGCCCAGCCCGCTGCGCCCGCAACGCGTGGAGGCGCTGATCGCCTTTCTCAGCCGGCACCTGCGCGATCCCTGCACCCAGCCCGCGGCTGTCCTACAGCCCGGTCATCTGGCAGATACGGCGGATGCCTGACGCCACCGCCCGCCCGCACGCCCCCCTTCGCCATAGCCGATCCCCGCGCCCTCCGGGCGTCCACGTCCATGCCCGCGCAGGGGTGTAGGATGCGACTTTCGTGACTTTCCACCGTGACTTTCCGGGCATGGTTCCGGGCAAAGTCGTTGCGGGCACGAAACACCGGCTACGGTTGAAAAACCGTAAATGGGTGTAAAAAAACCAACCGATTTAAGTGTCGATTAACCTTTCGCGTTCATTGCTTGTGTGGTTAATATTCGGGTCTGCCGCTTCGACGACGAGCGGTCCCGCGGCTGGGGAATACCTGTATGCGCGTGCTGCTGATCGAAGACGAGCCGACGACCGCCAAGGCCATCGAGCTGATGCTGAATACCGAGGGGTTCAACGTCTACACCACTGATCTCGGTGAGGAGGGCCTGGATCTCGGCAAGCTGTATGATTACGATATCATCCTGCTCGACCTGAACCTGCCCGACATGCACGGGTACGACGTGCTGAAGAAACTGCGCGTCGCCCGCGTGACGACGCCGGTGCTGATCCTGTCGGGCGTGAACGAGATGGACTCCAAGGTCCGCTCGTTCGGGTTCGGCGCGGACGATTACGTGACCAAGCCGTTCCACCGCGAGGAACTGATCGCGCGCATCCACGCCGTGGTCCGCCGGTCGAAGGGTCATTCGCAGTCGGTGATCCGCACCGGCAAGCTGGCGGTCAATCTGGATGCCAAGACCGTCGAGGTCGATGGCGCCCGCGTCCATCTGACCGGCAAGGAATATGCGATGCTGGAGCTGCTGTCGCTCCGCAAGGGCACCACGCTGACCAAGGAGATGTTCCTGAACCATCTCTATGGCGGCATGGACGAACCCGAACTCAAGATCATCGACGTCTTCATCTGCAAGCTGCGCAAGAAGCTGAGCATGGCGTGCGACGGCGACAACTACATCGAAACCGTCTGGGGCCGCGGCTATGTGCTGCGCGAAGCCGAAGAGGTCGCCGCGACGCAGGTGGCCTGAGGGGAGCGGGCCGGCGAGATGACGCCGCCCGCCCCGTCTCGTCCCGTCATCACCCCCCCGGTCCGTCACCAAGCCCCGGTCCGTCATTGCGAGCGCAGCGAAGCAATCCAGTACCCCGCGCGGGGCGCCCTGGATCGCTTCGCTACGCTCGCGATGACGGCGGGGCTGCGCTGGCAACGACGACGGGATAGTGTTCGGTAAACGACAGCGGGAAACCTACCCCCGCGCCGCCACCGCATAGAGCGCGATCGCTGCGGCGTTCGACACGTTCAGGCTCTCCACCTTGGGCGAGATCGGCAGCTTCGCCAGCAGGTCGCAATGCGCCTCGGTATTCTGGCGCATCCCCTCACCCTCGGCGCCCAGCACGATGCAGATGCGCTGCGTGCCCATCGCCTCCCCCAGCGTCTGGGTGGCGTGGCCGGTCAGGCCGATCCGCCAGAACCCGGCCTCCGCGATCTCCTCCAGCGCTCGCGCCAGATTGACGACGCGGATCCACGGCACCGTCTCCAGCGCGCCCGATGCGGCGCGCGCCACCGTGCCCGATTCGGGCGGGGCGTGCCGGTCCTGCGTCACGATGCCCAGCGCGTCGAACGCCGCCGCGGAACGCAGAATCGCGCCGACATTGTGCGGGTCGGTCACTTGGTCCAGCACCACCAGCGGCCGGCGATCGTCCTGCCCCAGATGCAGCAGGTCGCCCAGCCACATGTCCTCCAGCGGATCGACCTCCGCCACCACGCCCTGATGCGGCGCATCGGCGGGGACGAGGCGGCCGAGGTCGGCGACATCGGCATAGGTCACCGGAATCACCGGCGGCACCTCCAGCAATGCCGCCGCCTCGCGCGTCAGCCACAGCTTGCGCACGGTGCGGTCGGGATTGGCGAGCGCCGCCGTCACCGCATGTCGACCCCACAGGCGGGGGCGGTTGGCGGTGCCGGTGGAAGGGCGGTGTCCGCGGCGGGCCATCAGTCGTTATCCTCAGGGTAGGCAAAGGGATCGGTGACCGCGGGCTGCGTGGGCAGCGGCGGCCGGGGTAGCGCCTTGTCGGCATCGGCGGCGGCGAGCAGCACGCCCGCCAGGACGGTCGACCCCTGTCGCATGTCCTGCGCTTTCAGGTGATCGAAGGTGTCGATCGCGCTATGATGGATACGGCTGCCATAGTCGAGCGGGTCCTGCACGAACTGGAACGCGGGCACGCCGATCGCCTGCATGAACACATGGTCGGTCCCGTCGGTCCGGCCCGCCACCACCGCATCCGCGCCCATCGAGGCGAACGGCGACAGCCACGCGCGCAAGGTGGACACCGTCGCCGGTCCGCCATTCTCGGCATACAGGCCGCGCAGCTTGCCCGATCCGTTGTCGATGTTGAAATAGGCGGTCAGGTCGCGGTACCCGGCCCGCGGCACGATCGGCCAGCGCTGGCCATAGGTGTAATAGGCGGACAGCCCGGTCGGCATCGGCTCACCCGGCTTGCCGCGCGCGGCGAGGTGACGGTCGACATAGGCGATCGAGCCGAGCAGCCCCTGTTCCTCCCCCGCCCACAGCACGAAGCGGATCGTGCGGCGCGGGCGCACGCCCGTGGCGGCTAGGATGCGCGCCGCCTCCATCACCATGGCGCTGCCCGCGCCGTTGTCGGCGGCGCCGTCGGCCGCCACCCAGCTGTCGAGATGCGCGCCGGCCATCACATAGCCCGCCTTGGGGTCGGTGCCGGGAATCTCGGCGATGACGTTGTACGCCTGCGCGTCGCCATCGTCGAAGCGCACGTCGCTGACGATCTCCAGCACGGGCGCGGGGCCCGTTTTGGCGAGGCGCGTCAGGCGGCGATAATCCTCGGCGGCAATCTGCACGGCGGGCAGTTTCGGCGTCTCGCCGGTGCCGAACAGATATCCCTCGCCGCTGACGAGCTTGCCGTCGCGATAGCTCATCGTCGCCTGCGCCACCGCGCCCTCGGCGGCAAGGAACGCGTCGCGCTTGGCCTCGAATTGCGCGTCACGCAGTTCCTTCGCCTCGGCGGCGGGATCGTTGACGGGCTGTTCGTACCGGTCGAGCTTGGCGATGTCCTCCCCCCCCAGCCGGCGGAACGCGGGCGTCTCCGGGTCGCGCGGCGGGGTCGGCTGGCTGACGAGAACGATCCTGCCGCGCAGCTTGCCGCGCCATGTCGCGAAATCGCGCTCGTTCCGCAGGGGCGCGACGATGATCGGCGCGGTCAGCGGCGTCGGCCCGGTCGCGGGGGTCCAGGCGACCGGGATCGCGGTCAGCTGGATCGGGCGCGGCGACACCATCCGCACGCTCGACCGTTCGATCGACCAGCCGCGCCCGAATGGAAAGCCTTCCTTGTGGACGTTCTTCAGGCCCCAGGCGGCGAACCGTTCGCCGGTCCACGTCTCGGCCCGGCGCATGGCGGGCGAGTTGGTCAGGCGCGGGCCGATCTGGTCGGTCAGCACCTGCACGGTCGTCATGACCTCGCTGTGGTTCATCCCCTGATCCATGATCCGTGCGATTGCGGCGTCGTGGCCGGCGGCGGCCTGCGCGGCGAGCGGCAGGGGAGCGAGCGGCCCGGCGACCATGACGGCCGCGGCAAACAGCGGATGACGACGCAATACCGGCTCCCTTTTGATGAATTTCATGACTGGCCCGCCTGCTATGCGCCGCAAACCGTGCGTGCAAGCGTTGACACGGCCGATCAGCTTCGTCATGGAGCCGCCTCGCCGTTGGCGGCTCATCTGGACAGGTGGCCGAGTGGTTAAAGGCAGCAGACTGTAAATCTGCCCGTGCAAGCGTACGCTGGTTCGAATCCAGCCCTGTCCACCACCGCCCCGACCGGCGGTATTTTTCCAGGCACATCATCCGGCATCGGCGTTTCCCCGCGGGGCAAGACGCTGTATCGACAGCGATCGTCCTTCTCGATCGCAGGTGTCTTCCTATGTCCGTCCATTCCCGTGGAACCGCCTTCGACTGGGCCGATCCGCTTCGTCTCGATGCGCAGCTGAGCGACGAGGAACGGATGATCCGCGATGCCGCCGCCGCCTTCGCGCAAGACAAGCTGCGGCCCCGGGTCGATCGCGCCTATCTCGACGAACATACCGATCCGGCGATCTTCCGCGAGATGGGCGAGGCCGGGCTGCTCGGCGTCACGCTGCCCGCGGACTATGGCTGCGCGGACGCGGGCTACGTCGCCTACGGCCTCGTCGCGCGGGAGATCGAGCGGGTCGATTCCGGCTATCGCTCGATGATGTCGGTGCAGTCGAGCCTCGTGATGTTCCCGATCCACGCCTATGGCTCGGACGCGCAGCGCGAGAAATATCTGCCCGGCCTCGCACGCGGCGAGCTGATCGGCTGTTTCGGCCTGACCGAGCCCGATGCCGGCTCCGACCCCGGGGGCATGCGGACGAAGGCGGTGAAGACCGCCGACGGCTATCGCCTGTCGGGCGCGAAGACGTGGATCTCCAACGCGCCGATCGCCGACGTGTTCGTCGTCTGGGCGAAGTCGGAGGCGCATGGCGGCAAGGTGCGCGGCTTCGTGCTGGACAAGGGCATGGCGGGCCTGTCCGCGCCCAAGATCGACGGCAAGCTGTCGCTGCGCGCCTCGGTGACGGGCGGGATCGTGATGGAGGATGTCGAGGTCGGCGAGGATGCGCTGCTGCCCGGCGTCGAGGGGATGAGCGGGCCGTTCGGCTGCCTCAACCGCGCCCGCTACGGCATCTCGTGGGGGGTGATGGGCGCGGCGGAGGATTGTTTCCACCGCGCGCGCCAATATGGCCTCGACCGGCACCAGTTCGGCCGGCCGCTCGCGGCGACGCAGCTGTTCCAGAAGAAGCTGGCGGATATGGAGACGGAGATCGCGCTGGGGTTGCAGGCGTCGCTGCGCGTCGGCCGGATGCTGGACGACGGCAGCTTCTCGCCCGACATGATCTCGCTCATCAAGCGCAACAATTGCGGCAAGGCGCTGGATATCGCCCGCACCTCGCGCGACATGCATGGCGGCAACGGCATCCAGATCGAATATGGCGTGATGCGGCATCTGGTGAATCTGGAGACGGTGAACACCTATGAAGGCACGCACGACGTCCATGCGCTGATCCTGGGCCGCGCGATCACGGGCCTGTCGGCCTTCGCATGACCGCGCCGCTGCGCGGGCTGCGGGTGATCGAGCTGGCGCGCATCCTCGCCGGCCCGTGGATCGGCCAGACGCTCGCCGATCTGGGCGCGGAGGTCATCAAGGTCGAGGCGCCGGAGGGCGACGATACCCGGCGCTGGGGGCCGCCGTTCGTGACGCGCGATGCCCCCGATCATGATGGCGATGGCGGGCGGGAAACGGTCGCCGCCTATTTCCACGCCGCCAACCGGGGCAAGACATCGGTAACGTGCGACTTCGCCGATCCCGGCCAGCGCGACCGGCTGCTGGCGCTGATCGACACCGCCGACGTGCTGATCGAGAATTTCCGGGTCGGCGCGCTGGCCCGGTTCGGGCTGGATTACGAAACGCTGGCGCGGCGCAACCCGCGCCTCGTCTATGCCTCGGTCACCGGCTTCGGGCAGACCGGGCCGCGCGCGCACCAGCCGGGCTATGATTTCCTGATCCAGGGCATGAGCGGGATCATGGACCTGACCGGCGATCCCGGCGGCGAGCCGCAGAAGGTGGGGGTCGCGTGGATCGACATCATGACCGGGCTGTACGGCGTGATCGGGATCCAGGCCGCGCTGGCCGAACGCGACCGGTCCGGGCGGGGGCAGCAGGTCGATCTGTCGCTGCTCGACACCGGGATCGGCGTGCTCGCCAATCAGGCGATGAACCATCTGGTCGGCGGCGCGACGCCGACCCGGCTGGGCAACGCGCACCCCAATATCGTGCCCTATCAGGTGTTCGCGGTGGCGGACGGCCATGTCATCATCGCCTGCGGCAACGACCGGCAGTTCGTGGCGCTGTGCGCGGTGCTGGGGATGGCGTCGCTGGGGACCGATCCCGCCTATGCCGACAATGCCGGGCGCGTCGCGCATCGCAACACGCTGTGCGCCCGTCTGGGCGACGGGTTGCGCGGCTGGGCGAAGGCGGCGCTGATCGAGGCGCTCGACCGGGCGGGGATACCCGGCGGCCCGATCAATTCGGTGGCGGAGGCGCTGGCCGATCCGCAAGTGGCGGCGCGGGCGATGATGATCGCGCCGGGCGGTATTCCCGGCCTGCGCACCCCGATCGCCTTTTCGCGCAGCCGGCTCGATCTGGACGATGGCGCACCCGATCTGGGTGCGCCGATCTGATAACGGTGATGGCGGCGGGCCTGACGGATCGGGCCCGCCGCCAATCGATCAGCGCAGGCGGCGACGCGTCGCCGCGGTGGCGCCGGCCCCGGCCGCACCGGCGCCGATCAACAGCGCCAGCACGAGGACGAACGAGGTACCGGCGGCGGCACCGGCCGCCTTGTCGGTGGCGGACTTGGCGGTCGCGACCGTCTCGTTCTTGGTCTGGACGAAGCGCTGCTTGGCACGCGTCACCTGGGCCTGGGCCTCGGGACGGCTGATCTTGCGCTGGGCGGCGACGATGTCGACGATGCGGGCCTCGGCCTGCTGGCCATCGGTGCCGCCACGGGCAAGCGCGGGCAGTTCGGTCGCGATTTCCTTCTGCGCCTGTTCGGGCGTCATCTGCGCGGGATCGTTCGGCGCGTCCGACAGATAGGCCGCGGCCTCGCTGCGCACGTCGCTTTCGTCGACGCCGGCGAGCGATGCCGCCTTGGGCGCCGCTGCGCCGACGGTGGTACCGGCCGCGCCGGCCACCGCGCCCACCGTGCGGAACGCGCCGCCGATGATGCCGCCGACCGCCGAGGTCAGCAGGTACAGCGTCAGGATCAGCGTGACGCCCCACACGACCAGACCGTGGACGAGCGCGTCGAACCGCGCATGCACCCCCGCGACGCGTGCGGCGGCATAACCACCCGCCCCCAGCGCCACCACCGTGGTGATGAGCCAGTAGATGCCGGCGCCGATGCCGAACCCGGTGGCCCCGGGCGTCGTGCCCTCGACCGGATCGACCATGGTCAGGCCGATGCCGGCCCCCAATATGCCCAGCACCAGCTGGACCGCGACGGCGATGACGACGCCGGCAAAGATCGCGCCCCATGAAATGCGGGTCGCCGTCTTGCCGGGATAAGCGGCATCGACCGGCGCAAGGCCGGTGGTAACGTGGGTCGTCATAATCACTCCTGTTGAAATCTGATGGTCGCCGCGGTCAGCGCCGCGGGGATTTCCCGGTCGTCGGGGCGTGGTCCGCCCCGGACCCGTTCATTTCGGCTTTCCGGACTTCGGCCTTCTCAACTCCGGCCCCCTCAACGCCAGCCTGGCGTTCGGTGGTACCGCGGTCGCGCGCGGCGTCGTCGCCGATCAGCTTGCCGATCGCCTCCTGGACAGAGCCCTTGGTGGCGCGCGTCGCCGCCGCCTTCGCCGCGGCATCGTCGCCTGTCCGCCGCGCCGTCATGCCACCGTCTCCTGAACCGGCTTCTCGATCGCGACGCCCTCGCCGTCGAAACCGCGCGCGCGCGCCCACGCCACTGCGGCGATCCGGCGGTTGACGCCGATCTTGGCGTAGATGCGCGCGACATGGTTGCGCACGGTATTACCCGCGACATCCAGCGTGCGCGCGATCGTCTTGTCGTCGCAGCCGCGGCAGATCAGCGCCAGCACGTCGCGTTCGCGCGCGGTCAGGTCGTCCAGCCCCGGGCCGTCGGGCGCCATCTGCGGCGCCCGCAACCGGGCCAGCTTGTCCATGACGGTGCGGCTGAACCAGCTCGTATCCTTCATCACCGCCTCGATCGCCTCGACCAGCTCGACCTCGGTCGCCTTGCGCTGGGTGATGTCCTGAAACGCCCACAACACGCAGGCATCGTCGCCCAATCGGATCGCCTCGGTCGAGACGATGCAGTCGATCGCGGTGCCGTCCTTGCCGTGGATGCGCGCTTCGCGGCCGCGCAGATCGTGGCCGCCGTCGATCGCCGCCTCGATCTGGCGACGCATCGTGTCGCTCTCCCACAGCTCCACCTCGCCCAGCGGCCGGCCGATGATCTCGGTCGAACTGTAGCCGGTCATCTGGGTGAAGCTGGCATTGACCTCGCACAGCAGGTGCCCGTCGCGTGCGCCGATCGCCATCGGCACCGGTGCCAGCTGGAACGTGCGGGTGAAGCGCTCCTCGCTGTGGCGCAGTGCGCCCTCGGCCTTCCGGCGCGGTTCGAGATCGGCGAAGGTGAACAACATGCAGGGCTGATCGTCCATGTCGATCGGCTGACCCGCGACGATCACCAGCCGGGTACCACCACCGGGCAGCTCCAGCTCCGCCTCCATCTGCGGGATCGTCCTGCCCTCGGCCAGGCGTGCCTTGGCCAGATCGCGGCGATCCGCATCGCGCAGCACGTCGATCTCATAGACGGTCTTGCACAGCACCTGATCGCGCTGCCGCCCGGTCATGTCGAGGAAACCCTGATTGACCTTCACGAACCGGAGGTCGCTCAACCGGCATATAACCGCGGGCGCGGGATTGGCGTTGAACGATTGCTCGAACCGGTCCTCCGCCTCGAACCGGGCGGACACGTCCTGAATGATCAGGACGAGACACGCCGGCTCGCCATTGTCGGCATCGTTGAGGACGAGGCTGCGCACCTGATGGACCCAGCGTGGCGCATCCTCGCCCGCGACGGTCACCTCGACCACCACCTCGGAGAACGAGTCGCCTGCGACGACGCGTTCGATCGGATATTCGTCCGCCTCGACCCGGTGGTTGTTGCGGTAGCGCAACTGGAAGCGCGCCCGGTATTCGTCCACCGTCGCGCCCAGATCGGCGATGTCGCCGACGCCGTGCATGGCAAGTGCGGCATCGTTCGCCCAGAGCAGGCTCTGGTCGGGATCGATCAGGATCACGCCCTCGTCCAGACCGGCGATGATCTGGCGCAGATGGCGCAGATCGGCGGTCTCGCGCAGGGATTTGAACAATGCCTCGGCCATGACGGATCAGTCGCGACGCCCGTGGACCAGCCAGGCGAGGCCGTATCCGACCAGCGCGGCGGCGGCGGCCCACAGCAGCGGCGTATCCTCGACGGTGCGCACGGCGGCCGTGCCACCCTTGCGGGCCGCATCGGCGACCTTTTCGCCTGCCGCCGTCAGCCGCTCGCGCGCATCCTCGGCAAGGTCCGGCGCGGCATCGATCGCCTCATTCACGACCGAACGGGCGCGGCCATAGCCATGCTGCGCGGCCCCGGCGACCTGATCGACGATGCCGTCCACCTTCCAGTCGCGGCTGTCGACGGCGTCACCGATCGACTTCTCGACCTTGCCACCGACATAACGGGCACCGCCCTGCAGTTCGTCCTTGTTCATCTGTCTGTCCTTGATGTCGGGAATAGGGATGTTGGGAATAAGGAGAGGCCGCCGTTACGGCATGACACCGCAACCGGCCGCGGCCTTGCCGACGGCCAGCGGGATCGCGGGGTCCCTGAGTTCGCCGGCGACGCGCAGCAGATCGCCGACCGTCAGGACACCGGGGCTGGTATCATTCTTGCCGTAAGCCGCCGCAGCGCGTCCGAGTTGCTGGAGCTGGCCGAGCGAGAGATCACCCTGCAAGCGGGTGCCGACGCAACTGGCGCGTTGCTGGTCGAGACCATAGCGCTGGAGACCGGTCGAGATCCGCGTCGCCGGTGCGGCACAGGCGACCAGCGTCAATGCGCCGGCGATGGTCGTGACGATGGTCTTCACGGCAATTCCTCTTGCGACCGCGCCCGCTGGTCGCGGCCGGTTCGGGCGTATCAACCACCCGGCAAGTTGCTCGTTCCTGGTATTTTAGCCGATCTGGCTAGTCTTGATGTACCACATCGATACGATCGGCCTGTGTCAGATAGAGTTTGCGCAGGCGGAGATGGATCGCCCGGGCATCGGCATCCTGCGTCTGTCCGGCGAGCCGTTCGTGATCCTGCGCACGCTTGAGCAGATATTCATGCTCGTCCGGCCCGGTGCGGGAGGCGGGATCGGGATCATACTGGTCGGCCATGTCCGATCGCTACCATGCGGGCATGACCGGCCATATCGTCCAGATGCACCAACGCCCTAGTACAAGCGCACCAGTGGCAGGACGGTCCCATGATGCCGCCACGCCGCGAGGCATTCGCAACCGCGAAAACATCCGTTTTAGCAGACATTTAACCGTTTTCCGGCAGGGATCGGCGGTGAAGGAGTGCCCAAGGTGCTGGTGGTGGAAACGGGGTTCGAGACGGTCGCACTGCGCGATCTGGAGGCGATGACCGTCGAGGAACGCGACGCCCTGCCGTTCGGGGTGGTCGGGTTCGGCGCGGATACGATCGTCCAGACCTATAACGCGACGGAGGCGCGGATGTCGGGGCTCGATCCGACGACGGTGGTCGGCGTCCCCTTCTTCGATGCCGTCGCGCAGTGCATGAACAACTTTCTGGTCGCGCAACGGTTCGAGGACGAGGCGGACCTGGACGAGATCGTCCCCTATGTGCTGACCCTGAGGATGCGCCCGACCAAGGTACGGCTGCGCCTGCTGGCGATTGCCGGCATGCCGCGCCGCTATATCCTGATCGAACGATGAGGCGGTCATGACCGACAAGTCGAGCGAGGAACAGCTGCTCGAATTCCTCTATGCCTGTCCCGTCGGGCTGATCGAATGCGATGCCGCCGGCGACATCGGGATGATGAACCCGTATGCGATGCAGCACCTGTTGCCGCTTGCGGGGCCGCGCGATGCCGGCAACCTGTTCGCCGCGATGGAACGCCACGCCCCCGAACTGCGCAGTATCGTGGCCGCCCATGTCCCGGCCACTGGGCGCATCTGCGACGGTCACCGCATTTTCGTCGACCTTGGCCCCGGCCGCAAGGCGGGGGCGCCCAAGGTGCTGGCGTGTACGCTGGTGAAGCTGGGTGTCGATCGCCTGATGGTGACGCTGACGGATATCAGCCAGCAGGTAGTGCAGGAGGAACGGCTGCGTCAGGCGGATGCATGGTTCGCGACGCTGCTCGACGGGATCAACGACTATGCCGCGCTGACGATCGAGACCGATGGCCGGATCGCCTCGGTCGATCCCTGCTTCACCCGACAGACCGGCCACGACCATGCGGCGGTGATCGGTCGCGACCTCGCCGACATCCTGACCGCCGACACCGCCGGCGGCGACCTGCGGCTGGACGAACAGCTGGAAATCGCCGGACGCGACGGCTGGCACCTGCAGGAGGGGTGGCAGACCCGCGCCGATGGCGGACGCTACTGGTGCCAGCGGCTCGTCGTCGCGCGTTCGGAGGGGGACGATCCCGCCCCGTCCGGCTTCTCGGTGGTGCTGCGCGACGTTCCGCGTCACGAAACCGCGGCGGCCGATCTGCGCCGCCTGCTGACCTGCGACCATCTGACCGGCGCGGCCAACCGCCGGCATTTCGCGCAGACGATGGAGCGCGAACAGGCGCATTGGCAGGAACTGCGGCAGTCGCTGTCGCTGATCGTCCTCGACCTCGATCACTTCAAGGCGGTGAACGACGCCCATGGCCACCCGGTCGGCGACATGCTGCTGCGTCAGGTCGCCGAGACCTGTACCGCGTTGCTGCCGCCACGGGGCATCTTCGCCCGGCTGGGCGGCGAGGAGTTCGGCGCATTGCTGCCGCGCCACGACCATGCGCAGGCGATCGCGCTGGCCGAACAGATGCGCGAGGGCATCGCCGCACTGGAGATCACGACCCCGCGCGGGCCGCTCAACGCCACCGCGAGCCTGGGCTGGGCGACGCTGGACGAGGCGGGCGGATCGATCGACGCACTGATCGCGCTGGCCGACAAGCGGCTCTATGCCGCCAAACACGCCGGCCGGAACCAGGTCTACCAGCCGGAAGCGCGTGCGGCGTGACGAGCGCTGCCCTGCCCCGTTCCGTGCTGTCCCGTTCCGCGGTGCGCCGCATCGCCTGTGCGGTCGTCACCGCCGAACTGCGCCGTCTGCGCGAGGACGGCGCCCTGCCGGCGCTGCCGGCGAACGGCTGGCCGGACCCGACACCGATCGGCGACGAAGGACTCGGGCTAGACTCGATGGAGCAACTGGGCGCGCTGGGCGCGCTGGCCGAGGCATTCGATCTCGACGACAGCCTGCTGGGCGGCGATCCGCCGTGTCTGGTCGGTGCGTGGATCGACTGGATCATGCTGGGTCATGCCGCGGGTGACGGCCGGATGACGGTCCGCACGTCGGGATCGACCGGCAACCCGGCGCCCTGCAACCACGCGATGGCCGACCTGCTGGACGAGGCGGCGTTCCTGGCGACGTGTTTCCCCGGCCGGCGACGCGTGGTGGCGCTGGTGCCCGCGCATCACCTCTACGGTATCATCTGGACGGCGCTGCTGCCGGCGGCGCTGGACGTGCCGGTCGTCGTGCGCACGGCCGGCACCGCGCTGGGCCTGACCGCCGGCGATCTGGTGGTCGCGGTGCCCGACCAGTGGCAAGCGATGCTGCGCCTGACCCGCCGGTTCCCCGACGATGTCGTCGGCGTCAGTTCGGCGGGGCCGCTCGACGACGGACTGGCGGCGGCACTGCCGGCGGCGGGGCTGGCCCGATTGTTCGATATCTATGGATCGTCGGAGACGAGCGGGATCGCGCTGCGCGAACTGCCGTCGACCGCCTATGATCTGCTGCCCCGCTGGCGGTTGCTGCCGGATGGCGGCGAGGACTGGCGGCTCGGCGACCGGGACGGCGGTGTCCACGCCCTGCCCGACCGGATAGAACGCGTCGGCGACCGCGCCATCAGACCGGTTCGCCGACGCGACGGCGCGGTGCAGGTCGCCGGTCACAATGTGTGGCCGGACCGGGTCGCCGCGGTGTTGCGCGAGGTCGACGGCGTCGCCGACGCGGCGGTGCGACTGCACGGCAACGGCCGGTTGAAGGCGTTCGTCGTGCCGCATGGCGATCACGATCCCGCCGGCCTGTCGGCCAAGATCGACCACGCCGTCACCACCCGGCTGACCGAACCCGAACACCCCAAGAGCCTGCGCTTCGGTCCGGCCCTGCCGCGTAACGAGATGGGCAAGCTGAAAGACTGGGCATGATCCATTCCCCGATCACCGCGGCCGATGTCGCACTCGCCGAACCCCTCACGATCGCGCCCGTCGATATGGCGCCGGCCGGCATGGCGGATGCGTGCCGGGGATGCCGCAGCGGCGCCCCGCTCAACATCGCGATCACGATGGCGTTCCAGCCGATCGTCGATATCGAAACCGGCGCGGTCTTCGCCTACGAGGCGCTGGTGCGCGGGCTGGACGGACGATCCGCCGGCGAGGTGCTGGCCGGGGTCGACCCGGACATGATCTACAAGTTCGATCAGGCGTGCCGGGTGAAGGCGATCGAGCTGGCCGGCGGCCTGTTCGATCCGGCGGCCGATACGAAGCTGTCGATCAACTTCATGCCGAATGCGGTGTACGAACCCAATGCCTGCATCCGCGCGTCGCTGGCGGCGGCGCGGCGCGTGGGCTTCGATCCCGGCCGGCTGATGTTCGAATTCACCGAGGATGAACGGATGCGCGACGTGGCGCATGTCCAGCGTATCCTGGCCGCCTATCGCACGCGCGGCTTCACCACCGCGATCGACGATGTCGGGGCGGGCTATGCCGGGCTGGGACTGCTCGCCGATCTGCAACCCGACATGCTGAAGCTCGACATGGCGCTGATCCGGGGGATCGATGCCTCCGCCGCACGTCGCACCATCGTGTCCGGCATGGTCCGGATCGCGGAGGGGCTGGGTATCCAGTGCATCGCCGAGGGGATCGAGACGGCGGCGGAATTGCGCACGCTGAAGGCGATCGGCATCCGCCTGTGCCAGGGATATGCGCTGGCCCGCCCTGCGACCGCCACGCTGCCGCCGATCACCCTGCCCCTCTTCGACGATCGCTGACGCGCGGGATCAGCCGATCGCGGCGGCCAGCCTCGCAATCCACTGCGCGGTGAACGACCGCGAGGCGGGGGCCTGCGGTGCGACGCCATCGAATGCGTGAAAGGCGGCGGGCACGACCCGCAGGTCGACCGTCACGCCCGCCGTCGTCAGCGCGGCGGCATAGGCAAGGTCCTCGTCCAGGAACAGGTCGAGCGTGCCGACGCCGATGAACGCGGGCGGCAACCCGGCCAGATCGCGTCGACGCGCCGGCACCGCTGCGACCGGAACCTGCGCCCCACCCGCCGGCATCCCGAGCAGCGACGACCAGCCGAACCGGTTGGACGCGGCGGTCCAGATGAACTGCCCCGTGCCCGGCCGCGCGGGTCGGCTGCTGCCCGTCCGGTCGTCCAGCATCGGATAGATCAGTATCTGGCACGCGGGCCTTACGGCGCTGCGGTCGCGCGCGGCGAAGGCCAGCATCGCGGCATGGCCGCCCCCCGCGCTCGCCCCGCCGATCGCGATCCGGGCGGGATCGACGCCGAGCGCACCGGCATGGTCGTGGACCCAGCACAGCGCCGCCAGATTGTCGTCCAGCGCGGCCGGGAACGCTGCTTTCGGCGCCAGCCGGTAATCGACCGACACGACCAGCCAGCCATGCTCGCGCGCCGCGACGCGCAGGTCGACGGGGATGCCCGCCGCCCCCGCGATATAGCCGCCGCCATGCATCCACACCACCGCCCCCCGCCCCTGCCGCCGGCGATCGGGGTCGCCATCGAACTGGACGGTGCGCACCGCAGACCGGCCGGGCAGGCCGGGGATGGTGCGCGGCACCGGCGCGGCGACGGGCACCGCCGGCGGCGTGGCGGGATGCGCATGCCTCGCGGCGGGGCGATGGCGGAACCGGTCGAGATTGGCGGCGGATACCGTCATGTCGTCGACCAGCAACAGATCGTCGATCATCGCCGGATCGACGCCCGCCAGATCGCCGCGCGACCATACGCCCGCGCCCCATGCCGGCCGGGCCGCCATGCCCAGGGCGGCACCCGCCAGAAAGACGCGGCGATCCAAGGCAGGACAGCCGGCGGGTCGATCATTGTCGGGCATGTCCATCCTCCGTCACGGCCATCGGCAAACCACATGCATCGCCCGCTCCGTCCAGCCTGTCCAGCATGGGCAGGCGACGATCGCGGTTGACGTTCGCGGCCGCAGCAATGATCGTATGCCCGCGGGGGGCCGGGGCCATTGCGAATCGTGATCATCGACGACAGCGGATTGCGCGCGACGGTGCTCGAAGAGGGCCTGCGCGAGGCGGGGTATGACGATATCCAGATCGTCGCGCCGCAGGGCGCGTTCGTCGCCCGCCTGGAACGGATGGCGCCCGACGTGGTGCTGATGGACCTGGGCAATCCCAGCCGCGACACGCTGGAGGAGATGCTGGTGGTCAGCCGCGCGCTCGCCAAGCCGATCGCGATGTTCGTCGACCGGTCGGACGACGTGATGATCGGCGCGGCGATCGATGCCGGGGTGTCCGCCTATGTCGTCGACGGGCTGCGCAAGGAACGCGTGAAGCCGATCCTCGACCTTGCGATCCGGCGTTTCAACGCCTTCGCGCGGATGCAGGCGGAACTGGACGAGGCGAAGACCGCGCTGGCCGACCGGCGCACCATCGACAAGGCGAAGACGATCCTGATGAGCAGCCGCAACCTGTCGGAACCCGATGCCTATTCGCTGCTGCGCACGACCGCGATGAATCAGGGCCGTCGTATCGTCGACGTGGCGGAGGCGCTGATTACCGCCAGCAGCCTGCTGGGGCCATCGTCGTGACGCCGCTGTCGATCGCCTTCCTGCCGCTGACCGACAGCGCCGTGCTGGTCGCCGCGCGTGAAAAGGGTTTCGCTGCCGATCACGATATCGCGCTGGCGCTGGTGCGCGCGGAAAGCTGGGCCACGGTGCGGGACCGGCTGGTCTTCGGGCAGGTGCAGGCCGCGCATATGCTGGCGCCGCTGGCGCTGGCGGTCACGCTGGGGCTGAGCCAGCATCCCGCCGCGATCGCCGCGCCGTTCAAGCTCAACGTCAACGGCAACGCGCTGGTCATGTCACCGACCTTCGCCGCCGCGCTCGACCCCGATGTCATGGCGCGCGCCGGCGATCCGGTGGCGACGGCGCATGATTTCGCGACCGCGATCGGGCTGTACCGGCGTAAACCGGTGATCGGCGTGGTCCACCGCTTCTCCAGCCATGCGCTGATGCTGCGCTACTGGCTGGGTTTTGCCGGGGTCGATCCGGATCGCGACGTGACGCTGCGGGTGCTGTCGCCGTCGCTGATGGTCGAGGCGATGCGATCGGGCGAGATCGATGGCTTCATCGCAGGCGAGCCATGGGGCAGCGCGGCGATCGCGGCAGGCCTGGCCGAACTGGTCACGCTTGGCTCGCGCATCTGGCAGCGCGGTGTGGAAAAGGTGCTGGCCTTCCGCGAGGACTGGCTGGCGGCGAATCCCGACACCGTCGATCGCCTGATCCTCGCGCTGTCGCGTGCGGCGGCATGGTGCGACGATCCCGCCCATCATGCCGAACTGGCCGAGTTGCTGGCGCGCGACACCTATCTCGGCCAGCCGGCCGAGCTGATCCTGCCCGCACTGACCGGGCAACTGGTGCCCCGACAGGGTGATCCGTCGCTGCATGCGCCGGATGCGATGATCTTCCACCGCGAAGCGGCCGGCTTCCCGTGGCGCAGCCAGGCGCTGTGGATCTATTCGCAGTTCGTCCGGTGGGGATGGATCGAGGCCGGCGCGGATATCGAACGCCGCGCCGCCGATGTCTTCCGCTCCGACGTCTACCGGCGCGCGCTGGCGGGAACGGGCGAACCGATGCCCGGCGCCAGCATGAAGGTGGAGGGATCGATCGGCGTATCGCTGCCGGTCGGCTCGTCGAAGGGTAGCCTGACGCTCGGCCCCGATCGTTTCTTCGACGGTGCGGTCTTCGATCCATCTGACATCGCGGGATATCTTGCCGCGATCGGCGGAAACCCCTCCGGCCTCTGATTTTTCGCACTTGCGAAAAACGCCGAACTAGGTCAGCTTCGGGGCAACGCGCGAGGATGCGCGTCCAGCGGGGAACGCGCCAGCGCCGGCGTCGCACCCCTCCACACAGATCAGCAAAGCCGCTGTCCGCTCGCCCGCACCCGCTGGCGATGGACGGCGGCTTTTTGCTTGGGCTCACCCATATTTCATGGAGGATTCCGATGGCGACTGCCTATTGGAAAGACACGGACGACGCGGACAAGACGGCTGCTGCCGGTTTCTGGAACAGCGGCCACAAGCCGACCCTGATCGCCGCCTTCCTGTATTTCGATCTCGCCTTCATGGTGTGGGTCGTGCTCGGCCCGCTCGCACCCGCGATCGCGGCGTCGCTGGCGCTGACCCCGGCCGAAAAGGGCTTCATGGTCGCGACGCCCACCCTGGCGGGGGCGATCCTGCGCGTCGTCAACGGCCTGCTGGTCGACCGGATCGGGCCGAAGCGGTCGGGTGCGATCAGCCAGATCATCGTGATCGCCGGGCTGCTGTCCGCCTATCTGCTGGGCGTCGACAGCTTCGGCGCCACGATCGCGCTGGGCGTCATTCTGGGTTTCGCGGGCGCCAGTTTCGCGATCGCGCTGCCGCTGGCCAGCCGCTGGTATCCGCCCGAGCATCAGGGCAAGGCGATGGGCGTCGCCGGCATGGGCAATTCCGGCACGGTGTTCGCCGCGCTGTTCGCGCCGGTGCTCGCCAAGCTGTTCGGCTGGAACGCGGTGCTGGGCCTCGCCTGCATCCCGCTGTCGATCGTCTTCGTCCTCTACATGGTGATGGCGAAGGACGCACCCGGCCAGCCCGCGCCCAAGTCGTTCGGCGCCTATCTGGAACCGCTGCGCACTGCGGACGCGTGGTGGCTGATGGCCTTTTACAGCGTGACGTTCGGCGGGTTCGTCGGGCTGGCCGCCAGCCTGCCGATCTATTTCACCGACCGGTTCGGACTGTCGCCGATCACCGCCGGCTATTGCACGGCGGCGTGCGTGTTCGCCGGGTCGCTGGTGCGGCCGATGGGTGGAGCGCTGGCGGATGCGATCGGCGGGTGCAAGGCGCTGAGCTTCGTGTTCGTCGCGGCGGCGGTGACGCTGGCGGGCGTCAGCATGGCGACCACGGTGGCCGCAGCGCTGGCGCTGTTCGTGGCGGCGATGCTGGCCTTGGGCGTCGGCAACGGCGCGGTGTTCCAGCTCGTGCCGCAGCGTTTCGCGAAGGAAATCGGGGTGATGACCGGGCTGGTCGGGTTCGCGGGCGGCATCGGCGGCTTCTACCTCGCCTCGTCGCTGGGCATCGCCAAGCAGATGACCGGCAGCTTCTCGTCCGGGTTCCTGATCTTCGCCGCGCTGTCGGCGCTGGCCTTTGTCGGGCTGACGATCGTCAAAGGCAAATGGCGCGCCTCCTGGGGCACGGCCGAGGGCGTGCGAATCTAGTTTTCGATCCCTCGCCGCAAGGTATCGCGAAGCCATCCGGAACGCCGCCTGTGCGGCATCCGGATGGCTTTGTAGTGCCCGTCATGACGGATCGGGCGACGCGCGACCGCTTTTGCCGCACCCGCGAAAAACATCTTGCCGGTCACCCGCACATCACGCATATTCGCCGGGCTCGGGCGACGCTGCTCCGGGCTCTACAGCCGGACCTGCTCAATGATGAGGGGGGACGGCGCATCGCCCGATCGGGGATCATCCCGGATCGTTCACGATGATGGCAAGGCCGCCATGCAGGCGCTGGGTTTCCCCAGCGTCCGCATGGCGGCCTTTTTCGTTTCGGAGCGCGAAAAATGGACTTTCACGAACTCGGCAATACGGAAACCCCGGAGGCGGACCCCATCCCGTCCGCCGTGCGGAGCGACCGCCGGCTGGTGGTGATCGGCAACGGCATGGCTGGGTGCCGCGCGGTGGAGGAACTGCTGGCGCGCGAGCCCGGTCGCTACCGGGTGACGATCTTCGGCGCCGAACCGCATGTGAACTACAACCGCATCATGCTGTCGCCGGTGCTGGCGGGCGAGAAGACGTTCGACGAGATCGTCATCAACGACGCCGCCTGGTACGCCGATCACGATATCGACCTGATCGCCGGCGACCCGGTCGACCATATCGATCGCGCCGCCCGCACCGTGACCGCGCGGTCGGGCCGCACGGTCGGCTACGACAAGCTGCTGATCGCCACCGGCTCCGATCCCGTCATCATCCCCGTGCCCGGCCACGACCTGCCCGGCGTCATCACCTTCCGCGACATGAAGGATGTCGATCACATGCTGGTCGCCGCCGGACGGGGCGGCGATGCGGTGGTGATCGGCGGCGGTCTGCTGGGGCTGGAGGCGGCACACGGCCTCACCCTGCGCGGCATGAAGGTGACGGTGATCCACCTCGCCGCCACGCTGATGGAACGCCAGCTCGACGAGGCCGCCGGCTGGCTGCTGAAATCCGCGCTGGAGGCACGCGGGCAGACGGTGCTGACCGGCGCGAACACCGCCGGGATCGTCGGCACCGACCGGGTCGAGGCGGTCAGGCTGGCCGACGACACCGTGATCCCGGCCACCCTCGTCGTCATGGCGGTCGGCATCCGTCCCGCGGTCGCCCTCGCCCGCGCGGCGGGGCTGGCGGTCGGCCGGGGCATCCAGGTCGACGATCACATGGTCACCTCCGATCCGGACGTGCTGGCGGTGGGCGAGTGCGTCGAGCATGACGGCATGGTCTACGGCCTCGTCGCGCCGTTGTGGGACATGTGCCGCGCGCTGGCGGACGGGCTGGTGGAGCGGCACAGCGGCTATCGCGGCTCCGTCACCTCCACCAAGCTGAAGGTCGCCGGGCTGGACGTGTTCTCGGCGGGCGACTTCAGCGGCGGCGAGGGCGCGGAGGATATCGTGCTGCGCGATGCCGCGCGCGGCATCTACAAGCGTGTGGTCGTCCGTGACGACCGCATCGTCGGCGCGGTGCTGTACGGCGACACCGCCGATGGCGGCTGGTATTTCGACCTGCTGAAGAAACGGGAGGACATCGCCGACATCCGCGAGATGCTGATCTTCGGTCAGGCCTATGCCTCCGGAGGGGGGCAGGCGGACCCTAAGGCGGCCGTTGCGGCGCTCTCGGACGATGCCGAGATCTGCGGCTGCAACGGCGTGACCAAGGGCAAGGTCGTCTGCTCGATCGTGGACGGGGCGACCAGCCTTGATGCGGTGCGCTCCACCTGCAAGGCGTCGGCCTCGTGCGGATCGTGCACCGGTCTGGTCGAACAGCTCCTGTCGCTTACGCTCGGGGCCGATTACGGCGGCGAGCGCACCGTGAAGACGATGTGCACATGCACCAGCTTCGGCCATGACGACGTCCGGCGCGAGATCGTGGCGCAGGACATGCGCTCGATCCCGGAGGTGATGCAGAAGCTCCACTGGTCGACCCCGGACGGCTGTTCGTCCTGTCGCCCCGCGCTCAACTATTACCTGCTGTGCGCGCTGCCCGGCGTCTATGTCGACGACCAGCAGAGCCGGTTCGTCAACGAACGGATGCACGCCAACATCCAGAAGGACGGCACCTATTCGGTGGTGCCGCGGATGTGGGGCGGGCTGACCAACCCGCGTGAGTTGCGCGCGATCGCCGATGTGGTCGACAAGTTCAACGCGCCGATGGTCAAGGTCACCGGCGGCCAGCGGCTCGACATCTTTGGCATCAAGAAGGAGGATCTGCCCGCCGTCTGGGCCGATCTGAACGCGGCCGGCATGGTCAGCGGCCACGCCTATGGCAAATCGCTGCGCACCGTGAAGACCTGTGTCGGGTCGGACTGGTGCCGGTTCGGCACGCAGGATTCGACCGGTCTCGGCGTCCAGATCGAACAGATGACCTGGGGATCGTGGATGCCGCACAAGTTCAAGATCGCGGTATCGGGCTGCCCCCGCAACTGCGCGGAGGCGACGATCAAGGATTTCGGCGTGGTCTGCGTCGATTCGGGCTACGAACTCCATGTCGGCGGCAATGGCGGCATCAAGGTCCGCGCCACCGACTTTCTGTGCAAGGTCGCCACCGAGCAGGAGGCGAAGGATTACTGCGCCGCCTTCACCCAGCTCTACCGTGAGGAGGCGCGCTATCTGGAACGCACCGCGCCGTGGATCGAGCGGATCGGCCTCGATTACATCAAGTCACGGATCGTCGACGATGCGCCGGGCCGGGAGGCGCTGACCGAACGGTTCCTGTTCTCGCAGCAGTTCATGCAGGACGATCCCTGGGCGGCGCGGGCGGCGGGGGCCGATCGCGAACAACATGCCCCCCTCGCCGCCTTCGGCCCCGCACCCGGCGCCGCACCCGGTCCCGCCATGATGGAGAACGCATGATGCCCGCCGACTGGATCGATATCGGGGCGGTCGCCGACATTCCCCTGCGCGGTGCGCGCACCGTGACGATCGCGGGAAGCGACGACATCGGCATCTTCCGCACCGGCGACGACCGGGTGTTCGCGCTGGTCAACCGCTGCCCGCACAAGCACGGCCCCCTCAGCCAGGGCATCGTCCACGGCCATGCGGTGTCCTGCCCCCTGCACAACTGGCGCATCTCGCTGGCGACGGGCGAGGCGCTGGGCGAGGACAAGGGCTGCGTGCCGACCGTGCCGGTCGAGGTGCGGGACGGCCGCGTGCTGATCCCCCGCGCCGCCACCGTCATCGCTACCGTCCCCGTGGCGCGGGCGGCCTGAGATGACAGGCATACGCACCACCTGCGCCTATTGCGGGGTCGGCTGCGGGATCGTCGCCACCCGCCAGGGCGAACGGGGGGTGACGATCCGGGGCGATGCCGATCACCCCGCCAATGCCGGCCGGCTGTGTTCCAAGGGCACGCATCTGGGCGAGACGACGGGGCTGGAGGGCCGGTTGCTCCACCCGATGATCGGCGACCGGCGCGCGGGGTGGGACAAGGCGCTCGACCTCGTCGCCCGGCGCTTCCGCGAGACGATCGCGGCGCACGGGCCGAACAGCGTCGCCCTCTACGTCTCGGGCCAGTTGCTGACCGAGGATTACTATGTCGCCAACAAGCTGATGAAGGGCTTCATCGGCTCCGGCAACATCGACACCAATTCGCGCCTGTGCATGTCGAGCGCGGTGGCCGGGCATCTGCGCGCGTTCGGCGAGGACGTGGTACCCGCCAGCTACGACGATCTCGACGAGGCGGACCTGATCGTGCTGGTCGGGTCGAACACCGCGTGGTGCCATCCCGTCGTCTATCAGCGCATCCAGGCGGCGCGCGCGGCGCGCGGCACGAAGCTGGTGGTGATCGACCCGCGCCGCACCGAAACGGCGGAGGAAGCGGACCTCCACCTCGCGATCCGGCCGGGCAGCGACGTCGCGCTGATGAACGGCCTGCTGGCCCATTGCCGGCGCGAGGGGCTGACCGACGACGCCACGCTGGACGTGCCCGACGGGTTCTGGACGGCGCTGGACGCGGACGGCGATCTGTGGACCACCGCCCGCACCTGCGACGTGGCGCCGGCCGACCTCCACCGCTTCTTCGAGCTGTTCGCCGCGACGCCGCGCACGGTCACGTTGTTCAGCCAAGGCATCAACCAGTCGATCCGCGGCACCGATCAGGTCAATGCGATCCTGAACCTGCACCTCGCGACCGGACGGATCGGCAGGCCCGGCGCCGCACCCTTCTCGATCACCGGCCAGCCCAATGCGATGGGCGGACGCGAAGTCGGCGGCCTCGCTTCCACCCTTGCCGCGCACATGGATTTCGCGCCCGACAACGTGGCGCGCGTCGGCCGTTTCTGGGCCGCCCCCCAGATGGCGACGAAGCCGGGGCTGAAGGCGGTCGACCTGTTCCGCGCGGTCGAACAGGGCCGGATCAAGGCGCTGTGGATCATGGCGACCAACCCGGCGGTGTCGATGCCCGATGCCGGACGGGTGCGCGCGGCGCTGGCCGATTGCCCGTTCGTGGTCGTGTCCGACGTGATGGAGACGACCGATACCGGTCTCCACGCGGATGTCCGCCTGCCTGCCGCCGCCTGGGGCGAGAAGGACGGCACCGTCACCAATTCCGATCGCACCATCTCCCGCCAGCGCGCCGTGCTGCCGCTGCCGGGGGAGGTGAAGCCGGACTGGTGGATCGTGGCGCAGGTCGCCGCCCGGATGGGCTGGGCGGATGCCTTCGCCTATCGCCACCCCGCCGATATCTGGCGCGAACATGCCCGCCTGACCGCGTATCAAAACGACGGCGCGCGCGTGCTGAACCTGAAGGCGCACGCCGCGATCGGCAACGAGGCCTATGACGCGTTGGCGCCGTTCCGCTGGGGCGGCCGCCCCTTCGCCGACGGACGGTTCTCGACACCGGACGGCCGGGCACGGCTGGTGCCGGTGCGCCAGATCGCGCTGGCCGAGCCGCTGCGCGGGTGGCCGATGACGCTCAACACCGGCCGTTACCGCGACCAGTGGCACACGATGACGCGCACCGGCCTCAGCCCCAAACTGGCCCGCCATCGCGAGGAACCTTTGGTCGAGGTCCATCCGGACGATGCCGCGACGCTGGGCCTGACCGATGGCGGCCTCGCCCGCGTCGCCACGCCGCAGGGGGACAGCCTGTTCCGCGTGACGATCGCCACCGGACAGCGGCCGGGCGAACTGTTCGTGCCGATCCACTGGACCGATCGGCAATCGACCGGCGGCCGCGCCGGCCTGCTGCCCCGCCCCCTCGCCGATCCGCATTCGGGCCAGCCCGGTTTCAAGAACACGCCCGCCCGGATCGAACCGGTCGTGCCCGCCTGGCGCGGTTTCCTCGTCACCCGCGATGCGGCGGCGGCGCTGCCCGACTGCCTGTGGGCCACCCGCGTCACCGTACCGGGCGGCGCGCTGTTCGAGCTGGCGGGGGACGGCGACCCGGCGGCGCTGGAACGCACCCTGCCCAAGGGCGACCGGATCGAGGCGCAGGACCCCGCGAAGGGCACGCGCCGGGTCGCGATCCTGCGTGATGGCCGGGTGGCGGCGGTGCTGTTCGTCACCCGGTCCGGCCTGCTTCCCGCGCGCGACTGGCTGATCGCGCAACTGGATCACGCCACCCCCGGCCCGGCGCTGCTTGCCGGTCGCGCGCCGGGGACGGTCGTCGACCACGGGCCGATCGTGTGCGCCTGTTTCGATGTCGGGCTGAAGACGATCGTCACCGCGATCGCCGGTCAGCGGCTCGTCAGCGTCGCCGCGATCGGCGAGGCGCTGGGCGCGGGCACCAATTGCGGGTCGTGCCGCCCGGCGCTCGCCCGGCTGATCGCCACCACCACCCTGACGGAGACCGCCGATGCCGCATCGCGATAGGATCATGCCGGATATCGATCCCGGCACCGTCTGGCTGGTGGGCGCAGGCCCCGGCGATCCCGACCTGCTCACCCGCAAGGCGGAACGCCTGATCGGCGCGGCGGACATCGTGTTCCACGACGCGCTGGTCGGCCCCGGCATCCTCGATCTGGTGCCCGATCATGTCGAGCGCGTCAGCGTCGGCAAGCGATCGGGCCGGCATTCCAAGGATCAGGGATCGATCAACGACCTGCTGCTCGCCGCAGCGCTGGCCGGGCGGCGGGTGGTGCGGTTGAAGGGCGGCGACCCGTCGGTGTTCGGCCGCTCGACCGAGGAGATGGATCACCTTGCCGCGCATGGCGTGCCGGTCCGCGTCTGCCCCGGCATCACCGCCGCCAGCGCCGCCGCCGCCAGCGCCGCCGTCTCACTGACGCTGCGCGGCCTGGCCCGCAAGCTGACGCTGGTCACCGCCCATGCCCGCGCCGGCGCGCCGCTCGATCTGGACTGGGCGGGACTGGCAGACCCGGATGCCACGCTGGCGGTCTATATGGGCCGCGCCGCCGCGCCGGAGGTGGCACGGGAACTGATCGCGGCGGGCCGTTCGCCCGACACGCCGGTGCTGATCGCGGTCAACGTATCGCTGCCGCAGGAACGAATGATCCGGGGCCGGCTGGCCTCGCTCGCCTTCCTCGTCCGCACGATCAGCGACGACGATCCGACCCTGCTCGTGATCGGCGAGGCGGTGAGCCGCGGCGACCAGGGGGAGGATCAGCGCGCCGGCGCAGCAGCTGCGGATGCCGGTGCCGACCAGCCGAGTCCCAGCGCCTTGTTGACCGCGATATAGCTCTGCGCCAACTGCGCCCGCGCCTGCTCGACCGCGATCGCCGCCGACAATTGCTGGCGTTCGATATCGAGCTGGTCGATCAGTGAGGTGGTGCCAGCCCGTACCCGTTGGGCATTGAGCGCCGTCGATCGCCGCGCCGTCGCTTCCACGTGGATCAGCTGACCCAGTTGCGCGCGCGTGTTGCCGAACCGCGACAGCGCGGTTTCCGCATCCTGCAACGCGGCCAGCACCGTCCGGCGATAGGCGGCGTCCGATGCGTCGCGATCCGCTTCCGACCCCCGCGTCACCGCACGGTTGCGCCCGAAATCGAGCAGCGACCAGTTGAGCGACGGCGCCAGCAGCGTCGTCAGGTTGCCGGGATCGAACACGTCGCCGGGGCTCGTGCCGCCCAGCCCCAATATGCCCAGGAAACGGATGCCGGGCAGTTCCTTCGCCTTGTTCACGCCCACCGCCGCGGTGTTCGCCGCCAGCGCACGCTCGGCCGCGCGGATGTCGGGCCGGTTGGCGATGATCGCCGCCGGATCGCCGATCGCGACCCGCGCAGGGGGCAACGGCACGGGCACGATCGTGCCCAACGTCATGTCGAGCGCGCCGGGCACCCGCCCGGTCAGCACCGCCAGCTGATTCAGATACTCGTCCGCCTGCGCGCCCAGCGGGATCGCATCCGCCTGCGTGCTTTCCAGCTGGTTGCGCAGCCGCTCCACATCGAGCAGCGACGCGGTGCCGGCGGCATAACGCTGTCGCGCCAGCACGACCTGCCGCTCCTGCAACGCCGTCGACGCGCGGTTCAGTCGGATACGCGCCTGCACGTCGCGCAACGCGACATAGGCCTGCGCCACCTGCGCCGACAGCGACACCTGCGCATCCGCCAGATCGGCGACGCGCGCCCCGATCGTGGCGCGCGACCGCTCCACCCCGCGCCGGCCGCCGCCGAACAGGTCGAGTTCCCACGACGCGTTGAAACCGAGATTGTAGAAGTCGAGGCCGCTCGCGCTACCCGAACCGCTTGTGCCACCCGCCCCGCCGTCAGCCGTTCCACCCTCCGCCGCCCCGCTGTCGCCGATGCCGACCCCGGGCAGCGTGGCATGGAGATAGGTGGCGTTGGCGCTGACGGCGGGCAGTTGTGCGGTACGCTGCTGCCTCAGTTGCGCCTGCGCGGCACGGATGCGCGCGGTCGCCTCGTCGATCGTCGGGCTGTGCGCCAGCGCATCGTCGACCAGCGCGGTCAGCGTCGGATCGGCCAGCGCTTCCCACCACCGGGCAAGGCCGGGAGCCGGCGCGAACGCGGCATCGCGCGCCCGCACGAAATTGCCGCGCGCCACCGCCTCGCTCGCGATCGCCGGCGGTGCCTTGTAGTCAGGGCCGACCGTGCAACCGGCCAGCGCCGCGCCACACAGGAGCGGAAACGCCCGCATCAATGCACCATCGCCGGCGCGGCGTCCTGCGGCAGCGGCCTCAGGAAAAGCACCAGCGGCAGCACCGCCAGTGTGCCGGCGCCCATGATCCAGAAGATATCGTTGTACGTCATCACCAGTGCCTGCCCCTGTATCTGCTGACCGACGACACGCAGCGCGGTCGGCATCCCGCCGAACTGCTGCGACAGGCCGCCGACGAAGTCCTGCACCGCGACGCCGTTGGCGTTCAGCGACTCCTCGATCCGGCGCGAATGCAGCCACTGCCGCTGGTCCTGCAGGATCGAGATGCCCGCCAGCGCGAAGCTGCCGCCCAGATTGCGCATCGCGTTGAACAGCCCGGATGCGTCGCCGGCATCCTCGGGCGGCACCGATCGCACCACCGCCTGGCTGAGGAACAACATGCCCAGTATCTGTCCGACGCCGCGCATCAGCTGGCTGGCGGTGAAATCGCTGCCCGTCGACGCCATCGTCAGGTTCGCATCCATCATCGCCGACAGACCCATGATGCCAAGGCCGACGGCGACCGCGATGCGGATATCCACGCGCCGCAGCAGAAACGGCACGATCGCCATCATGAACAGGCTCGGCAATCCCGACAACAGCACCACCTTGCCCGACTGGAGCGCATTGTACCCCGCGATCGATGACAGGAACTGCGGAATGGCATAGGCGGTGCCGTACAGCACCACGCCCAGCACCACGCCCATCAGCGCCACCGATCCGAACTGGCGGTCGAGCAGCAGCTTCAGCTTGATGATCGGCCGCCGCGCGGTCGCCTGCCCCCAGAACAGCAGGACAAATCCCGCCAGCATCACCCCGAACATCGTCCGGATCAGGCTGGAATCGAACCATTGCTCGCGCTGGCCATCCTCCAGGAAGACGGTCAGCCCGCCCAGCCCCAGTGCCAGCCCGGCGATCCCCTTCCAGTCCGCCTGACCGAACAAATGCAGCTTGGCCTTTTCATGCGGCAGGCCGAGCAGCAGCAGCGTGACGAGGATGGCGCAGATCGGCACGTTGATGAAGAAGGCATAATGCCAGCTGACATTCTCGGTCAGCCAGCCGCCGATCAGCGGCCCCAGCACCGGCCCCAGAATCGCGGTCGCGCCGAACGCGGCGATGCCGATCGGCTGTTGCGCGCGCGGCAGCCGCTGCGCGATGATGACCTGCGCGGTCGGGATCATCGCGCCGCCCGTGAAGCCCTGCCCCACACGTCCGAACACCATCATGCCCAGGCTGGTCGACAGGCCGCACATCACCGAAAAGGCGGTGAACAGCCCCGCCGCGATCAGCAGGAAGGTGCGCAGCCCCAGCATCCGCTCCAGCCACGCGGCCATAGGAATGATGATGATCTCCGACACCAGATAGGCGGTCGCGATCCATGTCCCCTCGGTGCCGCTGGCGCCGATCTCGCCCTGGATCGTCGGCAGCGACGAATTGACGATCGAGATGTCGAGCGTCGCCATGAACGCGCCCAGCGTCCCGGCCGCCACCGCCAGCCACGCGGAGGCATCGGCACGGTCGGCGCCCTTTCGCGGCGGGGTAGCGGCGGCAGCGGTGGCCACGTCAGCGTTCCCCGCGATCGGCCTGCCGCTGTTGGTCGCGGATGCGGTCGAGTTCGCCCTTCGCCCCGATCGTGTCGACCGTGACCACCACCGACAGCCCCGGCACCAGCAGCCGCCGCGCCGCCGGCGTCGCCTCGATCGAGATGCGGACAGGTACGCGCTGCGTGATCTTGGTGAAGTTGCCGGTGGCGTTCTGCGGCGGCAGCAACGAGAATTGCGCGCCCGTGCCCGGCGACACGCTTTCCACCCGGCCCTTCAGTTCCACGCCGTCCAGCGCATCGACATCGATCGTTACAGGCTGGCCGGGACGCATCAGCGCCAGCTGCGTCTCCTTGAAATTGGCGGTGATGTAGAGCCGGTCGAGCGGCACGATCGACATCAGCCGCGTCCCCGCCTGGACATATTGGCCGACCGTCACCGTCCTGTCGCCGATCCGCCCGGCGCTGGCGGCACGGATCAACGTGGCACCGACATCGACATTGGCGGCTTCGAGCTGCGCCCGCGCCGCCCGCCCCTGCGCCGCTCCCTGTCGCTCCTGCGACCGGAACGAGGCGACGCGCCGTTCCTGCATCGTCACCGCCGCGGCCTGCGCCCGGACATTGTCGGCGGATTGCCGTGCGGTCGCCTCCAGTTGCGCCAGTTGCGCGCGCGGCTCCGCGCCGGAGGCGGCAAGCGGCCGGTATCGAGCCACCTCGCCCGCATCATAGGCGGCTTTCGCACGCGCGGCGGCCAGTTGCGCGCGAGCCTGATCGATCGTCGCATATTGCTCGGCGATCTGCGCCCGCGCATTGTCGGCCTGCGCCGCCGCCACCGCGATCTGTGCCTCGGCCTGCGAGGCCTGCGCCCGCACATCGCGCGGATCGATCCGGACCAGCGGCTGGTTCGCCCGTACGTCCTGATTGTCCCCCACGAACACGTCGGCGACATAGCCCGCGACGCGCGGCGACACCGTCACCATATCGGCCTCGACCTGTGCGTCGTTGGTTTCCTGCAGATATTTGCCGCGCGTCTCGTGACGGACGTACCAGACGATCCCCGCCGCAATCACCGCGAGCGCCAGCAGGATCAGGATGATCTTCGTACGGGGACTCAGGCCCTTCTTCACCTTGCCGCCGGCGGCTTCGGGCGTATCGACGGCATCGTCGCGCGCTGCGGTGTCTTCGTCCTGATCCACGATCCACCTCATCGTTCATCCGGCCGAGCCGGACGTAAGTGTCGACAGCGCGATAATCCAGACCGATGAAACGGACAAGATGTCCGGTTAGATTGTTCGGCCGGGGACGGGACGTATGCCATCGAGGACGATATCCAGCGCTTCGTTCAATCGTCGCACCGCCGCCGCTTCGGTATGCGGATCGTAGAACAGCCCCCCCACCATCCGCAGCGCAAGCCCTAGCCGGGCACCGTCGACATCGTCACGCACATCGCCGTTGGCACGGGCGCGGCGCGCCAGCGGATCGAGCGCACCGGCCAGCCGCGTACCCAGTGCCTCCAGCGCCGCCATGTTCGCGGGATCGGCGACCAGTTCGGTCGCGATCCGGGCGAACAACGCCGTACCGCGCGCGCCGCCCAGCGCGAGATCGACCAGCGTCTGGCGAAAAGGCCGGTCACCCGCCACGATCTCGTCAACCCGGTCGATCTCCCGTTCGAAGATCGCGAGCGCCAGCGCCTCCCGGTCCCTGAAGTTGCGGTACAACGTGCCGCGCCCTACCCCGGCCCGGGCCGCCACCTCTTCCAGCGGCACGCTGTAACCGCGTTCGGCGAAAATTTCCGCCGCCGCCGTGATCAGCGCGTCGCGTCGTATCCGGGCATCACGCCGCATCCCCGCATCGTCCCCCTATTCGCCGGTCCGCCGCCGCGTCATACGCTCGCCTCGATCGCTTCCAGCGACCGCCGCTTGGTTTCGGGGAAGAAGAGGAAGACGACGACGAACTGCACCGCCATCATCACCGCGAACACGACGAACGGGCCACCCCGCGTCTGCGCGGCCACCAGCGGAAACGCCATCGCGATGATCGCGTCCATGAACCAGTGGGTCGACGAACCCAGGCTCTGACCCCGCGCACGCACGTCGGTGGGGAATATCTCGCTGATATAGACCCAGATGACCGCGCCTTGGCTGAACGCGAAGAAGGCGATGAAGCCGATCAGCAGCCACAGCAGATATTGCTCGCCCTGCCCGCTCAGGAACACCGCGGCCGTCCCGCCCAGCGTCGCAGTGAGCCCGACCGACCCGATCAACAGCAGCGTCCGCCGCCCCAGCCGGTCGATCACCAGCAGCGCCAGCGCGGTGAAGGCGAAATTGCACAGGCCGATCACCACCGCCTGCCGGTCTGCGGAAACGGCGTCGTATCCGGCGGCGGCGAAGATGTCGTTGAGGTAATAGAGGATCGCGTTGATGCCCGACAGCTGGTTGAACGCCGCGATGCCGAAGGCCAGCAGCATGGGCTTGCGATGGCGCGACCAGGACAGGCGCGGCGATGGCGCGGATCGGTCGGCACGGACATAGCCCGCCAGTTCTTTTTCGGGATTGGCCACGCCGAACCGGGCCAGGACATCCGCCGCCTCGGCCATGCGCCCCCTGGCGGCGAGCCAGCGCGGGCTGTCCGGAATGGTGAACATCATCGCCAGCAGCAGCAGTGCCGGCAGCGCGGTGACGCCCAGCTTCACCTGCCAGTCGATCGCCCCCAGCGCGAAGCCGGTGATGATGGCATTGCTGAGATAGGCGACCAGAATGCCCGCGACGATGTTCAGCTGGAACGTGCCGACCATCAGGCCGCGGCGGTTGGCCGGCGCGATCTCCGCCAGATAGACCGGTGCCAGCACCGACGACGCGCCGACCGCCAGGCCGGCCATGACGCGAAAGGCGATGAGCGCGGGCCAGCTCCACGCGAACAGGCAGCCGATCCCCGACAGGCAATAGAGGATGGCGATCGCCTTCAGCGCGTTCCTCGCCCCGTAACGGTCACCGGGCTTGCCCGCGAGCAGCGCCCCCGCCAGCGTGCCCCACAGCGCCGCCGACACCGTGATGCCGACACCCGTGGCATCGAGGTCGAACGCGGTACGGATGCCCTCGGTGGTGCCGGCGATGACGGCGGTGTCGAACCCGAACAGCAGACCGGACAGGCCACCGACCAGCACCCCCCTCAGCAACAACGTCGTCAATGGCCGATCCTCGATAGATGAAGCGCACGCCCACACGGAACAGGCGACCGCCCGATTCGACGTCCGCGCCCCCGTCAGGCCATTCGACTGATAGGGAGCAATCGGCGTGTTGAACACGGTCGCGACCGCCGCGATGCCGCCTTGCCGAGGGCGCACCCATGGCCCTAGTCTCGGCACGATAACGGCGGGGATGGGTGACGAATGAGATTTGCGGCACCCTTCGTCCTTTCGCTGCTCGTGGCCGGTCCCGTCGTTGCGCAGGAACCGATCGCCAATCCCAGCCTGACCGCCACCGTCGGGGGTATCCGCGACGCCGCGCATGGCCGCGACATCGTACTCCACCGTTTCGACGTGGCGATGCGACTCCACGGTGCGGTGGCCGAAGGCACCGTCACCGCCGAATTCGCCAATGACGGCCACGAGGTGCTGGAAGGCGATTTCCGGTTCGCGCTGCCGAAAGACGCGATCGTTACCGGCTATGCGCTCGATGTCGGCGAACAGCTGGTCGATGGCGTGCTGGTCGATCAGCCCCGGGCAAAGGCGGTGTATGAGGCGCGGGTCCGCCGCGGTGTCGATCCCGGACTGGCCGAGGTGGTGGCCGATGGCGGGTTCCGGACGCGCGTGTTCCCGATCCTGCCGGGCGGGCGGAGGACGATCCGGTTGCGCTTCGCGGTGCCGATCGGGGTGGAAGGACTCCGCCTGCCGCTGCGGCTCGCCGCGCCGCGTACCGGCTGGGGGGTGACGGTGACGGCCGACGGGATGGCGACCTCGCCGACGCTGCTGATGCCGGACGGGCAGACCGGGCGATGGCAGGATGACGGCCAGAACAACGGGCAGCGTGACGGGCAGAGCGCCACCGCGAGCGGCAAGAACGCACTGAACGGCGCGATCGTGATCGGTCCGGTCACCACGCCCGACACCATCGCCAGCCGCCATCGCAACGGTGAGCGGTTCGTCCAGCTGACCGGGGCGTTGCCCCCCGCCATGACGACACCGGACGCCGCGCAGGGCGGCACGCTGCGTATCTATTGGGACCGGTCGCGTTCGCGGCTGGCCGACCGCCACGAAGCCGAATTCGCCCTCCTGCGTCGCACGGTCGCGGCGATCCGGCCGGAGCAGATCGAGATCGTAACCTTCGCCAGCGATGGTGCCACCCGCCAGACCGCCACGACGCCGGAAGCGGCGATCGAGCTGCTTCGCGGCGTCCGCTATCGCGGGGCGACCAGCTTCGCTGCGGTTGCCGGCGAGGGAGTGGCGGATCGCTGCCTGCTGTTCTCCGACGGGCGGGTCACGATCGACCGGGCCAGCACCTTCGCACCGCGATGCCGGGTAGATGCGATCACCACCTCGCCCGCAGCGGATATGGGCTGGTTGCGGCATCTGGCAGCCGGACTGGGCGGACAGGCCCATGCGCTGGGCGAGGATGGCGACCGGGTTGCCGCCGCGCTCGCCACCGCTGTCCCCGGCATCGCCGCGGTGATGGACGGGGACGGACGCCGCCTGCCCTTCGCGACGATCCCGGCGGCGGCCGGGCGCTGGCGCGTAGTCGCGCAGGCACCGGCACTGGGCCGCGTCACCGTACGCGTCGGCGGCATCGATATCACCCGTACCGTGGAAGAGGCCACACCGTTCGATGGCGACGCGGCGCTGGTCGCGACCGATCTGCTTGCCACGCTTGGGGCCACCGATCAGCGTGGCGAATTCGTCGCGACCAGCCGCCGTTACGGCGTGGCGAGCCCCAGCCTGTCGTTCATCGTGCTGGAGACGCCGAACGATTATCTGACCGCCGATATCACACCGCCGGCCAACTACCCCGCCGAACGGCTGGCTGTTTATCTGGGTGATCGCAAGGCGATGGACGGTGCGCGGGCCGATGCGCAGCGTGAACGCCTGCGCGAGGTGACGGCGGCGTGGACCACGCAGGTGGCATGGTGGCGCCAGCGCTTCGATCCGGCGGCGGCGGCAAAGGTGGTACGCCGGCGCGGGGGGCCAGTACCTCCCACCGTCGCGGTGCCGGTGGCCGCGCCCGCTCCCGCCGCGCCGCCCGCGCCACCGCCGCCGCCGCCGCCCGCCCCATTGCCGGCGGGGGCCGCAGCCGAACGGCGCGACATCGTCGTCAGCGGCTCGCGTGTCTCCTCGGGGGGATCCCCACCGGCGGTGACGATCGAGGCGTGGCAGCCCGACCGCGATTATCTGCGCGCCTTCGACGCCGCGCCTGCCCGGTTCGACGAACGCTTCGCTGAGGCGGAGCGGCAGGCAGGCGGCGTGCCCGCCTTCTATCTCGACACCGCCGAATGGCTGCGTCGCCACGACCGGACGGCGGATGCGGTACAGACGGTGTTGTCCGCGCTCGACCTGCCATCGGCAAACGCGACGACATTGGGGATCGTGGCCGACCGGCTGGAGCGTTATGGCGCGATCGACCGCGCGATCGAACTGCGTGAGCGGCAGGCGGCACTGGAACCGGACCGGCCGCAGCCACGCCGGCTGCTCGCTCTGGCACTGGCCGCACGGGCGGCGCTGCGCCCGGTCACCGCCCGCGACGATCTGACCCGCGCGGTGGCGCTGCTGCGCGAGGTCGCGGTCGGTCCGCTCGACGAGCGCTGGGCCGGGATCGACCTGATCGCGCTGATGGAGGCGAACGCGCTGGTGCCGCGGCTGAAGCGGCTGGGCGGCACCAGCCCGCTCGACCCCGCGCTCACCGCGTTGCTGGATACCGACGTGCGCGTCGTGGTCGACTGGACCACCGATGCCACCGATCTCGACCTGTGGGTCGACGAGCCGGGCGGCGAGCGCGCGATCTACAGCCATCCCCGCACCGCGATCGGCGGTCACCTGTCGAACGACATGACCGCCGGCTATGGCCCGGAGGAGTATTTCGTGCGGCGGGCACCCATGGGCGACTATGTGGTGCGCGCCAATGTCTATGCCGCCGACCGGCTCGACCCCAACGGCCTGTCGCTGCTGACCGCGCACCTGTTCCGCGACTTCGGCCGCCCGACCCAGCGCGTCGAGGCGGTCGACATCGAACTGCAGCGCGACGAGCGGGGCGAGAAGATGATCGGCCGCATCGCCGTGCCGCGATCGAAATAGGGACATGCCGGACGAGCGGCGGGATCAGCCATAGGCGTCCACGTCCAGACGGCCCGCCGCGCGCAGCAGCCGCGCCTGCGCGACGAGCACGTCGGCGCGCGCGGATGCGACCGCCAGCTGTGCCCCCCGGAAACTCTGGTCGGCGACGAGGATGTCGATCGTCGACCGCAGCCCGAACCCATATTCGGCGCGCACGCCCTTCAGCGCCACGTCCGCCGCGGCAAGGCCGGTGACGGTCGCGTCCAGACGCGCGCGGGCGGCGCCCAGGGCGGCCCAGGCGGCGTCCACCGCACGCACCGCTTCACGCATCGCGGCATCGAGCTGGAACCGTTCGGCGCGATTGACCGCCTCCGCCTGGCGGACGCGCGACGGCACCAGACCGCCGGTCAGCAGCGGCAGGCGCAGCGACAGGCCGACCGATGCCGCGCTGTCGTAAGTCCGCATGTCGCCGCCCGACAGGCGGACGCCGCGCCCATAGCCGCCGGCCATGTCGACCGACGGCGCACGTTCGGCGCGGGCCTGGTCGATCCGGGCGACCGACCCGGCCACCGTACGGCGTTGACGTAGCAGCAGCGGATTGGCCGTTTCCGCCGCGCGCCGCGCCTGTTCGCGATCGGCCGGCAAGGCGGCGGGCATGATCGCCTCCGCCGACAGGGCACCCGCATCCTGCCCCACCGCGGCACGATAGGCCGCCGCCGCGGTCGCCAGCGCCCCTTCGGCATCGGCGAGATTGGCGACGACCGTCGCGCGCTGCGCCTCCAGCTGTGCCACGTCGGTGCGCGTCGCCTGCCCCAGCGTGAAGCGGGACCGCGCCTCCGCCACCTGCGCATCCAGCCGCTCGATACCGACGCGCGCCACCTCCACCGCCTGCTGGTTGTAGAGGAGGTCGGCATAGGCGGTGACGACGCCCTCCAGGATCGCGGCCTCGATATCGCGCAAATCCTCCGCCCCGGCCGCGACATCCTCCCCGGCGGCGCGCACCGCGGCGGGGACGCGCCCACCGGTCCAGATCGGCAGCGCCGCACTGACCGAGGCGGACCCGGCGCGCCCATAGCCGAGCCGATCATAGCCGGCGCCCGCGTCGGCGGACAGGGTCGGACGCCCCGGGGCGCGGGCTTGTTCGGGCGCCTCCGCCAATGCCTCCTGCCGGGCGCGTGCCGCCGCGAGCTGCGGATTGGTGGCATAGGCCGCCATGATCGCCTCGCGCAGGGTTTCCGCCGAGGCGGGCATTGCGAGGCACAGCCCTGCGGCGACAGCGATCCACCTATTCATGGCGCAGTGCCCAAGCGGGTGCGGCGCGGCTGGCGCGCAACGACTGGCCGAGCACGGTCAGCACCGCGATCACGGTGGCGAGCAGACTGGCACCGATGAAGTAGAGCGGCGACAGGGCGATCCGGTCGTCGAACCCCGCCAGCCATGTCCGCATCGCCACGAACGCCAGCGGCCAGGCGACGAGGTTGGCGATCAGCACCGGGCGCAGGAACTGTCCGACCAGCAGTTTCACGATATCCGCCGACGAAGCGCCCAGCGTCTTGCGGATGCCGATCTCCTTGATCCGCCGGGCGGTATTGAACGAGGCGAGCCCCCACAGTCCGACACAGCCGATCATCACGGCAAGACCGGCGCCGATCCCGAACAACCGCGTCGCGCGCTCGTCTGCCTCATAGAACGTCGCCAGCGCCTGGACGCCGGTTTTGGCGTTGAACGGGATCAGCGGCGCCATCCGCTGCCACAGCGTCTTGGCCGCCGCCACGACCGTCTGCGTTTCGCCGGTGAAGCGCAGCGTGATGATCGGATAGGGCGCAACGTCGCCATGATAGACATAGTAGGTGGGGTCGTCCGGCAGGCGCGGCGAATAGAAGCGCAGCTGGTCGACGACCCCGATGATCGTGCGCTTCGTTCCTCCGCCGACCGTCTTGCCCACCGCATCCTGCGGCGAGGCATAGCCGAGCTTGGCGACCGCGAGGCGGTTGATGACGATGTTGCGGGTGCTTCCCTTCGCCAGCGCACTCGTATCGTCGGCAGGATGCGCGTCGTCGAACAGGCGACCGGCGATCAGTCGCGCGCCATAGGTCCGGAAGAAGTCGCGACCGACCTCGATCGAGCGTAGCGACGGTCCGGGCTTTGGCTTGCCCGGCACGTCGACGTTATCGAAATTGTTGTTGCCGTTGTTGCCGACCGCGCTGTTCGCGGTGGTCACCGCCCCGACCCCCGGCAGCCGCCGCAACGCGTCGAGCATCGCCCGCCGACGCCCGGTATCGAGGCTGTCGTCGCTCAATCCGTTCAGCACCAGCAAACCGTCGCGCCGGAAACCGAGATCGGTGCTGCGGACGTGCCGGGTCTGCGCCACGAGCACCAGCGTGCCGACGATGAAGGCGATCGCCAAGGCGAACTGGAAGACGACCAGCGCCTCGCGCACCCGCGCCCCTGCCTGCCCGCCGCCCGGCGAGCGCGCCGACGACAGCACCTGGCTTGCCGGCGACCGGGCGAGCAGCAGCGCCGGATAGAAGCCGGCAAGCATCCCGACGACGACCGTCAGCACCACCAGCAGCGGCACGACCAGCCGGTAGGGGATGGCCAGCGCCAGCCCGCCGGCCGCGTTGATCAGCGGCAATCCCAGTTCGGTAAGGGCAAGCCCCGCGACCGCCGCGACCGCCACCGTCACCATCGCCTCGCCGAGGAACTGGCGCACCAGCATGCCCCAATCGGCGCCCAGCACCTTGCGCATCGCCACCTCGCGCGCGCGGAGGCCGGCCCGGGCGGTAGCCAGATTGACGTAATTGACGATGGCGATGAGCAGCGTCAGCACCCCGACCGTGCCGAGCGTAACGATGGTCAGCTTCTTGGCGGCACTGGCCTTGCCTTCCGGTTTCAGATGCGCCTGCACGATCGGCAATAGTGGCAGACCGATCTGGTTGGCGACATCCGGCCCCATATCGGCGGCGCCGCGCCGCCGGACGAAGGCCGGCATCCGCTGCTCGAAGGCCCTGGCGTCTGCGGGATTGTCGAACCGCAGATAGGTGACCAGCGACGTCGAGCCCCAATGATACCACCAGTCGCTGAAATCCCGCCCCTGACGCGCCACGATCGAGAATTTCAGATCGGTATTGCGCGGCAGATCCTCGAAGACGCCGGTTACCCGGTACCCGCCCGGTTTCTCGAACGCGAGCGTCATGGTCCGGCCGACCGGGTTCCCCTCGCCGAAGTAACGGCGCGCCGCCGAACGGCTGATGATGATCGATGCCGGATCGGCCAGCGCGGTCGCCTTGTCGCCGGCGACCATCGGCAGATCGAACACCTTGAAGAAATCCGCATCGACGCGTGCCACGTCTTCGGTCGTCGCGCTGCCATCGCGGATCACCGTGCCGCTTGCCTCGCCACCGTTGATGCGGGTGCCAACCAGACCCGGAAAATCCTCCTTCAACTGCTCCAGCAGTCCGCCCATCGTGTACAGATAGGTGCCGACAAAGGGGCTATCCATGGCTTTCCAGTCCGTCTGCACCAGATAGATGCCGTCGTGGCGCGGCAGCCATTTCTCGAAACTCGTCTCGAAGCGGACATAGAGGCCGAGGATGAGGAACACCGCGATTCCCACCGCCAGCCCGCCGATGTTGAGCGCGGCGTAGAGCTTGTGGCGGGTCAGCGAGCGGTAGAGCGACAGGAAGGCGAAGTGGTTCATCGCGGATGGTCCGTACCGGAGGAAAGTGGCCGTCAGCCGCAGCGGACGGTGGCGGAGCCGCTCTTGTGGACATCGCACCGCGCGCCGCCGGTCACGCGCACGGTCCCCGAACCGCCCGCGTCGATCGAGGCCGTCCGCGACGCCGCAGCGACGATCGATCCCGATCCGCCCATGTCGATGGCGACCATGGGCGTCGCCAGCGCGTGCGCATCGACCCGGCCCGACCCGCCGAGATCGATGTCGACCGCATCGGTCCGGCCATCCGCGACGATCGACCCCGATCCGCCGAGATTCAGCCGTACCGACGCCGCCGTCAGCCCGCTCAGCATCATGCTGCCCGATCCGCCGAGTTCACCGACAAAGGCGGGGCCGGTGACGCCATCGGCCCGCAGGCTGCCCGAACCGGACAGCGAGGCCGCGCGCAGCATCGGCATCGTCACGGTGACGGTGGCACCCCGGTCGCGATACCGTCCCGGCATGCGGTCCACGCGCAGCATGCCGTCGCGGACCGTGATCGCCAGCGCGGCGACGGCACGCGGGTCGCCGGCCGCGGTCACGGCGAAGCGGTCGGCGACCACGATCACCACCCGGTCGGACGAGGCGAGATCGACCTTCTCGAAGCCGGCGACATCGAAACGCCGTTGCGCCTCGCCCTCCGCCGGTGTGGCCGATCCGGCGATGGCGGCACGCTCCACTGCGATGACGCAGCCTGAAAGGGCGATGCAGGTCGCGGCGATGGCGACGGCGAAAGGACGGGTCATATCGATTTTCCTCTGTCGGGTGGATCAGATCGCGCGCATCGCGCTGGCGACGATGCGGCCGTCGAGCATGTCGATCCGGCGCTTCGCCATGTCGGCGTGGCTGGGGGAGTGGGTGACCATGACGATCGTCGCCCCTTCGTCGTTAAGCCCGGTCAGGATGCTCATCACCTGCTCGCCATTCGCGGTATCGAGGTTGCCGGTCGGCTCGTCGGCGAGGATCAGTTTCGGATCGCCGACGATCGCCCGCGCGATGGCGGCACGCTGCTGCTGGCCGCCCGACAGTTGATGGGGGTAGTGGCGCGCGCGGTGGGCGATGCCGACCTTGTCCATCGCCGCGGCCACCCGGTTTCGTCGGCCCCCGGCATCCTTGCGATAGGCCAGGCCGAGGGCGACATTCTCCTCGATCGTCAGTTCGTCGATCAGGTTGAAGCTCTGGAACACGAAGCCCAGCGTCGCGCCCCGGAACTTCGCCAGCGCCTTTTCCTCCAGCGCGGCGAGATCTAGGTCGTCGAACAGATATCGCCCCCCGGTCGGCCGGTCGACCGTGCCCAGCATGTTGAGCAGCGTCGATTTGCCGCAGCCCGACGGCCCCATGATGGCGAGGAACTCACCCGCCGCCACGGCGAGGTCGATGTCGTGAAGCGCGGTCGTCTCCACCTCGTCGGAGACATAGCGGCGCTGGATATTCTCAAGACGGATCATGGTGATGTCCTTCAGCGGAGGTTGAGGATGTCGCCCTTCACGGACGCGGTGCTGCTGGTGACGATGCGGTCGCCGGGTTTCAGGCCCGACAGGATCTCGACCTGTTCGGGATTGCGTCGTCCGGTCTTCACCGCGTGCCGCCGGGCATGGGCGCCATCGGCGTCGAGGACGAAGACCGACGTGCCGCTCCCCGCCTCCAGCCAGCCGCCGACCGGCGCGACCAGTGCGGGCGCGGTGCTGCCCAGCGTGATACGGATGTCGAGGGTCTGGCCCCGGTTCAGGCCGGCGGGGGCGGCCCGGCCGAAGGTCAGTTCGACGCGGAAACGCCCGTCCTTCACTGCCGGCAATACCCGGGAGACAACCAGGCGCGCGTCACCGGCGCTCGCCGGCTGCCCGACACGGACGCGGCCGAGGAAATATTCGTCGACATCCGCCTCCAGCTTCCACGATCCTTCGCTGTCGACCTGACCGGCGGGATCGCCCGGCTTCAGCGTCTGCCCGGGCTGGATGATGAAGTTGGTCAGCCGGCCACCGGCCGGGGCGCGAATCACCAGTGCGTCGAGGCTGGAGCGGACCGCCGACAGGTTGCTCTCCAGCCGTGTGCGCGTGTCGTTCAGCCGCGACCCTTGCGTCGCGGTGATCCGCGCCTCCGCCGCACCGCCCGACCGCAGCTGGGCGAGGCGTTTCTCCTGATAGGCGGTTTCCTCGGCAAAGCTCCTGACGCCTGCATCGGAGACGAAGCCACGGTCGTGCAGCTGCTCGCGAATACCCAGTTCCCGCCGCGCCTTGATGAGATCGTAATTTGCCTGCGCGATCTGTGCGGAGCGGTCGAGCCGGTTGCGTTCGATCCCCAGGCTTTCCCCCGCGACGCTGCCAAGCTGGCTGGCGATCTGCGCCTCGCGGGTCAGCACCTCCAGTTTCAGTGTCGGGTTGGCTAGCGTGGCGAGCGGCTGGCCCGCCGTCACCATCGCGCCGTCCTGCACCAGTAACCGTTCGACCTGGCCGCCCGACAACACCCCGACCAGCGTCGTCACCCCCGGTGCCACGGTCGCGCGGACCGGCAGATAATCGGCAAACGGCGCCCGTTCGACGATGCCGGTTTCGAGATCGGTGGTGGCGACATCGGTCGATCCGCTGGCCGGCAGCAGCCGCCAGGCCAGCACCGCCGCGATGATCGCGAGCACCACCAGCACCGTGGCCCGGCGGCGCCACCACGGCGTCGGTGGACGCTCGATCCGGCGATCCATCGTGGCCCCGGGAGAAGCGGTTGCGTGTACGGGCTGTTCGGTCATCATGCGGACAGTGTCGCCCGGAACATTCGAAAAGCCTAAACCACCATGAACGAACGATTTTTACCCGACACCCCGTCAAATGACCGTCCGCCGATGGACACAGTGTCCACGAATGGACACGCCGTGGTGCCGTCAAGCCGGGCGATTCTGCTGATCGACGACAACCCGGCGGTGTCGCGGGCGATGGAGATTGCATTCCGCATGGCCGGCCACCGGCTCGACACCGCGAACGGTCCCGAAGAAGCATATTCCTGCCTCGCGCGGCGGCGGTACGACGCAATCCTGCTCGACATGAATTTCCGCATGGGCGAATCGAGTGGTGGAGAGGGGCTGGCCTGTCTTGCCCGGATCGTCGCGGACGACCCCGCCGCCTGCGTGGTCGTCATCACCGCGCACAGCGGTATCCGTATCGCGGTGGCGGCGATGCAGGCGGGCGCGCGCGACTTCGCGATGAAGCCGTGGCGCAACGCCGAACTGGTCGCCAAGGTAGAAACCGCAATCGCCCGCGGCGCACCCGCCCCGCCGGGAACGCCGGCTGCATCGCCCGCCGACCTTATGGCGGAGCCACCGCGACTGCTGGGCGACAGCGTGGCGATGCAGGCCCTGCGCACGCTGGTCCACCGTATCGGACCAACCCCCGCCAGCGTCACGATCACCGGCCCGTCCGGCGGCGGCCGGACGCTGACCGCGCTGGCAATCCATGCCGCCTCCCCGCACGCCGACACCGCGCCGGTCCGGATCGACCTGCGGGACGAAGCGGCGTGGCAGCGGCTGGACGACGCCGGCGGCACCGCGATCCTGCGTCATCCGGATCGGCTGGATGGCGTTGCACAGGCGCGGTTGCTCGATCGTATCCCGACCGCGCTCCGCTGCATCGCGATCGCCGACGCCATCGCGCCGATCGTGCCGGCGCTGTACCGCCGGCTGGCGACGGTAGAGGTCGCGATACCCCCGCTCGCCGATCGCCAGGACGATGCCGTGCTGCTCGCCCGCCACTTCGCCCGCATCGCCGCGGCCCGGTTCGGAAAGCCGCAGGGGCGGTTGACCGGCGCGGCCGAGGCGGCGATCCGCACAGCCCGCTGGCCGGACGAGGTGCGCGGGCTGGCGCTGGCGATCGAACGGGCGGTACTGCTGTCGGGCGACGGCACCGTCGATGCCGCCGCCCTTGCCCTGCCTGCCGTGCCGACGGCCGTTCAAACCGCCAGCGCCGCCGGCAACACCGATGCGAACTTCGACCTGACCGATGCCGAGAAGACGATGATCGAGGCGGCGCTGCGCGAACATCGTCATAATGTCAGTCATGCCGCGGCGGCGCTGGGCCTCAGCCGGGGCGCGCTCTACCGGCGGATGGCACGTTATGGACTATAGGCGCGGCGTACCGGTGATGGTGAGCGCACTGGGTCTCGTCGGCTGCGGCGTGGCCGGCGCGATCGCATGGGCGGACGGGCTATGGGGACTGCTAACGGCGGCGATGCTCGTCACGATCTGGCTCTGCGTACTCAACTGGTGGGCCGTGGTGCATCCGCGCCTCGCCCCGCAACCTGCCGCCACCCCTGCGGATGCCGACGCGATGGCCCTGCGCGTCCTGCTCGATGCGGCGCCGACACCGCTGCTCGCGATCGAGGGGGCGGCGGCGCGCGCGCTAAACCGTGCCGCACGACGCCTATTCGCGACCGACGACCGCATCCTGCCCGTGCCTGCCGCGCTGACCGATCCCGCCGTCACCCATTTCCGCCACGAGGCCCGGCACTGGCGGATCGATCGCGTCGCCCTGCCCGACGGACGCTGTGTCGCGGCACTGATCGACATCGAGCAGGAGGAACGGACCGCCGAGGCGCGGGCGACCGCCGACCTGATCGAGGTGCTGGGCCACGAACTGCTGAACGGCCTGGCACCCATCGTATCGCTGGCCGAAAGCGGCGTGGCGGTGCTGGCAAAGACCGATGTCGACGCGGTGCTGCTGCGCGAGATCGTCGGCACGCTGGCCCGCCGGGCGGACGGGCTGCAACGCTTCACCGAAGCCTATCGTACCCTGGCCCGCCTGCCCGAGCCGGTGCGGCGGCCGGTGCGCCTGACCGACATGGCGGACGATCTCGCCCGGCTGTTCGCGGGGCGCTGGCCGACGGTGGCGCTGTCAGTCGCGGCAGACGAGGCGGAATGGCCGCTCGATCGCGATCAACTGAGCCAGGCACTGTGGGCGCTGCTCCAGAACGCGGCCGAGGCCGCGGTCGCGGCGCCCCCCGCGCAGGTCGCGCTGCGCCTGCACGCGGACGCCGCCGGGCTGACGATCGAGGTGGAGGACAACGGAACCGGCGTCCCCCGCGACAAGGCGACCCACATCTTTCGCCCGTTCCACACCACCAAGCCCGACGGAACCGGTGTCGGCCTGACCCTCGCCAGACAGATCGCGCTGGCCCATGGTGGCACGCTGGCTTTGCTGCCGATGTCGGCGACCATATTCCGGCTGATCCTTCCGGATATCCGTCAGGGACCCGGCGAACGCGCGACCGCTGCCCGGCTTGTTCCCCCTGTCGCGAACCGCTAGCCTCCATTCGATAAAGGGGAGTGGCGGCCGATGAAGAAAACGATGTTGGCGCTGATACTTGCCATGTCGCCGACGGCGGCCCTCGCCGAATGGCACGAGGCCCGCAGCCCCCATTTCACGATCTATTCGGAAGACGATCCCAAGGCGCTGGCGGCATATGCCGACAAGCTGGAGCGGTTCGACCACGCACTGCGCCGTCTCCGCAAGGTCGACGATCCAGCCGTATCACCCGCCAACCGCGTCACGATCTTCGTGGTGCGCGACACGTCGACTGTCCGCAAGTTGCTGGGGGGCGACAATAGCTGGGTCGCCGGTTTCTACCGGCCACGCGCGGCGCACTCGCTTATCGTCACGTCGAGCCTGAATTTCACCGGCAATGACAGCCGTGGCGCGCTCGATCCCATGACGGTGCTGCTGCACGAGTACACCCATCATTTCCTGCTGGAAAACTTCGCCGCCGCCTATCCCGCCTGGTTCGTCGAGGGCTTCGCGGAATTCGCCTCGGCAGCGCAATTCGACGCGGATGGCGCGATCGGGATCGGATTGCCTGCCCAGCACCGCGCCCGCGCGCTGGCCCGCCCGGATGCCCTGTCGCTCTCGACGATGCTGGCCGACGACAAGCGCAAGCTGAACGATCGCGAGAAGGCATCACTCTATGCGACGGGGTGGCTGCTGACCCATTATCTCTTCTTCGCCGATGCGCGAAAAGGGCAGCTTGCCAGCTATCTCAATGCCATCAACAACGGCACGTCGCGGCAGGAGGCGGCACAGGCGGCGTTCGGCGATCCGGATGTCCTCAGCCGCGAACTGAACGCCTATGAACGGCGCAAGCTGGATTATATCCGCATCCCGCCCGCTACGGTGGCGAGCGGCAGGATCGAGGTGGTCGGCCTGTCGCCGGGCGCCGCGGCCGTCCTGCCGCTCCGGATGCGGCTGAAGCGCGGCGTGCTGCGGCCGGACGCCGCGGCGTTCGTGAAGCTGGCGCGCAGCGCCGCAGCGCCATTCCCCAATGACCCCGATGCGCAACTGGTGCTGGCCGATGCCGAGGCAATGGCAGGGGAACTCGACGCCTGCGATGCCGCCATCGCCCGGGCCTTGGCGGTACGGCCTGATTCCCCGGCCGGGTTGCTGGCGCGGGCGCATAGCGTGATGCGCCGCCGCGACGATCATGGCGCGCGAGCCGATTGGCCGGCGATCCGCGCCGCGATCAGCCGCGCCAACAAGGCGGAGCCGGACAACCCCCTGCCGCTGATGCTCTATTACGACAGCTTCATCGCCGGTCAGCAGTCACCGACCAAGCTGGCGATCGACGGCTTGGAACGCGCATTCGAAATCGCCCCGCAGGACCCCGGTCTGCGCCTGCGCCTGGCGACGCAACTGGTGACCGATCGACGTTTCGAGGAAGCGCGGATGGTGCTGGCGCCCCTCGCCTATTCGCCCCATGCCGGATCGCAGGTGGAGACGGCGCGGGATATGCTCGATCGCCTGCCGGTGGAAACCGCGAGCCGATGATGACCGGTCGCCTGCCCGCTCGATCAGGACATCCACACCACGGAGTTGCGCCAGCCGCATCGTGACGTGCCCGGCCGCGGCAGGCTGTCATCTGCATCGATCAGCCCCCTCATGAACCGTGAGATTCCATGACCGATCTGAACAGGCGCGACGCGTTCGCGCTGGCGGCGTTGACCGGCGGCGCGGCACTCGTCTCCGGGACGCCGGCGGCGGCGGGTCCCGCCGGGCCGACCTGGCGCGGTGGATATGAAGGCCAGCGTATCGCCGACCTGGGCGACGGGCGCTTCCTCAACCCGTTGATCGGCGGCGATCGGCCCGATCCCGCCATCCTGAAGGACGGCGCGGATTACTACATGACCTTTTCCAGTTTCGACAGCTATCCGGGGCTGACGATCTGGCATAGCCGCGATCTCGTCAACTGGCGCCCCCGCACCGCCGCGCTTACCCGCAACATCGGCTCGGTCTGGGCGGTCAGCCTGGAAAAGCACGATGGCCGCTACTTCCTCTATATTCCGGTCAAGGCGAGCCCGCGGAACGACGTCTTCGTCATCCACGCCGATCATATCGACGGGCCGTGGTCCGATCCCGTGAGCCTCGGCCTCCACAGCCATATCGATCCCTGCCACGCGGTGGGCGAGGATGGCTCGCGGTGGCTGTTCCTGTCGGGCGGCGATCGTATCCGGCTGTCCGCCGATGGCCTGTCGACGGTCGGCAAGGTGGAACATGTCTACGATCCGTGGCGCTATCCCGACGACTGGGATGTCGAAGGGTTCAGCCCGGAAGGCCCCAAGATCCACCGCCACGGCGGCTGGTTCTACATGATAACGGCGGTCGGCGGCACCGCCGGGCCGCCGACCGGACATATGGTGATCGTCGCCCGTGCGCGCTCGATACACGGACCCTGGTCGAACGATCCCGGCAACCCGATCGTGCGCACCGTCTCGATGGACGAGAAATGGTGGTCGCGCGGTCATGCCAGCCTTGTCGAGGCGCCCGATGGCAGCTGGTGGTCGGTCTATCACGGGTACGAAAACGGCTTCTGGACCCTGGGCCGGCAGGTGCTGCTCGATCCCGTTCGCTGGACGGCGGACGGCTGGTTCCGGATGACCGGCGGCGACCTGTCGAAACCGTTGCCCAAACCCAAAGGCGGGCAGGCAGGCCCCCATGGCCAGCCGCTCTCAGACGATTTCACCGCGCCGCTGAAACTGGGTGAGAAGTGGAATTTCTTCCGCCCCGGCCCCGCCGAAGCCGATCGCATCCGTATCGATCAGGGTGCGCTGGTGTTGAAGGCGAGCGGCACGGCACCGGTCGACTCCTCACCGCTGATGCTGATCGCGGGCGATCAATCCTATGAATTCCAGTGCGATGTCGAGATCGCACCGGGCGGCACCGCCGGCCTCGTCCTGTTCTACGACGACAAACTCTATTGCGGTCTGGGTTTCGACGAACGACGCTTCGTCACCCATCAATACGGTATCGAGCGCGGGCGCCCGCCCAACCCGTACGGCCGCCGCATGACGATCCGCATCGCCAACAAGCGGCATATCGTCGCGATCCACACTTCGGGTGACGGTGGCCGCACATGGCGGCGTTTCGACCGCGGCATGGAGGTATCGGGCTACCACCACAATGTCCGCGGCGGTTTTCTGATGCTGCGGCCCGGCCTCTATTCGGCCGGCGCGGGGGAAGCGCGCTTCCGGGATTTCCGGTTCCGTGCCTTGGGATAGCGGATCACTCATGAGGGATCGGGTCGGGCACGGCATCCGGCCTTCTCGACACTCGCGGGACATGATGGTAGCGCCATCATCCTAACGACGGACGTGGATGGGCGGTGGTTGCGGACCATCGACGACGTGTCCGCCACGGACTTGGGAGCAGGGATGATGGGCATGATGACCAGCCGGGGAAAACGGGCTCTTGTCGCGGCGCTGGCCTGCGCCGCATCGGTGATGCCCGCCAACGCCGCCCCGGCCACGGCATCCGCGCCGCGGATCGTATCGCGCGACGGACGCCACGCGCTGATGGTCGACGGCGCACCGTTCCTGATGCTGGGCGTGCAGGCGAACAACAGCAGCAACTATCCCGAGATGTTGCCGAAGGTCTGGCCGATGGTCGAGCGGCTGCACGCCAACACGCTAGAAATCCCGGTCGCCTGGGAACAGGTCGAACCGGTCGAGGGCCGGTTCGATTTCACCTATGTCGATGCCCTGCTCGCCGGGGCCCGGGAGCGGAACCTGCGGCTGGTGCTGCTGTGGTTCGGGACGTGGAAGAACACCAGCGCCGGCTATGTCCCCGCCTGGGTGAAGACCGATGGCCGACGCTTCCCACGGATGCGCAAGGCGGATGGCAGCGCTCATTACGCGCTGTCGCCGCATTCCCGCACCACGCTGGAGGCGGACAAGCGCGCGTTCGTCGCGCTGATGCGTCACCTGCGCGATGCGGATCCCGATCACCGCGTCATCATGGTGCAGGTCGAGAACGAGAGCGGCGTCTATGGTCAGAACCGTGACATGGCGCCCGCCGCACAGGCGCTGTTCCGGGGGCCGGTGCCGGCCGCGCTGCGCAAGCGGGGCAGCTGGACCGAAGCCTATGGCAAGCTGGCCGAGGCGGCGTTCAACAGCTGGCATGTCGGCCGCTATATCGACGAGATCGCCGCCGCCGGCCGGGCCGTACATGATGTGCCGATGTACACCAATGCCGCGGTCGGCAGCCCGTTCGCGACCCCGGGCGAGGATGGCGGCGCCAGTGGCGGCCCCAACTGGCCGGTAATCGACGTGTGGAAGGCGGCCGCTCCGCATCTCGATCTGGTCGCCCCGGACATCTACAACCGCGATGCCCGGGCCTATGCCGAATATCTGCGGCTGTACGACCGGCCGGACAATGCGCTGATGGTGCCCGAAACCGGTAACGCCGCCGATTATGCCCGCTTCCTGTGGACGGTGCTGGGCCGTGGCGGGATCGGTTTCGCGCCGTTCGGCTTCGACGATACCGGCTATGTCAACTATCCGCTGGGTACGAAGGTCGTCGACGCCGCGACGGTCGAGGCATTCGCGGAGAAATACGCATTGATCGCGCCGATCGCCTCGACATGGGCCGGGCTGACATTGGCGCATCCGACCTGGGGCAGCGCCAAGCCCGCCGATGGCGGCGACCAGACCATGGTGATGGGCCGTTGGCGCGTCACGACCCAATATGGCCTGTGGCAGTTCGGCGAGAAGGACTCGCCCTGGCTGAAGACCGATCCCCACCCCGCGAAAGATCAACCGGTCGGCGGCGCCGCCGTCATCCAGCTTGCCACTGACGAGTTCCTGATCGCGGGGTCGGACGTGCGCGTCCGTCTCGACCTTGCCACGCCGGTCAAGGGAACTTCATCGCAGCTGCTGCGTGTCGAGGAGGGCAGCTATGACGCCGTCGGCACCTGGCGGCGCCTGCGCGTTCTGAACGGCGACCAGACCGATTACGGTCTCAACTTCACCCGGCCGATGCTGATCCGGGTGACGATGGGGACGTACCGATAGCATCGATCCCGACCCTGCGCCGGGTCGGTAGGGGCAGGCGACGCGATGTCGGTCGCGTCGCCTGCCACAGGACTATTTGACGCCGCACGTCACCGGTCCGGCCGGCGCGCTGCCGATCCGGACGGCCGACACGTCGATGCCGAGCGTACCCGCCGTGGTCAGGACGAACGGTTTCACGATCGTGCCCATCTTCAGCCCCTGATCGGCGAAACAACGCAGCGGCACCGCGATGGTGGTCCAGTCGCCCTTCACCAGGGCACCGTTCAGCGGCACGGTCGCGGTCTTCGCGGTATCCGCCATGCCCAGCGTCACCGGTGCGGTCGGCGCGGCGGTGACGCGGTAATCCACGATCAGGCTGAGCTGGCCGTTCGATTCGCGCGTCACGTCGATCGGCATCGCCTGTTCGATCGCCGCCTCACCCGATCCCTTGCCGTTCCAGACGAGGCGGAGACTGTCTTCCTGCGCATTGCGATCGGTACGCGTCTGCGCCAGCGGGCCGCCGCTGTTGAAGCGTGCGCCAGCCGCGATCCGGCCACGCACGAACAGCGCGTTCTGGTCGCCTGCGGTCACCTTCGGCTTCGTCTCGTCAAGCTGGGCGAGCGGGGTGTTCGCCGCATAGGTCAGGCCATAGCCGATCGGGAACAGCGGATCGTAACCGGGATCGCGCCGGTTGAGGACATACTGGTCCAGCCGCTTCGGCCACGAGAAACTGAGCTTGCCGCGGAAATCATGCGCCGGGCGCCCGTCTTTGCCCGCGACCAGCACGTCGGCGACGCCGCCGCCCTCCGTACCCGGCAGGAACGCCGCGACAAAGGCATCGGCGGCGTTGAGTTCGGGGTTCACCCATAACGGGCGCCCCGACAGGAACACCGCGACCGTGGGCACCCCCGCCGCCTTCAGCCGCTTGAGCATCGCCAGATCGCCCTTGTCTTCCGGGCTGTATTCCAGCGTCGGACGGTCGCCGGTGAATTCGGCATAGGGCGTCTCGCCGAACACGACGATCGCGACATCGGGCTTTTTGGTGAAGCTGCCGTCCGGTGCCAGCGTCGCCGTGCCGCCGCCCGCGGTCGCCGCCTTCCGGATACCGGACCAGATCGATTCACCGTTGGGGAAGTCCTTGTTGGTGACGTCGGTGCCCTGCCACGTGATCGACCAGCCGCCGGACTGTACGCCGATATCATCCGCCGCACGCCCGGCGACCAGGATGTTCGCCCCCGCCTTCACCGGCAGCACGCTGCCGTTGTTCTTCAGCAGCACCAGCGATTCACGCACCGCGGCCCGCGCGATGGCGCGATGCTCCGGCGCGCCGAGCAGGTTGAACTTGCCCGACAGCGGCCGTGATGACGGGCGTCCTGCCTCGAACGTGCCGGCCAGCACCTTCACGCGCAGGATGCGGCGCACCGCATCGTCCAGCCGCGCGGCCGGGATCGTGCCGTCCTTCGCCTCGCGCAGCGTGTTGGCGTAGAGCTGCTTCCAGCCGGGACCGGAGTACATGAACATGTCCAGCCCCGCGTTGATCGCAGGTGCGCAATCCTCGTTGGTGCAGCCCGTCACCTGTCCGTGCGCGTTCCAGTCGCCGATGGTAAAGCCCTGAAAGCCCCATCGTTCCTTCAACACGCCGGTCAGCAGGCTCTTGTTCCCGGTCATCTTCTCGCCGTTCCAGCTGGAAAAGCTGGGCATCACAGTCAGCGCCCCGGCGGGCAGCGCGGTCATGTAGCCGGCGGCGTGGACGTCGCGCAGCACCGCTTCGGGCACGCGCGCATCGCCCTGATCCCGGCCGCCGGTGCCACCATCGCCCAGGAAATGCTTCACCGACGAGATGACGTGGCCGGGCTTCATGAAGTCCTTGCCGATCGTACCCTGAATGCCCTCGACCATCTCGGCGGCATAGGAGGCGACGATCGCCGGATCCTCGGAATAGCTTTCGTAGGTGCGCCCCCAGCGATCGTCCTGCACCACCGCGACGGTGGGCGCGAAGCTCCAGTCGATGCCCGTCGCCGCCGTTTCCGCGGCGGTGGCCGCGCCGATCCGGCGGATCAGTGCGGGATCGCGCATCGCACCGAGCCCGATGTTGTGCGGGAAAAGCGTCGCGCCGACGATGTTGTTGGCACCGTGGACCGCGTCCGTCCCCCAGATCACCGGCACCACCGGGCGCCCGTCGGTACGCTTGACCGACGCGTCGTAGAACGCGTCGAACAGCTTGAGCCATTCGGGGGCGGGCGCGCGCTCGTCGTTGTTCGGCGCGGAATTGCCGCCGTTCAGGATCGAGCCGAGCTTGTACGTCTCCAGATCGCGTGGCTCGATGCTGGCGATGTCGACCTGCAACAATTGCCCGACCTTGTCCTCGATCGACATCTTCGCCAGCAGCGCGTCGACGCGCGCCTCCACCTTGGGATCGCGCTGGAGCTTCATCCGAAGTGCCGGCCACTGCGCGGGGTTGGCGACGGCCGAGGCCGCAGGTGTCTGTGCCAGTGCGGGAACCGTTCCCGCCATCAGCGCCATCACCGCGCCCGCCGTACCAAATCCCATCCGCATTCCACTCTCCCTCGCCGTCTCGAACAGCGGCGGCAGGACCAAGCCGTGCAGCACGCGCCGTGTCAACAATACATATTTCAATTTGGCTTTTTGGGCCCGCTGTGCTTCCTGCCGCAACCTGACGATCGCTTGCCGGCGGATCGCCGACGAGAGGATATCATGGCAATCTACGGGAAACCGATGTTATTTTCCGTCGCGCTGCTGGTCGCCGCCCCCGCTGCGGCGCAGTCGGTGGCCTCCCCCGACGGACGCGTCACGGTAACGCTGGGGACGAACGAAGCCGATCAGCCAACCTATACCGTCGCGGTGGCGGGACGACCCGTGATCGCCCCGTCCACGCTGGGCCTGGAGTTCGAGCGCTACGCCAAGCTGGCGAACGGACTGCGCCCCACCGCGACCAGCCATAGCCAAGGCACCGATCGCTACACGCTGTCCGCCGGCAAGGTCGCCGCGGTCGTCGACCGCTACAACCAGATCGTCGTCCGCTTCGCCGAACGGGATGGCCAGCGCCGGCGCCTCGATCTGGTCGTGCGCGCCTACGACACCGGCGTCGCCTTGCGCTATGCCATACCGCGACAGCCGAATCTGACCAGCTTGCGCCTCGCCAACGAGCTGACCCAGTTCGCCTTCGCCGGCGACTATGCCTGCACCGGCCTCAATCTCGGTCGGTTCGATACCGGTCATGAAGGCGAATATGATCCGGTACGGGCCTCCGCGATCCGGCCGCACCACCTCTACGAACTGCCGCTGGTCTGCGAGACGGACAAGGGCGGCCCGACGATCGCCATCGCGGAAGCCGCGGTGGAGAACTGGCCGGCGATGTACCTGACCGGGACCGAGACGGGCGCGACCGGCGTCGCCGCCCGCCTGTCGCCACGGCCCGACGATCCTGCCATCGCGGTGAACCTGGATGTCGGCGACGGCGTCGTCTCGCCCTGGCGGGTGGTGATGATCGCACCGATCGCGGGCAAGCTGATCGAGAACACGCTGCTGACCAGCCTGAACCCCGCCCCCAATGGCGATTTCAGCTGGGTGAAGCCGGGCAAGACCGCATGGGACTGGTGGTCGGGGCCGATGCTGGCGGGGGTGCCAAAGGCCGGTTCCAACGCGGCGACGCAGCGCGGCTTCATCGATTTCGCCGCCTCGCTCGGCCTGCCCTACATGATGGTGGACGAGGGCTGGTACATCAACAGCGGCGGTGGCGGCACGCTGTACCCCGGTGCCGACCCGACCGTACCGGTGGCGGAGATCGATCTGCCGGGGCTGGTATCCTATGCCCGTGGCAAGGGCGTCGGCCTGATCCTGTGGATGCACTGGCAGTTGCTCGACCGCGACATGGAAAAGATCCTGTCGTTCGTTGCGGCGGCGGGGGTGAAGGGGATCAAGGTCGATTTCATGAACCGCGACGATCAGACGATGATCGCCTTCTACCACCGGCTGGCCGCCGCCACCGCACAGCATCGCCTGCTGCTCGATTTGCACGGCGCGACGCATCCCTGGGGCATGACGCGGGCCTGGCCGAACTACCTGACGCAGGAAGGCGTGCTGGGCGCGGAATACAACAAGTGGACGAAACGGATCACCCCCCGCCACAACATCACGCTGGCCTATACCCGGATGCTGGCGGGACCGATCGACTATACCCCCGGCGGCTATCGCAACCATACGCCCGAAACCTTCGCGATCGCCGCCACCGGACCGCAGACGCAGACGACGCGCGCGGCCGAACTGGCCAAATACGTCGTCTACGAAAGTCCGCTGCAATCGGTCGCCGATACGCCCGATGCCTATCGCGGCCAGCCGGGGCTCGATTTCCTTGCGGCGGTGCCGGCGACGTGGGACGAGACGCGCTTCCTGACCGGCAGCATCGGTGAATCGATCGCCATCGCGCGGCGCCGCGGCGATCGCTGGTATATCGGCGCGATGACCGATACCGCGCGGCGGATGACGATCCCGCTGTCATTCCTGAAGCCGGGCCGTCATGGCGTGCGGTTATGGGGCGATGGTGCCGCGCCGACCGACGTGGCCGCCTCGTCGTCCACCGTGCAGGCGGACGACACGCTGACGTTGGATCTTGCTGCCGCCGGTGGAGCGGCCGCGATCATCGCCCCCCTTCGTTGATGCCCGGAGCAGCCGTCATGACCAAGACCATCGCCCTGTTGCTGATCGCCGCGCTGGCCGGCTCCGCCCTCGCACAGACGCTGCCGACCGCCGGGCAGAAGGCGCAATGGGCCCGCGAGGCGGAGGAGCGGCTGCGCACGGACTGGCCGTGGCTGGATCGTTATCGCACCGCCAATGCCGCGGTCACGAAGCCGGTGACGGTGGTGTTCATCGGCGATTCGATCACGCAGGGCTGGTTCGACATGATGCCCGGTTTCTTCACGCCCGGCCGCCAGGGGCGCGGCATCGGCGGCCAGACGACGCCGCAGATGCTGCTGCGTTTCCGGCAGGACGTGATCGACCTGAAACCACAGGTCGTGCAGATCATGGCCGGCACCAACGACATCGCCGGCAATACCGGTCCGATGACGGCAGAGCAGACCAGGGCCAACCTGATGTCGATGGCCGAACTGGCCCGCGCGCACGGCATCCGCGTGATCCTCGCCTCGATCCCGCCCGCAGACGGCTTTCCGTGGCGGCCGGGTCTGGACACCGCAACGCCCATAGCGGCGATGAACGGCTGGATCAGGGATTATGCAGCGCGTACGGGCGCGACCTATGCGGATTATTGGAGCGCTCTGCACGATGGCCAGGCGTTGCGCGCGAGCATGACCTATGACGGGGTCCATCCCAACAAGGCGGGCTATGCGGCGATGGCGCCGGTAGCCGAAGCGGCGATCCGGGCGGCGATGGCACGGCCCGCGCCGAAGGCGATCGCGCGTTGATGCTGGCGATCGCGCTGGCGATGGCCGCTGCCGCCGGCCCGGTGGTGCGGACCGACGACGGACCGGTCCGGGGCGAGGCGCTGGCCGGTGGCGGTGCGGTGTTCCGGGGCATTCCCTATGCGGCGCCACCGGTCGGCCCGCTGCGCTGGCGTGCGCCGCAACGACCGCGTCGATGGACGGCGCCGCGCACCACCATCGTCCCCCATGCCGCCTGTCCGCAGGTGGCGTCAGGCGAATGGAACCGCGCCGCGGCGGCGGGCGGGGCGGAGGATTGCCTGTTCGTCGATGTCCGCACGCCCGGCACGGCCCCGACCGCGAAGCTGCCGGTGCTGGTATGGATTCACGGTGGCAGCAACCGGGCCGGGGCGGGCGGCGGTACGGTGGAATCACGGATCACCGATCATGGGCTGGTACTGGTCAGCGTCCAGTATCGGCTCGGCACACTCGGGTTCATGTCGCATCCCGCGCTCAGCCGCGAACAGGGCGGGCGCAGCGGCAATTACGGATTGATGGACCAGCAGGCGGCGCTGGACTGGGTCCGGCGCAACATCGCCCGGTTCGGCGGCAACCCCGCCCGCGTGACGATCGCCGGAGAATCCGCGGGGGCCATGGATGTCGGCCTGCATCTGCTCAGTCCGGGATCGCGCGGCCTGTTCCATCAGGCGATCGCCGAAAGCGGCACCGCGGGCTTCGGCACCGTACCGCGCAGCCTGGCGGACAACGAAACCCTCGGCACCGCCATCACCCGCGCCGCCGGCTTGCCCGAAGGTACCACCACCGCTCAGTTGCGCCGCCTGCCCGTCGATGCGATCCTGCGGGCGGACAACGGCATCGACGTGCCGGGTCTGGACGACGACAGCTTCGTCTGGTTGCAGGCGATCGTGGACGGTCGCGTGCTGCCCGACACCCCCGCCCGACTGCTGGCGAACGGCCGGATCAACCCCGTGCCTTTGGTCATCGGCGTCAACGCCCGCGAACTGCCGCTGCACGGGGGGCTGGCTCACGCCGCGACGACGGTGCGGCAGGCATTCGGCGCCAATGCGGAACAGGCGCTGCGCCTGTACGGCCTGCAACCGGGCGACGTGCCGGTATCCGATCCGCGGCTGGGCGACGTGACGATGCAACTGGCGACCGACCTCACCTTCCGCTGCCCGACGATCGCGGTGTCGAACGCGCTGACCTCGCGCGGCGGGACGGTGTGGCAGTATCAGTTCGACTATGCGCCGCCCGGCGGCACCGTCAGCCATGCGAGCGAACTCGGCTATCTGTTCAATACGCCGCAACCGGGGCAGCCGCCGCTTCAGGCCTATTGGGTCAATTTCGTCAGGACGGGCGATCCCAATGGCGGCGCATTGATCCGCTGGTCGGCCTACGATCGCGCCGGCCGGGCATATATGGCGTTCGACCAGAATGGCCCGGTGGCCAAAACCGGACTGCGCCAGCCGATCTGCGATCTGCGGACCGTACCATAATCGCCGTGGCCGCACATCGCCGGCCCGCGACCACGACGAAGAAGGCAAGACAGGGTATGGAGATCAGGTTCGGGACGAAACAGGGAATACCGGCCGATCCCGCCGCTCCGGAGGAACGCGACGCCCGGTTGTCGGGCAGCCTGTCGGGCACCAATCTGGAACGCGCCGGCCAGTATAATCTGCGCACCGTGCTGCAGGCGATACGGCTGGATCAGGATACCACCCGCGTCGCCATCGCCCGCAAGACCGGGCTGACCGCGGCGACGATCGCCAACATCACCGGCCGCCTGATCGAGATGGGGCTGCTGCGCAACGCCGGCCGCCGGCAGGGTGGGCGCGGCCAGCCCGCGCTGCGGTTGCAGATCAACCCCGATGGCGCCTTCAGCATCGGGCTGAACGTGGATCGCGATCATCTGACGCTGGTGACGCTCGATCTGGCCGGGCAGGTCCGCAGCCGGGTGACGCGCGATATCGCCTTCGCGATGCCCGACGATGTCGTAGCCTTCGTCCTCGACGAGATGGATCGCCTGATCGCCGATGGCGGCGTCGACCGCGACCGGATGCTGGGGGTCGGCGTCGCGATCCCCGACGATCTCGGCCGTATCACCCTGCCCCATCAACCGGCGGGCTATCATGTCTGGAACGAGATCGACCTCACGCGGCTGCTCGCGCCGGTGCCGTGGCCGATCCACCGCGATAACGATGCCGCCGCTGCGGCGCTGGGCGAAGCGGAATACGGCACCGGTTTCGACAATCCGAACTTCTTCTACCTGCTCATCAGCGCGGGACTGGGCGGCGCGCCGGTGATCGACCGCTCCTATCGTCGCGGCGCGACCGGGCGAAGCGGTGAGATCGGCCTGATGCCCGACCCGACCGCCGGCGTGGCCGGCGCGATCGTGCAGGACACCGTATCGCTGTCGGCGCTGTTCAACCGGCTGGAGGCAGCAGGGTTCGCGGATATGGGTGTCGCCGATCTGGACCGCGACGACCCGGCGGTCGTCCGCGTCGTGGAGGGCTGGCTGGCCGATGCGGTGCGCAGCCTGACCGCGCCGTTGATCGCGATCGGCTGCCTGCTCGATCCGGATGCGATCCTGATCGGCGGGCGCTTGCCTGCACCGCTGATCGATCGGCTCGCGGCGGGACTGAACACCGCATTGCGCGCCCTCGCGCTGCCATCGCACGCGGCGATCATGCCGGCGATGATGGCGCAGGATGCGCCTGCGGTCGGCGCCGCGATCCTGCCGTTTCTCGACCATATCCTGCCATCCGATTCGATCCTGATCCAGAGCGGTCGCAACCAAGGCTGACGTGAATATCATGCTTGTCCCCATCCTCGCCGCGGCGCTCGCCACGACGTCGGCGGAACCGACCGCCAGCCGCCTCCGCGTCGATCAGATCGGTTACGAGGCCACCGGGCCGAAAGTGGCGGTGGTCGCGGACGACCGGGCCACGCCCCTGCGCTGGATCCTGCTCGATGCAGCGGGGCGGCAAGTGGCGCAGGGCATGACGATCCCGTTCGGCCCGGAACCCGCCTCGGGCGAAACGGTGCAGCGGATCGATTTCGGTGCCTATCGTACGATCGGCCAGGGATATCGGCTGGCGGTGGGCGATGCCGTCAGCCAGCCCTTCGCGATCGCACCACGGCCGTTCCGGCAGTTGGCGACCGATGCGCTCGGCTTCTTCTATCAGCAGCGCAGTGCCGTGCCGATCCTGGCGCGCCACGTGCAACGCCCCGATCTGGCGCGGGCGGCGGGGCACCCGCGCGAGATGCTGACGTGTTTTGCTGGCACCGACCAGCGCGGGGCGCGCTGGCCCGGCTGCGATTACCGGCTCAACGTGACAGGCGGCTGGTACGATGCCGGCGACCACGGGAAATATGTCGTCAACGGCGGTATCTCGGCCTGGACGCTGCTCGATCTTCATCAGCGGCTGGGCGCTTGGGGCGATGCAGGCGCCTTCGCCGATGGTCGACTGGCGATCCCCGAAAACGCGAACGGACAGGACGACCTGCTCGACGAGGCGCGGGTGGAGGTGGAGTTCCTGCTGGCGATGCAGGTGCCCGATGGCCGCCGCCTGACCGTCGCGATGCGCACCGATCAGGGCGGTCCCGCCGGCGATTTCCGCACGATCGACGCTGGCGGACTGGTCCATACCAAGGTGGGGGACGAAGCGTGGACCGGCCTGCCGCTGGCGCCTGCCGACGACCGGATGCACCGCTTCCTGTATCCGCCCTCGACCGCGGCGACGCTGAACATGGTCGCGGTCGCGGCGCAGGCGGCGCGGATCTGGCGGACGCGCGATCCCGCCTTCGCCGCTCGCGCCCTTGCCGCCGCCCGGCGCGGCTGGGCGGCGGCCGAACGTCACCCCGCGATCCTCGCCAGTTCGGATTTCGCGGGCAGCGGCGGTTATGGCGACCCCCGGATCGCCGACGAACGCTTCTGGGCGGCGGCGGAATTGTTCGTGACGACCGGTGATCCCGCCCTCGCGACCGTAATCGAGGGATCGTCGGTGCTGGAGACTGGCGGCATCGACCTGAGCTGGGGCGACACCGGCCTTGCCGGGCTGATGACGCTGGCGACGGTGCCCAATCGCCTGCCATCGCCGATGGTCGCCGCGATCCGCCACCGGATCGAGACACTGGCCGACCGGGTTCTCGCGGAACGGAGCCGCAGCGGGTACCGCCTGCCGATGGCCGGCGCCCGTTATGGCTGGGGCTCCAACGCGATGATGCTCAACCGCGCGATGCTGCTGGGTGTGGCCTGGCAGATCGGCCACAAGCCCGCATGGCGCGACGGCGTGGTCGATGTCGCCGACTATCTGCTCGGCCGTAACGCGCTCGACCGGTCGTTCGTCAGCGGCTTCGGCACGCGGTCGATGCACGCGCCCCATCACCGGTTCTGGGCGAAGGCGGCGGACGCGCGCTATCCGGAACCGCCGCCGGGTGTGGTGTCGGGCGGTCCCAATTCCACCGCGATGACCGACGATGTCGCCGCACCGATGCGGGGCAAGTGCGTCGGCCAGACCTGCTGGACCGACGACTGGCGCGCCTTCACCATGAACGAGGTCGCGATCAACTGGAACGCACCCCTGGTCTGGGTCGCCGCGTTCCTCGACGCGACGCGCAACCGGGCAGCCGACTGACAAAAAAGGGGGTGGGTAGCCTCACCGGCCACCCACCCCCTCAGGGCAGACGTTCGAGGATCAGAACGTCAGACGGGTCGTAACCGAGAATTGGCGGTCGCTGATGAAGCTGGAACGTGGTGCCGTCTGCCCGTCGCCGGTCAGCAGATAGGCGGTCTTCGTCACGGTGTTCAGCAAGTTCTGCGCCTCGACACCGATCTTGAAGTTCTTGTTGACCGTGAAGAACATCGACGCGTCCATCTGCCCGGCCGCCAGCGCATAGACCGGCAGGAACGGGAAGCAGCAATCACGGTTCGTCAGCAGGAACTTCGAGCGCCAGCTATAGGCGACCCGCGCATAGATGCTCGACTTGTCGTAGAACGCGGCAAGATTGAAGTTGTACTTGGACAGCCCGGCGAGCGGCAGGTTGGCATAGAGCGATCCGGTATCCACCGGCGGCGCATTGCTGGCATCGGCATTGCTGGGATTGCCGTTCGGAATCTTGCCCGGATCGACATAGGTGAACGTCGCCTGCGTCCCCAGTCCCGACAGGATACCCGGCAGGAAATCATAGGTCTGCTGATAGCTGAGTTCGGCACCCTTCACGTTCCCCTTGCCCGGCGCGTTCGCCGGACCGTTGACCAGCACGTCGAACGTCTGGCCATTGTTCGTCACCGACCGGTTGTACCCGTAATTGTCGAGGATGATGTTCGACAGCTGCTTGTAGAACAGCGCACCGCTCAGCGTGCCCACCTTGGCGAAATACCATTCCGCGGTCAGGTCGAACTGCTTGGCCTCGACGGGCCGCAGGAACGGATTGCGCGCGGTCGACTGGAAGCCGAAACTGCCGGTCGAGTTCGGCGTCACGCCGGTGAAGTTACGCAGGTCGCCAAAGCTGGGCCGCGAGATCGCCTTCGATCCGGCAAAGCGGAACTGGAGTTTCTCGGTCGCCTGCAACTTGATGTTCAACGCCGGCAGCCAGTGATTGAAACTCTGGCGGGCAACGTCCGGGAACGATGCGGCATTGGCGAAGGCGAGTGCCGCCGACTGCTGGGCCGGGGTCAGGGCGCAGAAGGAGTTGTTGACGTTCGAGGGGTTGGCACAGAACGCCACCGTATTGGCGGCGGTACCGATGATCTGGGCGTTGGTCGGAAGGGTCAGCGCACCAAAGGACTGATCCTTGGTCCGGACGAACCGGACGCCGATGTTACCCGACAGCGCCATGCCGCCGCCTAGATCGTCGATTCCGAAATCGGCGCGGGCATAGGCACTGATCGTGGTTTCCTTGTTCCGGTAATATTCGTTCGACCGGAAGTAATCGTCCACCAGCCCGGTGCGATCCTGCAACGGCACGTAACTGCCACCGCCGGCAGCGGCGGCGGTACGCAGCAGCGCCGTCAGCGCATCGTGATCGCGCAGCGTCGCATCCGAGATATACAGCGTCGAGGGCGGGTTGGTCGACTTGTTGCGGAAGAAGTCCGTGTACGAAAACAGCTCGGTCGACCCCGCCGCTGCGGTGCCGAGGACCTGCGGCCCGCCATTCGTCCACGTCTCGGACAGCGCGCCCCAGTTGTTGTAGTCGTTGGTACGCACGGTCTGGTCGCGCTTGGCATAGCGGCCGCCGACCGCGACCTTGCGCAGGAAACTGTCGTCGCTGACGTCGTAGCGCGCATCGCCACGGAATGCGTATTCATGGCCGTCATTGTCGCTGCGATTGTTCATCGCATCGTGGAAATAGATCGCGGTCGGGTTGGCGAAATACTCCGCCGCGTCGCGGCCCTGCGGCTGGAACACCACGCGCGGCGTCTTGCCGGTCACATCGAGACCGAAACCGCCATAGCTGGTGGTGCCGACATTGTCGTCGATGCTGTCCGAGAAGGAATCGACATACTGCGCATCGAGATTCAGGTGCAGTCGCTCGACCGGATCGATCTTGGCGTTGAACGAGAAGTCCTGCGTGACCGAGCGACCCTCGGTATAGCGGTTGGCGAACACGATCGGCCCGCCATTGGGGGCGAACTGCGTCAGCACCGTGCCGTCGTTCAACGCCGGCCGGAAGCCGGGGCGATACAGCGAACCGCTCGTGAACACCCCGTTGTCGTCATAGGTCGGGGTGGTGCCGGGCAGCGGCTTGACCAGCACCGAGTCACCCAGACCGACGCTGGGTTCGATCGTGTGTTCGATCCAGTTCTGCCGGGCATCGGTGCGCAGATATTGCGCGGTCAGCAACACCGTCTTCGCCGCGTTTTCGAACTGGCCGGCAGCCGAAACGCCGATGCGCTCGCGGTTGAACGACTGGGTCCGGTTGCCGCCGCCCATCGGCACGTAAACCGATTGGCGACCTGCCGGCACGGGATAGGTATCGAACAGCGTCGTCGCATATTGCGTACCCGCATTCAGGCTGCGGCCTTCGCCCGCATCCTGCACGCCATTCCCGTTACGGTCGTCGTTGAAGCGCGGCAGATAGGCGGAGATGAACACCGAATCCGACCGGCTGCGCAACTGCGAATAGCTGCCGCTGGCCAGGATGCCAAAGCGGCTGCCGCCGTTCGTGTCCCATTGCTGGCTGTACAGGCCGACGACGGAAGGCGCGCCGCGCTTCTCCAGATCGCCGTAATTCATGCTGCCCGACAGGTAGATCAGCCGCTGCTGCTGATCGAACGGCTTGCGGGTGTTGATGTTGACCGTACCGGAGATGCCGCCCTCGATCAGGTCGGGGGTCAGGTTCTTGAACACCTCGACCGAGCCGATCAGTTCGGCCGGCACGTCGTTGAAACCGATCTCGCGCCCGCCCGAGGTCGCGAACGTGTCGCGTCCGTTGAACTCGCCACGGACATAGCTCAGGCCGCGGATGACGACGCCTGAGCCCTCGACCGAGAAATGCTGCGAGTCGCTGGGGGCGGCGAAGCGGCTGATCGCGACGCCGGGCACGCGCTGGAGCGCTTCGTTGACCGAGCGATCGGGCAACGCGCCGATATCCTGCGCGGTGATCGCATCGACGACGGTGTCGGAATTCTTCTTGATGTTCTGCGCGGTGGCGAGGCTCTGGCGGACGCCGGTCACGACGATTTCCTCGCGCTCGGTATCGGGCGGCGTGACCGGGGCGGCCTGCGAGGCACCCGATGTACCGGTGGTGGCGCCAGCCTGGTCGACCGAAGTCGCCGCAGTGCCGGCGGCGACCGACGGCGTGCCGGATGTCGTGCCCTGCGATCCGGCGGCCAGCGGCTTGGTCGGCGTCGCATCATCCTGCGCAAGCGCCGGCTGCGCGGCACACAATAATGCCAACGCGGATACACCAGCGCCCATGATGCCGATCACCTTGCGATCAGCCCGACGCCCTGCACGCTCCGTCATATCTACCCCTTCAGTCCTCATCCCGAGACCGCTTTCCGATTCGAGCCGGAAAGATCTGGTCGGCATTCTGGCCAGCAGGCACCATTGCCCGACTATCCAGCACTGCTACCGCTACCGCGAAATCGTCACAAGCGAAATATCGAAACTTGATATAAGTATTCCGCCGCCGTTGTTTTTGGGACATACGGATGGCGCAGGGTACGGCCTGCGAAGGGGAGAGGCATTGCCGGAACGGGATCGGATCAGGGTCGTGATCCTCGGAGGTGGCACCGCGGGATGGATGACCGCCGCCGGGCTTGCGAGCCTCGTTCCCGGCGCCGCCTGCGTTCATCTGGTCGAGTCGGCGGATATCGGGATCGTCGGTGTCGGCGAAGCGACTCTCCCCCATCTTCGCGCCTTCATCACCCGGTTGGGCATCGACGAACGCGCGTTCATGGCCGCGACCCATGCGACGTTCAAACTCGGCATCGAATTCCATGACTTCGGCCGGGTCGGCGACTCCTACATCCATCCTTTCGGTACCTATGGTCGGTCGCTCGGCGACATCGGCTTCCATCATTTCTGGCTGCGCCGGCACCAGGCGGGGGCGGTGACGGCGATCGGCGACTATTCAGTGGGCGTGGTCGCTGCGCAGGAGCGGCGGTTCGCGCATCCCGGCCCGGACCCCGACGATCTCGCCACCGGCTACGGCTATGCGTACCAATTCGATGCCACGCGCTTCGCCCCCTTTCTGCGCGCCCATGCCGAGGCGCGGGGCGCGACGCGGACCGAGGGGCGCGTCGATGGCGTCGAACGCGATCCCGCCAGCGGCGATGTGCGCGCTATCGTGATGGCCGATGGCGAACGGATCGAGGGCGATCTGTTCATCGACTGTTCGGGCTTCCGCGCGCTGCTGATCGGCGATGCGATGGACGAGACGTGGGAGGACTGGTCGCACTGGCTGCCCTGCGACCGTGCGGTCGCCGCCCCCTGCGCCTCACCCCCCGGCCCGATCGAGCCGTTCACCCGTGCGACCGCGATGGCGGCGGGCTGGCGCTGGCGCATCCCGCTGCGCCACCGCGTCGGCAACGGCTATGTCTATGCCACCGACCACCTGTCGGACGGGGCGGCGACGGATGCGCTGGTCGAGGCGATGGAAAGCCCGCCGCTCGCCGAACCACGCCTGCTCCGCTTCCGCGCGGGGCGGCGGCGGCGCAGCTGGGTGGGCAACGTGCTGGCGATCGGGCTGGCATCCGGCTTTCTGGAGCCGCTGGAATCGACCAGCATCTATCTGGTGCAGATGGCGATCACACAGCTGATCGAACATTTCCCGGACCGCACCCTCACCGCCGCCGACCGCGATGGATTCAATGCACTGGTCGATGCGGAATATGATCGCATCCGCGACTTCCTGATCCTGCACTACCACGCCACGACGCGCAGCGATTCTTCGTTCTGGAACCATGTGCGGACCATGACGATCCCCGACAGCCTGGCGGAGAAGATGGCGTTGTGGCGTCGCACCGGCCACGTCTCCCGCTATGCGCATGGGCTGTTCCTGGAGCCGAGCTGGATCGCGGTCTATCTGGGTCAGGGCATCGTGCCCGCGGGGTGGGACCCGCGCGCCGACCTGCCCGATGCCGCGGCGCTCGACCGGGCGCTGGCGGCGTTGCGGCGGGGCATCGCCGATGCGGTCAGCGGATTGCCCGATCACGGCGCCTATCTGGCCGGCATGGGCGTGGCGGCATGACGGTGACGGGCAATCCGCGCATCGCACCCCGCGCCGTCGTGATCGTCGGGGACGGCCCGGTCGGGCTGCTCGCCGCGATTACCTTCGCCGCAGCGTTGCCGCAGGCGACGGTGACGGTGATCGCCACGCCGGACGATCCCGCCGCACTGGCGGATCGATTACCCGTCGCCAGCCCCCGCGCGCTCGCCTTCCTCGCGACGCTGGGGATCGACGAGCCGACGCTGGTCGCGGCCGGTGCCACCCACCGGATCGGTGAACGCTTCGCATGGGGTGACGCCGCCTTCACGCTGGGCACGGGCGAGGGCGTGCCGATCGTCGCCGGTGCCGCGCTTCACCAGTTGTGGCTGGCGCACGGTGCGGCCGGCCGGTTCGAGGAACTGGTACCGGCGGCGACGCTGGCGGCGACGGACCGCTTCGTCCTGCCCGAACCGGACCCCCGCTCGCTGCTGTCGCGGGTCGACCACGGCCTGCGTATCGACCCGGTGCGTGGGCGCGCGATGCTGACGGCGCGGGCGCGGGCCGCACGGGTCACGATCATGCCGTCCGCCGGCCTGCAGGTCGAGCGGGACGGCGACGTCGTGCGCGCGGTGACCCTTGCCGACGGCACGCGGATCGCCGCCGATCTGTTCATCGACGCCAGCGGCCCCGCCGCCTTGCTGGCAGCGGACGATGGCTGGATCGACTGGAGCGCCGCGCTGCCGGTCGATCGCCTGTTGCTGGCCACAGCCGTCGGTGTCCCCTCCCCCACCGATGTCTATGCCGCGGTACCGGCGGGCTGGACCGCGACCTGGCCGCTGGCCGATTGCACCCTGACCGCCTTCGCCTATGCGGGGGACATTACCGACGATGCGGAGGCTCGGCACCTGTTCGTCACGCCGGCCGATACGATCGCGCTCCATCCCGGTCGCCGGGTGCGGCCGTTGGTCGGGAATGTGCTGGCGCTGGGCGATGCCGCGGCGATGCTCGGCCCGCTCGGCATGCCGGGGTTCGCGCTGGCCTGTGCGCACCTGTCGCTGGCGCTGGACCTGATGCCCGCGCGCGATCCCGATCCGTTCCTGATCGCCGAATACAACCGCCGCGCCACGCTGCAGGCGGACCGGCTGTGCGATCATGCCGCCGCTTTCTATCACGTCGCGGTGCCGCCGGGCACGTTCTGGGGTACGGCGCGCACCCGGGCCGTGCCGGAGGGACTGGCCGTCCTGCTTGCCCAGTTCCGCCAGCGCGGCACCCTGCCGCCGCTGGAGGAGGAGATGGTGTCGCGCGCCGACTGGGCACAGGCGCTGCTCGGGCTTGGCGTGCGGCCAGTGCGCGCCGATCCGATCGCGCTGTCGGTTCCCCCCGCGACCGCCACCGACGCGCTAACCCGATTACGCGATGCGATCGCGACGTTGCCGGGGCGGTTGCCGCCCTATCCGGACTATCTGGGGATGCTGATGCGAGGACGTGCATGACCGGGGCGCCCATCCGCCGCGTGGTGATCGTCGGCGGCGGCACCGCCGGCTGGATGGCGGCCGCCGCCGCCGCCCGTTTCCTCGACGATGGCCAGCGCACCATCACGTTGATCGAATCCGATGCGATCGGCACCGTCGGCGTCGGCGAGGCGACGATTCCGCCGATCCGTGGCTTCAACGCCCGGCTGGGCATCGACGAGGCGGATTTCCTGCGCGCGACCCGCGGTACGGTGAAACTGGGGATCGAGTTCGTCGGCTGGCGCGATGGCGGCGACCGGTATTTCCACCCGTTCGGTACGCATGGACAGGATATCGAGGGGCTGAATTTCCACCAGCTCTGGCTGAAGCTTCGCCATCGCGACGGTATCGGCCCGATCGACGATTATTCGCTGGCGGCGGTCGCGGCCCGGCACCGTCGCTTCGCCCCGCCGCCGGGCGATCCGCGCTCACCGCTTGCCGGGCTCGATTACGCCTATCATTTCGATGCCGGCCTCTATGCCGCCTTCCTGCGTGCCCGCGCCGAAGCGCAGGGGGCGCAGCGGATCGAGGGACGCATCCTCGACGTCGACCGGGATGCCGAAACCGGTTTCGTCCGCGCCGTGCGACTGGAAGGGGACCGCCGCGTCGAGGCCGATCTGTTCATCGACTGCTCGGGTTTCCGCAGCCTGTTGCTGGGCGAGAAGATGGGCGTCGGGTTCGAGGACTGGTCGCACTGGCTGCCCTGCGACAGCGCCATCGCAGTGCCGACCGAACGCAGCCGCCCGCTGCTGCCCTTCACCCGTGCCACCGCGCATCGGGCGGGGTGGCAATGGCGCATCCCGTTGCAGCATCGCACCGGCAACGGCCATGTCTATGCCAGCCGCTTCATCGATCACGACGAGGCGGAACGCACCTTGCTCGCCCATCTCGATGCGCCCGCCACCGCCCCGCCCCGCCGCCTGTCGTTCACCGCGGGCCGGCGGCAGCGGATGTGGGCGGGCAACGTCGTTGCGCTGGGATTGGCCGGCGGGTTCCTCGAACCGCTGGAATCGACCAGCATCCACCTGATCCAGACGGGTATCTCGAAACTGTTCGGGCTGTTTCCCGACATGCGGTTCACTGCGGTCGAGCGGGACGAATACAACCGGCTGATGGCGAACCAGTTCGATGCCATCCGCGACTTCATCATCCTGCATTACCATGCGACCGCGCGCGACGATTCCCCCTTCTGGCGGCATGTCCGCACCATGGCGATCCCCGACACGCTGACGCGCAAACTGGCGCTGTTCAGCGAAAAGGGCCGCATCTTCCGCTACGACGACGAACTGTTCTCGATCCCCAGCTGGGTCGCGGTGATGCTGGGCCAGGGGATCGATCCCGATGGCTACGACCCCGTCGTCGACGCGCTGGATGCCGACCGGGTCGCCGATGCGCTGCGCCGGATGCGCACCGGCCACGCCGACATCGCCCGGCAACTGCCTGCGGTCGAATGACCACGCCCCTTCTTCAGGACAAAGGAACATGACGGACATGATCGATCGCCGTTCGGTAATCGTGGGGGCTGCGGCGCTGACGGGCGCCTGCACGATGGGGCCCCGTCCGGGCGGAGCCGGCACGGCGGCAACCCCGTTCGTCACGGTGGAGGGGCTCACCCTGCGCCGTCATGGTGCGCCCTATCGCTATGCCGGCGCCAATATCTGGTATGGTGCATGGCTGGGCGCGCCGACCGCCTATGGCGACCGGGCGCGACTGTCGCGCGAGCTGGACCGGTTGCAGGCGCTGGGCGTGCGCAACCTGCGCGTGCTGGGATCGGCGGAACTGTCGCCGCTCAAGAATTCGATCACCCCCGGCTTCCGCGATGCCGGCGCCACCTACAACGCCGATCTGCTTGCCGGGCTGGACTGGACGCTGGCGGAAATGGCCAGGCGCGACATGACCGCCGTCGTCTACCTGACCAATTTCTGGGAATGGTCGGGCGGAATGATGACCTATCTCTACTGGGTCAACGGCGGCGACTATATCGACATGAACGATCCGGCGCACCCATGGCCCGAATTCGCCGATCGTACCGCGGCCTTCTATGCCAACGGGCAGGCGCAGGCGCTGTACCGCGATTACATCCGGGCGCTCGTCACCCGCGTGAACGGCGTGACGGGCAAGCCCTATGCCGCCGATCCGACGATCATGGCGTGGCAGTTGGCCAACGAACCCCGCCCCGGTGGATCGGATGCGGTGGCGGTGCCCAACCTGCCGCATTACTATCGCTGGATCGACGAGACCGCGCGCTACATCAAGACGCTCGATCCCAACCACCTCGTCTGCACCGGTTCGGAAGGGCTGAAGGGATCGATCGAGCGCGAGGACGTGGTCCTTGCCGCGCACCGCTCGACGGCGATCGACTATCTGACGACGCACATCTGGCCGAACAACTGGAGCTGGATGGAGGCGGGCAACCTCGCAGGCACCTATGACGCCGGTGCCGCCAGGGTCGCGGATTACATCGCCGCGCACATCCGCCTCGCCACCACGCTCGGCAAGCCGCTGGTGATCGAGGAATTCGGTTACCCGCGCGACGGTGCCACCGCCTATGACCCGACGATCCCGACGACGTTCAAGGATCGTTTCTACCGCCAGATCTATGCCGCGATCGAGGCGGACGTCGCGCGCGGCGGGCCGCTGGCCGGCTCCAATTTCTGGGCATGGAACGGCGAGGCGCGGACGCCCCATGCCGATCACCGTTTCCGGCGTGGCGACCTCGGCTATATGGGCGATCCCCCGCACGAGCCGCAGGGCTGGTACGGCGTGTTCGACAGCGACGCCTCGACTCAGGCCGTCATCCGCGCCCATGCCGCCGTGCTGGCGAAGGGCTGAACGGATGGATCACGGCACGACCCGACGCGGGACGCTGGCAGGCATGGGCGCGCTGGGGCTGTTGCACGCCGCCCCCCTGCTGGCCGCCCCCTCGCTGGCCGCCGCACCGGCGACGCGGGTGTTGAGCAACCCCGCCGCATCGACCGGGGCACAGCGCCTCTATGCCTATCTGTGGAGCCAGTACGGCAGGCGGACGCTGACCGGCCAGCAGGAGGTGGGCCGGTCCGCGAACGGCGGCCAGCCCGAACTCGATTACCTGCGCCGGACGACCGGCCGCCTGCCCGCGATGCTCGGCCTCGACTATATCGATCCGGCCGATAACGACGCGGTCAACGAACGGGCCGTCGCCTGGGCGCGGTCGGGTGGGATCGTCACGCTCTGCTGGCACTGGGGCGCACCCGATATCGGCACCGGCTACGAGAATTCGAAAAAGGATTTCGACGTCGCCGCCGCCTTGCGGCCCGGCACGCCGCAGCACGTCGCGATGCTGCGCGACATGGATCAGGTGGCCGTGCTGCTCGCGGGCCTGCGCGACCGGGGCATCCCGGTGCTGTGGCGGCCGTTCCACGAATTCAGCGGCGACTGGTTCTGGTGGGGCAAGCATGGCCCCGACGCGTTCAAGGCGCTGTGGCGGCTGATGTACGATCGCTATACCCGCGTCCACCGGCTGACCAACCTGATCTGGGTGCTGGGCTGGGCCGGACAGAATGTCGATGCCGCCTGGTATCCCGGCCGCGCGCAGGTCGATATCGCGGGGGCGGACATCTATGTGCAGGATCACGGCAATCTCGCGCCGATGTTCGCGCAGGTGAAGGCGATCGTCGGCGACACGCTGCCGATCTGCCTGCACGAAAATGGTCCGGTGCCCGATCCGGCGCTGCTCGGCCCCGGTTCCGACTGGTTGTGGTTCATGACGTGGCACAGCCGCTGGCTGACGGGCGCGGACCAGAACACCCCCGATCTGCTGCGCCGCTATTTCGCATCGCGCCGCTACGTGACGAAGGATGAACTACCCGCATGGTTGAAGGCATAAGGATCGCCGCCGCACTCGCCGCCCTGTCGCTGGCGGGGACGGCTCCCGCCGCCGGGCCGGCCGCCGAAGCGGTGACGGTGACACCCGCACCGGCCACCGCCGTCGCGGGCGCCGCGCTGCCCCTGAACATCGGCGGGCGGGTCGAGCGCACGCCGGACGGCTATCGCCGACAATGGCCGGGCACCTATCTGGAGGGCGCGTTCCGGGGCAAGGCGGCGCTGATCCGCATCGGCACTGGCGACATCGTGCTCAACGTCGCGGTCGATGGCCGGCGTGTCGCCCACCTCGTCAAGCCGCAGCCCGGCCTCTACCGGATCGGCGGTCTGGCCGGGGGACGTCATACCCTGCGCATCGACGTAGCGGGGGAAAGCCAGTCCGGCCCGACCATGATCGGCGGCCTCTATGCCACCGGCACCACCCACCCCCTGCCCGCCCCGGCCCGTTCCCGCCGCGTCGAGTTCATCGGCGATTCGCATACCGTCGGCTACGGCAACATCTCCACCACCCGGACCTGCACGCCGGCCGAGGTATGGGCGACGACCGACCCGGCACAGGGTGTCGCCGGGCGCCTTGCCCGCCGCTACGATGCCGATTACCGGGTCAATGCGATCTCCGGTCGCGGGATCGTGCGCAATTACGACGGCGGCATCGGCGACACGCTGCCCATCGTCTATCCCTTCACGCTGTTCGACAAGGTGGCGCGCCACGACGACACGGCATGGCACCCGCAACTGATCGTCATCGCGCTGGGCACCAACGACTTCTCGACGGCACTTCATGCCGGCGAACGTTGGGCGACCCGCTCTGCGCTCCACGCGGATTACGAGGACCGGTACGTCGCCTTCGTCACCGGCCTGCGCACCGCGCATCCGGGCGCGCACATCCTGCTGTGGGCGACCGACATGGCCGATGGCGAGATCGCTGCGGAGACGGCCAGGGTCGCCGCCCGCCTGCACGCCGCCGGGGATGCCCGCGTCGCGTTCGTCGCGGTGCCGGGACTGGCGATGTCGGGCTGCGACTATCACCCCTCGACCGCGGACGACCAGATCATCGCCGACCGTCTGGCCACCTATGTGGAGGCGCATCCCGCCCTGTGGGCCGGACGGTAATCGCAAATATCCGGCTCAATCTGGCGGATGGGCTGCGTCCCGCTCGCGATGCGGATGCCGGCCTGAAGAAATAATGGATCGATCATGCTGAAAAAGTCATTCTTTCACTTGCTGGCCGCCCTGCTGTTGCTGGATGCCGCCGCGCCCGTCTCGGCGCAGGAAGTGCTCGATCCCGATCCCAATACGCTGGCGCCGTCGAAGGACCCGAGGCGGACCGCGAACGGCCTGGCCCAGACGCCGCCGATGGGCTGGAACAGCTGGAACAGGTTTGCCTGCAAGGTCGACGAAGCCACTATCCGCGCGACGGCCGACGCGATCGCGTCCAACGGGATGCAGGCGGCGGGATACCGATACATCGTCATCGACGATTGCTGGCACGGCACCCGCGACGCGAACGGCTTCATCACCGAGGACAGGGCACGCTTTCCTGGCGGACTGAAGGCGTTGTCCGACTATGTCCATGCGAAGGGGCTGAAGTTCGGCATCTACTCGGATGCCGGCACCAAGACCTGCGGCGGCCGTCCGGGCAGTCAGGGGCACGAATATCAGGATGCGCTGCAATATGCGCGCTGGGGCGTGGACTATCTGAAATACGACTGGTGCTCGACGGGCGTCCGCAACGCGGAGGAGGCGTATGCGCTGATGTCGGACGCGCTGCGCGCATCGGGCCGCGCCATCCTGTTCTCGATGTGCGAATGGGGCAATTCGAAGCCGTGGCTGTGGGCGTCGAAGATCGGCAACATGTGGCGCACGACCGGCGATATCACCGACAAATGGACCGGCCATCATGGCTATAGCTGGGGCGTGACGTCGATTGCCGACATGAACGAGCCGCTATGGCCCTATGCCGGCCCGGGCCACTGGAACGACCCGGACATGCTGGAAGTGGGCAACGGCGGCATGACCGATACCGAGTACCGGTCGCACTTCTCGCTATGGGCGATGATGGCCGCGCCGCTGATCGCGGGCAACGATGTCGTCGCCATGGACGCGGCGACGCGGGCGATCCTGCTGAACACCGATGTCATCGCGGTCGATCAGGACGCGCTGGGTATCCAGGGCCACCGTGTCTGGAAGGATGGCGATCGCGAAGTCTGGTCCAAACCGCTGTCGGATGGCGGCCGTGCCCTGTTGCTGTTCAACCGTGGCGATGCGCCGGCGACGATCACCGCCGACTGGGCGATGCTCGGCCTGCCGCGCTCGGTCCGACTGCAGGTGCGCGACCTTTGGACGCATCGGGAACTCGGCAGACGTTCGGGCCGCTATCAGGCCGCGGTTCCGCCGCACGGCGTCGTCATGCTGCGACTGAAGCCCTGATCCTTCGACACGGAATCTGCGACCGGGTGTCATAACCGGGCTCCTGTTCGTCGTCGGCGTACGGGAGCCTGCCGACCGGGATTTAGGCATGCCGTGAATCGTGTTGATCGTCGAAGCCATGGATTCGCGACGATCCAGACCGGTCCTTCTCGACCGTTATCCATATGTCTTACCAGATTTGACGTGACATCTGCTTGGCATTCAGTCTCGTTTGATATCGCTCACACGAAAACTGCAGGATTATGTTGTATCTAGACTTCAAGGCAATTGTTAACGCTATTTTTTGGCATTTTATACAAATATTGAACCAGTATTGGTTCGACTTGATCCCAAATCCTGTCGCGAAAGATGATCATTTGCGTTGACAGGCAATTCCATGATGTGCGTATCTGTCCTACATATTGAGGTGTGAGGGCGACAATGCTCCGCACCCGCTTGCTAGGGGGGGGATCAATGAGCACGATTGCGTCATTCCGTTTACGTCGCGTGGCCGCTACCAGTTCGTGGCTGGCGATCGGACTGGCGATCGCCACGATGCCTCATGCCGCGGCGGCGCAATCGAACAGTGGGGCACCGGCGACATCGAATGGCCCGCAGGCCAATGCGCCGTCGTCCGACAGCGAGATCCTGGTCGTGGGGTCCCGCGAGAGCCAGCAGACCGCCAACCGCCGCAAGCGCAACGCCCGCACCGCCACCGACTCCATCGTCGCCGACGATATCGGGTCGTTCCCGGACCGGAACGTCAACGAGGCGATTTCCCGCATCCCCGGCGTCGCGCTGTCCCGCAACGAATTCGGCGAGGGCGACGGCGTCGCTATCCGTGGCAACGGCCCCGGCCTGACCCGCGTCGAGCTGGACGGTATCGGCGTCCAGTCGACCAACGGCCTCGCGGTCGATGGCGGCCCGACGCGCGGCGGCGACCTGCGCGAACTGTCGGCCGAACTCATCAAGAGCGTCGACGTGGTCAAGGGGTCGACCGCCGACCAGACCGAGGGGTCGCTGGGTGGCGGCGTGCAGATCAAGACGCGCAGCGGCCTGGACTTCAAGAAGCCCTATTTCTCGGTGCGCGCCGGCGCCCAGCAGAATTCGCTGGGCCGCGACTGGACGCCGGATTTCAACGCCGTGGCGTCGCGCCGCTATCTGGGCGGACGGCTGGGTGTGATCGTCAGCGGCACCTATGCCAAGATCCAGAACAACGGCCACAATTACGAGAACACGACGAGCAACAACCGCAATTATTCGCGCCTGTACGATTTCGACAATTCGCCCGAAAAGACTTTCGCCTTCAACCCCGACACCGTCGGCACCGATGCCGCGGACGTGCCGATCGCGAACAGCTTCGCACCGGGTGGCGGCGCATTGACGCCGCGCCGGCTCGTCACGCTGGCCGCCGGCGCGCAGAGCAAGGCGGAATGCATCAGCATCTTCCCGTTCAACACCACGGGATCGCCGACGCAGCGGACGCAGCGCATCCTGGAACAGCAGACCTGCCTGAACCAGTGGAACGACTACACCCCGTCGCTGATCCGCCATTTCACCAACGAACAGAATGACGAACGTTATTCGCTGGATGCGCGGTTCGATTTCCAGGTGAACGACAATCTGGTGCTGTTCTTCAAAGGCACCCGTGCCGACCGCAAGGTCCACGACCAGAACCGCAGCCGCACGCCGATCACGCTGTTCAGCGCCAACCCGGCGGGCAGCTTCGTCGATTCCACTATCACCACCGTCCCGCGCACGCGCACGGTTTCACCCAATGCGCCGGCCGGCTATTATCTGTTCGACCCGCAATACGGCCTGAACAACATCGCCAACAATCCGACGCTGGGCAACGTGCTGAACGTCGTGCCCGGCAGCGTCGTGGTCGATGCGAAGCACAACGTCACGGGGATGACGTTGACCAACAACTCGGTCAACATCGACCAGATCGAGAACGAGATCGATACCAAGACCGCCTATGTGCAGGGCGGAGCGGAATGGCGCAGCGACCGGCTGGAGATCGACCTGTGGGGCGGCATGACCCGCGCGCGGACCAGCCGTGCCGACATGCGCACCGCGCGCTCCTATCAATATGGCGACGCCACGCTGGCGCTGCAGGGCAACGGCCTGTGGGATATCCAGCTCCCCACCGATTATGACGAGACGAACCCGGCCAACTTCGTCCAGGTCAACCGTCCGCCCTGCGTCGCGGGCGGAACGAACCCGGCGACCTGTATCGGGCAGAATGCGGTTGCGGCATCGGCCAACGGCCCTGCGACACCGCAGTATCTGGTGTCGCAGCTGCCGCTGGTCACGCCCAGCTTCTCGGTCCAGTATTCCCCGCGTCTCGGCATCGCGTCCGAAAAGATCGGCAAGTTCGATTTCGCCTACAAGACCGAGGATCTGCTGCCGTTCATCAACCGCATCAAGGTCGGTGCGATGTATCGCAACAACCGCATCAGTCGCTGGGGCGGCGGCGGCTACACCACGGTGTCGCAGCAGGGCGTGTTCGGCCAGCCCGGCTATGTGCCCGCGGTCATCGTGCCGACCGCGCAGGTCCGCGGCACCTTCCGCGCGTGCGAGCCGACCGCGGGATCGGCCGCCGCCGGTGGCCTGTCGTGCAACTTCGGCTTCGTGCCCAGCACCAACCCCGCCAATATCCGCTCGGGCGTCGACACGCTGACCCCGCAGGCGTTGCGCGATCTGTTCGCCGGCACACTCGACAAGGCTGATTCGAAATTCTTCGGCGACCTGCCCAACCGCGGCAACCTGCCGCCCTCGTGGCAGGGCATCCGCACCGACGAGCTGTTCTCGCAACTGGGCGCATCGCAGTTCCTGAACTTCGACTGCCTGATCAGTTGCGTCGGCAGCGACGGCCAGACCTATGCGCAGCCGGTCGCGCGCACCAACGAGACGATCAAGAACGTCTACGCAATGGTCGATTTCAATCAGGACCTGCCGCTTGGCCTGCGGTTCGACGGCAACACCGGTGTCCGCGGCGTCTTCACCAAAGTCTCTGGCACGGCCTTGCAGACCATCTCCGCGGTCCGCGTGCTGCCGGGGTTCAACCCGGCCGATCCCAACAACACCGGCACCATCTCGACCCAGACCTTCTCGTTCCCCGCCACCATCAATTCGTCGACACGCGACTGGCTGCCGACGGTTAACCTCAACCTTTGGGCCTTCCGCGACAGCCTGGTCTTCCGGGCCTATGGCGGCAAGACGGTCGCCCGGCCGTCCACCGACCGGCTGCTGCCGGGTGGCAACTGCACCGCCTATGACGAGCGGCAGGCGCTGATCGCGGGCGACGACGAATTCGGGTGCAGCGGCCGGCTGGGCAATCCGGGGCTGAAGCCGTTCACCGCGTGGAACTATAACTTCAGCCTCGAATGGTATGCCAATGCCGACACGTTGTTCTCGGCCACCTTCGGCCGGCTCGACGTGAAGGTCGGCAATCCGATCGGCGTGACGGTGCTGTCCCGCCCGTTCGAGGGCAGCACCGTGACCGATCCCGTCACCGGGCGGCCGCTCAGCGAGATCGAATTCTCGATCCCCACCTGGGCGAACGGGCCGGGCTACAAGCGCAACATCTGGGAATTCCAGGCCAAGACCGCGTTCACGATGCTGCCGTGGATCTTCCGCCACACCGGTGTCGACACCAACCTGTCGATCCTGTCGTCGATCGTCACCTCCGGCCAGCGCGAACCGCTGACCGGCGACACGATGCTGCCGCCCGACGAATCGAAATACTATCTGAACACCTCGTTCTGGTATGACGACGGGCGGTTCAACTTCCGGCTGGCCTATCAGAAGCGCACGACGCGGTTCAGCTGCATCACGCCGTGCGGCGGTAACACCGGCGACATCAACTACCCGGGCGAACAATGGACCAACGTCCGGCTGGTCGGCCCCGGTTACAATCCCGGTACGGCCCGGTTCATCGACGGCAGCGAGTTCCTCGATGCCAAGGCGGCGTGGAACATCACCCGCGCGCTGCAGGTCTATGTCGAGGCACGCAACATCTCGCGGGAGGCGCAGACGATCTCCACCGGGCCGTACATCAACTTCGCCGACGGCACGCCGCGCATCATGAAGATCCAGTATGGCGGCCGCCGTATCCTGGGGGGGGTCCGCTTCCAGTTCGGACGATAACACGGAAAATTCAGGTTACCGGCCACAGGGGGGGGGCAGGCTTCGCAGCGCGCGGATCGCCTGCCCTCCCCCTGTGGCCGGGGTGAACGGAAAATCACGGCCCTCCGGGACGATAGACGATGCGGACCAGCCCCGTGCCGTGATAGAGCCGGCGATGATGACGATGAAGCACCGCCACTCACATATTGGCCCCCGCCTCGGATCGAAGGCGGCGGGATATCTGCTGCTCGGGGCCTGCGCATGGCCGGCCCTTGCCGGGGCGCAGGACATGCCGTCGCCTGCACCGCTGCCGCCCACGGCCCCGGCCATCATCCTGCCGCCACCGATCCTGCAATCGGTGCCGCTGCTCCGATTGTCGACCGGGCAGGCGATCCAGCTTTCCAGCCTGATCGGCAAGGACGCGGTAGCGCAGGGGTTGAGCGACCAGCCACCCACCACCCCGGCGGATAATGACGGGTTGGTGCGCGCCGCGCTCGACCATGCCAGGGCGGTCCATGCCGGGCGGCTGGCAGAGGCGGATTTCCAGCGCGACTGGGCGATGCGGCCGGTGGCCTATGATCCCCTGCCCGGCTTCCTGAATGCCGTGGCCAATGATCGGCTGGCCGCGTGGATCGCCTCGCTGCCGCCGCCTTATGCCGGATACGACACGCTGGTCGCCGGGCTTGCCCGTTACCGCCAGATCGCCGCGGCGGGGGGATGGACGTCGATGCCCGCGGGACCCGATCTGGCCTTTGGCGCCACCGGACCACGCGTGGCGGCATTGCGCCGCCGGCTGGCCGTGGAGGACCCGCAATTGACGGGGTCCGGCGATCGCTTCGATGCCGCCCTGATCGAGGCGGTCCGTCGGGCCCAGCGCCGGTACGGGCTCAATCCGACCGGCACGGTCGGTGCGCAGACGCTGGCCGCGCTCGACGTGTCGGTCGACGCGCGCATCCGCCAGATCAAGGCCAATATGGAACGGTGGCGCTGGCTGCCCCCCACGCTGGAGAAGAACCGCGTGCAGGTGAACATCGCCGCGGCGGTGCTGACGCTGTTCGACGGTGACGCGCCGGTGCTGTCGATGAAGGCGGTGACCGGGCGGCCCGGCGACGAGACGCCGATGCTGACCTCGCAGATTCACAGCATCGTACTCAACCCGCCCTGGAACGTACCCTCGGGCATCGCCAACCGCGAGCTCTGGCCCAAGGAAAAGGCGAACCCCGGCTATCTGGCACGCAATGGCTTCCGCATCATCGACGCGGGAGACGGGGCCAGGCGGTTGCAGCAATCCTCCGAACGCAGCGCCCTAGGCAAGTTCAAGTTCGACTTCGCCAACCCGTTCTCGGTGTATCTCCACGACACGCCGGCGCAATCGGGGTTCGCGCGGTTCGACCGGCTGGCCAGCCATGGCTGCGTCCGGCTGGAAAAGCCGGCGGCGCTGGCCAAGCAGTTGATGAACGCGACGCCCGAATGGTCGCCCGAGACGATCGACACGACGGTCGCGGCCGGCAAGACCGTGCGCGCCAGACTGGCCGAGCCGGTCGCGGTATATCTGCTATACTGGACCGCATTCGCCAGTCCGAACGGGCAGGTCAGTTTCCGCGGCGATCCCTATCGGTGGGACGGAACGCTGGCCGCCAGGATCGAGTCACGGTCCGCGCGCCAGACGCTGGCCCTGCGCTGAGAAGGAAGAACGATGACTGCAAGAACGACCCTCGCGATCGCCGCGGCCCTGCTGACCATCGGCCTCGGCGGATGCTCGCGATCGAACGAGGAGCCGGCCCCGGTGGAGGAGAACCTGGTGGCGCCGGTCGAGATGGCGGAGCCGGCCCCCATCGACACGCCGGAACCGCTACCCACGCCATCGGCGACACCGGAGGTCAATCTGGCGGCGGAGGCGCCCCCCGCCATCGCACCCGGCCCGGACGAGCAGATGCTGGACGACGCCTCCGCCACCGGCATGACCGCTCGTGCCTCCCGCGACGAGGCGCCGGTCACCGACACCGCCCCGGTCGAGCAGGTCGAGCGGAAATAGGCATGTGCCGCGATCCCGACCCGGCGGATCGCCGGCTGGCTTCCTCGACGATCACCCGCGACAGATGGTGAAGGATGTGGCTGCGGCGATCATCGTGCGGGACGGGCATGTCCTGATGGCCCGCCGGGCACCCGGTCAGAATCTGGCGGGCTATTGGGAATTTCCCGGCGGCAAGGTGGAGCCGGGCGAAACCATCCAGACATGCATCGCGCGCGAACTGGCCGAGGAACTTGCCATCACCTGCGAGCCCGGCGAGATCATGATGCGGCATCTGCATCGATACGAGGGCGGCACCATCAACCTGATCGCCATCCATGTCCGGATGACGTGCGAAAAATGGCAGCTTTCGGTGCATGACGACGCACGATGGATCGGAGCCGATGCGCTGATGGCGCTCCGCCTCGCACCGGCGGACATCCCGGTCGCTCGCGCCGTCAGGGACGAACTGCTCGCGGCGACCGACCGGCGGCCCTGACCACGCAAGGCCGGGTCGGCCGGGATCATCTGATGAACCGCAAAACGCATCGGGCCGATGCACGAGGGCCGATGCATTAGAGGTGTCAGGGACACCCAAGGATCGGCAGATAGCCATGTGGAATGGCACCGGTACAGACCGGTTTGCATAGCCCCCCGCATCCCAAACCTTCGCCAAGTTGATCGAGATCATTTTTCACGACGCTGGCCGAGGAACGGACAAGCGCTCCCCGGCGTCCGACATGAACCTGGATTTGACGAGGCTGCATGACCCGACCGACATTGGTGTTTCTCCACGCGCTCGGCGCCAGCGCGGGGGAGTGGGCACAGGTCATCGACCGTCTGGAAGGATACGAATGTCTGGCACTCGACCTGCCCGGCTTCGGCGATGCGACCGATGCCGGCCATGCCGATGTGGCGACGATGACGGACTGGCTGGCGGACCGGATACAGGCCCGCCGGATCACATCGTGCGTGATCGTCGGGCACAGCATGGGCGGCAAGATCGCGACTTTGGTCGCCGCGCGCGCCGCCGCCGGTGAAGCCGGATTGTCCGGCGTGCTGGGTGTCGTGCTGGTCGCGGCCTCGCCCCCCGCGCCTGAGCCGATGGACGAGGATCGCCGGGCCGGCATGATCGGCTGGTTCGCCGACGGGCGCATCGCCCGGGACGAGGCCGCGACCTTCGTCGATGCCAACACCGCCGCGTCGCTGCCCGATGCCCTGCGCGACCGCGCCATCGCCGACGTGATGCGTTCGAACCGGGAAGCATGGCTGGGCTGGCTGGAGCGCGGCAGCCGGGAGGACTGGCGCGCCGCGGCGGGACGGATTACCATCCCCGCGCTGATCGTCGCCGGGGCGGAGGACGGCGATCTGGGCGAGGACGCGCAACGCCGGCTCAACCTGCCGCATTATGTCACGGCCGATCTGCGGGTCGTGCCGGACGCGGCGCACCTGATCCCCTATGAGCAACCGGATGCCCTCGCCGCGCTGATCCGCGATCATGCAGCGATGGTCGCGGCGTCGATACTGCCGGCGGATTTCGTACGGCTCCTCGCCTCCGATCGGGTCAGCCGCAGGACGCGTGCCGCGATGCTGGACCGGATGCGCGCCCCAGTGCTCCCGACAGCGACATGGACCGACCTCGACCGGGAAACCGTCGCCGCGCTGGTCGCGCAGGTCCTGCCCGGTGGCGGTGACGACCGCGATCTGGCCGATCGCATCCTGACGGGCATCGCCGACGGCCCCGGTGACGGCTGGCGCTTCGCCGCGCTGCCGCCCGATGCCGAGGCATGGCGGCGCGGGCTGGCGACGCTGAATGCCGTCACGGGCGGTTTCGCGATGCTGCCGTCCGCGGCCCGGGCTGACTGGCTGGATCGCCTCGCCGACGGGGAAGTCGGTGTCGCGGATGACGGGACGGGCCTTTCCCCCGCGCAGATGGCACTGTGGTTCGAGGACGTCCGCGCCGAAACGGCCCGCACCTGGATGTCGCTGCCCGCGACCATGGCGGCGATCGGTTATGACGGGTTCGCCGTAGGCGGCGATCGTCCCCGCAAGCAGGGCTATACCCGCACCGGTGCCGACGATCCGGAAGCTTGGCAAATCGCGCCGGAGCCGGTGGCGTGAGCACGATCGGGCATGACGCGACGACGCCCGTCGACGCGGTCGTCATCGGCACGGGCGCGGGCGGCGCACCGCTGACCGCCCGTCTCGCCAAGGCGGGCCTGTCGGTGGTCGCGCTGGAAGCGGGACGCGCCTTCCGCCCCGACGATCACGTCGCGGACGAGGTCGCGGCCGACATCTACTGGATGGAGGAACGGCTGAGCGGCGGCGCCACGCCCACTGCGTTCGGGTCGAACAATTCGGGCATGGGCGTGGGCGGATCGACGCTGCACTGGGGTGCCTTCTGCCCCCGCCCCGACCCCCGCGACCTGCGGCTGAAGACGCTGACCGGCGAAGGCGCCGACTGGCCGATCGACCATGCCGAACTGATCCGCTATATCGAGGAGGTGGAGCGGTTCACCGGCGTGTCGGGTCCCGCCGCCTATCCATGGGACGCGGCCCGCCGCTACGCCTATCCGCCCGTGCCCCGCAACGCGGCGGCAGACGCGATGGCGCGCGGCTGCGCGGCGACCGGCATCACCGCCACCGATGCGCCCGCCGCGCTCGTGTCGCGCGATCACGAGCAGCCGCACTGGGGACAGCGTCAGGCCTGCGTCAATTGCGGCACCTGCCATCAGGGATGCCGTAACGCCGCCAAGACCAGCATGGACACCACCTACCTGCCCGTCGCCGCCGCCCATGGCGCCGATATCCGGGCCGGATGCCGGGTGCTGTCGTTCGAGTTCGACGGCACGGGCCGGATCAGCGCGGTCGTCTACCATCAGGACGGCGAGGAACGTCGCCAACGCTGTTCCACCGTCTTCCTGTGTGCGGGCGGGGTGGAGACGCCGCGCCTGCTGCTCAATCTGGGCATCGCCAATTCGAGCGGTCAGGTCGGGCGCAACTTCATGGCGCATGTCGCGACGCAAGTCTGGGGCCGGTTCGACACAGACATGCGGATGAACCGCGGTTACCCCTCGTCCCTCATCAGCGAGGATATGATGCGACCGGGCGACGCGGGCTGCGCGGGCGGTTACCTGATCCAGAGCCTCGGCGTGCTGCCCGTCAATCTGGCCAACGGGCTGGCGCGGGGCACGGGCATGTGGGGCGGGCGGCTGGAGGCGATGCTGCGCGGCTACAACCGGATGGCGGGGATCGGCATCAACGGCGAATGCCTGCCCCATGCCGACAACCGACTGACGCTGGCCGACGAAACCGACGCCTTCGGGCATCGCAAGGCGCGGATCGATTTCAGCTACCATGCCAACGAGCAGGCGATCGATCGTCATGCGCGGCGCACGCTGACCGCGATCTGGAAAGCGGCGGGTGCGCAGGACGTACTGGCGGTCGGTCGCTCGGCGCATACCATCGGCACCTGCCGCATGGGGCATGACGGCGACGAAGCGGTGGTCGATCCCGACGGGCGCAGCTTCGACATCCCCAATCTGCTGATCTGCGACAACTCCGTCTTTCCCAGCGCCCTGGCGGCCAACCCCGCGCTCACGATCATGGCGTTGTCGCTGCGCACCGCCGACCGTTTTCTCACCTCGGACCGTTGAGGAGTTCATCATGGATTTGGGTATCGACAATCGCATCGCGCTCGTCAGCGGCGCGGACTCCGGCATGGGCAAGGAAACCGCCCGGCTGTTGCTGGAGGCGGGCGTGCGCGTCGCCGTCACCGACCGGGCGGACGGAACGCTGGATGCGGCGGTGGACGAACTGTCGTCGCTGGGCGAGGTCATCGGGGTCACCGGCGACGTCACGAAGCCCGATGACGTGCGGGCGATCTGGGCATCGGTGCGCGACCGGCTGGGCGACCCGGATATCTACGTCAACGCCGCGGGCGTCACGGGGGCGACGGGCGATTTCCTCGACGTCAACGATGCCGGCTGGCTGCAGACGCTCGACATCAACCTGATGGGGGCGGTGCGGATGTGCCGCGAGGCCATTCCGGCGATGCGTCGTGGCGGCTGGGGGCGGATCGTGCTGTTCGCCTCCGAGGACGCGGTGCAGCCCTATGTCGACGAACTGGCCTATTGCGCGTCGAAGGCGGGTATCCTGAGCCTCGCGAAGGGGCTTTCCAAGGCCTATGGCGGCGACAACGTGCTGGTGAACACCGTCTCGCCCGCCTTCATCGCCACGCCGATGACCGACAAGATGATGCGCAAGCGGGCCGACGAACGCGGCGAAACCTTCGAGGCGGCGATCCACAGCTTCCTCGCGGAGGAGCGGCCCGGCATGGTCCTGAAGCGGCGCGGACGGGCGGAGGAAGTGGCGGCGGCGGTCGCCTTCCTGTGTTCGGAGCGCGCCAGCTTCATCAACGGCGCCGGCCTGCGGGTCGATTCCGGGTCCGTCTTCACCATCGCCGGATAGGATAAACACCGCGATGTCATGGGGATATTAGCGGCGTGTCGATCGCTTGGTCCCGTGACACGATGACACGGGATCATGACGATGGCTAAAACAGCGCCTAGAACAGCAGTAGTGACGGGCGGCAGCGCCGGTATCGGTCTGGCGACGGCGGAAAGACTGGCCAAAGCGGGCTGGCAGGTCGCGATCATCGCGCGCGATCAGGAACGGCTCGATGCCGCGCGTGCCATGCTGGCGGCGCACGGCACGGCCATCTTGGCGATCAGCGCCGATGTCGCCGATGCCGAGGCCCTCGATGCCGCCGCCGACCGGATCGAGTGGGAACTGGGGCCGATCGGGGCATGGGTGAACAACGCCATGTCGACCGTGGTGGCCCCCGCCGACCGGATCACCCCGGCGGAGTATCAGCGCGTCACCGCGACCACCTATCTCAGTCAGGTGTACGGCACGCTGGCCGCGCTGCGTCATATGAAGCCGCGCGGACACGGGGCCATCGTGCAGGTGTCGTCGGGTCTCGGTATCCGCGCGGTGCCGTTGCAGGCCGCCTATTGCGCCGCCAAGTTCGCAGTATCCGGCTTCACCGATGCGCTGCGCGCCGAACTGATCGGCGACAAGGTGCCGGTGACGTTGTCGGTGGTCTATCTGCCCGCGGTCAACACGCCGCAGCCGGGCTGGGCGCGCAACCATACCGGGCGTGAACAGGTGCTGCCCGATCCGCTGTTCGATCCGCGCCTGTGCGCAGAGGCGATCGTGTCGGCGATCGACGATCCCCAGCGCGAGATCTGGGTGGGGCGCTCCACGCTCCAGATGGCGATCGCGCAGGCGCTGGTGCCGAACTTCGCCGACCGGCAGGCCAGCGGGTTCGCGGAGCAGCAACTGGGCGATGCGACGGGATCGAAGACCGGCAACCTCGATGCCCCCGTGCCCGGCCCCGCCCGCATTGATGGCGACGCCACCGACCGCGCGATCTCGAACCGGCACGAATTCTTCACGTCGCGCCAGCGTGACATGCTCAAGATCGGCATCGGCGGCGGGATTGCCGGGCTGGGTGCGCTGGCCGGCATCGGCCTGTCGCACCTGTGGTCACGATCGAACCGCAACGCCTGATATCCGGGGGTCAGGCCGGCGGCGCCACCATCCCGGCGAGCCGCCTGCCCGACAGCCACGCCGCCTCGACCCGGCTACCGGGCAGCCAGTCGCCGCAGACGCCCAGTCGCTGCCCCCCGTCCCACAGCGCGTCCTGACCGAGCCTTCCCGATTTGGCGTAGCGCCAGCGATGGGCGCTGGTGGCGACCGGTGACGGCAGGTCCACGCCGCTGTCTGCCGCAAACGCCGCGATCAACGTCCGTTCCACGGTGGCGGGGTCGTCCTCGATATGCTCGGTCGACCATGCCGCGGTCGCCTGCAGCACCCACGCCTCCGCCCCGGCGCGGCCGGGCTTGGACGAATTACGTACGGCGGAGGCGATGATGCCCCGGTCGGTCAGACGATCGGCCCCGATCGGCAGCCGCCGGTCATAGGCCGCCATCACCGTCCAGCACGGATCGGACGGCGTCGCCCGCGCCTGCCCGGCCCAGTCCGGCCGATGGGCCTCGACCAGCGGGGCGACCTGTTCGGCGGGCACAGCGACGATCGCCGCGTCGAACGGCGTCGCATCGACATCGTCGCCATGGCAGGTCCAGCCATCGCCGGTCCGCGTCAGCCGGTCGATACGGCGATGCCAGCGCACGTCCAGATGCGCGGCGAGATCGCGGATGGGGGCATTCATCGCCGGCGTGCCGACCCAGGCATCGTCACCCGCCGCCGCCCAGCGCGCGACATGGCCGCTGTCGGCCCAGCGTTCGATCCGGGCGACGAACACCGGGTCGCGCGCGGTCATGTATTGCGCGCCGTGATCGAACCCGATCTCGCCGAGGTCGGTCGTCAGCCGCCGCGTCGACATGCGACCGCCCGGACCACGCCCCTTGTCGAACACGACGACATCATGGCCCGCCTCTACCAGCGCGGTCGCGCAGGACAGGCCCGCCATGCCGGCCCCGACAATCCCGATCCGCATCCGTCATTCCTCCAGCAGCCGTGCCGTAGCCTTACGACCCGGCCCGGTATGGGTCCCGATATACGCGTTGCGGGGCAGCGTCGCCGGCACCGACACGGCGGGGATCGCCCGTGTTGCCGCCGTCGCCAGCCATGCCGCCCCGCCATCCCGGTGGCGGGTCGATCCGTCGCCGCGCCGCGCGACCCGCCCATAAACCGCCCGCTCGTTATCGGCGGGCGAGCCCGCGAACATCGCCGCGATGTTGCCATAGGTCGACGGGTCCCGGCCATCCAGGCTCAGTCGATCGTTCAGGTAACAGGCGGTGGCCCAGGCGGTGTCGGGATCGGGCGTCATCGCGATGATCCGCTTGCCCCAGTACATGCGCAGGTTGTTGTGCATCCAGCCATCGATCAGGAACTGGCACTGGCAGGCGTTCCAGCTTTCGTCGCGCGTCTCGCCGCGCAGCATCGCCGTCAGCGTTTCCGCCTCGGGCCGGGGATCATCTGCATGGTCCGCCAGCGTGTCCCGCGCCCAGGCCGGCACCCGGTCATATCGGGCCGGCGCGTCCAGCATCCGCGCCTGATGGTGGAACCACTCGCGCCAGCCGAGCAGTTCGTCGGCGAACTTGGCCTTGTGCCGGGCACCGGCGGCGGCGGCCGTTACCGCGGCCATCACCTCGCGCGGCCCCAGCACGCCGAAATGGAGATAGGGCGACAGCCCGCTCGCCCCCTCCGGTCGCGTCGCGTCGTTGCGGGCGGTGGCGTAACCGGGCAGCACGTCCGCGACCAGCCGGTGCAGCCGGTCCTGCGCCGCCACGCGACCGGCCGGATGCATGACGCTGGCCGGCAGGCTGTGATCGATCGACAGTCCCGCGATCAGCGCGTCGGTATCCAGTTCCTCGATACGATCCGGCGTGAAGGGCAGCGGGCCGTCATAGGGCGCGACCGTCGGCACCACGTCCTCCCCCGCCATCCAGCCGGCCCGCTCCGGCTCGTGCCGCCGCAGGAAACCGGATCGCCCACGCACATCGTCGCCGATCACGGCGGGCGGAACCAGGCAGGCCGCGTTGACCGCAAATACCGCCACGGCCGCGCGCGCGGCGACCCGTTCCGACTGCCGGCGCGCAACGAAGGCGGGCTGATCCTCCAGCACGATCGCCGCGGCATCCGCGCCGAGGCGGTGGACCAGCCCACGCTCACGATGCCCGGCACGATCGACATGGTGGACGCAGGTCAGCCCCCGCGCCCGGCAATCCGCCGCCAGATCGCGACCGGCCCCCAGGATGAAGTGGTGCAGGCGATCCGATGCATAGGGATAATCCTCGGCAATGCCGTGATAGACCAGCACCGGCAGTCGCAATGCGTTGCCAAGGCGCACGGCCGCATCGATCACCGGATTGTCGCGACCCCGCAACGCCTGTTGCAGCCAGCACAGTACATGATCCCCGATCGTGCCGAGGGGCTGGTCGTTGAGCGCGCGCACCCGTGGCGCCTGCCGCCAGTCGGCAAGCCCCGTCGGCAGATCGCGCGTCATCGCTTCATGCCCCCCGACTTCGGCCCTGTCCGCCCGGCCGCACGGGCGGAGGCCCGGCGCCAGGCCACGAACGCGATCACGCCCACGCCACCGAGTGCAACGATCGGTACCCCGCCGCCGCCCGGGCGGCCACGCGGCTCCACCTGCTTTCCGCCGGACGGGTGGTCGTCATACCGCGACAGGTCGACATCCTTCGATCGCCCCCCGAACAGCTTGCCGGTGACGCGGCGCACCACGGGGCGGCTCGCCACGTTCAGCACCGCGTGCAGCAGCCGGATGCCCGGCCGGCTGTGCGGATTGGCGAGGCGCGGCGCGATCGTCGGAACGCCCTGCGCATCCTCGACCATCGGCCGCATCGCCTGTTCATAGGCGGCGAACGCCGTCGGCACGTCGGCGGTGCGGATCAGTTCCGCCGCCAGTACATAGGCACCGGTGATCGCCAGCGTCGTGCCATAGCCGGCGATCGGCGTGGCGCACCAAGCGGCGTCGCCGGTCAGAGCCACGCGCCCGGCCGACCAGCGCGGCATCCGCACCTGCCGAAGGACGTCGAAATAGAAATCGTCAGTGTCCGCCATGCCGGCCAGCACGCGATCCGTCTGCCAGCCAGCCCCGGCAAAGCGTTCCCGCAACCACGACTTCTGGCGGTCGGCGTCCCAGTCCTGCTCGCCGCCGGGCGGTTGCTGCACCGACAGCATGGCGCGGGCGGTGCCGTGCCGGTCGGGGCGGAGCGACACGCTGCGACCGCCCGGTGCATTGTACCACCGCCACATCCGGTCGTCGTCCGGCATCCGCGGAATGGTGAAATAGGCGATCGTCAGGTTCATCCAGCGCGACCGGTTCTCCCCCGGGAACACCAGCGCGCGCGTCGCCGATCCCACCCCCTCCGCGATGATGACCGCGTCATATCGCTCGACCAGGCCGCTGGCGAAGGTGACGGTCGCCCCCGTGCCGTCCTGTCCGATATCGGCGATGCGATCGCCGAAGCGGTAGGTCGAATGCTCGCGGGCCGCGTCGTACAACAACCGGGCCAGGTCGCCCCGCAATATCTCCATCTCGGCGGTCGGCCCGTCGGTGCCGTCGGCGGGGAAAGCGGCCGCCACCCGGCCGTCCGCCTCGACCCATGCCGTGCCCTCCTCGCCCGTGCCATGATCCAGTGCGGCGCGTTCCAGCCCCATCCGGCGCATCACGTCGCGACCGACGCCGCGAACGTCGATGTTCTGGCCGCCGTCACGGAAGGCGGGCGCCCGCTCGACCACGGTGACGTCGAAGCCGGCGCGACCGAGCCACCAAGCGATGGTATTGCCGGCGACGCTCGCGCCGGCGATCAGGATATGGCGGGACATGGAAAGGCTGCTCCTCGTCCCGCTCAACGATCGGCAGCCGATAAGTCGCCCGGCCATCCCGATAATCCGCCCGATACTCCGTGTCGCCATGCCGGGGCGGCGTTTGCCCGGCTGGCGCGTTCCGGCCATCATGAGCCACTCCCATGACCGCTATCCCTACAGCGCCATCGTCGATCGCCCAGCCTATGACTGGCCGGGCGGCCGTCGCCTCGCCATCTATCTGGGTATCAATCACGAGGTGTTCGATTTCGGCTGCGGACTGGGACCGCAACTCGCCCCGTCGCAGACCGAACCCGACGTGATGAACTATGCGTGGCGCGATTACGGCAACCGCGTCGGGGCATGGCGGTTGATCGACCTGTTCGACCGGCTGACGCTGCGTACCACCGCGCTGCTCAATGCCGACGTGCTCGACCGGTGCCCCGGTCTGGCGGAGGCATGTCGGGACCGGGGCGACGAGATCGCCGCGCACGGCGGCAGCAACGCGAAGGCGCAGGGCAACATGTTCCGCCCCGGCGAGGACCGGATGATCGCCGACGTGACCGAACGGCTGGCCAGCCTGGGCGTCCGGCCCACCGGATGGCTGGGCCCGTGGATTTCGGAAAGCCGCCACACCCCGGACCTGCTCGCCAAAGCCGGTTATCGCTATGTTCTCGACTGGGCGCATGACGACCAGCCGACCCGTCTGTCGACCGCCCATGGCGGGTTGTTGTCGATACCCTATTCGCAGGAAATCAACGATCTGCCCGCCATCGTCGCACGCCATCAGGAGGCGGAGACATTCGCGGGGATGATCCGCGATGCGGTCGGACAGTTGCTGTCGGAATGCGAACGTCGCCCGCTCGTCCTCGGCATCGCGCTCCACCCCTTCATCATGGGGCAGGCGCACCGCGTCCCCGCCCTCGCACGGGTGCTGACCGAATTGCGCGAGGCCGACGATCCCCGCATCTGGTGGACGACCGCCGGCGAGATCGCCGTGCATGTCGAGGCGAACGAACTGGCCGCCTGACCCGCCCTGTTATGCGGCTTGCGCGGCGATCAGCCGGTCAGGCCGCTGTCGGAACCAGCCCGGCCGACGATCGGGCGGCCTCGAACCGGGCATGACCGGACCGCCGGACCTGCGCGCCACGTCCGCCCATGTCGCGCCGCGCGACCTTGAACCGGCTGGCCTGATCGGCAAGCTGCCCGACCTCGCCCGCCAGATTGCGCGCGGCGGCCGATGTTTCCTCGACCATCGCGGCGTTCTGCTGGGTCGACTGGTCCATCGTCCCGATTGCCGCCGATATCTGGGTGATCGCCGCCGACTGCGCCTGGTTGTCCGCCGCCATCGTCGCCAGCAGTTCGTGGACCTGCGCGACATCGCCCGAGATGTTGGCGAGCGCGCCGTCAACCTTCGTCACCGCCTCGACCGCGGTGACGATATCGGTCTGCGTCACCGTCAACTGATCACGCGCCCGCTTGGCTTCCTCTTCGGCCCGCATCGCCAGCGCCGACACCAGATCGGCGACCACTGCGAAACCACGCCCGGCATCGCCCGCCCGGCCCGCCTCGACCGCGGCGTTCATCGCCAGCACGCGGGTCTGGAACGCGATCTTGTCGAGCCCCTCGATGACGCTGTCGATGCCCTTGGCGCTGTCCGATACCCGGCCCATCGCCTGTACCGCCTCGTCCGCCACCGCACGGCCGCCACCGACCGTGGCGATTGCCTGATCGGCGCGTTCCACCGTCCGCGTCGCCGCGACCGCTGACGCGCGCAGCCGACCATCCATCTGCGTGACCGAGGCGGCCGTCTCTTCCAGCGAGGCGGCGTTGCTTTCGGTACGGCGTGCGAGGTCTTCGGACGCCTGCGCGATCTCGCCCGAGCCGGTGCGGATCGTGGTCGCGCTCTCCGACACCGAGCCGATCAGATCGTGCAGCTTGTGCAGCGCGCTGTTGAAGTTCGCCTTCAGTACCGCATATTCGGCAGGAAATTCCGTGTCGATCTTCGTGGTCAGGTCACCCCCCGACAGGTGCGACAGATGGGTGGACACGGTATCGACCACCATCTTCTGTTCGGCATCGGTGCGCGCCTTCGCCTGATCGGCCGCCTGTTTGGCAAGGCCGTTCTCCCGGAACACGGCGACCGCGCGCGCCATGTCACCGATCTCGTCATGCCGTTGGGTGCCCGGCACGGACAGGTCGTGGCGTCCCTGCGCCAACGCGGTCATCATCTGCCCCATCGCCGCCACGGGACGAAACATGACGCGCGCCGCGATCATGCACCCGGCGGCGGCGATCAGGGTCACCACGATGGCGATCGTCAACTGCCGGCGCTCCACCGAATCGACCTGTGCGAAGAAGTCCGCGGTCGGGATGCCGACGAAAAGTACGCCGATCACGCGGCCATCGGCATCCTTGATCGGATCATAGGCGGCGAAATAGGGCTTGCCGAGAATGTCGGTCATGCCGCGATAGGGTTCGCCACGTCCCAGCACGGCGTCATGGGCCGGCCCCCGCTTCAACGTGGTGCCGATCGCCCGCGTCCCGTCATCCTTCTTGACGTTGGTGCTGATCCGCATGTCTCCCCGGAATATCGTTGCCGTGCCACCGACCAGCGACTTGATGCGGTCGACCACCGCATCGTTTCCGTTGAGGAGCGTCCGGCCGATATACAATTGATCGCCCTCTGCCCGGAAACCGTTGCCGGCGGTCTGCAAGACCGACCAGGCGACGCGCATGTTGCTTTCCTGGCGCTCGGCACCCTGGATCGCCGCGCTGTCGTACAGGACGGTATGCATCCCGATCGCGGTCGCTGCGGACAGGGCGATGAGGGCGATGACGATCATGATCGTCATCTTCATCGACATGCGCAGCCGGTTGAGCATGTTGCCGATCACCCTCGTCATGGTCTCTTCCTCGCATTCCGATACGGGGCCGCTGTCGACGGCCGGTCGAATGAACGGGGGGACAAGCCCGCCAGCCGGTCGGATCGACGATCGATGGCCGACCCGCCGGTGAACAATCCCGATCCGCGTCCTGCCGTCCCCATAGCGGTCGAATATTGTAGCAGTCTTAATGCTCTTTCGATCGGTATTGCGCCCATGACGAAGCGCCGTTCACCGCCCTCGATATGATCGGGATCGTGGTTGATCGCGGCCGGATCGAACGGCGTCCGGAACGCCCCGGCGATGCGGCACGGCCAACCCGCCGTCACATCCATGTTGCGTCGCGGCGGCCATCGGGCATGATGCTGCGGCAACCACGCGGGGACCATCATTTGCGCCTTACCCTTGCCCTGACACTGCTCGTCGCCACGCCCGCCACCGCGCAGCAACAGCCGAATGCCGCACCGGCCGCCGGCCCGACCCGCGCCTTTACCGGCGCGGACCTGTTCAGCCTGTCGATCGCCAGCGATCCACAGATCAGCCCGGACGGCCGGACGATCGTCTATGTCCGTCGCACCGCGGACGTGATGACCGACCGGATGCAGTCGTCGCTGTGGCTGATCGACGTCGCCTCCGGCCGCCAGTCGCCGTTTGCGGCACAGGGGGCCAGCCCGCGCTGGTCGCCGGACGGGACGCGCATCGCCTATGCCGCCAGCGGGGGCGCCGACGCGGGCGGATCGCAGCTGTTCGTCCGCTGGCTGGCGACGGGGGCCAGTGCGCGCGTGACGGGCTTTCCCGGCGATCCGCAGGCATTGGCCTGGTCGCCGGACGGGACTCGGCTGGCCTATGTCGCGACGGTGGCGGGAGAGGCGACGACGCTGGGCAAGGCCCCGGCGAAACCGGACGGCGCCACATGGGCCGAGCCGCTGACCGTGATCGACCGGGTGAACTATCGCAACGACGGTCCCGGCTATGTGAAGCCGGGTCGCGACCATCTGTTCGTCGTCGCCGCGGAAGGTGGCGCGGCGCGGCAACTGACCTTCGGCGCGTTCGATGACGGCGGGCCGCTGTCCTGGACGCCGGACGGGCGCGAGATCGTCTTCGCCGCGATCCGGGGGCCGGATGCGGAACGACAGGTGATGAACTCCGATGTCATCGCGATCGATGTGGCGAGCGGCGCGATGCGGACGCTGACGAACCGTGACGGCCCGGACGGCCAGCCGCGCGTATCGCCCGACGGCGCGCGCATTGCCTGGCTGGGGTTTGACGACAAACGGCGCAGTTACGAAAACACCCAGCTCTATGTCGGCGATCGTCAGGCGGCGGCGCCCCGTTCGCTCACCGCCTCGCTCGATCGCGGGATCGAGGAGGCGATATGGGCCCCGGACAGCCGCAGCCTGTATGCCAGCTACGATGATCGCGGCCAGCGGCGGATCGCCCGGATCGCGCTGGACGGGCGGACGACGTCGCTGATCGACAACGTCCAGGGCGACGGACTGGATCGACCCTATACCGGCGGCGAATTCTCCGTGTCGAAGGGCGGCACCATCGCCTACACCGGCGGCGATGCCGGCGCGCCCGCCGATGTGTGGGTGTGGAACGGCGGCAAGGCCCGCCGCCTGACCCGGCTGAATGCGGTGCTCACGGATGCCAAGGCGCTGGCCCCGGTCCGCAAGATCGTGGTGACCGCGCCCGACGGCCGGCCGATCGACGCCTGGCTCGCCACGCCGCCCGGCCGCACGGCCGGACAGCGGATGCCCCTGATCCTGGAAATCCACGGCGGCCCCAACAGCGCCTATGGCCCGAGCTTCGCGACCGACGTGCAGCTTTATGCGGCGGCGGGTTATGCCGTGCTGTGGACCAATCCGCGCGGATCGACCTCGTACGGGGCGGAATTCGCCAACCTGATCGACAAGAATTATCCGTCGGCCGACTATGACGATCTGCTTGCCGCCGTCGACGCCGCGATCGCCGACGGCACCGCCGATCCCGACAATCTGTTCGTCACCGGGGGTTCGGGCGGCGGGGTGCTGACCGCCTGGATCGTCGGCAAGACGAACCGGTTCAAGGCCGCCGCCACGCAGAAACCCGTCATCAACTGGGTCAGCGAGGCGCTGACGATGGACAACACCCTGTTCACCTCGCGCTACTGGTTCAGCAAACTGCCTTGGGAGGACCCGATGAGCTACTGGAACCGCTCGCCCCTCAGTCTGGTCGGCAACGTGAAGACGCCGACGCTGGTCGTGGTCGGCAGCGACGATTACCGCACGCCGGTGTCGGAATCGGAGCAATATTATGCCGCGCTCCAGATTCGCGGCGTGCCGACCGCGCTCGTGAAGGTGCCCGGTGCCAGCCATGGCGGCTTCACCGCGCGGCCGTCGCAATCCGCCGCCAAGGCGTCAGCGATCGTCGCCTGGTTCGACCGGTATCGTCTTCCCGCCGCCGCCGCCACGCCCGCCGCCACAGCCGCCAACGCGGGGCAGGCGAAGTGAGGGGGCGGCCTGCCCTGCGCCTCGCGGCGGTCGCGCTGCTGCTCGCCGGCGCTACTGTCCATGCACAGGCCGACAAGCCCGCGGCGACACCCGCCAAAAAGGCGGAGGACACGACGAAGCTGCCGCCGCTGCCCGCCGACCGATCCATCGCGCAGACCGCGCAGATCGGCGGCCGGACGGTCGCCTATCGCGCCACCGTCGGCACGATCACGGTCCGCGACGATACCGGCAAGGAGATCGGGCAGGTCACCTATACCGCCTACACGGTGCCCGGCCGCGATCCCGGCCGCCCCGTCACCTTCGCCTTCAACGGCGGACCGGGGGCGGCATCCGTCTACCTCAATCTGGGGGCGGTCGGGCCGAAGCGCGTGCAGTTCGGCGCGCAGGGGGATGCCCCGTCCGATGCGCCGATCGCGCGCGACAACCCCAATAGCTGGCTGGATTTCACCGATCTGGTCTTCATCGATCCGATCGGCACCGGCTTCAGCCGCAGCCTGGTCGACGAGGCGGAAACGAAGAAGGCGTTCTTCGCGAACGATCCCGACATCCGGTATCTGTCCAAGGTCGTCTATGACTGGCTGGTAAAGGAAGGCCGGCTGCGCTCGCCCAAATACCTGATGGGCGAAAGCTATGGGGGCTACCGCGCGCCGCGCATCGCCTATGAACTGCAATCGCAGATCGGGGTCGGCGTGAATGGCCTCATCATGGTGTCCCCCTATCTCGACCCCGCCGTCGGTGACGATGCCACCGCCCTGTCACCCCTGCCATGGATGATCGGTCTGCCGTCGATGGCGGCGGCGACGCTGGAACGGCAGGGCCGGCTGACCCCGGCCGCGATGGCCGATGTGGAGGCGTATACCCGTGGCGATTTCGCACGCGACCTGCTGCGCGGCCGATCCGATCCGGAGGCGACGAGCCGGATCGTCACGCGCGTCACCGAACTGACCGGGCTGGAACCCGCGCTCGTCCGCCGGCGCGGCGGCCGAATCGATACCGGCACCTATCTGCGCGAAATTCACCGCGCCGACGGGACGATCGGCAGCGTGTACGACTCCAACGTCACCGCTTTCGATCCCTTCCCCTGGTCCGCGCAGCAACAATCGAACGATCCGATCCTCGACGCGCTGATCGCCCCGACGACCAGCGCGATGGTCGATTTCGTCACGCGGGAAGTCGGATGGAAGACCGACGCCCGCTACAACGCGCTGTCCTATGCCGTGAACCGCGCCTGGGATCGCGGCAAGCCGGCAGACACGCCGGTCGGCGATCTGCGCAAGGCGATCGCCAACGATCCGAAGATGCGGGTGATGATCGTCCATGGCTGGGACGATCTGTCCTGCCCCTTCTTCGCATCCCGCCTGATCGTCGACCAGATGCCGGCATTCGGGCAGGCCGAACGGGTGCAGCTTCGCGTTTATGCGGGTGGTCACATGTTCTACAGCCGCAACGACAGCGGCGCACAGTTCAAGGCGGATGCCCGGCGACTCTATCGGTGAAGGCGGTCACGGCGACATCGGGATCGGTCGCGCAGATACCGCTGCGCGACCATCCACCCCAATGGCAAGTTCATCGGGCAAATCCGTTTCCGGGCCTGTCGCCGATCGACGAATGTCGTGCCATCGTTGATATCACCGCGATCGTTCGACGAGTTTCCTGGGACTTCGATGTTGTCCGGCATTGCAAACGATCCGGTGTGCATATCGGAGACGGTTACAGTGGCCGTCGATTATCGCGATGACTGCAGGATGTCATATTCGCTCTCCGACCCGATCACGACCCGGGCAGGCATGCTGAAAGGTCTCCGAATCGGGGATCTCACCGCATTCCGCGGCATACCCTATGCCGCGAGCCCTACCGGGGAGCGACGCTTCGCGCCGCCCGAACCCGTCGCGCCCTGGCTTGGCATCAGGCACGCGGTGGAGGCCGGACCGAACGCGCCGCAACGCCTCCGCACCGTACCGGATCTCGATGCCGCGCCGCTGATCGGGCATGGCTGGTCGAAAGGCGACGACTATCTGACGCTCGACATATGGCAGCCTGCCGGCGGGGCGGACATGCGGCCGGTCATGGTGTTCATCCATGGCGGCGGGTTCGTTGTCGGCAGCAAGAATGCCGCGGTACAGGACGGGGCGACGTTCGCACGCGACGGTATCGTCTATGTCGCGATCAACTACCGTATGGGTGTCGACGGGTTCCTGCCGATCCCGGGCGTGCCGACCAATCTGGGCCTGCGCGACATGATCGCCGCGCTCGGCTGGGTCCGCGACGAGATCGCTGCGTTCGGGGGCGATCCTGCGAACGTCACGGTGTTCGGCGAAAGCGCGGGTGCGATGGCGATCGCCGATCTGATCGCCTCGCCGCTCGCCAGGGGGTTGTTCAGACGGGCGATCGTCCAGAGCGGCCATGGCGGCATGACCCGTGCGATCCCGGTCGCGCAGCGACTGGTGCACACGCTCGCCAAATTGCTGGGCATCACCCCCGACCGCGACGGCTTTGCGCGCATTCTGCCCAGCGAACCCTTGCTCGACGCGGTCGACGCAGTGTCGCTGCCGACCGCGCGGATCGACCTGCGCGGGCCCGACGGGCGCGAGCCGGTGTTCGGGATCAGCCGCTTCATTCCCGTCCACGGTGACGACGTGCTGCCACTCGAGCCGCTTGAGGCGTTGCGCCAGGGCGCGGGCACCGAGGTCGAACTGCTGATCGGCAGCAACCGCGAGGAGATGAACCTCTATCTCGTCCCCAGCGGCGTCCGCGACAAGCTTTCCAATCGCCTGGGCAAGCTGCTGGCCTGGTTCGTGCTGCGCAAGTCGCTGCCGCACGCATGGGCCGCATTGAAGGCCTATGGCATGGGGCGCGGCAAGCCGGCGGGACAGGCGCTGACCGACGCGATGTCCGACCTCGTCTTCCGCTGCCCCGCGCGGCGGTTCGCGGAGGAGCATCGCGGCAAGACGCATGTCTATGAATTCGAATGGCGCTCGCCGCGGTTCGACGGCGGGCTGGGCGCGGCGCACGCCATGGAGCTGCCTTTCGTGTTCGACAGTCTCGCCACCTGCACCGGCGTGGAGGGACTGTGCGGCACCGCCCCGCCCCAGGAACTGGCGACGCGCATCCATGCCATCTGGGTACAGTTCGCGCGTGACGGCACGCTGCCCTGGGCGCCGTTCGATCGCAACACGCGCATCGTCCATTCGCTCGAGGCCGACCGGGCCGCGTTCGAGCCGGTCATGCCCGCCGCTGCCTTCCTGCCCTGATCGGATTTGCCCATGTATCTTGAGCGACTGCGCCTCGATGGACGTACCGCCTTTGTCACGGGCGGCGCGCAGGGCATCGGCTATGCCTGCGCGGATGCGCTGGCCGAGGCGGGCGCGCGCGTCACCATCGCGGATCGCGACATCGATGCGATCGGTGCTGCGCTCGAAACGCTTCGGACCAAGGGCCACCGGATCGAGGGCGTCATCCTCGACGTCACCGACTCCGCGCGCGTGACGCAGGTAGCCGATATGGCGGGCGGTGCGGACATCCTGGTCAACAACGCCGGTATCGCGCGCAGCGAGACCGCGGCCGAGGACGTGACCGACGAGCATTGGCTGAACGTCCTCGACGTCAACCTCAACGGCACCTTCTGGTGCGCGCGCGCCTTTGGCCGGCATATGCTGGCGCGCGGGCGCGGCAGCATCGTCAACATCGGTTCGATGTCGGGCATCATCGTCAACCGGCCCCAGCCGCAAAGCTATTACAATGCCTCCAAGGCGGCGGTGCATCAGCTGACCAAAAGCCTTGCGGCGGAATGGGCGGATCGCGGGGTGCGGGTTAACGCGGTCGCGCCGACCTATATTGCGACCCCGCTGAACGCCTTTGCGGACAAGACCGGCGAGATGTATCGCCGCTGGATCGACGGCACGCCGCAAGGCCGGCTCGGCACGCCCGAAGAGGTCGCCTCGGTGGTCCATTTCCTCAGCAGCGATGCGGCGAGCCTGATGACGGGCAGCATCGTCCTGGCCGATGGCGGCTATTCCTGCTGGTAGATCAAGCGAACGAGCCGATCGGCACAGTCTCGGGACCTTTCCGATAGGTCATGACCAGCGCATACCTATCTGACAGGTGGACGATACGATCCGCCCCTTGTTGGAGAGGATCTCGATGCGACATTCGTTGCTTGCCCCGCTGGCTGTGTCCACCGCCCTTGCGCTGATCGCGTCCGCGCCCGCCACTGCGCAAACTGCCGGGCCGCAAAGTGCCGGACTTCAGGGCGCTCAGACTACCAATCAGGGCACGCCCGCCGATCCGCAGACGGATACCGACGCGGCAACCGACCCGGCCGCTTCCGACATCATCGTCACCGCACGCCGCCGCGAAGAGCGGTTGCAGGACGTGCCGATCGCGGTCACGGCCATCTCCGGCGATGCGATCAAGCAGCAGCAGCTGGTCGTCGTGCGCGACGTTGCAGCATACACCCCCGGCCTCAACATCAACTCCGATTCGGTAGGCCGCGCGTTCGTTTCGATCCGTGGCATCGGCACCACGCTGATCGACACGGTGCAGCCGGGCGTCGGCATCTTCATCGATGGCGTCTATCAGCCCAACACGACCTATCTGAACTCGCCGCTGGTCGATGTGGCCCGCGTCGAGGTGCTGCGAGGGCCGCAAGGCACACTGTTCGGCAACAACACGCTCGGCGGTGCGATCAACGTCGTGACGCGTCAGCCGACCAACGAGTGGCAGGGCCGCCTCGACGGCGCACTGGCGACCGGCGACAACTACGCCTCGGCTTCGGCCAGCATCTCGGGCCCGATCATCGACGATGTGCTGCAGTTCCGCATCGGCGGCGCGTATCACCGCGAGGACGGGTTCCAGCGCAACATTCTCGCCGGCGGCGATCAGAACCCGCTGAAGACCAAAAGCGTCAACGGCACGATCCGGTTCCTGCCCGCCAGTTGGGCACGCTTCACGCTCAACGGCGGCTATGACCGCGTGTCGGGTGGCTCGACGCCCTATTTCAACGTGCGTGGCCCGCGCGACTATACCCTGGACGGCCGTACCAACCAGCGTAGCCTTGCGGTGATCGATTACTATGCGGCAAACCTGAAAGGTGAGTTCGATGTCGACAGCCTCGACACGACGATCACCGCAATCGGGGCGTACAACCAGTCGGACACGCGCAGTTCCGGCGACGGCGATTACAGCCCGCTCGACTTCTTCCGCTCCACGTCGGACCGAACGCTCAGGACGCGCACCGGCGAGATCCGCTTCGACACCCGCTGGAGCGAAAATTTCTCGACACTGGTGGGCGCCTTCTACGCCCGCTCGACCATGGATGCGACGACCACGACCACCATCGTGCCCGCGAACCTGACCGTGCCCGGCGCTGCGACGTCGGAGAACGAGAACATCGCAGGGTTCGTCACCGGTTTCCTGAACTTCGGCAGCGGCCTCGATCTGGCGGTCGGTATCCGCTTCGATCATCAGAAGCTCGACGCCTCGACCGCCGGACTCGATGCTGCCTACAAGGCGGACGAGTGGCAGCCGCGTGCCACCCTCTCAAAGCGTTGGTCCCCGGACTTCATGACCTATGCCTCGGTCGCTCGCGGCGTGCGCGGCGGCGGCCAGAACGGGCCGGGCGCGCCCAATCTCACCTACCGCGGCGACAGCGTTTGGACGTACGAGGTCGGTTCGAAGGCAAGTGCGTTCGATGGCCGGCTGACCGCCAACGTCGCCGCCTTCTATAACGACTACAAAAACTTCATCGGCGCCAACGCGCTCGCGCCATCGACCATCATCAGCCCAACCACCGGCCAGCCGGTCGGCTTCGTCGCGATCAACCTCAATTCCGGCAACGTCGAAAGCTATGGCGCAGAAGCCGAACTGGCGTTCAACGTCAGCAAATTGTGGCGGGTCTATGCCAATGCGACGCTGCTCCACTCGCGCGTGACCGACTCCAGCCAGTTCCAGGCGACGACGGGCTATGCCTATCCCGGCGATCGGATCCTGTTCGTGCCCGATGCGAACTACGCGATCGGCACGAACGTGCGCGTGCCTTTCCATCGCGACCAGGCGATCGTGGTCGACGCCAATCTGGTCGCCAAGGGCCAGCGGACCGGCGCCTCGCTCGACGCGGCCTCGGTGCCGCTGCTCGATGCCTATCACCTCGTCAACGCATCAGTCACCTGGCAGGCAGGCCCGCTCGAGGTTGGCGCGTTCGCCACCAACCTGTTGAACGAAAAATATGTCGAGACCTATCTCGATTCCTCGCTGCTCCGCCGGGCTGGTCTACCTGCGCCGCTCGTCTCGAACCTTGCGGTTCAGTCGCCACGCCGCCGCATCGGCATCCGCGGCACGGTGCGGTTCTGACATGATGCACGTGCCCAACCCGATCCGCCCGCCCCTCGACGAGACGTTCGTTGCCGCCTTGCGGCAGCGGTTCGGCAACGCGCTGGCGATGGGCGAGAGCATCCGCCGCCAGCACGGCACCAGCGAGGCGCATTTCGCCGAAGCCCTGCCCGATGCCGTCGTGTTCGCCGCCTCGACCGAAGAGGTCGCCGACTGCGTCCGGCTCTGCACCGCCGCGGGCGTCGCGATCGTGCCGTTCGGGGCCGGCACCTCGATCGAGGGCAACGCGCTGCCGGTGAATGGCGGGGTCAGCCTGAACCTGTCGCGGATGGATGCGATCCTTGCCATCAACGCGGAGGATTTCGACTGCATCGTGCAGGCGGGCGTGCGGCGCGAGGAGTTGAACGCGCACCTGCGCGACACCGGACTGTTCTTCCCGATCGATCCCGGCGCGAATGCGACGATCGGCGGCATGGCCTCGACGCGCGCCAGCGGCACCAACGCGGTGCGCTACGGCACGATGCGCGAGGCGGTCTTGTCGCTGACCGTCGTCACCGCCGACGGCAGGGTGATCCGCACCGCCACGCGCGCACGCAAGTCGGCCGCCGGGTACGACCTTACCCGGCTGTTCGTCGGTGCCGAAGGCACGCTCGGCATCATTACCGAAATCAGCCTGCGGCTTCATCCCATTCCCGAGCAGATCATGTCGGCGGTATGCGGGTTCGAAAGCTTGCAGGGCGCGGTCGACACCGTGGTTCAGTCGATCCAGTGCGGCATCCCGTTGGCACGGGTCGAAATCCTCGACGACAAGCAGATGGCGGCGGTGAACCGCTGGTCGAAGCTCGATTATCCCGAAGTGACGACACTATTCTTCGAGTTTCACGGCTCGCCGGCCGGCGTGGCCGAGCAGGTCGAGACCGTCGCTGCCCTGGCGGAGGCGAACGGCGGCGGCGCGTTCGCCTGGTCGAACCAGCCCGAGCAACGCGCCAAATTGTGGAAAGCGCGGCACGAGGCCTATTATGCTGCGGTCGGCGTCCGCGCCGGTGCGGTCGGCTGGACCACCGATGTCTGCGTGCCGATCAGCCGCCTGCCCGAATGCATCCTGGCGACGCGGGCGGATATCGACGCGGGCTCGGTCCCCGCATCGATCCTGGGCCATGTCGGCGACGGCAATTTCCACGTCATCTTCGCGATCGATCCCGCCGCCCCTCACGAGTTCCAGGAGGTCGAGGCGATCAATCGCCGCCTCGTCGAGCGGGCGATCGCGATGGACGGGACCTGCACCGGCGAACACGGCATCGGCATCGGCAAGCAGGACTGGCTGGTCGCCGAGCTGGGCGATGCGGTCGATGTCATGCGCACGCTGAAGCGCGCGCTCGATCCGCAGAACCTGATGAACCCTGGCAAGATTTTCAGTCTGTAAGCCGCGCAGCCGGACCGGTTCCAGCCACGCGCCGCGATCCTATGAGGATTCCTCGACGATGACCCTGCACGCCGCCGATCAGGCGCCACCCCGTCTTGAGCCCGGCCTGGGCCGCTCGCTCCTGCCGCTCTTCGCCCTCGCCCTGTCGATGATGATCGGCTTCACGGTCATGGGATCGTTTGCCACCGTGCAGGAAGGCGCCAAGGCCGAACTTGGCCTTAGCGATACGCTGCTGGCGCTCATTCAAGGCGTCGGCGCCGCAGTGCCGCTGGTGCTGTTCTCCATTCCGATCGGTATCCTCGTCGACCGGTTCAATCGTGTCCGCCTGCTGCTGGCATTGGCGATGCTGTGGACGGCCGGCACGCTGCTGACCGCCTATGCTCCCGGTACGGGAACGTTGTTCGCCGCCCGCATGATGACCGGGATCGGCACGACCGGCGCACTGACGGCTGCGCTGTCGCTGGGGGCCGACCTGTGTCGACCCGATCAGCGCGGTCGTGCGATGCTGATCGTCTCGCTCGGCAAGGCGGCGGGTCAGGCCGGGGCATTTGCGCTGGCCGGGCTGTTGTTCGGGCTGTTCGCGGGTGGCGGCTTCGGGCTCCTGCCCTGGCGCGCCACGCATCTCGGGCTGGCGGGTATTGCGCTGGTGCTGATCGTTCCCGTCCTTTTCCTGCGAGAGCCGCCGCGCCGCGAGATGGCGGCGGGGCTGCGCGCGCCGATGGGCGTTCTTGCGGGCGAATTATGGGTTCGCAGGCGCTTTTTGCTGCCGCTGTTCATCGGTCAGGTATCGGTCGTCATGGCCGACGCGGCCGCCGGCATATGGGCCGCGCCGGTGCTGACGCGCGTCTATCGGCAAACCCCCGACGCGTTTGCCGGCTGGATGGGCGCGCTGATCCTGGCGGCGGGGATCGGCGGCGCGATCCTTGGCGGACTTGCCGCCGACTGGGGTCAGAAGAGCGGTCGGCGCGGCGGCGTCCTGTCGGGGGCGATCATCGCCGCCGCGATCGGCATCCCGGCGGCGTTCTTTCCGATCGCCGGCAGCATCCCGCTGTTCGCGGCGGCGTTGGGCACGCTGGTCCTGGCCGGGACGATCACCGGCCTCATCACCTCCGTCACGCTGACCGTGCTCATCCCCAACGAACTGCGCGGCCTGTGCATCGGCGCGTTCATCGCCGTCGCCGGGCTGATCGGCTTCGGTCTGGCACCGACCCTGGTGACGCTCGTCGCGCGCATGCTCGGCGGGGAGGCGCAGCTCGCCCCGGCCCTGACGATCGTCGGCGTCGTCACCAGCACGTGTTCGGTTTTCGCCTTTCTGCTCGCCATGCGCGCCGCCCCCCTGTCAGCGATTGACGAACCTATCTGAAAGGTTCACGATCTCATCCATAAGGGAGAAGGCCGATGACGCCGAAAGAGCGGATGCCAAGGGAGCGGATCAACGTATCGCCGGAAATGCTGTCGTTCGTCGGCAGCGGCCCGATCGTCTGCGATGTGCTGCCGACCGACGCGATGGTCTTCGGGTTTCATTTCAACGAGGGATCGCCGACCTTCCATTATGGTCGCGCGCTGGTCGATGCGGCGGATGCGCCGGTCGTGCTGGTGGTCGCCTCGCATGCCTGTCGCCGCATCTTCGGGTCGCTTCCCGAGGCCGGGAGCGTCTGGCATCTGCCGGCGGATCTGGCGCTGCTTGCACTGTCGCTCCACGAATGCGCCATTCCCGAACCAGCCCGTGCCACGCTCCGGCTCGCCAAGAGCATTGAGCTGCTCTGCGGCATCTTCGCCAGCTTCGCCGACGGGTCGCTGATCGCGGCCGATGGCGTGGGTGATCTATCCGAGCGTGACTCCGCACGGCTTGCCGCCGCAAGACGCCTGGTCGACGAACGCTGGCAGGAGAAGCTGACACTCGACGGCATCGCACGCGCCTGCGGCCTCAATCGCGCCAAGCTGACCCGGGGCTTCCGCGAGGCGTTCGGATCGACCGTTGCCGACGCGATCGCCGACCGCCGCCTGCAAGGCGCGCGTCGGCTGCTGATCGCCACCGACCTGCCCGTCTCCTCGATCGGCTATCGTTGTGGCTACAGCAACAATGCCAGCTTCACGCGCGCCTTTTCCCGCCGGTTCGGCATGGCGCCCACGCATCTGCGCCAGCTGGAGGCCGCCGCATGAGCGTGGCGCCGACCCGCGCGACGGACGGTGGTTCGCTGGTCGATCACGCCATGCACCGGGTTCGCGAACATATCCGCATTCATGACCTGAAGGTCGGTGACACGCTGCCCGGCGAGGGCCGGTTCGCAAACGATCTGGGCGTCAGCCGCGCCGTGATGCGCGAGGCGTTCGGCGCGCTGGCGGCACTGCGGCTGCTCGATGTCGGTAATGGCCGCCGTGCGCGTGTCGGTGCGATCGACGGGTCGGTCATGGGCCGTGCGATCGATCACGCGGTCGCCACCGCGCAGGTGTCGGTGGCGGAGGTGTGGGACGTTCGCCGCACGCTGGAACTGCGCACCGCCGAGCTTGCGGCGGTCAACCGTTCCGACGCGGACGCTGCGGCCATCATGCGCCATGCCGACGCGATGCGTGCGGCCGGCGACGACCTGGCGGAGGTGACGCGTCACGACATCCGGTTTCATCAGGCGATCGCGCAGGCGGGGGGCAACGGGCTGTTCCTGCAGATCGTCCGCTCCTTCGAGCCGCTGATGACCGTCGCGGTGCCGACCGCCTGGCAGACGCGCGTGACCCATGCCCAGCGCGAGAACATCCTTCATCAGCACCACGAGATCGCGGACGCGATCCGTCACGTCGACCCCGCCCGCGCCGCACTTGCCATGAGCGAGCATTTCGATGCGTCGATCGGCAACCTGTTCGGCCGCTAGGTCAGGCATTGCGGTATCCACCGGATACTATCCGGACGGATGGCCACCTTCGGCCTGATCGCGCCGGCGATGCCCATGCGGATTACGGCATCTAATTACCGGCGCGCGCGCGATCCGGAAAATCGGTAGCAAGGTAGAACCATGGCGCAGCTTCGACGGGCGAACAATGTGGCCGATCTTCGCCTGATGGCACGCCGGCGGCTCCCGCGGCCGATCTTCGATTATATCGATGGCGGTGCCGACGACGAGTGGTCGTTGCGTCGAAACGTCACAGCCTTTGCCGATTACCAAATCGTGCCCGATGTCCTGAATGACGTTTCGTCGATCCGGACGGAGACACGGATATTCGGACAACCGTCGCGCTGGCCGCTGATGCTGTCGCCGACCGGACTCACCCGGATGTTCCATGGCCATGCAGAGCTTGCGGTGGCCCGTGCGGCAGCACGACACGGGCTTCTCTACAGCCTGTCGACGATGGGCACGACCCGGCTTGAGAATCTCGCGCAGGCCTATGCCGGGCCCAAAGTCTTCCAGATCTACATCTTCAAGGACCGCGGCCTCACGGCCGAGTTCGTCGCGCGCTGCCGGGAAGCGGGCTTCCACGGCCTGGCCCTGACGGTTGATACGCCTGTTGCCGGCAATCGCGAGCGCGATCGGGTCAGCGGTCTATCGCTACCGCCCAAGCTTACCCTCAAATCGTTGTTCAGCTTCGCATGTCACCCCTTCTGGTCGCTCCCCGCGATGACCGGATCGAAGTTCGACCTCGCCAATGTCAGCCACAAGGTCGACGCCCTGGCATCCGGACCGATGAGCCTGTTCGACTATATCGGCGGCCAGTTCGATCGCTCGGTTGGCTGGCGCGATGTCGAATGGCTCGCGCAGGAGTGGAACGGACCGCTCGCGATCAAGGGCGTGATGACACCCGAAGATGCCCGCCGGTCGATCGCATCGGGAGCGACCGGCGTGATGATCTCCAACCATGGCGGACGCCAGCTGGATGGCGCGCCCGCACCGATTGACCAGATCCAGGCGGTGCGTGAGGCCGTTGGCGAGGCACCGGACGTGATCTGCGATGGCGGCATCCGGCGCGGCTCCGACGTGGTCAAGGCGCTTGCTCTGGGAGCGACCGCCTGTTCGGTCGGGCGTCCCTATCTGTATGGCCTGGCAGCTGGCGGAGAAGCAGGCGTCGAACGCGTCCTGACGCTGCTCCACGAGGAGTTCGAACGCACCCTGACGCTCGCGGGGGTCAACGACATCGCTTCCCTGTCCCACCGCCATGTCCGTCATGTCCGCCATCGCCCCGAACGCGGCCACGCCTCGCCGGCTGTTTGATCCTGGGCTTCATTGATGGGGTATCGGCACAAGCCTGGAAGGATGCTCGTGGCACCGGTTCCACACGACAGCGCCCGGACGGCATAGGCGATCCGTCGAGGGCTGGCTGCGCCTTTTAGTGGCGTGCGCAGGTCCGGCATCTACAGCCCGTGGTGCGGATGGGCAGACGCTGACGGCTGACAGACTGTTTCCAATACGTCACACCAGACCCTGAAAGTTATCGATCTGGCCATCGCCGTTCTGGGAAAATCTTGACGGCACCGAGGCCGATTGAATAAATCAAAATGAGTTAAGAAAAGGCGTGGGCGGCATGATTGCCAGCCGACACCGACGTGGGAGGATGATGATGGGTGATTTTCGCAAGCCGCTGCGCTGTATGTTGCTGGTTTCGGCGGCATCGCCCGTCGTGCTGGGCATCGTCGCACTGACAGCGGCTTCCGCTGCGGCGCAGACCGGCAACACCGCCGGGACCCCCGCCACCAGTCAGGATTCGGTCGCAGCACCCGATCAGTCGGACGGCGACGCCGATATCGTCGTTACGGGTATCCGCGCATCGCAGGCCCGGTCGATCGAGGTGAAGCGCAACGCCGACAGCGTCGTCGAGGCGATCAGCGCGCAGGACATCGGCAAGCTGCCCGACGTCACCATCTCCGATTCGCTGCAGCGCATTTCCGGCGTCCAGATTCGTCGCAGCGCCGGCGAAGGCGCGGAGGTCAACATCCGTGGTCTGCCGCAGGTCACGACGCTGATGAACGGCGAACAGTTCCTGGGCGCCAACTCGGTCACCTCGGTGCAGCCGAACTTCACCGACATTCCGTCGCAGCTGTTTTCCGGCGCCACCGTGTTCAAGTCGCCGACCGCCTCGCTCCAGCAGGCGGGCCTGACCGGTACCGTCGACCTGCTGACGCGCCGTCCGTTCGATCTGAAGCGCGGCCTGACCATGTCCGCCGCCGCCGAGGCGCAGTATGGCGACCGGACCGACAAGTTCAATCCGTCGGTCAACGGCCTGTTATCATACAATGCGGGTCGCGTCGGCCTGCTGGTGTCGGCCGCGTACAGCGACCTGACGCTGGGCAACAGCTATCGCGGTGTCCAGGATTACGGCGTGGCGATCCGCAGCGAGCGTAACTTTGTCGATAACGGCGTGACCCGGAACGATTTCGGCGTCGGGCTGCCTGCGGGCCAGTTCCGCGGCACCGCGGTGCGGCAGAACGGCGCCATCGTCGGCTATGACGTGAACGGCGACGGCGATGCCAATGACGCCTTCATCACCCCGCAGGCGCACACCGCGTGGAACCGCATCACCAGCCGCGAGCGCTTCGGCGCCAACGCCTCGCTCCAGTTCCAGATCAACGACGCGCTGAAGCTGACCGCCGACGGCTTCTACACCCGCCAGACCCAGTATGATCGGACCGCCGGGTTCCAGTTCGCCGCGATCGACTGGCAGTCGTCGCCCTTCCTGCCGACCCGGTCGACCAACACCGGCGCCGGCATCCGCGATCAGCGCGGCACGCTGCTCGATCTGAACACCGTCCAGACCTACCAGTACGACATGCCGAATTTCGACAGCTATGCGGAAACGTTCCGGATCAAGTCGGAATCGCAGAACTACAACCTGCAGCTCGACTGGGACAATGGCGGCAACCTGAAGGCGACCGTTCGCGGCGTCTATGGCAAGGCCAGCCGCAAGTCGGATCAGTCCTACACGCAGTTCAGCCTGACCAACGGCACGCAATGGGCCTATAGCGGCGTCGGAAACTATCCCGCTGCGCTGGGTGGCGATGTGCGCTTCAACCCGACCGGCTATGCCCCCTACAGCCAGCAGGCCACGGTCGATTACAGCAGCGGCGCCCCCGTCTTCACCTTCCCCCAGGCGTTCCTGAACCAGACCCAGGATCTCGCACGCTACGGCCTGAAGACGATCTCGTCGGAGAACAACGTCTATCAGGACGGCGACATGTACGCCTTCCGCGGCGACGCCGAATGGAGCCCGAGCGAGCAGTTCTCGCTGAAGGTCGGGGGCCGCTACGGCAAGCGCAGCGTCGACCAGTTCACCTTCGAGCGGGTCTCGCCCTTCTACGCCGGCAACCGCGACAATGCGCAGAACCCGGCCGCCGGCTGCCTGGTCAAGTGGAAGGCGTTCGACGTCAACCTGAACGACGGCGCATGCAGCGTGCGCGATGCCTCCGGTGCGGCCTACACCGCCGGTTATACCCGGCTGGCCAATGATCCCGTGTTCGCCGGGCTCATCAAGCAATATTCGCTGCCCGCCGCCGGCACGCCGCCGCTGTACGTCCTCGACCCGAAGGCGATGGACGATTCCGAGGCGTTCCAGAACAAGTTCTATCCGGGCAGCATCAACAACGTGAACCCGGCCGACTCGTTCGGCATCGATCTGAAGCAGATTTCGGGCTATGCCGAAGTCAGCGGCGAAGGCGACATCTTCGGCCTGCCGTTCCGCGCCAATGGCGGCCTGCGCGTCGTCAACACGCGCTTCAGCGTCCGCCAGAACATCGTCGGGGCGCCACAGCCCTATGGCCTGTCGGGCCGGGATACCGGTGACGTCGTGACGAAGCGCGACTTCACCGATTTCCTGCCGGCGTTCAACGTCGCGGTCGACCTGACCGACAAGCTGCGCGCGCGCGCCGCCTATTCGAAGACGATGACGTTGCTCGACTTCCTGCAATGGGGTGGCGGCCTGAACGTCGATTATGCGATCAACACGCAGATCACGCCCAACCGGTTCGAAGCGACGGGTGCCAACGCCCGCGGCAATCCGCAGCTCGACCCGTGGCGTGCCGACAATGTCGAGGCGAGCGTGGAATATTACACGGGTCGTTCCAGCCTGATCGCGGCGGGCGTGTTCTACATATCGGTCGACAGCTTCATCGCCAACGCCACCATCTTCCGCAACGACATTCCCGACAATGACGGCGTGATCCGTCGCCCGGTCCCCGTCCGCACCGCGGTGCAGGGCGAAGGCGGCACGCTGAAGGGCGTCGAACTGTCGACCAAGCAGTCGCTGGCGGATTACGGCGTCGGCGGCTTCGTCGGCGGCTTCGGTGTCGATGCCAACTACACGCTGTCGCTGGGCGATGCCGGGCTGACCGATCTGGCCGGCAACAAGCAGCCGTTCCAGGACAATTCGAAGCATCAGGCGAATGCCGCCCTGTGGTACGAGCAATATGGCTTCCAGGCCCGCGTCGCCTACAACTACCGCTCGAAGCGTCTGGTCTCGTCCGATTACGGCGGCATCGGCGGGCTGGCGCAGTATCAGAAGCCGACCAGCTATCTCGATGCCTCGGTCAGTTACGATATCCTGCCGAACGTCACCCTCTACGGCCAGGCGTCTAACCTGACGGCGGAAACCGAGCGTTACTACCTGACCTTCTCCGATCAGGTCCTGTACGAGAACGTCTACGAACGTCGCTTCATCGGCGGGGTCCGCGTCAAGTTCTGATCGGTTCCCACCGTCATTCTCCCAACCTCGCGCCGCATCCGCCACCCGGTCGATGCGGCGTTTTTTTCGATCGGTCCGGGTCTCATCATCCTGTTACGGTGGCGGCATGGATAGCGACGCTTTCTCCCCTTCTTCTTCCCCGATCCGGTCGATCGTCATCGTCGGCGGCGGGACCGCCGGCTGGATGGCCGCGACCTATCTCGCCCGCCGGCTGGCGCATCTGCGCCTGTCGATCACCGTCATCGAAAGCAGCGCGATCGGCACGGTCGGCGTCGGGGAGGCCACCGTGCCGGCCATCCGCGATTTCTTCGCGGCGATCGAACTGGGCGAGCCGGAGGTGCTGCGCGAGACCGAAGGCACGATCAAATACGGCATCCGTTTCGCCGGCTGGCAGCGGCCGGACCATGCGTTCTTCCACCCCTTCGGCCTCTATGGCATGCCCGCGCGCGGCGTCGCCTTCCATCAATACTGGCTGAAGATGCGCGCCGCCGGCGATACGACGCCGCTCGATCGATTCAGCCTGTGTACGCAACTGGCGGAGCGCGGGCTGTTCCTGCCGCCGACGGACCGGCCGCAGAACGATCTCGGCGTGTTCGACTTCGCGGTCCATTTCGACGCGTCGAAGTTCGCCGCGCTGCTCGGGCGGCTGGCAAGGGCCAATGGCGTCGCGCATGTCGACGCGCGGATCGACCATGTCCACCGCCACGGCGACGATGGCCGGATCGAGGGGGTGACGCTGGCCGATGGCCGCCGGATCGACGGCGACCTGTGGATCGACTGTTCGGGCTTTCGCAGCCTGTTGCTGGGCGAGGCGCTGGGCGTGCCCTATGTCGACTGGCGCCACTGGTTGCCGTGCGACCGCGCCGTCGCCATCCCCTGCGCCGCGGCGTTCGACGCGCACAAGCCGCTGACCACCGCGACCGCGCGCAGCGCCGGCTGGCAGTGGCATATCCCGCTGCGCCACCGCATCGGCAACGGCCATGTCTATTGCTCGGACTTCATCGACGATGCCACGGCCGAGGATGTGCTGGTCGCCCATATCGAAGGCGCGCCGCTGGCCGCGCCCAATCGGCTGCGCTTCACCACCGGCCACCGCGCCCGGTTCTGGGAGAACAATGTCGTCGGGCTGGGCCTGTCGTCGGGATTTCTCGAACCGCTGGAATCGACCAGCATCACCCTGATCCAGTCGGGGCTGGAACGTCTCGTCGCGCTGTTCCCGGACCGGGCGATGGACCCGCGTCTGGCGGCGACCTACAATCGCCAGTCGGTGCTGGAGTTCGAGCGGATCCGCGACTTCCTGTTCCTGCATTACTGGTCGAACCGGCGCGAGGGCGAACCGTTCTGGGATCACATGCGCGGTCTGGCCCCGCCGGAGAGCTTGCAGGTCAAGCTCGACGCATGGCGCGCCGGCGGTGAGTTCGTCCGCAACGAATGGGATACGTTCCAGGACCCCAGCTGGCTCAGCATGTATGCCGGGTTCGAAGACCTGCCGGTTCGCCATTCGCCACTGGCCGACCAGTTCACCACCGCCGAACTGGCCGACACCTTCGCGCGGATGAAGGCGGCGATCGCCGCCACGCTGGCCCATGCCGAACCGCATGCCCGCTTCCTCGACCGGCTGCGACCGGCATGATCCCGTCCTGCCGACCCGGCGGGCGGCCATGATCCGGACGCATTCCATGCCGATGCCGGTAAATTCGGCAAAACGATTGATCCATTACGTGCGGGTCGTAGGGTAAAAGGGATAATGGCCAGCGACCCAGTCCCGCCCCCTGCTTCGGCTCCGCCCCCGGCCAGTCCCGGCGTCCAACCCCGCGCCCGATCCGGTGGCGGCGACACCAGCCGGCTGTTCGGGGCGAACATCGAACATGCCGGCCTGCACAACCAGCGTGTCGTGCTCCACGCCATCCGTATCGCCGGTCGCTCGACCCGTGCCGCGATCGCCGAGGTGACGGGGCTGACGCCCGCCACCGTGGCGAACATCACCAACCGCCTGCTGGAGGAGGGGTATCTGGAGCGCGCCGGCCAGCGTCGCGGCGGGCGCGGGCAACCCGCGACCCGCCTCGTCATCCGCGCCGATGGTGCGTTCTCGATCGGCATCAACATCGATCGCGATCATCTGACGATGGTGGCGGCCGATTTCAGCGGCACGGTGCGCGCGCGCATCGGCCGCGACCTGCCCTTTCCGATGCCCGCCGACGTCCGCCGTTTCTTCCGGGACGAGGTCGGTCCCCTGCTCGACCGGGCCGCCATACCCGCCCAGGCGATCATGGGGATCGGCGTCGCCCTGCCCGACGATCTCGGCGCGGTCGATCTGCCCGGCCGGCCGGCGGGATATGAATGCTGGTCGTCCACCGACATCCCGGCGCTGTTCGACGGGGTATTCGACGAACCGAACGACATCCCCGTGCTGGTCGAGAACGATGCCGCGGCGGCGGCGATCGGTGAGATGCAGTTCGGGCTGGGGCAGCATTTCGCCAGTTTCTTCTATCTGCTCGTCACGTTCGGGCTGGGCGGCGGCGTCGTCGTCAATGCCCTGTACGATCGCGGCGCCGATGGCCGCAGCGGTGAAATCGGCTTCATGACGGTCGACGACGGCGCCGGCGGGCGAACCGCGTTGCAGAACATCGTCTCGCTCGCCGGGCTGAACCAGATGCTGGCCAATGCCGCTCCCGCCGGGGGCAGCCATGAACCCGGCACGACCGATCCCGCCGCACGCACGACCGTGGACCAATGGGTGGAGCGTGCTGCGCAGGCGCTGGTCCAGCCGTTGATCGCGGTCAACTGCCTGCTCAATCCGGGTGCCATCCTGATCGGCGGCCGCCTCCCGATCGAACTGGTTCACCGGCTGGCGCGGCGCACTGCCGACCTGATCGCCGCGCAGGGCAGCCATATCCCTGCCCTCGCCCCGATCGAGGCAGGCGCGCTGGCCGAGGATTCGCCGGCGGTCGGCGCCGCGCTGCTGCCGTTCGGCCATCTGATGCTGCCCGCCGACTCCTCGGCCATCCGCCAGCATGTCCGCGCCGTGCCCCCCGCCATGGCGAGCGCGTCCTGATACCGACAAGATTTCAAGAGGTTTTGATGAATCATGATCTGAAGCGCGCCGGCATTGCCGGCGTGGAACTGGGCGGCACCAAGTGCATCGTCGCGCTGGCCGACGCCGGACATGCGATCATCGACCAGCGATCGATTCCTACCACCTCCCCGACCGAGACGCTGGCGGGGATCGAGGCGGTGCTGGACGAATGGTGGCACGTTCGCGCCTTCGCCTCGCTGGGTGTCGCCTCGTTCGGCCCGGTGGACCTCGACCCGGCGTCGCCCGCTTATGGTCACATCACCTCGACCGCCAAGCCGGGCTGGCGCGATACGCCCGTCGCCGACCGTCTCGCCGCGCGCTATCCGGTTGCCGTGACGTTCGATACGGACGTGAACGGCGCCGCCCTGGCCGAAGGGCGATGGGGGGCCGCGCAGGGGCTGGACGACTATGCCTACATTACCGTGGGCACCGGCGTCGGCGTCGGCCTGATCGTCAACGGCCGTCCCACGCGGGGGCTGGGCCATTGCGAAGCCGGGCATATGCGGATCGCCCGTCTCGCCGGCGATGACTGGTCCGGCGCCTGCCCCTATCACGGCGACTGTGTAGAGGGGCTGGCCGCCGGCCCGGCCATCGCCGCACGGCTCGGTGGTCGGGGCGAACATCTGGCGGGCGATCATCCCGTCTGGCTGACCGTCGTCGACGCGCTGGCGCAGATGGCACAGGCGCTGGTGTCGGCCACCGGCCCGCGCCGGCTGCTGATCGGCGGCGGCGTGATCGCGCACCGCCCCTATCTGATCGATGCGATCGACCAGCGGTTGCGGGCGCTGATCGGCGATTACCTGCAACTGCCGCCGCGCGATGCCGGCTATGTCCGCGCGCCCGGTCTCGGCACCGCCGCCGGGCCGCTCGGCCCGATCGCACTGGCACTGTCAGGCGATAACGGCCGGGCAAAGCCGCTTGCTGAATAACGAAAGATGATGTCTTAATTCGGCAACCGCCGTGGTGCCATGGTATCGCGGGCAATCAAGAACGAATTCAGAGGGGATGGCATGATGGTCCGGAACAAGCGCGCGCGTTGGGGCACCGCGATGTCGGTGTTGACGATCGCGCTGGCCGCCCCGCCGTCGTCGGCGGCGGTGCCGGCCGATGGCGGGCCGTATAATGCCAGCTTCCTGCCCGGCGGGATCGGAATCGAACGACCGCTGCCGGGGGCGACCGGCCTCGCCGCCGCCGGGGCGCCATACAGCCTGACAAGCTGGGTTCGCGCCGATCGCGACATGGCCGGCATCGTCACGCTGATGGCGATCGGCGAGGGGCGGGCGCTGACGATCGATGACGGCCGTGTCGCCATTCATGATGGCCGGACGGTCGTTCGCGGTCCCGTGCTGGCGGCGGGCCGCTGGACGCATGTCGCAGCGGTGTCGGACGGGGGGGTGCTGACGCTCTATGTCGATGGTCGCCGGGTGGCCGGTGGTCGCGCCGCCTCGGCCGCGGTGACGCCGACGCTTGCGATTGCCCCCGCCCTGCCCGGCCGCCCGCATTTCGGTGGCACGCTGGTCGGTGCGGCGGTCCACGATACCGCCCTGTCCCCGGCGGAGGTCACCGCCGCCGTCCGCGCCCGCCCCGATTTCGAGGTCGTGCAGCTATGGCAGGTCGGCGTCGGCTGGCCGTTCCAGAAACAGGCGAACATCGGCCTCACCCGACAGCAGGACGCGTGGACGCTGCCGCAGTCGAAGGGCGGGGCCTTCACCGCCCCGGTCGCCAGACCGGTATCGACCGCGCCTGTGGTGCAGCCGATCGCGCCCGGCCGCTGGCAGATCAACGGCTGGCAACTCGCCGCCGCGCCCGAGGTGAAGGGCGATGGTGCCACCTTGTCCCGCCCCGGCATCCGTGCCGATGGCTGGCGGGCAGCGACCGTGCCCGGCACCGTACTGCAGACGCTGGTCGATCGTGGCGTCTATCCCGATCCCTATTACGGCCTCAACAACCTGAAGATTCCGGAAAGCCTGGCGCGGCAGGATTACTGGTACCGCACCAGCTTCACCGTGCCCCCGGCAGCGGCCGGCAAGCGGCTCACGATCATGTTCGGCGGCGTCAATTACGCGGCGGAGATGTGGGCGAACGGCCGCCGTCTGGGCGACACGCGCGGCGCCTTCATCCGGGGTCAGTTCGATTATCTGCCGGTCGCCGGTGAAAACGTGATCGCGGTGCGCGTGTCGCCGCCTCCGCATCCCGGCATCCCGCACGAACAGTCGGTGACGGCGGGGGTCGGCGAGAATGGCGGCCAGCTAGCCATCGACGGTCCCACCTTCGTCGCGACCGAGGGGTGGGACTGGATACCCGGTATCCGTGACCGCAACACCGGCCTGTGGCGTCCGGTCGAGCTGATCGCGCACGGTGACGTCCGCATCCTCGACCCGCATGTCGTCACCGACCTGCCGTTGCCGCGGACCGACCGCGCCGACATCTACGTCACCGTGCCGATCGAGAACACCGGTACCGCCAGACCGGTCACGGTCCGCGTGGCCTTTGCCGGCGTGACCGTCGACAAGACCGTCACCGCCCCCGCCGGCCGCAGCGAGATCGCGTTCACGCCCGCCGAATTCCGGCAGCTGCACGTCGCCGATCCCAAATTGTGGTGGCCCAACGGCTATGGCGACCCGTATCTGTACGACGTCACCTATCAGGTCAGCGACGCCGCCGGCCTGTCCGACAGCCGGCAGGACCGGTTCGGCATCCGCGAGGTAAGCTACGACCTGTCGCTGTTCGATGCCGGGGGGGCGCTACGCCGCGTCAACGTCCAGACCACCGACGGCGCATTGGCCGGGGCCAGGCTGATCGACGTCCGCCACGGGGCGATCAAGGAATCCCCGCGCGGCTGGGCGGAATCGCTGACCGCCGCCGGCACCACGTCGAAGGCGGTGACCGCGATCGACGAGGTGCTTCCCGAACCGCATCTGACCATCCGGGTCAACGGCGTGAAGATCGCCGCGCGCGGGGGCAACTGGGGCATGGACGACGCGATGAAGCGGGTCAGCTACGACTGGCTGAAACCGTTCTTCCGCCTTCAGAAGGAGGCGCACATGAACGTCATCCGCAACTGGATGGGCAATAACTCCGAAGAGGAGTTCTACGATCTCGCCGACGAGAACGGCATGATGATCCTGAACGATTTCTGGCAGTCGACCCAGAATTTCCAGATCGAGCCGGACGATGCCGGCCTGTTCCTCGCCAACGCGCGCGACACCATCGCCCGCTATCGCAACCACCCCTCGATCGTCCTGTGGTTCGGCCGCAACGAGGGCGTGCCCTATCCGGCGCTGAACGAGGGGCTGGACAAGGCGGTGTTCGAACTGGACGGCACCCGCTGGTTCACCGGCAGTTCGAACGTCGTGAACCTGCAAGGCTCCGGCCCCTATAACTACCGCCCGCCGGTCGGCTATTTCACCGATCTCGCCACCGGTTTCTCGGTGGAGACGGGCACGCCCTCGCTGTCCACCGCCGAATCCGTCGCCAGCTACACCCCCGCTGCCGATCGCTGGCCGCTGGGCGACGTGCTCGCCTATCACGACTGGCATTTCGCGGGGAACGGCGACACCAAGACGTTCATGCAGACGCTCGACACGATGTTCGGCGCGGGCAACAGCTTCGCCGATTTCGAGCGCAAGGCGCAGATGATGAACCTCGAAACGCACAAGGCGATGTACGAGGGGTATCAGGGGCACCTCTGGACCAAGAATTCCGGCCGGCTGCTGTGGATGACGCATCCCGCCTGGCCGTCGAACGCGTGGCAGATCTATTCGTGGGATTACGACACCCATGCCGCCTATTACGGTGCGAAGAAGGCGGTGGAGCCGCTCCACGTCCAGCTGAACCTACCCGGCAACGAACTGGTCGTGCTGAACACCACCCGCGCGGACGCCCGTGGCCTGACCGCGAAGGTGCGGGTCGTTGGGCTCGACAACGCCGACCTGTTCACCCGCACCGACCGGGTCGATGCGCTGGCCAACCGGGCCACGGCGCTGGCCGCCGTACCGCTCGACCGGCTGTTCGCCGCGCATCCGATGGTGCTGGTCAGCCTGACGCTGAACGATGCCGCCGGGCGGACGGTGTCGGAGAACTTCTACTGGCGCGGCCGCGACACCGCCGCCTATCGCGCCCTGAATGACCTGGCCCCCGCCATCCTCACGACACGCGCCACCGCCCCGGTCGTCGATGGCGAGGACAAGGCGATCACGGTGACGCTGGCGAACGACACCGGGGTGCCGGCCCTCAACGCGAAGCTGACGCTGGTCGATGCGGCGGGCAAGCGTATCCTGCCCGCCTATTACAGCGACAATTACGTCTCGCTCCTGCCGGGCGAGCGGAAGACGGTGACGGTCCGCTATCCCGCGACGGTCGAGGGTGTTCCCCGCCTGACCCTGCGCGGCTGGAACGTCGCGGGGGGATCGATCCCGACCGGCGGCGGCGATACTGTGGGTTAGGTGCCTGGTCCCGGCATCTGGTGGTGCGGGTCCGAGGTAGAGCCTTCTGACCCGTTCTGCCGTGTCTTGCGGATGGCTTCCGACCGAAGCCCCGGACGACCGCGCATGGGCGACGGACCCGATCGACTACGCGTCGAGGATATATCGTGTGTTGCGGTTCAGGACTGGCCGACCTTGCTGGCGTGGGAAGGGTTCAGAAGGCTGACCTGGTCCCGCGCGTGCATCGTAACGGTGCCGCGTAACGGTGCCGCAACCACCACCCATACACCGATCCAAATCAATAAGCATCGTGGCACAAGCAGCATCGGCGCGCCAAGCATCGGCCACGATAACCCAGACACTATCAACGAATTTGGCCTGCTGTAACCCGCACGCCAGTTTCCGGTTCTGATCGGATGAGAGGTGAAGGGAAAATGTGTCAAATTCGCCAGATACCGGAATTAAAAGCCTTGGCACATCCCCCTGCGCCACTCAAACCCGGCAGGGGGTGTCGCAAAGTTAGAGGCAATCAAAGTGAGCGATGGGCAATGCGCCGATCGCATCGGTTCAGCCTGATCACTGCTGCAATAAAACCGAAACCCAGTATGAACATCAGCCAGGTCGTAGGTTCGGGTATTGTCCCGACCTCGGAGAGAAAAAGTCCCGATTGTGAGGTAAGAGATACACCCTCTGGTAATTTGAAACTTAAGCTCGCCGTGTTACCAAATGCACCATAGCCAGGACCGTTCACAAATGATGCCATCGTTGAGGAGAAATTGAAGGTTGATGAACCTGGCATAAGGCGAATAGCCCCCTGAATCAGGTACATATCGTCAGAAATACGCTCTCCATTGATGTCGAAATCGTGATTTGACCAAAGGCTCTCTTCTGACTCACTATCTTTTGACGATATATAGTACTGAGTCTTGAACAAGGATAGGTAACGCTCGGATTCAAAAGATATGTCATAACCGAGGTCTACACGACCTGCCTGTCCACTAAACGCGACGCCATGGATTGCTATCTCGAAGTAAGCGAAATCATAGTCAGCGGCATTGAAGGTTATAACATCCCTGATAGTGGCAGAAGCTTGTGAGCTTGCCCTGTCATTTCCGGATACGGCGACGCCTAGCTGACCTCTGCTGACGGACGCCTTGGCGAATGCATCAGCACTGTAGAGCTTACCCTCAAAAACGTTATAGGCACTTGTACTTGCAGTAGCAAAATTGCCACTCGAGTCCTGGCTGGACCTCTCCGGGAATGTAACGAAACTTTGCGTTCGCGCACAAGCGTTTGGCAGTTCGCTCGTCGCATACTCACAAAGATCAGGAATCATTTTCTGCTCTGCAACGACTGGTGCCGCCTGAAGAGCAGCCAAAAGCCCCGCTGCCATAACGTAACGATTCATAAAAGACCCCCCCGGAATTCATTGGTCCTGCCGAATCAATGAGAGTTAGTCAATCTTATATTAATCCCATATTCGACCTTATGATCATACATTCCCATGAGATTTGTCTTTTATATTTATGGTCTTAGTTAAATCAGGCTTGGGCCTACTTCATCATATGCAAGGTAAACCACGGGCCGGCGCCATCTTCGATCGCTCGATGAAATCACAGAAGCGCCGAACAATCGGGTCAGTCCGACGATTGGCATTTGGTCTGGAAAGCCGTTTCAGACGACAAGTCAGGCTAGCTTGTCCAGAGGTGGATCAACGATCAACACGCACCAGACTTTCGGTCGCCGCCCGGTCCTAGACCATGTATCTATGGCCATCTTTAACACCGCTTCGAAGCATCAGAATGGTCAAAAGCGGCGCTGTGCCAGAGAAGGTCGTTAGATCACAGTCGGTCAGGAAGATGAATGGCGGAGAGGGTGGGATTCGAACCCACGGTACCCGTGAGGGCACGCCGCATTTCGAGTGCGGTACATTCGACCACTCTGCCACCTCTCCGCAGAAGGAACGGGCCGGTCGTGTGAACGACGGGCCGATCGGTCGAGGGCGGGCCTCTAGCCCAAGGAATCGCGTCGCACAAGCCTGTTGCGGCACGTCGTCGCAACGCTGATCGCTCCCGCGATTCGCGGCTCGGCTTGTTGGCCACCGCGACAGCGCCTAGATGATGGGGATGCCCCGTCACGTGCACCTTGATCGCCCCGCCCCGCCCCGTCCGCCGTCGACCGCGGCGGATCCGGTCGCCCCGCCGATCGCACATGCCCGGTTCACCATCGGCGATGTCGTGCGTCACCGCATGTTCGATTTCCGCGGCGTGATCTTCGACATCGATCCGGTCTTCGCCAATACCGACGAATGGTATGATGCGATCCCCGAGGGCATCCGGCCAAGCAAGGATCAGCCCTTCTACCACCTGCTCGCCGAGAATATCGAATCGAGCTACGTCGCCTATGTCAGCCAGCAGAATCTGGTGCCGGACGACAGCGACGAACCGATCGACCATCCCGCGATCCCCGGCCTGTTCACCGGCTTTGCCGACGGGCGCTACCGCCTGCGCGACGAACATCGCCACTAACCATCGCCGGGTGCCTGCGCGAGGTTGACAAGCGACGCCCCTTTGCCTAGCTGGCCCTTCTTCCCGCCGGGCCATTGTCCGGCGTGGACTATGTATTTTGGAAAGTGATGAGGGCCATGTTCGCAGTCGTGCGCACGGGCGGCAAGCAGTATCGCGTCGCCGCAGGAGACAAGATCGTCGTCGAGAAGATCGATGGTGACGCCGGTTCGTCCGTGACGCTGGGCGATGTCCTGCTCGCGGGCGAAGGGTCGGAAATGAAGTCGGTTGCCGGCCTGACGGTCGCCGCCGAGATCGTGGCGCAGGCGAAGGCTGAAAAGGTCATCGTCTTCAAGAAGCGTCGCCGTCACAATTATCGTCGTCGCAACGGCCATCGCCAGAACCATACGATCCTCAAGATCGTTTCGGTCGGCTGAGCGGCACGCGAACAGGAGTTATTCGACATGGCACATAAGAAAGCAGGCGGTTCGTCGCGCAACGGTCGTGACTCGGCCGGCCGTCGCCTCGGCGTCAAGAAGTTCGGCAGCCAGGAGTGCGTCGCCGGCAACATCCTCGTGCGTCAGCGCGGCACCAAATTCTATCCGGGCGCGAACGTCGGCATCGGCAAGGATCACACCTTGTTCGCGCTGGTCGATGGTCGCGTCGCGTTTGCCAAGGGCAAACTGGGCCGCAGCTATTGTTCGGTAGAGATTATGGCAGAGGCCGCCGAATAACATCGGACAACCGACCGGGTTGTCCACCAGGACGACCCGGTAGTTCCGGCAACGGAACCAGCCAGAAAAAGGGAGACGGGTCGCCCCGGCTCCCTTTTTTCTTGTGCTCCCTCCCCCGCCCGTTGTCGCCGTCCCGTCATCCCGGCGTGGCATGGCTGCGGGCGACGCGACGAGGAGAGGCAAGATGTTCGCGCGGACGCCAAGACTGACATTACGACCCGCCTGGCCAGAGGATGCCCCGGCGCTGACCGCGGCGATCGCCGACGAGCGCGTCTTGCGGATGCTGACGCGGGTGCCGCACCCCTATACGCTGGCGGATGCCGAAAGCTGGATCGCGCAGCCGCGCGGCGGCCACGACCCGCGCTTCGTCATCGTCGCGCATGATGGCGGCGAGCCACGGCTGATCGGCGGCATCGGTATCAGCGATGACGAGGGTGCCGCCAATCTCGGCTACTGGCTGACGCCCGCCGCCTGGGGTCAGGGCTATGCGACGGAGGCGGGGGGCGCCGTGGTCGAGATGGCCCGCCACGCGCTGCCGATCGACCGGCTGGAGGCATGGCATTTCGCCGACAACCCGGCATCGGGCCGTGTCCTGCGCCGGCTGGGCTTCCGTCCGACCGGGCGAACGCTGGCGAAGCGCTCCGTCGCCCGGCCCGAGGCGGCGCCCAGCATCGAATACACGCTCGACCTCGTGGAGGACGACCGGGCGCCGATGCCGATCGCGGCATAGCCTGTCCATCGCGCGCCCGGCGGAATCCGGGGTCCCACGGGGTGAGCCATCGTCATGACGGACGACGACTTTCCCGATCGGACCTCGCTCTTCCGCCGGGGCCACGCCTTGTCGGAATGCCGCGCCCCTCCCGCCCATTCCCGGCAGGAAGGAACAAACGGCGATGCCGGTCGATCCGGCCGACCTGTCCTACATGGCACGATCAGGCTACGACGGGACGATGTCGGGACAAGGATCGCCAACGATCCGCGCCCCGCCGCTCTTTCCACCGTCAACGCCCCCACGAATCACCCCTGTAGGATGGGACTTTCGTGACTTTCCGGTGTGACTTTCCGCCCTCGTCCGTGAAGGCGAATCGCCCTATGCCGCCTGCAACCGCCGGGCATCGGGTAGCAGCGCATCCTCATATTCGCTCTCGGCCAGCGCGATCAGTGAGCGGTCGTCATGCTTCCACGGATGGAAGCCGGGCAGGAAATAGCTGAACCACACCCCCGCCACCTTGCGCGCCATGCCGGGGCGGCCGAACGCGTACCACGCCAGTTTCGCCCACACCTTCGGCCCGGTCATCCCGTCCTGCCGCAACAGTTCCAGCATCCCCTTGCGCCGGCCCTGGAAGAACTTCCACGTGGTGATCAGCATCACCAGCGACTTCACCTTCCAGCGCCGCCACCGGCTCCAGTCGCGCGTCGCGTGCAGCCAGGTGTCGTAGGCGACGCCCTTGTGCTCGATCTCCTCGGCGGCATGCCATTGCCACAGCCCCGCCGCCTGCGCCTCGCCCCCCGCCAGATGGCGCGGATTGGCGATCAGCTCGTGTGCCAGCATCGCGGTGAAATGCTCCAGCGCCATCGTCGCGGCCAGATTGCCGATCGGGTGCCGCCCCTTGGTCAGCGCCAGCGCCTCGTCGACATGACGTTCCAGCAGCGTGACGTCATATCCTTGTGCGGTGACGTGCCGGTTGAAGGCGACATGCTCGCGGCTGTGGATCACCTCCTGCTTCACGAACGCCTGGATTTCGGCGTGCAGCTTGGGCGGCGTGCCGTCGCGGAACGCCTTCACGCTCTCGCAGAAATAGGCCTCACCCTTGGGAAAGGTCACCGACAGCGCGTTGTAGAAGGCGGTCGCGATCGGATCGTCGTTCAGCCAGTATCGCCCGAGCCGCGTGCCCCGGCCGAACCGCACGTCGCGTGGCGTGATCGTCAGGTCGGCGGGAGTGGTTGCCTTCGCCATAAACTTCTCCAAGGGTCACATCAGCGACATACCGTCGAATTACTTACACCGATGTAAATAAGGCCTGCTCTTTTCCATGTCAAACCGCCGTCGCCTGGCGCCCGAAGAATCGCGCACCGCCGCGCTGGATGCGGCGCGCGCGCTGCTGATCGAGGCGGGGCCGCAGGGCGTGACGCTCAAGGCGGTGGCAACGAGAATCGGGCGAACCCATGCCAATCTGCTCCACCATTTCGGCTCGGCCGGCGGCTTGCAACGGGCGCTGGCGGAACGGATGGCGGCGGATATCACCGCCACCATCGGCGCGGCGGTGCTGGCCGCGCGCGCCGGCACGCAGGACCCGCGGGCGATCGTCGACCTCACCTTCGACGCCTTCGACCGCGAAGGCGCGGGGGCGCTGGCCAGCTGGATGATCCTCACCGGCAACCATGATGCGCTCGGCCCGATTCTCCAGGCGATCCACGATCTGGTCGACCAGCTCGCCTCGGGCACCGGCATCGGTGCGCGGCCGATCGCGGAGGAGACGCTGCAACTGGTGCTGATGGCGCTGGGCGACGCGCTGCTCGGCGCGCCGATGGCCCGCGCGCTCGGCCTGTCGCGCACCCGGGCCCGCGAACTGGCGCTGGCGGCGCTGCTGGGGTCGGATGCCGCCCGCCAGCGAGAGGATGACGCGCCCGCCTCCACCGGGTAAGGGGGCGCCATGCATTTTCTCGACCAGGCCAAGATCTTCTGCCGCTCCGGTTCCGGCGGCCCCGGCGCCGTCAGCTTCCGGCGCGAAAAGTTCATCGAATATGGCGGCCCCGACGGCGGTAACGGCGGCAAGGGCGGCGACATCATCTTCGAGGCGGTCGCCGGCCTCAACACGCTGATCGACTTCCGCTACACCCAGCATTTCCGCGCCCCGCGCGGCTCGGGCGGGTCGGGCAGCAACCGCACCGGCGGCGGCGGCGACGATCTGGTCATCCGGGTGCCGGTCGGCACGCAGGTCCTGTCGGAGGACAAGGAAGAGGTACTGCTCGACTTCACCAAGGTCGGCCAGCGCGAGATATTCCTGCGCGGCGGCGACGGCGGTCGTGGCAATGCCAGCTACAAGACCTCGACCAACCGCACGCCGCGCCAGCACGGCACCGGCTGGCCCTGCGAGGAGGCATGGGTCTGGCTGCGGCTGAAGCTGCTGGCGGATGCCGGGCTCGTCGGCCTGCCCAATGCCGGCAAGTCCACCTTTATCAACACCGTCACCAATGCGCAGGCCAAGGTCGGCGAATATGCCTTCACCACCACCCGCCCGCAGCTCGGCGTGGTCCGCCACAAGCAGCGCGAATTCGTGATCGCCGACATCCCCGGCCTGATCGAGGGCGCGGCCGACGGCGCCGGCATCGGCGACCGGTTCCTCGGCCATATCGAACGGTGCCGGGTGCTGCTGCATCTGGTCGACGCCAATGACGACGACGTCACCGAAAGCTATCGCATCGTCCGCGCCGAACTGGAGAATTACGGCGGCGGTCTGGTCGACAAGCCGCACGTCGTCGCGCTCAACAAGATCGACACGCTCGACGACGAACTGATCGAGGCGCTGTCCGCCGAACTGGCCGAGGCATCGGGCACCGACGTCATCCCGCTGTCGGGCGCCAGCGGTATCGGCGTCGACTGGGTGCTGGACCAGTTGATCGAGGCGGTCGGCCCCGAAGCGGGTGCGGCGGTGGAGGACGATGGCGAGGAGGACCGGGTCGAATGGTCGCCGCTGTGATCGACGCTGTGATAGATGCCGTGACCGGTCGGCCATCGGCACGACGCGCGCCCCGCTGACGCGGCACGTCATGATCTTCAGGCCCCTGCTTGCCGGTGCGACGCTGTCGGAACGGCTGGTCGCGTCGGTCGGTGCGATGATCGCCATCGCGCTGACGATCGTGGTGTGCGCCGGGCTGCCGCTGGCCATGGCCGATCTGCCGATCATCGTCGCCCCGCTCGGCGCGTCGGCGGTGCTGGTGTTCGCGGTGCCCGCCAGTCCGCTGGCGCAACCATGGCCGGTCGTCGGCGGCAACGTCATCTCCACGCTGGTCGGCGTCGCCGTCTTCAACACCGTCTCCGATACCACGATCGCCGCGGGGGTCGCGGTCGGGGCGGCGATCCTGGTCATGTCGCTGTGCCGCTGCCTTCATCCGCCGGGGGGCGCCGCCGCGCTGACCGCGGTGATCGGCAGTCAGGGCATCCACGCGGCGGGCTATGCCTTCGCCTTCGCGCCCGTTGGGATCAACTCGATCGCGCTCGTCTCGATCGCGATGTTCGTCCACCGCGCCACCGCCCGCAATTATCCGCACGAACCCGTCGTCGCGCCGGCCGCACCGGGCCCGTCGCGGTTCGATCCGTCCGATCTCGATGCCGCACTCGCCGACATGCACGAAAGCTTCGACATCGCGCGTGACGATCTCGACGCGCTGCTCGCCCATGCCGAACGCCACGCCATGATCCGGTCCGCCGGGCGCGCGGCCGCCGATCGCCGGCCATGACCGTCATCCTCCAGTCAGGCAGCGCCCGTCCGTGACCCTCTTCGCCCCCGCCACCACCACCCGCCTCGTCGTCAAGGTCGGCTCGGCGCTGCTCGTCGATCCCGATGGCGGCGTCCGTCGCGACTGGCTGTCGACCTTGGTGGCCGACATCGCCGACCGTGCGGTGGCGGGGCAACAGGTGGTGATCGTGTCGTCGGGCGCGATCGCGCTCGGGGCGCGACGGCTCGGGTTGGCCAAGGGCGGCCGCGCCAGTCTGGAGGATGCGCAAGCCGCCGCCGCGACCGGACAGATCGTGTTGGCACAGGTGTGGAGCGAATTGCTCGGCGGCCACGATATTCCCGCAGCGCAGATGCTGGTGACGCTCGGCGATCTGGAGGACCGGCGGCGTTACCTGAATGCGGCGGCGACGCTGGGGCGGCTGGCCGGGCTGGGCGTGGTGCCGATCATCAACGAGAACGACAGCGTCGCGACCGAGGAAATCCGCTTCGGCGACAACGACCGGCTCGCCGCCCGGGTCGCGCAGGCCGCAGGTGCGCACGGCGTCGTGCTGCTGTCCGATGTCGACGGGCTGTACGACGCCAATCCCGCGCACGATCCCGCCGCGCGGCATATCCCGGTGATCGAGCGGGTCGACGCGGTCGCCGCGATGGCGGATGCGCGATCGGCCTCGGGCATGGGATCGGGCGGCATGGTATCGAAACTGGCCGCCGCGCGGATCGCGGTCGGCGCGGGCATCCCGCTCGCCATCGCCTCCGGCCGGGTCGACCGCCCCTTGTCGGGCGAGCGGCGGCACAGCCTGTTCGTCGCCGAACGTACCGCCCCCGCCCGCAAGGCGTGGCTTGCCGGCGGCCTGACGGCGGCGGGCGCGATCCATGTCGATGCCGGCGCGGCGGCAGCGCTGGCGGCGGGCAGCAGCCTGCTGGCGGCGGGTGCGACGGCGATCACGGGCGAATTCCTGCGCGGCGATCTGGTGACCGTGGAGGGACCGGCCGGCACGGTGGCGCGTGGCCTGTCCGAATATGACGCGGGCGAGGCGCGGCGGCTGCTCGGCCGGCGCAGCGACGAACAGGCCGCCATCCTCGGCTATGCCCCGCGCGCCGCGCTGGTCCATCGCAACCATCTGGCGCTGCTGTGATCCTCGCCGTCACCGGTGGCACCGGCTTCGTCGGCGGCGCGCTGATCCGCCACGCGGTGGCGGCGGGCCACGCTGTCCGCGCCCTCGCCCGCCGGCCACAGCCGGAACGGGACGGCGTGACGTGGATCGCCGGCGCACTGGACGATGCCGCCGCGCTCGACCGGCTGGTCGCGGGATCGGACGCGGTCGTGCATGTCGCCGGCATCGTCAACGCCCCCGATCGCGCCGGCTTCGCGGCCGGCAATGTCGAGGGCACGAGGGCCATCCTCGCCGCCGCCACCCGTGCCGGCTCCATGCCGTTCGTCCACGTCTCGTCCCTTGCCGCGCGGGAGCCGGACCTGTCGAACTATGGCTGGTCGAAGGCGGCGGCGGAACGGCTGGTCGCGGCATCGTCGCTACCCTGGTCGATCGTCCGTCCCCCCGGCATCTACGGGCCGGGCGACATGGACCAGCTCGACCTGTTCCGGATGGCGCGCTGGGGCCTCGCGCTGCTGCCGCCGCCGGGCCGGCTGTCGGTGATCCATGTCGACGATCTCGCCCGGCTGCTGCTGGCGCTGGCGACCGGACCCGCCACCCGCGCGATCCACGAGGCGGACGACGGATCGGGCGGCATGACCCATGCCGATTTCGCGAACGGCATCGGCGCGGCGGTGGGACGGCGGGTACTGCCGCTGCCGCTGCCGCGCGCGCTGTTGTCGCTGGCGGCGCGGCTGGACCGGCGCTGGCGGGGGGATGCCGCAAGGCTGACCGCCGACCGGGTCGCCTATTTCTGCCATCCCGACTGGACGATCGATCCCGCCCGCCGCCCGCCATCCGCGATCTGGGCTCCGCAGGTCGAAACCCGCGCCGGGATGGCGGATACCGCACGGTGGTATCGCGCCCAAGGATTGCTATAGCCGCCGCAACGCCGCCGCATTCAGCGCCTAGGGAATTGTCATGAGCGACCGCCAGAGCATCTTCGACACCGTCACCGCCCAGATCGAACCCTTCAACAAAAAAGGCGTGGCGCTGACCGACGCCACCACTTTCCAGGGCGATCTGGAATGGGATAGCCTGACTGTCATGGATTTCGTCGCGGCGATCGAGGACGAGTTCGACATCATCATCACGATGAACATGCAGGCGGAAATCGAGAATGTCGGCCAGCTGGTCGATGCCGTCGCGACGCTGAAGGGCGACCGATGACCGAAACCGGATTGCAGGCAGAGGCGGTGTCGCTCGATCCATCGCCGGTCGCCCCCGAACGCGACCTGATGGGCAAGTTCGACCGGCTGATCGCGGAACGGCAGGCGCTGCTCGACAGCGGCGTCATCGATCCGTTCGCGATCGTGATGGACGAGGTCCGCTCCCCCACGGAGGCGGTGATCGGCGGGCGCGAGACGATCCTGCTCGGCACCTATAATTACATGGGCATGACGTTCGACCCGGACGTGATCGCCGCCGGCCACGCCGCGCTCGACGCGTTCGGATCGGGCACCAACGGCAGCCGGATGCTGAACGGCACCTTCCGCGACCATATGGAAGCCGAAGATGCGCTGCGCGACTTCTACGGCATGTCGGGCGCGATCGTGTTCTCGACCGGCTACATGGCCAATCTCGGCATGATCTCGACGTTGGCGGCGAAGGGTGAATATGTCATCCTCGACGCCGACAGCCACGCCTCGATCTATGACGGCTGCGCGCAGGGCAATGCGGAGATCGTCCGCTTCCGCCACAATTCGGTCGAGGATCTCGACAAGCGGCTCGGTCGCCTGCCCAGGGAGCCGGGCAAGCTGGTGGTGCTGGAGGGCGTCTATTCGATGCTGGGCGACATCGCTCCGCTGAAGGAGATGGTCGCCGTCGCCAAGAAGCACGGCGCGATGGTGCTGTCCGACGAGGCGCACTCGATGGGCTTCTACGGCCCCAATGGCCGCGGCGTGTACGAGGCGCAGGGGCTGGAGGGGCAGGTCGATTTCGTTATCGGCACCTTCTCCAAGTCGGTCGGCACGGTCGGCGGTTTCTGCGTGTCGAACCACCCCAAGTTCGAGGCGATCCGTCTTGCCTGCCGCCCCTATATCTTTACCGCCAGCCTGCCGCCGTCGGTGGTGGCGACCGCCGCCGCCTCGATCCGCAAGCTGGCGACCGCGCACGACAAGCGCGAACGGTTGTGGGCCAATGCCCGTGCGCTTCACGGCGGGCTGAAGGCGAAGGGATTCCGCCTCGGCACCGATACGCCCGACAGCGCGATCATCGCGGTGATCCTCGACGATCAGGTTCAGGCGGTGGCGATGTGGCAGGCGCTGCTGGAGGCGGGATTGTACGTCAACATGGCACGTCCGCCCGCTACGCCGGCGGGCACCTTCCTGTTGCGCTGCTCGCTGTGCGCCGAACATACGCCCGACCAGATCGCCCGTGTCCTCGCCCTGTTCGACGAGGCCGGTCGCGCGCTGGGCGTGATCGCATAACGATGTCCATTGTCCATACGCCCCGACTTTTCCGGGGGACGATATTGGAGTAGGCCGGTTCAGTGGAATATGATGGCGAAAGGGACGCACCGGCAGGCGCCGCATGGTGGCGCACCGTCACCGTCATCGTGCTTGCCTTGGCCGCCGCCATCGTTCTCGTCGGCCTGATCGTCACCCTGGGCGGTGCCAATCGCGAGCGGGATCGCGCGCTGACGCTGCAACGCCACAGCTACGACGTGATGATCCTCGCCCGCACCTTGTCCGCCACCATCGCCCGGTCGGAGGCGTCGCTCGGCCGCTATGTCATCTCCAGCGACCGGTCGCAGGGCCAGTTGTATTTCGAGGGGTGGACGCTGGCCGGCTCGCAGATCGACCGGCTCCATCAACTGACTATCGACAATGCGGATCAGGACCCGGCGATCGATCGCCTGCGCGCCGCCTATCAGGCACGCGGTGAGGAACTGTCGATCACCGCCCTGTCCACCCGCTACGGCAAGAACAAGCAGGCGCTGGCGCGGTTCAACCTGTTGCGTAATGCCGCTTCACTGGTCGCGATCGACCGCGAACTGGACGGCATCATGGTCCGCGAACGCCGCCTGCTGGAGGATCGGGTCAGTCGCGCGACCGACTCGGTCGAACGATCCAGCCGCATCGCCGGCGTGTTGGCGGTGTTCGGCGTGTTGCTGGTGCTGGGCGCAGTGATGCTCGGCTGGATGAGCATGACCGCGGTCGAGGAACGCATCCGCGCGCGGGCCGATGCCGATGCCGCGCGCGAACGGGCGGAGGCGCTGGCGGCGGCGGTGACGGATGCGACCGCCGAGTTGCGCGTGCAGGAAGCCAAGCTGCGTCAGGTGCAGAAGATGGAGGCGGTCGGCCAGTTGACCGGCGGCATCGCGCACGATTTCAACAATATGCTCGCAGTCGTCCTGGGTGGGCTGGAACTGGCGCGGCGTCATGTCGATGGCGGGCGTGCCGGGCTGCTGCGCCACCTCGACAGTGCGATGGACGGGGCAAACCGCGCCGCCGCGCTGACCCGCCGCCTGCTGGTGTTCAGCCGCGAAGAGGCGCTGAAGCCCGAACCGATCGCGATCGGTGCCTTGATCGCGGACATGTCCGACCTGCTCGACCGGACGTTGGGCGATGGCATCACGATCGAGGTGCATCATGCCGCTGCGGACTGGCTGGTCCGGGCGGATCGGGTGCAGCTCGAGAACGTGTTGCTCAACCTGTGCGTCAACGCGCGCGATGCACTGGACGGTCGTGGCACGATCCGCATCGGCACCGCCGCGCGGACACTGGGGGAGGGCGAACTGATGCATGGTGCGGCGGGCGATCATATCAGCCTGTCGGTTGCCGACGATGGCTGCGGCATGGCGCCGGAGGTTGCGGAACGGGCATTCGAACCCTTCTTCACCACCAAGGAATCGGGCAAGGGCACCGGTCTCGGCCTCAGCCAGATCTTTGCCTTCGTGCGGCAGCAGGACGGCGACATCGTGATCGACACCGCGCCGGGCCGGGGCACCACCGTGACGCTGTATCTGCCGCGAGACCGCTCGTCCGACATCGCCGCCACGCATGACGAGGCGCCGGCCCTGCCCGACCGGCAGCGCGACGGCCTGGACATTCTGGTGGTGGAGGACGACCCCCGGGTGCTGGCGGCCACGGTCGATGCGCTGGTCGAGCTCGGCCACCGCGTGGTGCCGTGCAACGATCCCCTCGCCGCCCCGACGCTGCTCGACGCGCATCCCGATATCGACCTCCTCCTGTCCGATGTGCTGATGCCGAACCAGACGGGACCGGAAATGGTCGCCGGCCTGCGCCACCGGCATCCGCACGTTGCCGTCCTGTTCGTCACCGGCTTCGCGGGTGAGGCGGGAGCGGTCGACCTGGCCGGGCATTTCGTCCTGCGCAAACCGTTCACGCTCGCCCGCCTGGAACAGGCACTGGCGGAGGCGACGCACGGCCAGCGCCGTCCGCCGGAGGGTATCGCCGCCTGAACCGTGGAACGGCTCGCTTTTTCACCTGACGCGGTGGCTTTGCCCCCCTATACCCACGCGACCTTGCCGCCATCCGAGCCCCTCCCCCGATGAAGTCGATCGATCGCTACATGGCGCGGCTCATCGCGCTACCACTGTTCGCCACGCTCATCATCTCTGCGATGCTGCTGGTGCTCGACCGCATCCGTCGCCTGTTCGATTTCGTCGCGACGCAGGGTGGGCCGATCGGCGTGGTGTGGCGGATGCTCGCCAACCTGTTGCCCGAATATCTCGGGCTGGGCATTCCGATCGGGCTGATGCTCGGCATCCTGCTGGCGTTCCGGCGCCTCGCCACCTCGTCAGAGCTGGACGTGATGCGCGGCGTGGGGATGAGCTACGGCCGGCTGCTGCGGGTGCCGTACATGTACGCGGTCGGTCTGGCGCTCGTGAACCTCGCGATCGTCGGCTATGTCCAGCCGATTGCCCGCTATTATTACGAAGGGCTGCGGTTCGAATTGCGCACCGGCGCGCTGGGTGCGTCGATCAAGGTTGGCGAGTTCACGCATCTGGGCCCCCGCATGACGCTGCGCATCGAGGAAAGCCGCGACAAGGGACGCGATCTCAGCGGTATCTTCGTCCATGTCGACACGCCCAAGAACGACTGGATCGGCGTGACCGCGGAGCATGGTCGGTTCATGGCGACCGACGATCCCAACGTCATCATCTTCCGCCTGACCAACGGCATCCTCGTCCACAACCGACCCGAGTTCAAGGTGCCGCGGGTGTTGCAGTTCAGCAGCCACGATCTACCGATCGACCTGCCCAAGCTGGAGAATTTTCGTCAGCGCGGCGGCCGCAACCTAGAATTCACGCTGCCCGAACTCGCCCGCCTTGGTCATGCCGCAGGCACGACCGAGCAACAGCGCGATTCCAGCCGGTCGGAATTCCATTTCCGTCTGGCGGAGGTGGCAACGATGTTCCTGTTGCCGATGCTGGCCCTGGCGCTGGGGGTGCCGCCCAAACGGTCCTCGTCGGCGCTGGGCGTGTTCCTGTCGATCGTGATGATCGTCACCTATCACAAGGTGAACGAATACGCGCAAAGCTTCGGCGAACTGGGGCGCGTCGACCCGGCCCTGGCGCTGTGGGTGCCGTTCGCGATCTTCGCCGGACTGGTGTTCTGGATGTACTACACCATCGCCTATGTCCCCGGCGGCCAGCCGATCGGGGCGCTGGAACGCGTGTTCTCCAAGGCGGGCAAGGCGATCGCGGACCGCCTGCCGGGACGGCGCCGTCGCCGCCGGGCACAGGAACGGGAGCAGGCGGCGTGACCAACAGCATGTTCCCGTCGCGTACCGTCGCGCTCTATACCGGTCGTCTGTTCCTGGTCCGCACGTTCGCCATCCTGTTCGCCCTGGTGCTGGTGCTCCAGACGCTCGACCTATTGAGCAGCAGCGGCGATATCCTGGCGATGCCGGGCAACACGCAGGCACAGGTGTGGACATATGTCTCGCTGCGCGCGCCACAGATCATCTCGTTCCTGCTGCCCTTCTGCGTGCTGCTCGGCACGATCCTGACGCTCATCACCATGAACCAGAACAGCGAGGTGGTGGCGCTGAAGGCGGCGGGCCTGTCCGCGCATCAGGTGCTGGCGCCGCTGCTGGTCGCCAGCATGGGCGTGGCGGTGGTGTCGTTCGTGTTCAACGACCGCATCGTCTCGCGCGCCACCGCGACGCTGACGCAGTGGCAGAACGTCAATTACGGGGCGATGCCGATCGATCGTGGCGACCGCGCCAATGTCTGGGTTCGGGACGGTGACGACCTGATCCAGGTCGATCAGGTGCGCGGTCGTGGCGTCGGCGCCCAGCTGGGGGGTGTCACTCTCTACGACCGCACCGGCGGCAATCTCCAGTCGATCATCCGTGCCCCGCAGGGCGTGTATGTGGCGGGCAACGGCTGGCGGATCGGGCCGGCGACGCGGTTCGACGTAGCCAGTGGGCAACAGGCGGCGATACCGTCGATCGTCATCGGCCGCGGCGTCCGGCCTGACCAGTTCACGCTCGCCTCGGTCGATGCCGACAGCCTGTCGTTCGGCGCGCTGCGCGCCGCGATCGGCGATCTGGCCGAATCGGGCCGCCCGACCAAGGCACTGGAGGGGGCCTTGTGGCACAAGCTGTCGGGACCGCTGTCGGCGGTGCTGATGCCGCTGCTGGGCGCGGTCGCCGCCTTCGGCATCGCGCGATCGGGCAAGCTGTTCGTGCGCGCGGTGATCGGCATGGCGCTCGGCTTCGCCTATTTCGTCGCGGACAATTTCGCGCTGGCGATGGGTAACCTCGGTGCCTACCCCCCTTTCCTCGCCGCCTGGGCGCCCTTCCTGCTGTTCCTGCTGATCGGTGAAGCGGTGCTGTTCCGCACCGAGGAATAGGTCACATCTTCTCCGACCACGGGCGAAACTGCCCGCCGCCCGTCGGCGGGATCGCCGTTTCCCCATGCTGGACCAATATCCGGCCAGGTCGTATCGACACGCTGGCGAGCCGGGGGTGCCCACAAAGCGGATCGAGGGATTGAAATTCATATTATCGACAACCTGTCGAGCCATAAGGCTCGCGAGGTAATCGAAGCGGCAGGCGCAGCGCTGCTCTTTTTCCCGATCTACAGCCTCAACTTCAACTAGATCAAACAAGCCAGCAAACCTGAGCAAGGCCGCCGAGCGCACCATCCACGACCTGTGGAACGCCATCGGCCCGCATGTGATCGGTAGATGAAATATCCAGAGAAGCGGGGAGCCGCGTTCCAGCCGGACACGTGATGGCAATGACCCATAGGATAACTGTGAAGCCGTCGATTTGATGGTGCACCCGACTGGATTCGAACCAGTGGCCTCTGCCTTCGGAGGGCAGCGCTCTATCCAGCTGAGCTACGGGTGCCTGAAGAGCGCGCCTAGCAAAGGTGGCGGCGGGGCGCCAGTGGATTTATGCGGCCGGCATCAACTTGGATGCCGTCGTCTTCGGTGCCGCCGTTTTCGGCCTGAACGCACACAGGTCCGCCACCGGACAGCGCCAGCATTCGGGGCGGCGTGCCTTGCAGACATATCGGCCATGCAGGATCAGCCAATGATGCGCGTGCAGCCGAAAGGGCTGCGGCGTAACACGATCCAGCACCAATTCCACCGCCAGCGGCGTCTTGCCGGGTGCTAGCCCGGTACGGTTGCCGACGCGGAAGATGTGCGTATCAACCGCGAACGTCTCCGCACCGAACGCCACGTTCATCACCACGTTGGCGGTCTTGCGCCCCACCCCCGGCAGCCGCTCCAGCGCGGCGCGATCGGCCGGCACCTCGCCGCCGAATTCGTCGATCAGCATCTGCGACAGGGCGACGATGTTCTTGGCCTTGGCATTGTACAGGCCGATGGTGCGAATGTGGTGCTTCAGCCCTTCCTCGCCCAGCGCTACCATCTTTTCCGGGGTGTCCACGTCCTCGAACAACGCGGCGGTCGCCTTGTTCACCGATACGTCGGTCGCCTGCGCCGACAGCGCCACTGCGACCACCAGCGTGAACGGATTGCGAAAGTGCAGTTCGGTTTCGGGATGCGGATCGGTCGCCGCCAGCCGTGCGTAGAATTCGACGATGTCGGTACGCTTCACGGATCAGAGACCCAGCACGTCGTCCATCCGGTACCGGCCGGCCGGCTGCGCCGCGAGCCACAGCGCCGCCTTCACCGCCCCGCGCGCGAACAACGAGCGGTCGTCGGCGCGATGGTTCAATTCAAGCCGCTCGCCTTCACCTGCGAAGATGACGCCGTGATCGCCAATCACCGATCCACCGCGCAGGCTGGCAAGGCCGATCGTCCCCTCAGAGCGTGCGCCGACCAGCCCGACCCGGCCGTCGACGCGTAATTCCGACAGGGTCGATCCGCGCCCCGCCGCCGCCGCTTCACCCAGGATCAGCGCTGTACCCGACGGCGCGTCTACCTTGTGGCGGTGATGCATCTCGACCACCTCGATATCCCAGTCCGCCCCCAGCCGCTCCGCCGCCTCCCGCACCAGCCGCGCCAGCACGGTGACGCCGAGCGAGGTATTGCCGGTCTGAAGCACCGCGATCTCCTGCGCCGCGACATCGATCGCGGCATGTTGCGCAGGGGTGAGGCCGGTCGTGCCCATCACGATCGGCGTACCCGCCGCCCGCGCCGCCGCCAGATGCGCATCGACGGCGGAGGCGGTCGAGAAATCGACCAGCACGTCCGCAGCATGCGCCAGCGCGACGGGATCGTCGGCGGCATCGGCGCCGCCCGCCAGATGCGCGCCCGCGAACGCCAGCGCCTCGGTCACCGCGCGCCCCATCCGCCCGGCATAACCATAGATCCCGATCCCGATCGAGGTCGGAGCAAAAGGCAGGGCAAAGGGATCGGCGACCATGCCCGCTCTCCTGCCACGGAAGCCCCCCCGCCGAACAGGCCCTATCGCGTCACCAGCCACGTCATTGCGAGACGGCGGCGGCGGATTGTCATGACGCACGCGCTGCTGTCGCACCATGTCGCGCCACAGATGTACGCCGTTCGACACCATCATCCGCACGCATAATGGCGGCTTCCCGCCATGCCGATCCCACCATATCAACAGGCCATGACCGACATCCGCAACCTCGTCATCCTTACGGGCGCAGGCATCTCCGCAGAATCCGGGGTCGCCACCTTCCGTGGACCGGGCGGCCTGTGGGAGGGGCACCGCGTCGAACGGATCTGCACACCACAGGCGCTGGCGGACGATCCGGCGCTGGTCCATCGCTTCTACGATGCACGGCGGGCGGCGTTGGCGACGGTCGAGCCCAATATCGCGCATCATGCGCTGGCACGGCTGGATGCGGCATGGCCGGGCGACCTGCTGGTGGTCACGCAGAATGTCGACAACCTGCACGAACGGGCCGGCTCGGGTCGGCTGCTGCACATGCATGGGGAATTGCGGTCAGCGTTATGCGCCATCTGTGAGCACCGCACGCCGCATGACGGCGACCTGCCGCCGGGCGCTGCCTGCCCTGCATGCGGTGCCCACGCGCTGCGCCCCGATATCGTGTTCTTCGGCGAGATGCCGTATCAGATGGACCGGATCGAAGCGGCGCTGGCGACGGCCGACCTGTTCGTATCGATCGGCACGTCCGGCGCGGTGTATCCGGCAGCGGGGTTCGTGCAACGGGCCACCCATTACGGCGCGGCGACGCTCGAACTGAATCTGGAGCATTCGGCGGGCAGCGGGCTGTTCGACGAGACCCGACTGGGGCCGGCCAGCACGTTGGTGCCGGAATGGATCAACACGTTGTTGTCGAACCGGCAGACCGCGCCATAGCAGGCATCTTCACAAAATGATGGACGCTTGATGGCACCCTATCTTCAACTCGGTGGCCAGATGGCCTGGCCGCTCGCCGCGCTGGTCATCATGTTCGTTCTGCTGAAGGAGATAAAGGACGGCATCGTCGCCAAGATCATCCCGCGCGGCGGTACGCTGAAATACGGTGAGTTCACGATCTCCGGCGAAATCGACGCGGGGCAGGAAGCCATCGTCACCGCCGACGTACCGCTGGCCACGCCCGAATACGCCTTGCCGTCGCCGGATCACGTCTCCGGAAACCTCACCCCCTATGAGGTGGTCATGAAGGCCTATTCCGGCATGGCGGAGGCGTTGGTGGAACTGGCCGCCCAGCATGACGGGTGGATAGACCAGCGATACGTCAAGGATAACATCGAATGGCTGCTGGCGAAGAAGGTGATCGACGGTGGTCTTTTCGGCGCCATCCGCTCCTCGCAACGTGCCCGCAACAGCATCCGCAGACTGGGCGAGGACTCCGTCACCGAGGCGGATGCCCGTGCCTTTGCGGAAACCGCTTATTCGGCGGAGCGCGCCCTTCGGGACAAGATCGTGACGACGTAATCAGTCCACCCAATCGAGTCCGATATCGCGGTAAAGTTGCCGGTCCTCGTCCCAGCCCGGCTTTACCTTCACGTGCAGGTACAGATGCACCGGCCGGTCGAGCACCGTCGCCAGTTCCGCCCGCGCGCGCGCGCCGATCTCCTTGATGCGCGCGCCCCCCTTGCCCAGCACGATCGCACGCTGGGTGGGGCGTTCGACCAGCACCTGCTGGTGGATCTCGACCGATCCGTCCTCGCGCTCCTCGAACTTCTCCGTCTCGACCGCACTGGCATAGGGCAGCTCGGCGTGAAGCTGGAGGTAGATCTGCTCGCGCGTCACCTCCGCGGCCAGCGCGCGTTCGGTGGCGTCGGACACCTGATCTTCCGGATAATGCCACGGCCCCGCCGGCATCGCCGCCGCCAGCGCACGCTTCAGTTCGGGCAGGCCGTCACCGGTCGCGGCACTGACGAACCATGTCTCGGCGAACGGTACCAGCGCGTTCAGCCGTTCGGCATGAAGCAGCAGCTTCGCCTTGTCGGCGAGATCGACCTTGTTGAGGATCAGGTGCTTCGGCTCCGGCCGGTCTTTCAGCGCGTCGGCGATGTCGGTCACCTTGGTGCCCAGCCCGCCCTTGGCGTCGACCACGAGGGCGAGCAGGTCCGCCCCCTCGGTCCCGCCCCAGGCGGCGGACACCATCGCCCGGTCGAACCGGCGGCGCGGTTCGAAGATGCCGGGGGTGTCGACCAGCAGCAACTGCGTATCCCCCTCGATCGCCACGCCCAGCAGGCGCGCCCGCGTGGTCTGCGCCTTGGGGCTGACGATCGCCACCTTCTGCCCGACCAGCGCGTTGACCAGCGTCGATTTGCCCGCATTGGGCGCGCCGACCACGGCGATCAGCCCGCAATGCTGCGGGGTCATGTCATCACTCACTTGCTTACCTTTTCCAGCAGGGTCCGCGCCGCGGCGGTCTCCGCTTCCTGTTTGCTGCTGCCGCTCGCCTCGGCCGAGGCGTGGCTGCCAATTGCCACCTTCACGGTGAAGCGGGGCGCATGGCCGGGGCCTGACCGGTCGATCACGGTATATTCGGGCGCGCGTCGTCCCGCCGCCGCCGCCCATTCCTGCAATGCCGACTTGGGATGCTGCGGCGCCTTCGCCTCGCGGCGGACGCGGTCGCCCCACACCCGCCGCACGAAGACGCGCGCCGCCTCCAGCCCGGCGGCGCGATACCAGGCGCCGATCAGCGCCTCCATCACATCGCCCAGCACATTGTCGCTGTCGATCGCGCCGTCATCGCGCGCCTGTTTGCCGAGGCGCAGGTGATCGCGCACCCCGATCTCGCGCGCCACCTCCGCACAGACCGCACCGGTGACCAGCGCGTTGAACCGCTTCGACAACTGCCCCTCGGGCTCGGCCGGAAAGGATTCCCACAGCCATTCCGCCACCAGCAGACCCAGCACCCGGTCGCCCAGAAATTCCAGCCGCTCGTAATTCGCGCTCGCCGAACTGCCATGGGTCAGCGCCCGTTCGAACGGGGCGATGTCGTCCGGCACCGTGCCGAATACCATGGACAGCCAATCGGACAGCCCGGTGTTGCGGGGAGCCGTCAGAAGCCTTCTCCGATCCGGTCGAGCCGGGCGGCGGACACCCAGGTCCATGGCTTCAGCCATTCCGCCGATCCGTCGGTCGAGAAGAACGTCACCAGCGCGCGCCCCTCGATCCGTTCCATCGGGATATATCCCATGCCGATCGGCGAGGCGAAACGGCTGTCAGCGCTGTCGTCGCGATTGTCGCCCATCAGGAACACGTTGCCGACGGGCACGGTATAGACGCCGGTATCGTCGGCTTCGGGAATGTCGCGCTGGTCGAGCACGGCATAGCTTTTGCCGCCCGGCAACGTCTCGCGATACCGGCGATAACGGCAGACCGGCACGCCCGCCGCGACGTCGCGGAAATCGGAATCACAGTGACGATCGTCGAAATTGGGGGTCAGCGGCAGCACGAAATCGGCGATCCGTTGTTTCGGGATCGGCTTCCCGTTCAACACCAGCTGGCCGCCGCGCATCTGGACGGTGTCGCCGGGCAGGCCGATCACCCGCTTGATGACGTCGTGATCCTCGGGTCCGGGCGACCGGAACACCACCACGTCGCCGCGCGTCGGCGTCGATCCGAAGATGCGCCCGGGGATCAGCGGCACGCCGCCCGGCAGCGACCAACGCGAATAGCCGTAATTCCATTTCGACACGAACAGATAGTCGCCGATCAACAGCCGCGGCAGCATCGATTCGGATGGGATCGAGAACGGCGCGAGGATGAAGCTGCGGAAGATCAGCACGACCAGCGCCAGCTTCAGCAGGAAACGCAGCGTCTCGCCCGTCTCCGACCGGGCGGGGGTGGCGGCGGCGGTTGCGGGGACGCCGACGGTTTCGGGCGCGGGATCAGATGGTGTCATGACAAAGGGACCCATAACCGGGCTCGCGCGTCCTGAGTAGCCACCCGTATCCACGAAATGTGCGGACGGGGGACTTGTCCCGCCCGCCTGCGGCGATAGGGCGGATGACGGATATGACCGGATCGATACGATCACCCTCTTGTCAGGATGCGAGCATGAGCGACTGGACCGCGATCGAGGCACTGCCCTCCCCCCGCCTCACCGAATTGTTCGAGGCGGACCCCGCCCGGCTGGATACCTTCAGCCTTGATGTCGCCGGCCTGCATTTCGACTGGTCGAAGACGCACCTGACGCGCGAGGCAGTGGCGGCCTTCGCCGCGCTGGCCAAGGCGAAGGACCTTGCCGGCCGGCGCGACGCGATGTTCGCGGGCGAGCATGTCAACGTGACCGAGGATCGCCCGGTCGAGCACACCGCCGAACGGGGTGAGGGCAATCCGGAAAGCGTGTCCCGCGCCCGCCATTATCAGGCCAGGATGCGCGCGCTGATCGATGCGATCGAGGCGGATGCGTTCGGCCCGGTCCGCCACATCCTGCACGTCGGCATCGGCGGCTCCGCCCTTGGCCCCGACCTGATCGTCGATGCGCTGGGGCGCGAGGCCGATCGTTATGACGTGGCGATCGTCTCCAACGTCGACGGCGTCGCACTGGAGGATGCGTTCGAGCGGTTCGACCCCGCCGCCACCCTGCTCGTCATCGCGTCGAAGACCTTCACCACGACCGAGACGATGCTGAACGCCAATTCGGCGATCGCATGGATGACGGAACACGATGTCGACGACCCTTATGGCCGCGTCATCGCGCTGACCGCATCGCCCGAAAAGGCGGTGGAATGGGGCGTCGACGAAACTCGCGTCCTGCCCTTTTCCGAAGGGGTCGGCGGGCGCTACTCGCTCTGGTCGTCGATCGGCTTCCCCGCCGCGCTCGCCCTTGGCTGGGACCGGTTCGAGGAACTGCTGGAAGGCGCGGCCGAAATGGACCGCCATTTCCGGCTTGCCGCGCTGCACGAAAACGCCCCCGCCCTCGCCGCCTTCGCCGACCTCTATTACACGCAGGTCCGCCACGCCGAAACGCGGGCACCCTTCGCCTATGATCAGCGGCTGCGGCTGCTGCCCTCCTATCTCCAGCAGCTGGAGATGGAATCGAACGGCAAGTCGGTAACGGTCGATGGCCAGCCGGTCGGTCGCCCGACCGCCGCGATCACCTGGGGCGGGGTCGGCACCGACGCGCAGCATGCGGTGTTCCAGTTGCTGCATCAGGGCACGCATCTAGTCCCCGTCGAATTCATCGCGGTGATCGAGGCGGGTGACACGCTGGCCGAGGATCATCATCGCCAGTTGCTGCTCAACGCCTTCGCGCAGGGCGCGGCGCTGATGAAGGGCAAGCAGGTGGACGATCCCGCCCGCAGCTATTCGGGCGATCGCCCGTCATCGACGATCCTGCTTGATATGCTCGACGCCCGCACGCTGGGCGCGCTGATCGCTTTCTATGAGCAGCGCGTGTTCGTGAACGGCATCCTGCTGGGCATCAACAGCTTCGACCAGTTCGGCGTCGAACTGGGCAAGGAAATGGCCAAGGCGGCCGATCAGGGTGGGCAGGAATTCGATCCCTCCACGACCGATCTGATCCGTCGCGCCGGGCTGAATTAATTATTACAATCGTGTGAATTGCGGGAACAAAATCCAGCTAGGCCGGTCACGCATTCGAGCTAATTTGGTTCCCGCAAACCACTGGTTTACCAACAAATAAGTCGGCCGTGTCGAACGTACCGCACTGCAATATTTCAGATTGACGACACCATCACGCCCCCTACCCTGATTAACAACAGGTTAACCGCGATGAACGCGGATGTCCTTGTACAGGGGTTTGGCGATGCGTTCGAAGACCATGCAGATGTTGATCGGGCTCTCTTTAGGTGCCACGGCACTAACGGCATCACCGGCACAGGCCGTCAGCTTCAATCTGATTGATACCGGTGGCACCGCTGCCGGGACACAGGCCCGTATCGGTTTCGAGATCGCCACCGCGTATTGGTCCTCGATATTCACCGATGACGTGACCATCAATTTGGAAATCGGATTTCGGACGCTGGGCGCCGGCGTCCTCGGTTCGACCGGCAGCGCCCGTTCCCTCCTGTCGATGAACCAAGGCTATGCCGCCCTTGCGACGGATATGACCAGCGCCCTCGATGTCAGCGCGGTCAACAATCTGGCACCCCGCTCGCTCAGCACCGCCATTCCCGGTGCCGGGGCCGTCACGGCGATCACCAACGGGATCAACCGGACCAACAACGGCTATGTCGACAATGTCACGCGGATCGACAACGATGGCGGCGTCAACAACTCCACATTGGCGGTAACCAAGGCGAGCGCGAAGGCGCTGGGCGTGACGACCGACGTCAACGGCAATGCGATCAACTACGCATCGGTCGATGGCAGCATCACGTTCAGCAACGCCTTTGCGTTCGACTTCGACCCGCGCGATGGCATCACCTCGACGGCGTTCGATTTCGTCGGCGTGGCGATCCACGAAATCGGCCATGCGCTTGGTTTCGTGTCGGGCGTCGACAGCTATGATGCCCGCACCAATGCGGCCGGCACGATCACCTCGGGCCTGCTGGAAAACTTCGTCGTAATGAACTCGCTCGATCTGTTCCGCTACAGCGGCGATGGCGCACTCGACTGGTCCACCAGCACGTCGAACAAGTATTTCTCGATCGATGGCGGCGAGACGCAGTTGTTCGGCTCCTCGCTGTTCTCCACGGGTCGCGCCAATGGTGACGGCCAGCAGGCGTCGCACTGGAAGGATGCGCCCTCGGGTCGTGAGCAGCTGGGTATTCTCGACCCCACCTCGGGTCGTGGCCAGATGCAGGAGGTCACCGCGCTCGACCTGTCCGCCTATGACGCGATCGGCTGGGACGTGAGCTTCGATACGCTGGCGAATTCCGGCTACCGCAAGAGCACCGCGGTGCTGTACCGCGAACTGACCGGCACGGTGCCGGAGCCGGCGACGTGGGCGATGATGCTGGTCGGCTTCGCGATGGTGGGTGCCGCGACGCGCTATCGCCGCCGCAATAGCACGGTCGCCTTCGGCTGATCGACGGGTTCCACGCGAACCATGAAGGGGGGGGCGTCTGCCGGTCGGCAGGCGCCCCTTTTTGCGGCTATGCCGTATCCGGCGGGCCGGCGCGGCGGCAGCGTTCGGAACAATAACGCACCGATTCCCAGTCTCGCGCCCATTTCTTGCGCCATGCGAACGGGCGCTGGCAGACGATGCAGATCTTGGTCGGCAGGTGCGGCTTGCTGTGGGTCATCGCGGTCCACAACGCACCGGGCATGTCGATGGTATCAGCGCCCTGCCCCCTTGCCCCCGCGCCCGCTGCGCGCCATCTCGCGAGGCGCAGCGGAAGGATCACGAATGCCCCAGTACGACTACGACCTCTTCGTCTTGGGGGCCGGTTCCGGCGGCACCCGCGCCAGCCGGGTTGCGGCGGCGCATGGCGCGCGGGTTGCGGTGGCAGAGGAATACCGGGTCGGCGGCACCTGCGTGATCCGCGGCTGCGTGCCCAAGAAGCTGCTCGTCTACGGCGCACACTTCGCCGAGGATCTGCGTGACGCGAAGCATTTCGGCTGGGACGTGCCCTCGCCGTGCAGCTTTTCCTGGCCGACGCTGCGCGACAACGTGATGGCGGAAGTCGACCGGATCAATGGCGCCTATACCCAGACGCTCGACAATAACGGCGTCGAGATCATCCACAGCCGCGCGGTCGTCACCGGCCCGCACAGCGTCCGGCTGGACGACGGCAGCGAGAAGACCGCCGAGCGCATCCTGATCGCGGTCGGCGCGCATCCCGCGATCCCGGAATGCCCGGGCCACGAACACGGCATCACCTCCAACGAGGTGTTCCATCTGCCCGACTTGCCCAAGCGCATCCTGATCGCGGGTGGCGGCTACATCGCCAACGAATTCGCCGGCATCTTCCACCAGTTCGGCAGCCACGTGATCCTCGCCAACCGCAGCCAGGAACTGCTGCGCGGCTATGACGCGCAGATCCGCGACCGGCTGCTCCAGATCGCGACGATGAAGGGGATCGAGTTCCGCTTCAACGCCGCGTTCCGGGGGATCGACAAGGGGGAGGACGGCTGCCTGACCGTCCATCTGGCGAACCACGAACCCGTCGTGGTCGACTGCGTCCTCTTCGCCACCGGCCGCCGCCCCAACACCGCCGGGCTGGGGCTGGAAAGCGCCGGGGTCGAAATGGACGAGCTGGGCGCGGTGAAGGTCGATGCGCAGAACCAGTCCAGCTGCCCGTCGATCTACGCGATCGGCGACGTCACCAACCGCATCCAGCTGACCCCGGTCGCCATCCGCGAAGGGCAAGCGTTCGCCGACACCGTCTATGGCAACAAGCCGACGACCGTGGACTATGACTGCGTGCCCGCCGCCGTCTTCAGCCATCCGCCGCTCGCCGGGGTCGGCCTGACCGAGGCGGAGGCGCGTGAGAAGCTGGGATCGATCAAGGTCTATTCATCCGATTTCCGGCCGATGAAGAACGTGCTGGCCGGCCGCAACGAACGGGCGCTCTACAAGATGGTGTGCGACGCCCAGACCGACCGGGTCGTCGGCATCCACATGATCGGCCCCGACGTGCCGGAGATCATCCAGGCCTGCGCCGTGGCGGTGAAGGCCGGGCTGACCAAGGCCGACTTCGACGCGACCGTGGCGTTGCATCCGTCGATGGCGGAGGAACTGGTACTGATGCGGTAAGGGCGATCGGGCAAAGCCCGATTGCCCGACCCGGCCGGCGGGTCGGCCCTGCCGAACCCGTCCGACGACGCGACTTTGCCGCGTCGCAGCCCTTAGGCGATAGCCGCCACCATGCGCGATTGCCGCCACGCATCCCACGCATAGAGCGCACACCCCGTCCAGATCGCCGCGAAGGTGACGATATGCACGGGACGCAGCGGCTCCCCGAAGATCAGCACGGCCTCGGCGAATTGGAGGGTCGGCCCCAGATATTGCAGCAGCCCCAGCGTCGCCAGCGTCAGCCGTCGTGCCGCCGCCGCGAACAGCAGCAGCGGCGCGGCGGTCACCGGACCGGCGAGGATCAGCAGCAGATCGGCCGACCGCTCCTGCCCGAAGGCGGCGTTGCCCGCCGCACCCGCATAGGCCAGCACCACCAGCGACAATGGCGCGAGCAACAGCGTCTCGATCGTCAGGCCGCCCAGCGCGTCGATCGCCGCCACCTTGCGGATCAGGCCATACAGCCCGAAGCTGACCGCCAGCACCAGCGATATCCAGATCGCGCCGCCGCCCGACAGCGCCATCACCAATACCCCCGCCGCCGCGATTCCCACCGCGACCCGCTGCACGCGCGACACCCGTTCGCCCAGTACCGCGACGCCGAGGGCGACGTTGACCAGCGGGTTGATGAAATAGCCGAGACTCGCTTCCAGCACATGCGCGTGCTGCACCGCCCAGATATAGGTCAGCCAGTTGATCGCGATCAGCGTCGCGCTGGCCCCCAGCAACGCCAGCGTCCGCCCCCGCGCCGCCGCCCGCACCGTCCGCAACCGACCCAGCACCAAGACCACGATGGCGAGCAGCAGCAGCGACCACACCACCCGGTGCGCCAGCACCTGCACCGCGGGCACGCCCGTCAGCAGCTTCAGATACAGGGGCAGCAGCCCCCACAGGATATAGGCGCCGGCGCCCAGCCATAATCCCCGGTTCATGCCGCGCGCCATCGGCCAATCCACGCCGCGCCGCAATGAAGGAGTGTCAGGGGTGCAGGATCGAGCGGGAGCGGGATGCCCCGGAAGCCCTAAAGTCACACCGGAAAGTCACGAAAGTCGCATCCTACAGGGGTGCGCGACGTGTTGGACTGGCCTGCTCCATCCTTCATTGCGAGCGCAGCGAAGCAATCCAGGGCGTCACGCGCCGGGCTCTGGATTGCTTCGCTGCGCTCGCAATGACGGGGGTGGGTGGGTTCCACGTCATCATGCTCCGTCGCGGCCGCGATGCCCTGTTTCCCATACATCCCCCTCGCCCGCCGCTCCTTCGATGGAGGGAGCATCGGATACGGGTATCTTATCGGCGCGGTGTAGGACAGCAGCGGCGGACGGCGATGATCCCCGGACCTGCGTAGCCGGAGCGGGGTAACATCGGCCTATCCGTCCTTATGCCCGTGGCGAAGCGATCCGATCCCCGGTGCGTGACGCTCTGGATCGCTTCGCTCGGCTCGCGATGACGGATGAGGGGGCTTCACGTCATCATGCGTCAGTCCGCGAAGAGCAGAACCGGCGTCTCCAGCATCCGCTTCAGCGCCTGCACATAGCTGGCCGCGTCGAAGCCGTCGACGACGCGGTGATCGCAGCTGATCGACAGGTTCATCAGCTTGGCGCGCACGATCGCATCGCCCCTGAAGACGGGACGTTCGACGATGCGGTTGGGGCCGACGATCGCGACCTCCGGCCGGTTGATGACCGGCGTCGTCGCGATCCCGCCGAGCGGCCCCAGCGAGGTGAGCGTGATCGTGCCGCCGCCCATCTCGTCGGGCTTCAGCCGGTTGGCGCGCGCCGCCGCCGCCAGCCGCCCGATCTCGGTCGCCAGTTGCCAGACGTTGCGGTCCTGCGCGTCGCGGATCACCGGCACGGTCAGCCCGGCATCGGTCTGCGTCGCCATGCCCAGATGCACGCGGCCGTGGCGCGTCACCACCCCCGCCTCGTCGTCGTAGCGCGCGTTCAGCATCGGGAAGGCAGGCAGGGTGCGGCAGATCGCGACGATCATCAGCGGCAGCATCGTCAGCTTCGGCCGCTCGCCCCGCTGCGCGTTCAGGTCGGCACGCAGGTCCTCCAGCGCGGTGACGTCGATCTCCTCGACATAGGTGAAGTGCGGAATCGCGCGCTTGGACGCGGCCATATTCTCGGCGATGCGGCGACGCATCCCGATCACGCGGACCTCCTCGTCCGCCCGCGCGCGCGACGCGCGCGGCGCGGCATAGCCCTGCCCGCTGCCGTAGCGCAGATAGGCGTCGAGATCGGCATGGCGCACCCGGTCGCCATCGGTCTTCACCGCGGCGAGGTCCACGCCCAGATCGGCCGCGCGCGCGCGGACGGCGGGCGAGGCAAGGACATGCGCCACGCGACCGTTGGCGGATGACGGCCGTCCCGTCGCGCCATCGCCGGCGACCGGGCGCGGCCCTTCGCCGGCAGCATCCGCCGGCCGGGTTTCGGCCGTTGCGGGGGCAGCGGGCGGATCGAGCGGACGGGGCGTCTCGACCACCTCCTCCACCCCAGGATTCTCGGCTTCGTATTGTTCGGCGACCTCCGCCTGCTCCGCACTCGGCGGGGCGGCGGTCACCTCGTCGGTGCCGGCATCGGCGTCCGTCTCGATCACCACCAGCCCCGCGCCGATCGCGACCTGATCGCCGACCTCACCCGCCAGTTCGACGACGGTGCCCGATACGGGCGACTCCATCTCGACGGTCGCCTTGTCGGTCATCATGTCGGCGATGTTCTGGTCTTCCTCGACCCGGTCGCCGACCGCGACATGCCATGCCACGATCTCGGCCTCGGCGATGCCCTCACCGATATCGGGCAAACGGAAGGTGAAACGCGCCATCGCTCAAGCGTCCTTCATGATCTTCTTGAGGGCCTGTCCGATCCGGACCGGTCCCGGGAAATATGCCCATTCCAGGCTGTGCGGATAGGGTGTGTCGAACCCGGTCACCCGCTCGATCGGGGCTTCCAGATGATAGAAGCACCGTTCCTGCACCAGCGCCGACAGTTCGGCGCCGAAACCGCTGGTCCGCGTCGCCTCGTGGACGATCATGCAGCGACCGGTCTTCTTCACCGACGCCTCGATCGTCTCGATGTCGAGCGGCACCAGCGTGCGCAGGTCGATGATCTCGGCATCCACGCCATGTTCGGCGACCACGGCGGTGCAGACATGCACCATCGTGCCGTAAGCGAGGATCGTCAGCGCCTCGCCCGCGCGGACCACCTTCGCCTTGCCCAGTTCGATCTTGTAGTACCCCTCCGGCACCGCGCCGCCGGGATGCTTCGACCAGTTTTCGGCCGGCTTGTCCCAATAGCCGTTGAACGGGCCGTTGTAGATGCGCTTGGGCTCGAAGAAGATCGTCGGATCGTTGTCCTCGATCGCGGCGATCAGCAGCCCCTTGGCGTCATAGGGGGTGGACGGGATCACCGTCTTCACACCCGAGACATGGGTGAAGATGCCCTCCGGGCTCTGACTGTGCGTCTGCCCGCCGAAGATGCCGCCGCCGAACGGCGACCGCACCGTCATCGGCGCGATGAACTCCCCGGCCGAGCGATAACGCAGGCGGGCCGCCTCGCTGACGAGCTGGTCGAGCGCGGGATAGATGTAATCGGCGAACTGGATTTCCGGCACCGGCCGCAGGCCGTAGGCGCCCATGCCGACCGCGACGCCGATGATCCCGCATTCGGTGATCGGCGTGTCGAACACCCGCGTCTTGCCGTATTTCGCCTGCAACCCCGCAGTCGCGCGGAACACGCCGCCGAAATAGCCGACATCCTCCCCCATCACGACCACGTCCGGGTCGCGCGCCATCACCACGTCGAGCGCGGAGTTGATCGCCTGGATCATCGTCATGCGGGTGGTGGGTTCGGCCCCGCCGTCGCCTACCGTGTCGCTCACCACGTTCAGCTCCGTCGTCATCACTTGCGATCCCATGGCCGGCCACTCGCGGTTTCTTCCGCCATCATCTGCGCCTGCTGCTCGCGCAGGTGCCACGGCATCTCCTCGAACACGCCGTCGAACAGCGTGTCGAGCGGCTGGTGCAGGCCGTGGCCGAGGATGCCGTTCTTCTCCGCCTCCTTCTGCGCCGCCTTTACCTGTTCGGCCAGTTCGCGGTCCTGCGCGGCGTGGCGTTCCTCGTCCCATTCACCGATCGCGATCAGATGCGCCTTCAGCCGCGCGACCGGATCGCCCAGCGGCCAGGCGTTGGGCTCCCCCGCCGATCGGTACTGGGTCGGATCGTCCGAGGTGGAATGGCCTTCGGCGCGATAGGTGAAATGCTCGATCAGGGTCGGCCCCTGATTGGTCCGCGCCCGCTCCGCCGCCCATTGCGTCGCGGCATAGACCGCCAGCGCATCGTTGCCGTCGACGCGCAGGCCGGCGATGCCATAGCCCACCGCGCGTGCCGCAAAGGTGGTCGATTCGGCCCCCGCGAAGCCGGAAAAGCTGCTGATCGCCCACTGGTTGTTGACCACGTTCATGATGACCGGGGCGCGATAGACGGCGGCGAAGGTGCAGGCGGAGTGGAAATCACCCTCCGCGGTGGACCCTTCCCCGCACCACACCGCCGCGATCCGCGTATCGCCCTTGGCGGCGGAGGCCATCGCCCAGCCCACCGCCTGCGGATATTGCGTCGTCAGGTTGCCGGAGATCGAGAAGAACCCCGCCTCGCGCGCCGAATACATGATCGGCAACTGCTTGCCCTGAAGCCGGTCGCCCTTGTTCGAATAGATCTGGTTCATCATGTCGACCAGCGACCAGTCGCGCGCGATCAACAGCCCCTGCTGGCGATAGGAGGGGAAGCACATATCCTCGTAATCCAGCGCGTGCGCGGCGGCGACCGATACCGCCTCCTCGCCCGTCGCCTTCATGTAGAAGCTGGTCTTGCCCTGACGCTGCGCCCGGAACATCCGCTCGTCGAACGCGCGCAGCAGCGCCATGTGGCGCAGCATCCGCCGCAGGCGATCGGGCGACAGCCGCGGGTCCCATGCCCCGACCGCGCGGTGATCGTCGTCGAGGACGCGGACCAGACCATAGGACAGATCGGTGAAATCGCGGGCCGGCTCGGCGGTGTCGGGGCGGCGGGCGGCGCCGGCAGGCGGAATCTCCACCACGGCGAAGTCGACCGGATCGCCGGGCCGGAACCGGGGTTCGGGCACATGCAGCGACAGGGGCGGCAAATTGGTGCGAGGCTGTTCAGCCAAGACTCTCTCCACGGATCGGCATCGGGTTGTTCCCGTACTCCGCGCCACCTTTCGCGGCGTTGTTATAAAATTTCAAGCGACTTCTGTGCGGGCGCGCCACCGATCGACCGCGCCCTAACCCGTCATTAACCGCTTTCGGCGCAGGATCGCCCCCGTCATCACGGGATGCCATCAGGGAACAGCGCACCATGTACATGGGTCCGATCGTCGCCGCCGAAACCACCGCGCCGCCGGTCGGCTATGCCATCGTCCGCACGCCGCCACGGCCGCCGTCCGGGGTGGCATCCCGCTTCGTCGTGGGCGTACCGGTGCTGGCGCTCGCCACGGTGGTGATGGTGCCGTGGCTGGTCGGGCATACGCTGGTGGCGGGCGCGCTGACCGGCGTCCGGTCGCTGCCGGGGGCGCCCCGCGCGCTGCTGTCCGCGATCGATTATGCGGGGCGCATCGCGCTGGGTCGCTGACCGGCGGCGATCAGCCGCCCACCACCTGCTCGATCACCCCGAAGATCGGGTGGTGGCGATCGTCCTCCGCCCAGATCCGCACCGTATCGCCTTTGGTCAGGAACGGCGTGGTCGCGGTGCCGCCGGCCAGCGCCTCCACCGTCCGCGCCTCGGCAAGGCAGGAATAGCCGACGCCGCCATCCGCCACCGGCCTGCCCGGCCCGCCGTCCGCGCCGCGATTGGACACGGTGCCCGACCCGACGATCGTACCCGCCCCCAGCGCCCGCGTCCTGGCGGCATGGGCGATCAGCGCGCCGAAATCGAAGGTCATGTCGTCGCCCGCCTCGGCCCGGCCGAGCGGCTTGCCGTTCAGGTCGACCATCAGCTTGCGGTGCAGCTTGCCGTCCCGCCACCAGTCGCCCAACGCATCGGGGGTGACGAAGACGGGGGAGAACGCGCTGGCGGGCTTCGACTGGAAGAAGCCGAAACCCTTGGCCAGTTCGTCCGGGATCAGGTGGCGCAGCGACACGTCGTTGGTCAGTCCGATCAGCCGGACCGCCGCCAGCGCCGTGTCGCGACCGGCGCCCTGCGGCACGTCGCCGGTGACGACCACGACCTCCGCCTCCAGATCGCAGCCCCACGCCTCGTCGGCGAGGGGGATCGGATCGCGTGGCCCCAGGAAACCGTCCGACCCGCCCTGATACATCAGCGGATCGTGCCAGAACGTCTCCGGCATCGCCGCCCCGCGCGCCTGCCGGACGAGCGCGACATGGTTCACATAGGCGGAGCCGTCCGCCCATTGATAGGCGCGCGGCAAGGGCGCCGCCGCGTCATGCTCGTGGAACCGTTCGCGCGGGATCACTTCGTGATCGAGATCGGTCGACAGGTTCTCCAGCGCCGGCGCGATCCGGTCCCAGTCGTCCAGCGCCGCCTGCAGGGTCGGGACGATATGGCCCGCATCGGCATACCAGGCGAGATCGGTCGACACGACCACGAGCCTGCCGTCGCGGCCCTGTTTCAGGCTTGCCAGTTTCATCGCGATTCCTCTCCGGTTCTTACCAGTATGCGCTTGCGTAGGGCGCTCCGCCCCCCGGCGGCAAGCGCCGAAATCATGACGACCAATGTTGACTTATGATGCATTGCAGCGTAGGGGGCGAAAATCGAGGCGTTATGCAGCGTGATCGGGCGTGCCGGAAAACCGGCGGTTCGGGCTCCGCTTCGGTCAAGCTCAGGCTTCCCTAATCACGCGGGGTGTCATTTCACACCCGCCACCACTCCGCCTTTCGTGCGTCGTGGATCGGCACGCATACAAGGTTTTCCCATGTCCTTTTCCGATCTCGGCCTCGCCGAGCCGCTCGTCCGTGCGCTCGAAGCCAAGGGCTACACCACCCCCACCCCGATCCAGGCGCAGTCGATTCCGCAGCTGCTGGAAGGCGGCGACCTGCTCGGCATCGCGCAGACCGGCACCGGCAAGACCGCCGCGTTCGTGCTGCCGTCGATCCAGCGCATGGTCGAGGCGCCCAAGCGCGTGCTGCCGACGCATTGCCGGATGCTCGTCCTTGCCCCGACCCGCGAACTGGCCAGCCAGATCGCCGATTCGGCGCGTGAATACGGCAAGTTCTCCAAGATGTCGGTGACCACCGTGTTCGGCGGCACCAGCATCAACAAGAACCGTCAGGACATGAGCCGCGGCGTCGACATCCTCGTCGCCACGCCGGGCCGCCTGATCGACCTGGTCGAGCAGGGCTTCGTCAACCTGTCGATGATCGAGATCCTCGTCCTCGACGAAGCGGACCAGATGCTCGACCTGGGCTTCATCCACGCGCTGAAGCGGATCGTGAAGATGGTGCCGCGCAAGCGCCAGACGCTGTTCTTCTCGGCCACCATGCCCACCACGATCCGCGAGCTGGCCAGCCAGTTCCTGCACGAGCCGGCGACCGTATCGGTCAAGCCCGCCGCGACCACCGCGGAGCGGGTCGACCAGTATGTCACCTTCGTCAACCAGGCGGAGAAGCAGGCGCTGCTGACGCTGCTGCTCGCCGATCCGGCGATCGACCGCGCGCTGGTGTTCACCCGCACCAAGCACGGCGCCGACCGCGTCGTGAAGCTGCTGGCCGGCAACGGCATCGGCGCCAACGCGATCCACGGCAACAAGAGCCAGGGCCAGCGCGAGCGCGCGCTGGGCGAGTTCAAGGACGGCAAGACCAAGATCCTCGTCGCGACCGACATCGCCGCGCGCGGCATCGACGTGTCGGGCGTCAGCCACGTCATCAACTTCGAACTGCCCAACGTGCCCGAGCAGTATGTCCACCGCATCGGCCGCACCGCGCGCGCCGGTGCATCGGGCATCGCGATCTCGTTCTGCGCCGACGACGAGAAGGCATATCTGCGCGACATCGAGAAGACCACGCGCCAGAAGGTGCCGGTGCAGGCCCTGCCCGAGGACTTCACCAACAAGGCGAACAAGATCAAGTCGCAGCGCGTGAACGCGATCGGCGCCGATCCCGCGCCGCGTGAGGATCGTCCCCGTGGCGGTCGTCCGCTGCCGCGCCCCCGCGCCACCCATTCGCCGCAGGCGACCGGCACCACCGGCCGCAGCTATGCCAATGCCAGCGGTCGCGGCGCGCGTCCGGCCGGCGGCAGCGGCGGCGGCACCGGTGGTCAGGGCCGTGGCGGCCAGGGTCGCAGCGGTGGCGGCCAGGGCGGCGGTCAGGGTCGTGGCGGCAGCGGCCGCAGCGCCGGCGGGCCGACCGCCGGCCGCTGAGGGGATACCCCGGCCTTCTCGCGGGTTGATTGACGAAACCCGCGAGGAGAACCGCCATGGACGTATCCACCACCCCGATCGCCGAACGGATCGCCCGCGTCCTCGCGGCCGAGCAGCTGAGCGCGAACGCCACCGGCGATCAGGCATCCGCCAGTGCGCAGGTCGATGCGCGCTGGCAGGATTACCTTCCCCACGCGATCGCCGTGCTGAAGACCCTGCGCGAACCCGACCGCGCGATGGCGGCGGCGGGCGACGTCGCGGTGTGGGAGAGCATGATCCTCGCCGGCCTGAAGGGCGCCATGCCGCCGAAGGTCGTGCTGTAATAGAGCGAGCGTCGCCGCTTCGGGATGTCGCCGGGAAACCTTTCTTCCTTCCCCGGCGGAGGCCGGGGCGCAGTTCGGAAGGCGGCAGCAGGTCATCACGACGCTCCGCCCAACTGGACCCCGGCCTTCGCCGGGGAGGTATAGAGCGGGATGACATTGCTCTGACCCAATCCGTCATTACGAGCGTAGCGAAGCAATCCAGCACCGGACCAGGACGCCTTGGATTGCTTCGCTCCGCTCGCAACGACGAACATCCGGTTCAACCTGATGTCATCCGGCTCTAGTTGGCGGGGTTGCCATTCTTCTCGCAAGACTGGTCGAGGGTGGGACGGAACGCTTCCGCAAACCCGTCACGAAGCAATCAATCCCCGAACACCGCCGGCCGCTTCTCCATGTTCGCCATCACCTGCTCGCGCTGGTCCGCCGTGCCCAGTAGCGCCCCCTGCTCTGCCCGCTCTGCGGCCAGCACCGCCGCCGCGTCGCCGTCCGCCGCGACCCCGAACAGCCGTTTGGCGGCGCGCACCGCCGCCGGATGCCGGCCCGCGATCTGGTGCGCCAGCGCTAGCGCCGCCGCCCGTGGATCGTCCACCACCCGCGTCACCAGCCCCAGCGCCGCCCCCTCGACCCCGTCGACCTCGCGCGCGGTGTAGACCAGTTCGCGCAGCACATCGTCGCGCACCGTACCGCGCCACAGCGCATAGCCCGCCATATCGGGCACGATTCCCCAGTGCATTTCCCGGATCGACAGCCGCGCGTCCGCGCTCGCCAGCCGGATATCCGCGCCCGCCACGATCTGGAGGCCACCGCCGAACGCCACGCCGTGCACCGCCGCGATCACCGGCTGCGGCAGCGTCCGCCAGCCCCACGCGACCTGCTGGACAAGATTGGCGAGCCCGTGCGTCGGCGTTTCCGTCAGCAGCCCCGACCCGCCGCCGGCCATCGCCGCCATGTCCAGCCCCGCGCAAAACCCGCGCCCTTCGCCCGACAGCACGATGCAGCGCACGTCGCGCCGGTCCTGCAACGCCGCGATCGCCCCCGCCAGGCCTGCGAACATCGCCGGGTCGATCGCGTTGATCTGTGCCGGTCGCGCCAGTTGCACGTCCGCGATCCCGCCATCGACGGTCATCCGCACCCGGTCGTCCATCATCCTTCTCCTCTGGCAGCCATGGCTATGCCCGCCGGGCGCAGCGGGCAACCCGGTTGCGTGCGGCGGCACGGCGTGTAGACCCTGCGGCGATGACCGGTTTCGACGTGCCCCGCTTCGCCAAGCTTCTCGACCGGGGTCATGGCGGGCGGCTGGGTATCCGCTATCATGGCCACGCGGACGGGGAGGAAGGCTGGGTGGAACTGGCCCTGCCCCCCGCCGATGCGCTGGTCGGCGACACCGCGACCGGCGCGATGGCGGCAGGGCCGATCGTCACGCTGATGGACATGGCGACCTCGATAGCGATCTGGGCGCGGCGCGGACGGTTCGTGCCCCATGCGACGCTCGACCTGCGGCTCGATCATCTCCGCCCGGTGGTGGCGGGGCGGACGCTGATCGGGCGCGGCGAATGTTACCGGATCGCCGGGCCGGTCGCCTATGTCAGGGGACAGGCGCATGACGGCGATCCCGCCGATCCGGTCGCGCAGATCGTCGGCACGTTCATGACGACCGACGCGGCATGATCGCGCTGCCCCCCTATGCCGCCCTGCTGGGCCTGACGATGACCGCCGACGATCGCGGCGTGCCGGTGCTGACGATGCCGTTCGCCGATAGCGTGCTCGGCCGCCCCGGTTTCCTGCATGGCGGCGCGATCGCGGGGCTGCTGGAGATCGCGGCGATCACCGCGCTGCGCCATGCGCTGGGCACCGACGACGCGGGCGTGATACCGCTGACCATCACGGTCGATTACCGGCGCGGCGGCCGCGACGCGCCGACGCTGGCGACGGGCATCGTCACCCGGCTCGGCACCCGCATCGCCCATGTCGATGCGACCGCGTGGCAGGACGACCCGGCCCGCCCGATCGCCACGGCGCGGACGAACTGGCGGCTCGACCGGCCCTCCTGACGATCAGGCGGGATCGAGCCGGATCAGCCGCCCTCCGGCCCCATCGCCCAGCACCCAGATCGCGCCATCGGGTCCCTGTTCGACCTCGCGGATGCGGGTGCCCAGCGGGATGCGCGCCACCTCGCTGGCGGTACGGCCGGACAGGCGGACGCGGATCAGCCCCTGCGCGGTCAACCCCGCCAGCACGACATCGCCTTCCCAGTCGACGAAGCGGCTGCCGCGATACTGGATCATTCCGCCCGGCGCGATCACCGGCGTCCAGCTCACCAGCGGCGCGGCATAGCGGTTGTCGGTGGCATGGCGGGGGATCGGGGCGCCGCCATATTGATTGCCCTCTGACACCGCCGGCCAGCCATAGTCGCGGCCACGCTCGATCAGGTTGAACTCGTCGCCGCCCTCCGGCCCCATCTCGCTTTCGAACAACTGGCCGTTGCCTGCGAAGACGAGGCCATAGGGATTGCGATGGCCATAAGACCAGATCTCCGCCTTCGCCCCCGCCTGCCCGGCAAAGGGATTGTCGGCGGGGATCGATCCGTCCGTCTCGATCCGGATGATCTTGCCCAACGTCTGCGACAGGTCCTGCGCGGGCGCGCCCTTCTGCCGCTCGCCGGCGGTGACGAACAGCCGGCCATCGGCCGCGAAGGCCATCCGGCCACCGAAATGATTGCCGCCATCGACCTTGGGGTCCTGTCGCCAGATCACCCGCACCTCGCCCAGTGCCGATCCGTCCGCCGCCAGCGTGCCGCGCGCGACGGCCAGGCCGGCGCCGCCCGTGCCCGCCTCCGCATAGCTCAGATAGACGCGTCGATTGGCGGCGAAGCCGGGATCGAGCGCCACGTCGAGCAGCCCGCCCTGCCCCGCATCGACCACCGCAGGCACCCCGGCGACGGTGGCCACCTGCCCGCCGGTGGTCACCAGCCGCAGCCGGCCCGCCTTTTCGGTCACCAGCAGGCGGCCGTCGGGCAGGAACACCATCGCCCAGGGGTTTGCGAACGTAGCGACCGGGGTCTGGGTGACCGCGGTCGTCGTCACCGGCGCGGGCGGCGGGGTGGAGGTCGCGGTGGCCGAGGGAGCGGGGGCCGGCACCGGGTCGATACCGCCATTCTCGCGCCCTTCGCCGCCATCGCCGCCGCACCCCATCAGTGCCAGCGCCAGCATCATCGGGCGCAGCGATCGCCCGCGCCCGGCTACTGCCCCGGTTACCGCCCCGGTTGTTGGGCAGTCAGTTTGATGAGCCGCCCCTGCGATCCGTCGTCGCCATCCTCGATCACCCAGATCGCGCCGTCCGGTCCCTGTTCCACGTCGCGGATGCGTGCGTTCATCGGCCATTGGTCGCCCTTCCTCGCTTCGGTGCCATCGATATCAACGCGGACCAGCGACTGGCTGGACAGGCCGCCGATAAAGGCGTCACCCTGCCATTGCGGGAACATCCGGCCGGAATAGATCATCAGCCCGCCGGGCGAGATCACCGGGTTCCAGGACACCTTGGGCGGTTCGTACCCGTCGCCCGCGCGGTGATCGGGAATGTCCCGGCCATCATAGTGCGATCCGTTCGACGCGTTCGGCCAGCCATAGTTCAGGCCCGGCCGGATCAGATTGACCTCGTCGCCGCCCTTCGGCCCCATCTCCTGCTCCCAAAGATTGCCGCGGGCATCGAACGCGATGCCGAGCAGGTTGCGATGACCATAGGACCAGATTTCCGGCCGGAATCCCCTGGCGGCCAGCGGATTGCCCGGTGCCGGCTTGCCGTCGAGGGTCAGCCGCAGCACCTTGCCCAGCGTCGCCTTCGGATCCTGCGCGGGGGTGAATTTCTGGCGTTCGCCATTAGTGAAGAACAGATATTTTCCATCCGGCGAAAATGCAATCCGGCCAGAATAGTGGCCGTTGCCTTCCACGAAGGGCGTGGCACGGAACAGCTCCTCGATCTCGCCCAGCCGCTCGCCACCGCCGCCATCGGGACGCAGGCGACCGCGCGCTAGGATCACGCCCTTGCCGCCTCCGTCCGCCGCCGAATAGCTGAAATAGACGCGCTGGCTTTTCGCGAAATCGGGGGCCAGTACGACGTCCATTAACGCGCCCTGCCCAGCCGAATCGACCGGGATCGTGGCGACGACCTGTTTCCGCTTTCCATCGGCGGAGACGAGCAGCATCTCGCCCTTCTTCTCGGTCACCAGCATCCGGCCATCGGGCAGGAACGCCATCGCCCAGGGCGAATCGAAATCGGCGACCACGGTTTCGGTGAAGGGCTTGGCCGCGCCCGGAGCGGCATCCTGCGCCGTCGCGTCCGCAGGGGCGTTGCCGGTGCAGGCGATCAGCGCGCAGGGCAGGGCGGCGAGCAGCTTCAGGTTCATCGATATCCTCTCCCGTAGTCGCCTTGAACGCCCGGACCGATCATAGGATGCCAAGGCTTGTGTCGGCGGCCGTCCGGCCATATACTGGCGACGCTTTCTCTACATCGCCGGATGCAGGGGCTGCGGGGCCGGGCTCCGCGGCGGCAACCACCCATAGGCTTTCAACACGGGAACAACCGCTTGGCCGATATCGCCGTACTGACCGCCCTGATCGAACCCGAAGCCAAGGCGCTTGGTTTCGACCTCGTGCGCGTGAAGATGACGGGCGGCAAGTCGGACCCGACGTTGCAGGTGATGGCCGAACGTCCCGACACCCGCCAGTTGACGATCGACGACTGTTCCGCGCTGTCGCACCGCATCTCCGACGTGCTCGACGCGCTGGAAGCGGAGGGGCGCGACCCGATCGCCGAGGCGTACCGGCTGGAGGTGTCCAGCCCCGGGATCGACCGCCCGCTGACCCGCCTGTCGGACTATGCCGACTGGACCGGGCACGAGGCCCGTATCCGCCTGGTCGAGCCGCAGGACGGTCGCAAGCAGCTGACCGGTAATCTGGCCGGCGTGGCGGACGACCGGATCGCGGTCGACCTGGGCAGCCACGGCACCGCCACGATCGCCTTCGCCGACATCGCCAGCGCCAAGCTGGTGATGACCGACCGGCTGATCGCCGCCACCGCACCGCTTTCGACCGAAGGCGCCGACGAATTCGAAGACGCGCCCGACGACGCAGACAGCGTCCGGGCATCAGCAGAGGATAACCACTGATGGCCACGGCCACCGCCAACCGCGCCGAACTGATCGCGATCGCCAATTCGGTCGCGACGGAGAAGATGATCGATCGCGCGATCGTGATCGAGGCGATGGAGGACGCGATCCAGCGCGCCGCCCGTACCCGTTACGGGCAGGAAATGGACATCCGCGCCAAGCTGGACGCCAACACCGGCGACCTGCGCCTGTGGCGCGTGGTCGAGGTGGTCGAACTGGTCGACGATCTTTACAAGCAGGTATCCGAAAAGGACGCGCAGAAGCTGCAGAAGGGCGCCGTCGTCGGCGACTTCCTGGTCGATCCGCTGCCGCCGATCGAATTCGGCCGCATCCAGGCGCAGGCATCGAAGCAGGTCATCTTCCAGAAGGTCCGCGATGCCGAGCGCGAGCGCCAGTATGAGGAATTCAAGGACCGGCAGGGCGAGATCATCACTGGCGTCGTCAAGCGCGTCGAGTTCGGTCACATCGTCGTCGATCTGGGCCGGGCCGAAGGCGTCATCCGTCGCGACGCGCAGATCCCGCGCGAGGTGGTGCGCGTCAACGACCGCATCCGCTCGCTGATCCTGAAGGTGGTGCGCGAGAATCGCGGGCCGCAGATCTTCCTGTCCCGCGCGCATCCCGACTTCATGAAGAAGCTGTTCGCGCAGGAAGTGCCTGAAATCTACGACGGCATCATCACGATCCAGGCCGCCGCGCGCGATCCGGGCTCGCGCGCCAAGATCGGCGTCATCAGCCGCGATTCGTCGATCGACCCGGTCGGCGCGTGCGTCGGCATGAAGGGCAGCCGCGTGCAGGCCGTCGTGCAGGAGATGCAGGGCGAGAAGATCGACATCATCCCCTGGTCGCCCGACATCGCGACGTTCGTCGTCAACGCGCTCCAGCCCGCCTCCGTCAGCCGCGTCGTGATCGACGAGGACGAGGAGCGGATCGAGGTGGTGGTGCCCGACGACCAGCTGAGCCTCGCGATCGGCCGTCGCGGCCAGAATGTCCGTCTCGCCAGCCAGTTGACCGGCAAGGCGATCGACATCCTGACCGAGGCGGACGCCAGCGAGAAGCGCCAGAAGGAATTCGTCGCCAATTCCGACCTGTTCCAGAACGAACTGGATGTCGACGAGACGCTGGCTCAGTTGCTGGTGGCCGAAGGCTTCAGCAGCCTGGAGGAGGTCGCCTATGTCGAGCTGGAGGAGATCGCCGCGATCGAGGGCTTTGACGAGGACCTCGGCGCCGAACTCCAGAGCCGCGCGCAGGAAGCGCTCGACCGTCGCGAACAGGCGAACCGCGACGAGCGGACTGCACTGGGCGTCGAGGACGCACTGGCCGAACTTCCGTACCTGACCGAGGCGATGCTGGTCACGCTGGGCAAGGCGGGCATCAAGACGCTCGACGATCTCGCCGATCTCGCCACCGACGAACTGGTCGAGAAGAAGCGGGCGGAACCCCGTCGCCGCAACGACGACGCGCCCAAGCGGCCGGAGCCCAAGGGCGGCATCCTGTCGGAATACGGCCTGAGCGACGAACAGGGCAACGAGATCATCATGGCCGCCCGCGCGCACTGGTTCGAGGACGAGGATGCGTCCGTCGCGGCAACCGATGCTCCGGAAGCGGTCGAAGAGCCGGTGTTGGCGGATGACGCCGACACCGGGGACAAGACCGACGACAAGGAGGACAAGCAGGCCTGATGCCGTTCGTCAGCATCCGCATCTCGGGCACCGCGACGAAGGACCAGAAGTCCGCGATCGTCGCCGATGTCACCGAATCACTGGTCACGCGGCTGGGCAAGAACCCGGCCGCGGTCCAGATCGTGATCGAAGAGGTTTCACTGGAAAATTATGGCGCGGGCGGTCAGCTGATCGCCGATCGTGATGCCGGCGCGCCGGCCAGCCCGAGGGAGGACGCTCATGCGGACCTCTCGCAATGATACCCGCAGCGTAAGAACCGGCAGCAAGAACAGCGTCGCATCGGATACCGAAGGTCCGGTGCGCAAATGCATCCTGTCGCAGGACCGCGATGCACGGGCCCATCTGGTGCGACTCGCGCTGTCGCCGGACGGCGAGATCCTGCCCGACGTGCGCGCCAAGGCGCCGGGTCGCGGCGCGTGGATCGGCGTCAGCCGCGTCGAGCTGGAAGCGGCCTATGCCAAGGGCCGGCTGCGCGGCGCGCTGGCCCGGGCGTTCAAGACGGGGGAGTTCACCCTGTCGGATGAACTTCCCGCCCGGATCGCCGCCGCGCTGGAGCGCAACGCGCTCGACCGGCTGGGGCTGGAGGCGAAGTCGGGCACGTTGTTGACCGGTACCGACAAGATCGATACCGCCGCCCGGTCGGGCCAGCTTCACGCGCTCTACCATGCCGGCGATGCGGGCGAGGACGGGATGCGCAAACTGGCGCAGGCGTGGCGGGTCGGCACCGATCGCGAAGGTTCCGATCTTCGGGGCTTGGCGTTGCCGTTGCCCCGCCCCATATTGTCGTTGGCGCTGGGCCGCGAGAATGTGGTACACATCGCGCTGACCGACCGCGCTGCGGCGAAACGGGTGAGCGATGCGCTCGACCGCTGGCTGCATTTCATCGGACCTGACACCCTAACGGGCGCGCCGCAAAGCGATGATTTGCGCGGCCCCTCATCGGCCCCTTGCGAAACGGCCTCGCAAGGCGCATCGGCGCACCGCTCCGTCCAAGACGGAACCGAGGCGTCACCGGCCGCGACTACGCACGAGGAATTTGAGTGAGCGACACCGACAACGACAAGCCGAAGCTCGGCATGCGCGCACCACTGGGGCTGCGCCGCACGGTCGAGACCGGCAAGGTGAAGCAGAGCTTCAGCCACGGCCGTTCGAACACGGTGATCGTGGAGACGAAGAAGGCGCGCGTCCTGCGTCGCCCGGGCGATCCCGCCCCTGCATCCGAAGCGACGGCCGCCGTCGAGGCGCCGGCCGCCCCCGTCCAGCAGGTCGCCGCACCGGCCCCTGCCCCCGCCCCGCGCCCGGTGCCCAGCAACGAGACCCCGCAGGAGCGGCAGGCCCGGATGCTGCGCGAGGCCGAGGACCAGCGCATGCATGCGCTGGAGGATGCGCGTCGTCGTGAAGACGCCGATCGCACCCGCCTGGCCGAGGAAGAGCGTGTCCGCGCGGCCGAGCGTGCGAAGGCCGCTGCCGCCCCGCCGCCACCGCCGGTAGTGGAGCCTGCGCCAGCACCGGCCCCGGCGCCGACGGTAGCCGCACCGGCACCCGTTCCGACTCCAGCGCCGGCCCCGACGGTCACGGTGCCGACGCCGGCCGGTCGCGGCTTCCGCCCGGTCGAGCGCGCCGTACCGCCGCCCGCACCGGCGCCGGAACCCGCACCGATCGTGGCGGCGCCCGTCGCCGCACCGGCTCCGGCCCCGAGCCCCGCACCTGCGCCTACTCCGGCACCGGTCGCTGCACCCGCGCCGGTACGGGCCGCACCGCCGCCCGCGCCGCCCGCACCCACGCTGGGGTTGAGCCGCGATCCGTGGATGCCGGCGCCACGCCGGTTCTCGCCGGTCGCCCGGCCCGAGCGCCCCCCGCCGCCAGCGCCCAAGCCGGTCGAGCAGCCGGTCGCCGCATCGGCGCCCACCGCCGGCAATACCGGTGCCGCATCCGGTGGTGCGCAGCGTCCGCTGCCCGCCGGTGTCGCGACGCCGCGCAACGCGCCGCCGGGCCGTCCGCAGCAGCGTGACCGCAAGGGCGACGAGCGTCGTGGCGGCAAGCTGACCGTCAATCGCGCGCTGGGTGACGATGGTGCCCGCTCGCGGTCGCTCGCCGCACTGAAGCGGGCGCGCGAGAAGGAGAAGCGTGGCTTTGGCGGCCCGCGCGAGGCGCAGGCCAAGCAGGTCCGCGACGTGCAGGTTCCCGATGCGATCACCGTGCAGGAACTCGCCAACCGTATGGCGGAAAAGGGCGCGGACCTCGTCAAGACGCTGTTCAAGCTCGGTATGCCCGTCACGATGACGCAGACGATCGACCAGGACACGGCCGAACTGCTGGTGACCGAATTCGGCCACAACATCGTGCGTGTCAGCGATTCGGATATCGATCTCGCGCTCGACACGACCGAGGACGCGGTCGAATCGCTCAAGCCGCGGCCGCCGGTGGTCACGATCATGGGCCATGTCGATCACGGCAAGACCAGCCTGCTCGACGCGCTGCGCGGCACCGACGTGGTGCGCGGCGAGGCGGGTGGCATCACCCAGCATATCGGCGCCTATCAGGTCACGCTGAAGGACAAGTCGAAGATCACCTTCCTCGACACGCCGGGCCATGAGGCGTTCACGCAGATGCGTGCGCGCGGTGCGGACATCACCGACATCGTCGTGCTGGTGGTCGCGGCCGATGACGGGCTGATGCCGCAGACGATCGAGGCGATCAACCATACCAAGGCGGCCGGCGTGCCGATGATCGTGGCGATCAACAAGATCGACAAGCACGAGGCCAATGCCCAGAAGGTGCGCGAGCGCCTGTTGAGCGAGGAAGTCGTGGTCGAGGAAATGGGCGGCGACGTCCAGGACGTCGAGGTGTCGGCCCTGAAGAAGACCGGGCTGGAGACGCTGATCGAGAAGATCCAGCTCCAGGCCGAAATCCTCGAACTGGCCGCCAACCCCGATCGCCCTGCCGAGGGCACGGTGATCGAGGCGAAGCTGGACAAGGGCCGTGGTCCGGTCGCGACCGTGCTGGTCAATCGCGGTACGCTCAGGATCGGCGATATCTTCGTCGTCGGTGCCGAGAGCGGCAAGGTCCGGGCGCTGGTCGACGACAAGGGTCGCCAGCTGAAGGAAGCCGGGCCGTCGATGCCGGTCGAGGTGCTGGGTCTTTCCGGCGTGCCGTCGGCGGGTGATCCGCTGCAGGTCGTCGAGAACGAGGCCCGCGCCCGTGAGGTCGCGGAATATCGCCAGAGCGTGCTGACGCAGAAGCGCACTACCACCGCCCCGGCGAGCCTGGAGAGCATGTTCTCCGCGCTGAAGGCCAATGCGGCGATCGAGTATCCGCTCGTCGTCAAGGCCGACACGCAAGGGACGGTCGAGGCGATCGTCGCGTCGATCAACAAGATCTCGACCGATCTCATCAAGGCGCGGGTGCTGCACTCGGGCGTGGGTGGCATCACCGAGAGCGACGTGACGCTGGCGGGCGCATCGGGCGCGCCGATTATCGGCTTCAACGTCCGCGCCAATTCCAAGGCGCGCGAGATCGCCGAGCGGCAGAAGGTGGCGTTGAAATATTACGACGTCATCTACGACCTGATCGACGAGATTCGCGCCGGCATGGCGGGCGAGCTTGGCCCCGAGGCATTCGAAACGGTCGTCGGCCGCGCCGAAATCCGCGACGTCTTCTCGGCCGGCAAGCATGGCAAGGCCGCCGGTCTGCTGGTGGTCGAAGGCGCGATCCGCAAGGCGCTCAAGGCCCGCATCACCCGCAACGATGTCATCATCTATCAGGGTGAGATCGCCAGCCTCCGCCGCTTCAAGGACGATGTCCCCGAAGTGCGCGCCGGTCTGGAATGCGGCGTGACGTTCACGCAGAACTTCGTCGACATCCGCGCCGGCGACTATCTCGAAACCTTCGAGGTCGAGATGCGCGAGCGCACCTTGTAAGCACCGGCCCCCTCCCCTCCCGGGGAGGGGGTGTCAGGCGAAGCGACGGCGGGAGAGGGAAGGTGCGGATCGTTCGCACCCCCTCCCCCACACCCTCCCCGGGCGGGAGAGGAAGACGGACATGACCAAGGAACCCCAGGAAAAATCGGTCCGCACGCTGCGTGTCGGCGAACAGGTGCGCCATATCCTGTCCGAAATCCTGCAACGCGGCGACGTTCACGATCCGGTACTGGCGACGCACATGGTATCCGTCACCGAGGTGCGGATGTCGCCCGATCTGCGTCATGCCACGGCGTTCGTGAAGCCGTTGCTCGGCAAGGACGAGGCCATCGTGTTGAAGGCGCTGCGCACCAACACCGCCTATCTCCAGCGCGAGGTGGCGACCCGCGTGCAGAGCCGATTTGCCGCGAAGCTCAAATTTCTGCCCGACCAAAGTTTCGACGAAGGCAGCCACATCGACGCGCTGCTCCGTGCGCCCAAGGTGGCGCAGGATTTGACCGGGGATTGACGCCGCCTTCGGTAAGACGCATCTTACCGACATGACCGCGCAAACCCGAGTGTCCGGTAAAGGACAGGTTGTCATCCCCAAGGATGTACGTGACCGGTTACGGCTGTCTCCGGGTGACCGTCTTGATATCGTCGAGCGCGCCGATGGCGTTTTTCTGCGAAAGGTACGTGCTTCCTCCAGCGAATCGTTCGAGGAAATCACGGCGCGTATCCGGCAGCGGGTGCGTTATGATGGCCCGTCCGTGCCTATCGAGGAGATGAAGACGGCGATCGCCGATATGTGGTCTGCCGGAGGCCCCCGTTGGGATCGATAAGGGCGGTAGATACCAATATTCTTGCGCGCTACGTCACAGCGGACGATGCGGTGCAGACCCCGCTGGCGACTGCCATACTCGCCACGCCTTGCTACGTGTCGGACACGGTATTCCTCGAACTCGCCTGGTTGCTGTCCTCTCGCTATCGCATTCCGCGCCCGGACCTGGCTGCGATCCTGTCCGATATCGTCCACCTGCCGACCGTCACGGTCAGCGACAGCGAATTGATCCTGTGGGCGACCGACCGGTTTGCCGCCGGCGCAGACTTCGCCGATATGATGCATATGATTTCTGGCCGTGGCTCGGACAGCTTCGTCTCGTTCGAGAAGGAACTGGATATCCTTGCCGGTCCCGACGCCCCGATGCCGATCGAACGGCCTGTCTGATGGCGAAGCTCTATTTCTACTACGCCTCGATGAACGCGGGCAAGTCGACCAATCTGTTGCAGGCCGATTTCAACTATCGCGAACGCGGGATGGCGACGATGCTGTTCACCGCCGCGATCGACAATCGTTATGCGGCCGGCACCATCACCTCGCGCATCGGCCTGTCAGCCCCCGCCACCACCTTCGATGCGACGACCGACCTCGGCCGCTGCATCGCCGATCGCCACGCCGGCGGGCCCCTGTCGTGCGTGCTGGTGGACGAGGCGCAGTTCCTGACCCCCGCGCAGGTCGATCAGCTGGCGCAGATATGCGACGGCGCCGGCATTCCCGTGCTCGCCTACGGCCTGCGCACCGATTTCCGGGGGCAGTTGTTTCCCGGTTCGGCGCGGCTGCTGGCGCTGGCGGACAGTCTGGTTGAGATCAAATCGGTCTGCGTCTGCGGGCGCAAGGCGACGATGAACCTACGCGTCGACGATAGCGGCCGGGCGCTGGCGGAGGGGCGGCAGACCGAGATCGGCGGCAACGATCGCTACGTCGCGCTGTGTCGCCGCCATTTCGCCGAGGCGCTGCTGGGCTGATCGCCCGCGATCGATCGCGCTGGAACCGATCTCACTGGCATCCCCGCCACGAACCGCTATCGCGCGCCGATGCATGGCTGGATCATCATCGACAAACCCCTTGGCCTAGGCTCGACCCAGGCCGTGTCCGCGGTCAAGCGCGCGCTGCGCAACGGCGGCTATGGCAAGTTCAAGGTCGGGCATGGCGGCACGCTCGATCCGCTGGCGACCGGGGTGCTGCCGATCGCGGTCGGTGAGGCGACGAAGCTGGCCGGCCGCCTGCTCGACGGCGACAAGATCTACGCCTTCACGATCCGCTTCGGCGAACAGACGGATACGCTGGACCGGGAAGGACAGGTGATCGCCACATCGCCGGTCCGGCCGACCATGGCGGCGGTGGCGGCGGTGCTGCCGCACTTCACCGGTGCGATCGATCAGGTGCCCCCCGCCTATTCCGCGCTGAAGGTGGACGGCGAGCGCGCCTATGATCTGGCGCGCGCGGGCGAGACGGTGGAGCTGAAGAGCCGCGCGGTGACGATCCACGATCTGCGGGTGTCGCCGGACGATCCCATGGGCGATGACCTCACCCTCGTCGCCCATGTGTCGAAGGGCACCTATATCCGCAGCCTGGCGCGCGACATCGCGCTGGCGCTCGGCACGGTCGGCCATGTGGTCATGCTGCGGCGGATCAGGGCGGGGCCGTTCGGGCTGGAGCCAGCGATAACGCTGGACAAACTGGCCGAATTGGGGCAGTCGCGCGCCCTTGAAGGCATACTCCTGCCGCTGAGGGCGGGGCTGGACGACATCCCGGCTTTCCCCCTCACCCCCGACCAGGCAGGGGCGCTCCGTCAGGGGCGTGTACTGGCCGGGATCGCAGCCACCGATGGCGCGGCCTTTGCGATGCTCGACGACGTCCCCGTGGCGCTGGTCGATGTCATCGCAGGCGAGGTCCGCGTCGTCAGGGGCTTCAACCTGACGATGTCGAAGGAAGAATCATGACGATCACGGCAGAGCGCAAGGAAGCGCTGATCAAGGAACACGCCCGCATCGACGGCGACACCGGTTCGCCCGAAGTGCAGGTCGCGATCCTGACCGAGCGTATCCGCAACCTCACCGAGCATTTCAAGGGTCACAAGAAGGACAATCATTCGCGCCGCGGGCTGCTGATGATGGTCAACAAGCGCCGGTCACTGCTGGATTATCTCCGGCACAAGGACGGCCAGCGTTATCTGGACCTGATCGCGAAGCTGGGTCTTCGCAAGTAACACGGAAGGGCGCCGGCAGCGGCGCCCTTCTCGTATCTGCCCCCACGCAATCCGGCGTGCGGGCACCACGGGGCGACAACTCGCCCCACACCGCCGCGGGCCGGCTTAGCCCGCAGACAGGCCCCGGCCGGGATTTGCCCGCCGGAGTGAAGGAAAACATATGTTCGATACCAAGAAGGTGGAAATCCAGTGGGGCGGCAAGACCCTGACGCTGGAAACGGGCCGCGTTGCCCGCCAGGCCGATGGCGCGGTGCTCGCGACGCTGGGCGAAACGGTGGTGCTGTGCGCGGTGACCGCCGCCAAGACCGTGAAGGAAGGGCAGGATTTCTTCCCGCTGACCGTTCACTATCAGGAGAAGTTCTCCGCCGCCGGCCGTATCCCGGGTGGCTTCTTCAAGCGCGAGCGTGGCGCGACCGAGCGTGAGACGCTGGTCAGCCGCCTGATCGATCGCCCGCTGCGCCCGCTGTTCCCCGAAGGTTTCTACAACGAGATCAACTGCATCGCGCAAGTGATGTCGTATGACGGCGAAAACGAGCCCGATCTGCTGGCGATGATCGCCGCCTCGGCCGCGATGACGCTGTCGGGCGTGCCCTTCATGGGCCCGATCGGTGCCGCGCGCGTCGGTTATCAGGATGGCGAATACATCCTGAACCCGTCCGATTCGCAGGTCGCCGCCGGCGAGCTGGACCTGATGGTCGCCGCGACGCACGACGCGGTGATGATGGTCGAATCGGAAGCCAAGGAGCTGTCCGAGGACGTGATGCTGGGCGCGGTGATGTTCGCGCACAAGGCGTCGCAGGACATCATCAACGCGATCATCGAACTGGCCGAGCAGGCCGCCAAGGAGCCTTGGGAACTCAAGGTCCAGGCCGACAAGGCCGAGGTGAAGGCCAAGCTGAAGAAGCTGATCGGCAAGGACATGGAGGCGGCCTACAAGCTGACCGACAAGCAGCAGCGCCAGACCGCGATCAACGAGGCCCGCGCCAAGGCGCGCGACGGCATGGCCGACCTGAAGGACGGCGATCCGCAGGGCTATCTCGCCGCGCTGAAGCTGGTGAAGAAGCTGGAGGCGGAGATCGTCCGCACCGCGATCCTGAAGACCGGCCGCCGCATCGACGGCCGCGACACCAAGACGGTCCGTCCGATCGCCGCGGAAGTCCACTTCCTGCCGCGCGCGCACGGTTCGGCGCTGTTCACCCGTGGCGAGACGCAGACCATCGCGACCACCACGCTGGGCACCCGCGATGCGGAGCAGATGATCGATGGGCTGAACGGCCTGTCGTATCAGCACTTCATGCTGCACTATAACTTCCCGCCCTATTCGGTCGGCGAAGTCGGTCGCTTCGGTGCGCCCAGCCGTCGCGATGTCGGCCATGGCAAGCTGGCGTGGCGTGCGCTGCACGCCGTGCTGCCGACCAAGGAGGAGTTTCCGTACACGATCCGCGTGACGTCGGACATCACCGAGTCGAACGGCTCGTCGTCGATGGCCACCGTCTGTGGCGGCAGCCTAGCGCTGATGGATGCGGGCGTGCCGATCAAGCGCCCCGTGTCGGGCATCGCGATGGGCCTGATCCTGGAGGGCAAGGACTTCGCCGTCCTGTCCGACATCCTGGGCGACGAGGATCACCTCGGCGACATGGACTTCAAGGTCGCGGGCACCAGCGAGGGCATCACCAGCCTTCAGATGGACATCAAGATCGCCGGCATCACCGAGGAGATCATGAAGGTCGCGCTGGCACAGGCGCATGAGGGCCGCGCGCACATCCTGGGCGAAATGGCCAAGGCGCTCGACTCGACCCGTTCGGAACTGTCGGCGCACGCACCGCGCATCGAGACCTTCACGATCGACAAGTCGAAGATCCGTGAAGTCATCGGCACCGGCGGCAAGGTGATCCGCGAGATCGTCGCGCAGACCGGCGCCAAGGTCGACATCGACGACGAGGGCGTCATCAAGGTCTCCTCGTCCGATCCGGCGCAGATCGATGCGGCGGTCAAGTGGATCAAGGGCCTCGTCGAGGAAGCGGAAGTCGGCAAGGTCTATGACGGCAAGGTCGTCAATCTGGTCGATTTCGGCGCGTTCGTGAACTTCATGGGCGGCAAGGACGGTCTCGTCCACGTCTCGGAGATCAAGAACGAGCGGGTCGAGAAGGTGTCGGACGCGCTGTCCGAGGGCCAGGCCGTGAAGGTCAAGGTTCTCGAGATCGATCCGCGCGGCAAGGTGCGCCTGTCGATGCGCGTCGTCGATCAGGAAACCGGTGCCGAGCTGGAGGACACCCGTCCCGCCCGCGAGCCTCGCGAAGGCGGCGACCGTGGTCCGCGTGGTCCGCGCAGCGGCGGTGGCGACCGTGACGGTGGGCGTGATGGCGGGCGTGACGGCGGTGGCCGTGGTCCGCGCGGCGGCGGTGGCGAAGGCCGTGGCGGCCCGCGCCGCGACCGCGGCGACCGCGGCCCCCGCGCCGAGGGCGGCGACCGCGCTCCCCGTGGCGGCGGCAACGAGGACGGCCCCGCGCCCGAATTCGCGCCGGCGTTCCTGACGAACGATCGCGACTGATCCTTTCGTCTCCGGACGGAATGCTAGAAGGGGTCCGGGCAACCGGGCCCCTTTTTTCATGGGCTCTTAATCCCGTTCTAACCCTGTCCGGGCCAGCAGGACGTCGTTTCGCCACGACACGGATGATACGTGCCCGCCCATCCCGATCCTTCCCCCACGCTGCGCAGCCGGATACGATTCATCGCGACGATGGGCGCGGTGTTCGTCATCGTCGTCGGTGCGTATCTGGTCCTGGCCCGGGCCTATACCGACCATCGCCGGGCAACCGCGCCGCTGCCGGATGCCGAACGACGCACCGATGCGTGCAGCCTGTGGTTCATCGGCAGTTCGACGATCTTCAAATGGTCGACGCTGGCAGCGGACATGGCACCATGGGATGCGCATAATCGCGGCGTCAACGGTGCGATCATCCCGCAGATCACCGACTGGCTGACCAACGAGCCGCCGGGCCCGCCGCCCGCCGCCATCGTGTTCTACGGTGGCGAAAACGATATCGACGGCGGTGCCACAGGCGCGCAGGCCCTGACGTCACTCGACCGTTTCCTGACGCTCAAGACCCGTCGCTATGGGCCGCTGCCCGTGATCGCCATCTCGCTGAAGCCCAGCCCGTCCCGCTGGTCCGAACGACCGCAACAGATCGTGTTCAACGACGGGCTACGCCGGCTGGCGGCCGTGCGCGACGATCTTCATGTCGTCGACATCCAGTCGTCGATGCTGGTGAACGGCCGCCCCGGCCCCTTCTACATCGCCGACGGCATCCACATGAACGCGATCGGCTATGCCCGCTGGACGGCACGGCTGCGGCCCGCACTGGCTCATATCCTGCCCGCCGATGCCATGGCGCGGTGCCGGACGATCGCCGGTCGCCGCTGATATGCCGGGTCAGGCGGCGGAACGGATCGAGGGTCTGTATGCCTGGCGCGCAATCCTGATGCTGGGCGGCCTGTTGCTCCATGCCACGATGGGGCGGGAGGATTATCCGCCCTTCGTCGCGATCAACATCGTCTCCGGATCGTTCCGGATGGGTACGTTCTTCATGATCGCGGGGCTGCTTAGCGGGTTCGCGCTGATGCGGCACCCCTCCCCGCACGCATGGCTGCGTCGGCGATTGCTGCAACTGGGCATTCCGACCGTTTTCGCGCTGCTGGTGATCTGCCCGGCCATCGGGGCGCTGACGACGATCCGGTCGCCCGCGTCGGTGCCGCCGTTCAGCATGTACCATCTGTGGTTCATGATGACGTTGATCGCCTATTCGCTGCTGGCCTATCTCGTCCACCGGGCCGATCGCCATTGGCCGGTGTTTCGCTATGTCGAGCAACGCTCACCCGTGGCACGGGTGCGGCAGTCGATCGTCCTGCTGGGCACCGGCACCGCCTCGTTCGTGTTGACGATCGCGACGCTCAGGATGCTGGCCGGTCTGACGGGGCCGGTCGCGTCGCTGATGCGGCAGGTGCCGCTGATGATCGGTTATACCCCGGTGTTCCTGCTGGGGCTGGCCGCGGCGCGGATACCGACGTTGCGCCGGATATTGATCGCCCGGGTGCGGATGCCGATGCTCGTCCTGATCGGCACCGTCGTCGCGCACCTGCTGTGGCGATCGATCCTGCGGCTGGAGGTCGCCGCCACGCTGGCCGGATCGATCGACGATCTGTTGCTCGCCGCCAGCGCCGCATGGTGCCCACCCGCCGCCGCCGCGCTGATCCTGCGATCGGCGAGCGCGATCCGCCATGTCCCACCATTGCTGCGACGATTGAGCGATGCCTCGCTCACCATGTACATCCTCCACTATCCGATCATCGCGGCGCTGAAGGTCATGGTCCTGCCATGGCATTGGCATCCGCTGGTGGAATGGGCTGCGTCGGTGATCGTCGGGGGTGCGATGTCGTACATCGCCCATGTCCACATCGTCGAACGATCGCGGTTCACGGCATTGTTGCTCAACGGCCGGCTGCCGGCACGGCCGCAGGCGACCATCCGACTGCCTGTGACCGCGCAGGTGTAACCATCGATCGGTGAAAGTGGGGAGCTTCTGTTGCCCGGTGCCCCCCGTACCGCTGGATTCCGCTTCTGTTGCCCGGTGCGGTCCAACCGCGCTATTTTGGATTAACCTTAGGCCGTGAGGCCCTCAGTTACGCCGCAATCGCGAGTGCTTCGTTATCGTTGGCACTTGTGTAATGGGCCGTTACGGTGGTCCCATTCCGAGCGAAAACAGCGCCTTTCAACACACGTCGATCCTAGTTCGGCCCCGTCATTACCGCCCCTTGCGAGCCGGTAGTGGTGGAGCCGCCGGGTACCGCCCCCGGGTCCGCTGCGCCTAGTCTACGCCGCAGTTTATCGCCATAGCCGGGTAGAACCCGACCAGAGCGATATAGGGCGTCATGTCCCTGCGTGCAAACGCCTTTCGCTCGCCACAATGCGGGTGCATAGGGCACCCCATCATGTTGACCCAGCGTTCCCGCTATGGCCTCCGCGCGATGCTGTTCCTCGCCACCGCCCCTACCGGCACATCGCCCACGCCGATGACCCGGATCGCGGCGGAGGCGAATGTCCCGCGCAAGTTCCTCGAACTGATCCTCGCCGATCTGCGCGATGCGCGGCTGGTCGACAGTTTTCGTGGCAAGCTGGGCGGTTACGTGCTGGGGCGGCCGGCGCACCTGATCTCGCTGGGCGACATCATCCGCGTGATCGAGGGGCCGCTGGCGCTGGTCCCCTGCGTCAGCCGCACCGCCTATCGCCGCTGCACCGACTGCAAGAGCGAGGCGGACTGCGCGATCCGCCACGCGATGATGCGGGTGCGCGACGAAACCGCCCGTATCCTCGACGGCACCAGTCTGGCCGATGCCACGGCGGAGACGCTGGCGGCAGCGTGATCCTTCACATCGTCATTGCGAGCGCAGCGAAGCAATCCAGCCGCCGCGCATGACGCACTGGATGGCTTCGCTACGCTCGCAATGACGGAGGATTTACATACTGCGTCCCACCGTCGCGATATCCAGCAGCAGCAGGATCTTCGCATCGATCCCCAGCCCCGCCGCGCGACGTTCCGCGATAAAGCGCGGCACGTCGGCGGGCATCACGTGGTGGACGGTAATCCCCTCCTCCGCCGTGCCGCCACCCTCGCCCACCCGGACCAGATCGGTCGCGCGGACGATCGTGAAACATTCGGAGGTCATGCCGGGCGAGGAATAGAACAGCCCGCAATCCTCGATCCGCCCGGCACGGTAGCCGGTTTCCTCCTCCAGTTCGCGCCGCGCGCCATCGATCACCGCCTCACCCGCGGTTTCATCGCCGACCAGCCCGGCGGGCAGCTCGATGCAGTTGCGGCCGATCGGCACGCGATATTGCTCGACCAGCACCAGCCGTCCATCGGGATCGGTGGCGACGATCACCGCCGCCCCGATCTCCCCCTGCCGTTCGGCATACTCCCAGTTGCCCTGCTTGCGGACCGCGAGGAAGCGGCCCTCCCACATCGTCTCCATGGTCACAGTTCGATCAACCGGTCGGGCAGTTCGTTCACGTCGCTCTCCGTCTTGGGAACATGGTCGGCCAGCACCGTGCCGATCCGCTCGATCGCGGCGACCAGCCCGGCGGCAGGATGGCCGGCGCGCACCTGATCGACCAGGGCCGCCATCGCATCGCCCCATGCCTCGGGCGGGACGCGGCGGTGAACCTGCTCGTCCGCGACGATCTCGGCCAGATGCTCGTCGAGCGACAGGTACAGCAACACCGCCTCGCGCGTCGCGGTGCGGCGATCGGCACCCAGCCGATAGGCACGCACCGCCTGCCGCCGCACCCGCCGCGCCTTGGTGGCGCGCGGGGTCAGCACCAGTCGCAGCGGCCGCCACGCCAGCGCGAACCGCACGACCAGGAAGGCGATCGTCTGTGCGACCAGCAGCGCGAACAGCGCGCGCTCCATCCCCGCCCCGCCCCAGCCGTCGTCACCGGTCGGCAACAAGGCGGGATGGATCGCCGCGACGGCCGTGACCAGCAGCATCGCCGCCACCGCGTAATGCAGCGCCACGTCGTGATAGGCATCGGAACGTTCGGCCAGCACGGTGACGATCTCACCATCGGTCATCGCCTCCGCTCGTGCCACCGCGGCCGCCACCGCGTCGCGCCCGGCCTTGTCGAGATGCAGCGTCGCCATCACCAGCCGCCCGAGGCGCCACCGCCCCCGAACGAACCGCCGCCACCGGAGAAGCCACCGCCGCCGCCCCAACCGCCGCCGCCGCCGCCATCACCGCCGCCCCAGCCGCCCCCCAGCCCCGGGCCCCAGATCACCACCGGTGCGGCACCGCCGCGAAACCGACGGCCCTTCGCGCGACTGACGATCAGCGGCAGCACGATGAACACGATCACCACCGCCCAGAAGATCGCGACCCCGATGTCACCATTATCGTTATCCGCACGGCGGGTGCCGGCAGCGGCCCTGGTCTGCTCGCGCGCGCGCTGTTCCGCCGCCTCCAGCGGCAGTTTCAGTTGCTCGCCGATCGCCTGCGCCCCCGCGACGATGCCACCGCCCATGTCGCCGGCGCGGAACCGGGGCAGGATCGTCTGGTTCACGATCACGCTGGCCAGTGCGTCGGTGACGATCGGTTCCAGCCCGTAACCGACCTCGATCCGCACCTTCCGCTCCTTGGGCGCGACCAGCAGGATGACGCCGTTGTTCGCCTCGCCCTGCCCGATCTTCCACGCGCGGCCCAGCCGATAGCCGTAATCCTCGATCGGATAGCCCTGCAGGTCGGGTACCGTCGCGACCACGAACTGGCGGGACGACGCCTGTTCGACCTGTTCTGACAACTGCGTCAGTTCCTGCACCTGCGCCGGCGACAGGATCGACGCACCGTCGACGACGCGCCCCGACAGCGCCGGAAACGTCTGCGCCATCGCCCCGCCCGCGCTGACCAGCAGCAACAGCGCGGCCAGCCAGCGGAGCGGATGCAGGCCCATCGCGTATCCCCGGGTCAGCTCGCATTCCCGAAATTGACGATCGGCGCGGTCTCTGCCCCCGGCGTCACCGCCTCGAACGGGGTCAGCGGCTTGGCGCCATAGAAGATGCGCGCCCCGATCGCGTCGGGGAAGGTGCGGATGCGGGTATTATAGTCCTGCACCGCCTGATTATAGTCGCGCCGGGCGATGGTGATGCGGTTCTCCGCCCCCTCCAGCTGGCTCATCAGCGTGGTGTAGTTCCCCTGCGAGCGCAGTTCCGGATAGGCCTCCTGCAACCGCTGCAACGACATCGTCACCGCGCCCTGCGCACGGGCGAACTGCGCGACCTGCGCCGGATCGCCCAGCTGGTCGGGCGATACGCGGACCTGCGACGCGCTGGCGCGGGCCTGCGTCACCTCGACCAGGATCGCCTTTTCCTGCGCGCCGGCGGCCTTCACCGTCGCGACCAGATTGGGGATCAGGTCGGCGCGGCGCTGATATTCGTTCTGGACATCGGCCCAGCGCGCCTTGGCATTCTCCTCGGCGGTCGGCACCGAATTGACGCCGCATCCGGCAAGGGACAGCGCCAGCACGGCAGCGACGGGAACGAACGGGCGGTGCATGGAGCCTCCTGATGATCTGGGTCGCACCCATACGACACGGGGATGGCTTGGCGAATAGGCAATCGTGCCCTAGCCTTACACCCGCTATCAACGAACGAAGGCGACGGTCATGCTCAAGGAATTCCAGGCGTTCATCGCGCGCGGCAACGTGCTCGACCTGGCGGTGGCGGTCATCATCGGCGCCGCGTTCGGGCGGATCGTCACCTCGCTGACCGACGACATCCTGATGCCGATCATCGGCAAGATTTTCGGCGGCCTCGATTTCTCCAGCTACTTCGTCACGATGGGGCCGGTGCCCGCCGCGTTGCAGGGATCGAGCGACTATGCCGCCCTGAAAAAGGCGGGCGTGCCGCTGCTCGGCTACGGTGAGTTCATCACCGTCGCGGTCAATTTCCTGATCGTGTCATTCATCATCTTCATGGTCGTCCGCGCCGTGAACCGCGCGACCACCGTGTTCGAGCGCGAGAAGGACAAGGCCGCCGCCGTCCCCGCCGCCGAGCCGACCGATGTCGCGCTGCTGCGCGAAATCCGCGACGAACTGCGCGCCCGCCGCGAGGTCTGACGGCCGGGAACTGTTGGCTGGACCTAGATGACCCGGGCCTGACCCATTCGTCATTGCGAGCGTAGCGAAGCAATCCAGAGCCCGGCACGCGACGCCCTGGATTGCTTCGCTACGCTCGCAATGACGGGATCGGGAAGAAACAGGCGGAGTCCCATACCACCCCGCCCTACCGGCTCGCCGCGCGTGCCAGCCGGTCGTTGATCGCCGCGCCGATCCCCGCCGCCGGGATCGGCGCCACCGCGATCGCACGCGCGGGCGAGGCATCGGCGAGGTGTAGCGCGGCGAACAGGTTCGCCGCCGCCTCCACCGGATCGCCCCGTGCGGACAGGGTCGCGTTGCCCGCCACCGCGCCGAACCCGATCAGCCATTCGTCCGCCGCCGCGATCGTCGCATCCAGTCGCAGCGGCTTGGCGGGTGCGTAATGTGTCGCCAGTTGTCCCGGCGCCGTCACCGGTCCGCCGACGACCGGCGTCTCGTCCAGTCCGCCCGGCAACAGCGCCGCGATCGCCGCCGCCGGGATCGGCCCCGGCCGCAGGATGCGCCGCCCCGCCACGATCGTCGATTCCACCCCCGCCGCGCACGGGCCGTCGTCGACCACCAGCCCCGCAGCATCGCCCAGACTGGCGACGACATGCGCGGCGGTGGTCGGGCTCAACCCGTTGCTGCGATTGGCGGAAGGCGCGGCGAGCGGTCGCCCGGCCGCCGCGATCAGCGCCTGCATCGCCCGGTGCGCGGGCACCCGCAGCGCCACCGTATCCAGCCCCGCCGTCACCAGCGACGCGATCGGCGCGCCCGCCCGGATCGACAGCACCAGCGTCAGCGGACCCGGCCAGAACGCCGCCGCCAGCGCCCGCGCATCCGCATCGAACATCGCCAGTTCCGCCGCCGCCGTCAGCGAGGCGACATGGACGATCAGCGGATTGAACGACGGCCGCCCCTTCGCCGCATAGATGCGCGCCACCGCGTCGGCATCACCGGCATCCGCCGCGAGCCCGTACACCGTCTCGGTCGGCACCGCGACGATCCCGCCGCGGCGAATCACCGCCGCCGCCGCATCGATCGCGGCCTTGCCGTAGGGGCGGACAACCGATGTGGAGGGGGCGTTTGGCGACGGCATGATTGACCCCCTATAGAGGGCGAAAAGCAGGAGAGACCATGACCTTCGTGCCCCCCGTCGCCGAACAGCGGTTCGTGCTCGACACCGTCGTCCGGTTGCCCGAACTCGCCGCCACCGATCGCTTCGCCGCCGCCAGCGACGACGTGGTGGAGGCGGTACTCGAAGGCGTCGGCCAGTTCGCGGCGGGCGAATGGGCGCCGCTCGCCCGGATCGGCGATACGGTCGGTGCGCGCTGGACCCCGGAGGGGGTGCGGATGCCCGATGGCTTCGCGCGGGCCTATCGCGATTATGTCGATGGCGGCTGGGGCACGATCGGCGCACCGGAGGCATGGGGCGGACAGGGCCTGCCCTTCGCACTCCAGACCGCGGTGCTGGATACGCTGGGGGCCGCCAATATGGGCTTCGCGCTGTGCCCGACGCTGACGGTCGGCGCGATCGAAGCGTTGCAGCATCACGGCAGCCCCGAACAGCAGGCGGCGTATCTGCCCCACCTGTCGACCGGCGAATGGACCGGCACGATGAACCTGACCGAACCGCAGGCGGGCAGCGATGTCGGCGCGCTGCGCGCCACTGCCACCCCGCGTGGCGACGGCACATGGAGCGTGAAGGGCACGAAGATCTATATCTCGTTCGGCGATCACGACATGGCGCCCAACATCGTCCACCTCGTGCTGGCCCGCACCCCCGATGCGCCGCCGGGCACGCGGGGCATATCCTTGTTCCTCGTCCCCAAATACCGGCTGGATGCGGCCGGGAACCCGGGCGACTTCAACGATGTGCGGGTGGTGTCGATCGAACACAAGATGGGCCTCCACGCCTCGCCCACCTGCGTGCTGTCGTTCGGCGACGACGGTGACTGCATCGGCGAACTGATCGGTCCAGAACATGGCGGGATGCGCGCGATGTTCACGATGATGAACAATGCCCGGCTGAACGTCGGCCTGCAGGGCGTGCAGGTGGCCGAAGGCGCGACGCAGCGCGCGGTCGCCTATGCGCTGGACCGCGTGCAATCCCCCCGCGCCGGCGCGAACAGCCGTGAATCCGTCGCGATCGTCGAACATCCCGATGTCCGCCGGATGTTGTTGCGGATGAAGGCGCAGACGCAAGGAGCCCGCGCGCTGGTCTATTATGCGGCCGGGCAGGTCGACCGGGCGGGCCTGAACGAGGCAGGTGCGCGCGACCGGCTCGAACTCGTCACACCGCTGGCCAAGGCCCACGGCACCGATATCGGCAACGAGATCGCCAGCCTCGGCATCCAGGTGCATGGCGGCATGGGCTATGTCGAGGAGACGGGCGCCGCGCAGTATTTCCGCGATGCCCGCATCACCCCGATCTACGAAGGCACCAACGGTATCCAGGCCGCCGATCTGGTCGGCCGCAAGCTGGGTCTCGGCGGCGGCAGCGCCTTCGCCGCGCTGATCGCGGACATCCGGGCGGAGGCGGAACATCCCGACCTGATCGAGCTGGTATCGGCATGCGAGCGGGTCGGCACCCACCTTGCCGCCGCCGGCCATGACGATCGGCTGGCGGGCAGCTATCCGTTCCTTACGATGCTGTCGGTCGCGACCTGCGGCTGGCTGATGGAGCGGCAGGGGCGTGCGGCCACGGGCGATGCGCCGTTCATGGCGATGAAGCGCGCGGCGGTGCGTTTCTATCTCGACCAGATCGTGCCCGAGGCGCTCGGCCTGCGCGCGGCGGCGATGGCGAGCGCGGACGTGCTGTACGCGGTGCCGGCGGCGGCGTTCGCGGCGTAGCGGGGTTCCTCAGGCACTGTCCCGGCAAAGCCTTTGCCAGACTTCTCCCACTTCCCCGGCGGAGGCCGCGGCCCAGTTGGGTGAAACGTCGTGATAACCCACCACGGCCTTCCCAACTGGACCCCGGCCTCCGCCGGGGAGGCAGGTAAGTAGGCATGAGCATTCTTACGTAAATGCCGACCGGCCAAGTCGATGCCACCCTGACGACGGCATCGATTTCCCGCGATCATACGCTACATACCCCGTCATGTTCGACCTAGACGCCTATCTCGCCCGTATCGATATGCCCGCGCGGCCCACGCCCGATGCCGCCGGCCTCGCCCGCCTCCAGCACGCGCACCGGCTGGCGATCCCGTTCGAGAATCTGGACGTGATCCTTGGTCGCGGCATCGCGATCGACAGCGCGTCGGTGTTCGCCAAGCTCGTCACGGCGCGGCGCGGCGGCTATTGCTTCGAACAGAACCGGCTGTTCGGCGATGCGCTGACCGCGCTGGGGTTCGACCATCGCCCGCTGCTGGCGCGGGTGTGGCTGGGGGTCGGCGATACTGTCCCGCCGCTGACCCACACCTTCAGCCTCGTCAGCGTGGCGGGGCAGGACTGGGTCGCCGATCCCGGCTTCGGCGGCAGCTATGCCCCGGTCATGCCGCTGGTCGACGGCGCGGAGGCGGAGGCGCCCGATGGCGCGCGTTTCCGCCTGCGCCACGGTGCCGCCCATGGCTGGACGCTGGAACGCCACGGCCCCGCCGCCACCACCGATGGCCGCGGCGGGCATGACGGCTGGCAGGTGCAGTACAGCTTCACGCTGGCGACGGCACATGACAGCGATCTGGCGATGGGCAATTTCTGGTCTGCCACCGCGCCGGCCAGCCGGTTCCGCCTGCACCGCATCGTCAGCATCATCCTGCCGCATGGCTTCGCTACGCTGACCGACACCGCCTATCGCCGTCATGCCGCAGGCAAGGACAGCGCCGGCACGATCACCGATCCGCGCGTCTACCGGATGCGGCTGGGCCTGATGTTCGGTATCGCGCTGGACGAACAGGAGGTCGCGGCGCTGGGGTTGTTCTGACCGGGCGGCCCGTTGCCAGCGCAGGGTGACGTGAAACCTGCCCTGTCGTCATCGCAAGCGTAGTGAAGCAATGACGGAGTGCGTCGGGCCGATGTCGTCCTGTTCCGGCTGACGACGCCGCACACCGGCCGTGCGGTCAGACCCGTTCGCGCGCCAGCAGGTCGTCCCAGTCCAGCCCCAGCAGATCGACCGCCTCCACGATGCGCGGCCATTGCACGCGCCGGAATGCATCCTGTTCGGCGGCGCGCAGCCGGTCGGCGGCACCGGGCAGCACGAACATGCCGACGCCGCGCCGCACCTCTACATAGCCGTCGTCCTGAAACCCCTGATACGCCTTGGCGACGGTCAGCGGGTTGGCGCCGTGTTCGGCGGCAAAGGCACGGACGGAGGGCAACTGGTCACCCGCCCGGTACACGCCGCGCAGGATGCCGGCCGCGATCGCGCCGCGCAGGCGGAGATAGACCGGGCTGTCCTCGTTGCTCAACGCTGTCATGCTCTGGTAGTACACCATCGGTCGCGGATGTCGACTCACCAGTGCGAGACGATGCGATCGATTGCGGGACGCGGGCGTTCGTCGAGCGGGCGCGACGGCGTGCCGATGAAGACGAAGCCGACGATGCGTTCAGACGCAGCCCCAAATGCACCCAGCACCGTCTCGCTGAACGCCGCCCAGCCGGTCAGCCATCCCGCCGCATAGCCGGCGGCGTGCGCGGCATGGAGCAGGTTCATGCACGCCGCCCCCGCCGACAATTCCTGTTCCCACACCGGGATCGGGCTGTCGACGCGCGGGCTCGACAACACCACGACCAGGGTCGGGGCCTGATGCGCGAACTGTTCCAGCCCGGCGATCTCGCCCGCCGATGCGCCCGGCTTTTCCGACCGACACGCCTCGGTCAGCAGCGTGGCGAGCGCGGCGCGTCGTTCGGGGGCCACCACCACGAACCGCCACGGCGCGATCTTGCCGTGATCCGGGGTCCGCGCCGCGATCGTCAGCATATCCGTCAGTTCGTCGGCGTCCGGTCCCGGCGCGACCAGGTCGCGCGGCTTGCCGGAACGGCGGGTGGCGAGGAAGGCGGCGGGGGTGGAGCGGTCGTTCAGCATCCCCGCCCACATGGCGATGCCCGCGCAACTTTACACCCGCCCCGATGCCGCTAGGGTCGCCCCCAAGCGAAGCGGAGAGCATGAGACATATGGCGACAGTGATGCAGGGCGGCGGGGTGCCGCCCCATGCGAAGACGTTTTTCGGGCATCCGCGCGGCCTGTACCTGCTGTTCTTCGCCGAGTTGTGGGAACGCTTTTCCTATTACGGGATGCGCGCCATCCTGGTGTTCTACCTGACCAAGCACCTGCTGTTCACCGAACAGCCCGCCTATGCGGTGTACGGCGCCTATACGTCGATGGTGTACATCACCCCGATCCTGGGCGGCTGGATCGCCGACCGGTATCTGGGCGCACGCAAGGCGGTGCTGGCGGGCGGCGTGCTCATCACCATCGGCCATCTGCTGATCGCGCTGGTCGAGGGGCCGGTGGGCGTCCACGGCACCGCGCTGGAAGGTTTCTATGCCGGCCTCGCCTTCATCATCGTCGGCACCGGGTTCCTGAAAGCGAACATCTCGGTGCTGGTCGGCCAGCTCTACCGCCGCGACGACCTGCGGCGCGACGGTGCCTTTTCGATCTTCTACATGGGGATCAACACCGGCGCGTTCGCCGGGCCGATCGTCGTCGGCGTGCTGGGCGAGACGGTGGGCTGGTCCTGGGGCTTCGGCGCCGCCGGGATCGGCATGGCACTTGGGCTGGTGGCGTTCGTGCTGGGCCGCCCCGCCCTGCACGGCGTCGGCGCCCCGCCCTCGGTCGAGCGACTGGCGGGACGCAGCCCGGTCGGCCTGTCGCGCGAATGGGCGATCTATGCCGGCGCGCTCGTGTGCGTGGCGGTGTCGTGGTGGCTGGTGCGCAGCCAGGGCGTGGTCGGCACCGCGCTGGTCCTCGCCGCGCTGGTGACGATCGGCTATATCCTGTGGACGGCGGTGGTGAAGCTGCCGCGCGAGGATCGCGATCGCATCTTCGCCGCGCTGTTCCTGATCGCTTTATGCCCGTTGTTCTGGGCGCTGTTCGAACAGACCGGCTCCTCGCTCAACGTCTATACCGACCAGCAGGTCGATCGCACGATCCTGGGGTGGACGATCCCGGCCACGGTGTTCCAGTCGGTCAATCCGTTCTTCATCATCACGCTGGCGCCGTTGTTCGGTGCGCTGTGGGTCAAGCTGGCGCGGGCCGGGCGGGAGCCGAGTGCGCCGTTCAAGTTCGGGATCGGCCTGATCCTGATCGGTGCGGGCTTCTTCGTGCTGAACTGGGGTGCCCCCGCGCAGGGGCTGACTCCGGCGATCTTCGTCATCCTGCTCTACATGCTGCATTCGATCGGCGAATTGTGCTTCTCGCCCGTGGGCCTGTCATCAATGACGCGGCTGTCGATCCCGCAGATGACCGGGCTGATGATGGGTACGTGGTTCCTGTCGACCGCCGCCGGCAACTTCCTCGCCGGCCTGATCGCGCAGGCGACCGGCGGCGAGGGTGCCGGCCCGGCACAGGTGCTGGAGGTCTATGCCCGGTGCGGCTGGTTCGCGATCGCGATCGGCATCGTCGTGCTGCTGCTGGCGCGGCCGGTGACGAAGCTGATGCACCTCGACACGCTGGGCAGGGATGTCGACCACGCCATGGCGGGCGACGCGGTGCTGGCCGAACCGGCGGCGGCGGGGCTCGATACGCGCGGCGAACAGACGTCGCGGCGGTAGCGTAAGGCCAACTATCCCGTCGTTGCGAGCGTAGCGAGGCAATCCGGGGCGTCGCGCACCGGGCCCTGGATTGCTTCGCTACGCTCGCAATGACGGCGTGGAGCAGGCCAGCCCTACAGCCGCGTCATCGCCATCGCCCGCTCGCCATATCGTGGCCCCGCCGTCCCCCCGCGCGGCGCGGCGGCATCCAGCGCGGCGAGATCGTCGGCGGTCAGCGCCACGTCGACCGCCTTCATGCTGTCCTCCAGCGTCACGCGGCGCTTCGATCCGGGGATCGGGACGATGTCGTCGCCTTGCGCCAGCAGCCATGCCAGCGCGACCTGCGCCGGGCTGGCGTCGTGGGCGGCGGCGATGTCCTTCACCACGTCCACCATCGCCATGTTGCGCGCGAAATTCTCGTCCGAATAGCGGGGGTCGTTGCGACGGTAATCGCCCTCGGGCAGGTCGTCGCGGCTGGTGATCTGCCCGGTCAGGAACCCGCGCCCCAGCGGGCTGTACGGCACGAAGCCGATGTCCAGTTCGCGGCACGCCGGCAGGATCGCCTCCTCCACGTCGCGCTCCCACAGCGAATATTCGCTCTGGAGCGCGGCGATCGGGTGGGTCGCGGCGGCGCGGCGGATCGTCTCCACCCCCGCCTCCGACAGGCCGAGATGGCGGACCTTGCCCTCCTCGACCAGCCGGCCCATCGCGCCCACCGTGTCCTCGATCGGCACGTTGGGGTCGACGCGGTGCTGGTAGAACAGGTCGATCGTCTCCACCCCCAGCCGCTTCAGCGACCCCTCGCACGCGCGGCGGACATTGTCGGGGGTGCTGTCGACCCCGGTCATGCCGTTGTCGTCATAGCGGAACCCGAATTTGGTCGCGATGACCACGCCGTCGCGTTTACCCCGGATCGCGCGGCCGAGCAGTTCCTCGTTGACCAGCGGGCCATAGATTTCGGCGGTGTCGAACAGCGTGACGCCCAGTTCGATCGCGCGGTGCAGCGTCGCGATGCTCTCGTCCACGTTCGCCTCACCATACATCCCCTTGCCGATCCCGGCCATCGGCATGCATCCGAGGCCCAGCGCGGAAACCTCGAAATCGGGGCCGAGCGTGCGGTACTTCATCAGATATCCTCCGGCAGCGGATCGTGGCTAAGGCGGGAAACGGTCGCCACGGCGCCAAGGTCCATCGTCACGTTGCCCAGCGTGCGGAAGATGTCCGGGATCGTCTCCACCGCGACGAGCAACCCCAATGGCGCGATCGGCACCCCCAGCACGGCGGCGATCGGCGCGATCGCGCTGACGAAGCTGATCTGCCCCGGCAGGCTGACCGAGCCGAGCGAGGTCAGCGCCGCGACCACCACCGCCGCCGCCATCGTCCCCGGGGTCAGCGCGATCCCGAACCAGCGCGCGACATAGATCGCCACCGCCAGGTTCATCGCCGGCCCGGTCCAGCGGAAGATCGCCACCGCGATCGGCAGCGTCAGCCCGGCGGTCGACACGGGCACGCCCAGCGCCCCTGCCCCCTTCAGCATCGCCGGCAGGCTGGCGAGCGAGGATTGCGTGCTGATCGCCACCGCCTGTGCCGGCAGCGCCGCACGCGCGAAGCGGGCGACGCCGATGCGCGCACCGAGCAGCGCCAGCGGGATCGCGCCGAGCAGCGAGACCGCGATACCCACCGTCGACACGGTGACGACGTAATGGACCAGCGCCCCGAACGCCGCCGTTCCCGCCCGCGCGCCCACCACCAGCGCCAGCGCGAACACGCCGAGCGGAGCGAGCCACAACACCCAGTTGATGACGACCAGCATCGTCTCACGCAGCGCTTCGAACACGGTCGTCAGCAGGCGACGGCGCTCGGCGTCGATCCGGGTCAGCGCAAAGGCGAAGATCAGCGTGAAGATGATGAGCGGCAGGAACGCGTCCGCCGTCGCCGCCGCCAGCGCGTTGGTCGGCACGATATGCGCCAGCAGGTCGCCGATCGGCGGTGCCTGCGCCACCGGCGCCGCCCCCGTCAACGCGGCCCGCAGGCTCGCCCCCGCCTCGGCGGGCAACGGCACCAGGTCCAGGAACAACGGCGTCAGCAGCGCGGCGGCCAGGGCGGACACGAACAGCAGCGATACGAACATCAGGATCGCGCGCGCCGCGATCCGCCCCGCCCGCGCCGCCTCCGCCGTCGCGGCGACGCCGGTCACCAGCAGCGAAACGACCAGCGGCACCACCGTCATCTGCAACGCGTTGAGCCATGCGGTGCCGACCGGCTGGGCCAGCAGGATCGCGGTGTCGGCGGCGGACGGTGTCCAGGCGGCCAGCGCGATGCCGCCGAGCAGGCCGGCGATCAGCGACAGGAGGATACGGGTGGGTTGCGACATGCTCGCTCTTGGCTGTTGATCGGGGTTGCCGCTAATGGGTGCTACGCTAACCGATAACGGAACGGAACGCCGCGACATGGCAAGGAAATATTTCGGCACGGATGGAATTCGCGGGGCGACCAACGCCGGCGTAATGACCGCGGCGATGGCGATGAAGGTCGGCATGGCGGCCGGCACCTGGTTCCTGCGCGGCGATCACAAGCACCGGGTGGTGATCGGCAAGGACACCCGCCTGTCGGGCTATATGCTGGAATCCGCGCTGGTCGCGGGCTTCACCGCGGTCGGCATGGACGTGGTGATGACCGGCCCGTTGCCGACGCCCGCGATCGCGATGCTGACCCAGTCGATGCGTGCCGATATCGGCGTGATGATCTCCGCCAGCCACAATCCCTTCGCCGACAACGGCATCAAGCTGTTCGGGCCGGACGGCTACAAACTGTCCGACGAGGCGGAGGAGGCGATCGAGGCGCTGATCGACGGCGATATCCCGCTCGCCCCGTCCGACCATATCGGCCGCGCCCGCCGGGTGGACGATGCCGCCGGCCGCTATATTCATTTCGCCAAGTCGACCTTTCCGGAAAACCTGCGGCTCGACGGGATGCGCATCGTGATCGATTGCGCGAACGGCGCCGCGTACAAGGTCGCGCCCGCCGCCCTGTGGGAACTGGGTGCGGACATCATCCCGATCGGCGTCACGCCCGACGGCATCAACATCAACGCCGGCGTCGGCTCGACCGCGCCGGAAACGCTGGCGGAGACGGTGGTCGCCGCGGGTGCGGATATCGGCATCGCACTGGACGGCGATGCCGACCGGCTGATCGTGGTCGACGAACGCGGCCGGGTGATCGACGGCGACCAGTTGATGGCGACGATCGCCGCCGCCTGGGCCAGGGTCGGCAAGCTGGCGGGTGGTGGTCTCGTCGCCACGGTCATGTCCAATCTGGGGCTGGAGCGGCATCTGGCGGCGCAGGGCCTCGGCCTCGTCCGCACCGCGGTCGGCGACCGGCACGTGCTGGAGAAGATGCGGACCAGCGGCTACAATGTCGGCGGCGAGCAGTCGGGGCACATCATCCTGTCCGATTACGGCACCACCGGCGACGGGCTGGTCGCCGCGCTCCAGATCCTCGCCGAGGTGAAGCGCGCCGGCGCCCCCGCCAGCGAGGTGCTGCACCGCTTCGAACCGCTGCCGCAATTGCTGAAGAACGTGCGCTTCGCCGGCGGCAAGCCACTCGACACCGATGCGGTGAAGGCGACGATCGCCGCCGCCGAGGCGGAACTGGCCGGGCGCGGGCGCCTCGTCATCCGCGCGTCCGGCACCGAGCCGGTGATCCGGGTGATGGCGGAGGGCGAGGATGCCGGGCAGGTCGAACGCCTCGTCGACCGCATCTGCGACGCCGTGCGGGCGGCCGTCTGATGCTGGAGATGAAGCCCGCCTGCGAACGCTGCGCCACCGACCTGCCCGCACAGGCACCGGGCGCGTTCATCTGCTCGTTCGAATGCACCTTCTGTGCGGAATGTGCCGACGAACTGGACGAACGCTGCCCCAATTGCGCCGGTGAACTGGTCGACCGCCCGACCCGGGCCAAGAGTAAGGCGACGCGGCAGTAGGGATCATACCTGCTTCCGGCATCCCGAATGTCCTACACATCCGGTCTGCGCTACAGGCGGCAATCGACCATTTTCCCCAAACGTCCCACTTCCACCCGGAACCCCTGTAGGATGCGACTTTCGTGACTTTCCGAGCCTCATGACCCCCCGTTCCGGCATCGCCCGCGTCCTGATCGTCGCGGGTTCCGATTCGGGCGGCGGTGCGGGTATCCAGGCGGATATCCGCACCGTGACGATGCTCGGCGGCCATCCGATGACCGCGATCACCGCGATCACCGCGCAGAACACGCTGGGGGTGCAGGCGGTGCATCCCGTGCCGGTCGACATCGTCGTCACGCAGATGCGCAGCGTCATCGACGATCTGGGCATCGATGCGGTCAAGATCGGGATGATCGGATCGGCTGAAATAGCCCATGCCGTCGCGGATATGCTGGAGACGGTGGCCTCTTGCCCCGTTGTCTTCGATCCGGTGATGATCGCCACCAGCGGCGCCATACTGGCAGATGAGGCGACGACCACCGCTTTCGCCCGCCTGATGCGACGGGCGACGCTGGTGACGCCCAACCTTCCCGAGCTGGCGGCGCTGGGCGGCGAGGCGGCGGTGCTGTCGCACGGAGCCGCGCTGCTCGCCAAGGGCGGACATGGCGAGGGTCACCGCATCGAGGATCGATTGATCACAGGCGATGGCGAAACCGTGTGGACGCACGATCGTATCGATACCGTTCACAGTCACGGCACTGGCTGCACACTGGCAAGCGGTATCGCCACGGGGCTGGCACAGGGCATGACATTGTCCGACGCCTGCGACCGGGCCATCAGCTATGTTCAGTCCGCGCTTGCGGCCGCCCCCAATCTCGGGGGTGGTCATGGACCCATGGGGCACGCGCTCGCCACAACCCCCTATTACCACCTGCTGGCCGCAAGTGATCGGGACGGTTGGGATGCTGCCGCTTTAGCTGCACGGTGGCCCTGACATGCCCGGCCTGAGCCATGAGCGCCTCTACCCCGCCCCCGTCGCCGGGGTGGACGAGGCGGGGCGCGGGCCGCTCGCCGGGCCGGTGGTGGCGGCGGCGGTGATCCTGCCGCCGCGCGGGGTGCCGCGCGGAATCGACGATTCGAAGAAACTGTCCGCCGCGATCCGCGCGCAATTATGCGCGCGGCTGCTCGATTGCGCGCAGGTCGGCATCGGCATCGTCGAGGCGGACGAGATCGACCGGCTCAACATCCACTGGGCGACGATGAAGGCGATGACGCTGGCGGTCGATGCGCTGGTCGCCACGCACGGCACGCCGCCCGGCCATGTGCTGGTCGACGGCAACCGCCTGCCGCGCTGGGATTATCCCGCCACCGCGCTGGTCGGTGGCGACGCGCTCAGCCGTTCGATCGCCGCCGCGTCGATCGTCGCGAAACACACCCGCGACCGGATCATGATCGCCCATGCCGAGGCGCATCCGCAGTATAACTGGCATTCCAACAAGGGCTATGGCTGCCGCCATCACCTCGCCGCGCTGCGCGACCATGGCCCCACATCGCTTCACCGCCGCAGTTTCGCGCCGGTCGCGCAGGCCGAACGGGCGTTATCGCCCGACTGAGTCTTTCCCGCCACAATCGCAAGCGGTAGCGGCAGGATAGCCGCCCACTACCCCAGATATATGCCGCCATCATCCCTCGCCTCCCCGCACCGGCGACTCGCCCTGACGGGTCGGCGCGACAAGACTCTTGACGGAGTCAATCGCCACGTCACCATAGGCCCAAGAAAAAGGGGATGTGACGTGGGCCTGACCAAGACGATCGCGCGACCGCGCGCTGCCGCCGCCTCGGTACAGGCACCGGCGGCATTGCCGCTCGACCAGATCCTGATCGCGGACTGCATCGCGGCGATGCGCGCGCTGCCGGCCAGGTCGGTCGACATGGTCTTCGCCGACCCCCCCTATAACCTGCAACTGGGCGGCGAGCTGTTCCGGCCGGACGGCAGCCATGTCGATGCCGTCACCGACGAGTGGGACAAGTTCGACACCTTCGCCGCCTATGACGCGTTCACGCGGGCCTGGCTGGCGGAGGCGCACCGCATCCTGAAGGACGACGGCACGATCTGGGTGATCGGCAGCTATCACAACATCTTCCGCGTCGGCACCGCGGTGCAGGATCTGGGCTACTGGATCCTGAACGACATCGTCTGGCGCAAGGCCAATCCGATGCCCAATTTCCGCGGCACCCGCTTCACCAACGCGCACGAGACGCTGATCTGGGCATCGAAGCACGAGAAGGCAAAATACACCTTCAACTACCGTTCGATGAAGACGCTGAACGACGAACTCCAGATGCGTTCCGACTGGGAATTCCCGATCTGCGGCGGCCCGGAACGGTTGAAGAAGGACGGGACCAAGGTCCACCCGACCCAGAAGCCGGAAGCGCTGCTGTATCGCATCCTGCTCGCCTGCACGAAGCCGGGCGACGTGGTGCTCGATCCGTTCTTCGGCACCGGCACCACGGGCGCGGTCGCCAAGCGGCTGGGCCGCCGCTGGATCGGGATCGAGCGCGAGACGGGCTACGTCGCCGCCGCCCGCGAACGCATCGCCGCCGCGCTGCCGCTCGACGAATCGGCGCTCGCCACGATGCAGAGCCCGCGCCAGCAACCCCGTGTGTCGTTCGGCACGCTGGTCGAGAACGGCTATCTGACCCCCGGCGCGGTGCTGACCGATGCGAAGCGCCGGTTCCGGGTGACGGTGCGCGCCGATGGCTCGCTGCTGGCCGACGGCGGCGAGACGGGATCGATCCACAAGCTGGGCGCCACGTTGCAGGAGGCGCCGGCCTGCAACGGCTGGACGTTCTGGCACCACGAAGCCGGTGGCAAGCTCCATCCGATCGATACGCTGCGCCAGACCTGGCTGCTGGCGACCCAGCCCTGAGGAACCGGCCCTGACCCTGTACCTCCGCCCCGTCCGCTTCGTCGATACGCCGGTCGGGCTCGACGATGGCAGCGTCGTCCGGCTGGCGGGCGGGATGCAGTGGTTTGCCGCCTATGAGGTGGTGGACGGCACCGGACGGCGGACGCTGGGGATAGCCGACACGGTCGCCCTCGGTGATCGCGCCGCGCTGCTCCATGCCCGCATCACTGCGCCCCGCGCGCCCTGGACCTGCGGTGCGCGGACGCTGCGGTTCGACCAGCCGCTGGTCGCGGGCATCCTGAACGTCACGCCCGACAGCTTCTCCGACGGGGGTCGCCATGTCGACGATCCGGCGGGGGCCACCGCCGCCGGGGTCGGGATGCTGGCGGCGGGCGCGGCGCTGGTCGATCTGGGTGGTGAATCGACCCGGCCCGGCGCGGCAGCGGTGTGGGAGGGGGATGAGATCGCGCGCATCGTCCCCGCCATCGAAAGACTGGCGGCGGGTGGCGCGCTGGTATCGATCGACACCCGCAAGGCCGGGGTGATGGCGGCGGCGCTGGCGGCGGGGGCGGGCATCGTCAACGATGTGTCCGCGCTGCTGTGGGACGACCGGGCGCTGGACGTGGTGGCGCAGGCCGGCTGCCCGGTGGTGCTGATGCACTCCCCCGATCCGAAGGGCGGCGGCCATGGCCGGGTGGCCTATGCCGATGTTGTCGGCGAAGTGTTCGACTGGCTGGAAGCGCGGATCGACGCGGTCGTGGCGGCGGGGATCGGCCGGGCACGAATCATGGTCGATCCCGGCATCGGCTTCGGCAAGTCGCTGGCCGACAATCTGGCGCTGGTGAACGGGCTGGCGGCGTTCCACGGTCTCGGCTGCCCGATCATGCTGGGCGCCAGCCGCAAGCGGATGATCGGCGCGCTGGCGGGCGAGGCGGCGGTCGACGCGCGGCTGGGTGGCAGCATCGCGCTGGCGCTGAAGGGGGCGGAAGCGGGGGTGCAGATGCTGCGCGTCCACGACGTGGCGGAGACGGTGCAGGCGCTGAAGGTATGGCGCGGCTGGCGTGATCGCGCACTGGCCGGTTGAACCGGATCGGTGCTACCGCGTTCGCAGTCGCAATAAACGGAGCCGCGTCCCTTGATTATCGATGCCACCCCGCGCCTGCGCCAGATCGTGTCCGAGGTCTGGAAACCCCTGATCCTGCTGTTCGTGTGGGATGTGGTCGTCACCGTCACCTATTTCGTGCTGCCGTTCCGGGCGCCGTCGCTGCCCCTGACGCTGTTCGGTTCGGCGCTGGCGCTGTTCCTGGGGTTTCGCGACAATTCAGCCTATCAGCGCTGGTGGGAAGGCCGCGTGCTGTGGGGCGCGATGATCAATGCTTCGCGCAGCCTGTCGCGCGCCGCCCGCAATTTCATGCCTGGGGAAGAGGCGCGTGACCTGAAGCGGTCGATCGTCCTGCGCCAGATCGCCTATGTCAACGCGCTGCGCTGCCAGTTGCGGCGGCAGAGCGTGGACGGCGAGGTGTTGCGCTTCCTGTCGGAAGGAGAGGCGGAGCCGGCGCTGGCGCGGGCGAACACCGCCAACGGCCTGCTCGACGGCACCGGTCGCCGCATCGCCGATGCGCAGCGCAACGGCTGGATCGACACCATCCAGCAGACGCAGATGGAGGCGGTGCTGGTCGACATCGCCAATGCGCAGGGCGGGATGGAGCGGGTGAAGAACACGCCGCTGCCCAACCAGTACCGGTTCTTCCCGACGCTGTTCACGCACCTGTTCTGCATCCTGCTGCCGATCGGACTGGTCGAATCGCTGGGCTTCGCGACGCCGCTTGGCTCGACGGTGGCGGGGCTGATGTTCCTCGCGGTCCTCCAGATCGGCGACGATCTGGTCGATCCGTTCGCCAACACCGTCCACGACGTGCCGTTGACCGCAATGTGCCGGACGATCGAGATCGACCTGCTCCAGTCGATCGGCGACGAGGCGCCCGAACCGGTGAAGCCGGATGACGGCGTTCTGTGGTAAAGGCTACGACATGACCGACACTTCCCCCCTACGCGCCGCCATTATCCCCGTCACGCCGCTGCAACAGAATTGCACCCTGATCTGGTGTACTGCGACGATGAAGGCGGCGGTGGTCGATCCCGGTGGCGACCTGCCCCGCATCCGCGCCGCCATCGCCGAGGCGGGGGTGACGGTGGAACAGGTGCTGCTGACCCACGGCCATATCGATCATGCCGGCGAGGCGAAGCCGCTGGCGGACGAACTGGGCGTGCCGATCGTCGGCCCGCACGAGGACGACCGGTTCTGGCTGGCGCGGCTGGACGAGGATGGCCGCAACTACGGCATCCGCGGCGTGGTGTTCGAACCGGATCGCTGGCTGGATGATGGCGACACGGTGCAGGTCGGCGACCTGACGCTCGACGTGTATCTGACGCCGGGGCACACGCCCGGCCACGTGATCTTCCACCACGCCCCCTCCGCCTTCGCGCTGGTCGGCGACGTGCTGTTCCAGGGATCGATCGGGCGTACCGACTTTCCGCTCGGCAGCTTCGACGATCTCGTGACGTCGGTGACGCAGAAGCTGTGGCCGCTGGGCGACGTGACGTTCATCCCCGGCCACGGCCAGCCAAGCACCTTCGGGCACGAGCGGCGGACGAACCCGTTCGTCGGGGATGCGGCGCTGGCACGGTAACGAACTGCTTTTTGGCGTGGTCACTCCCCTCCCCTTCAGGAGGTGGGCTTTTCCTGTCGCAACGCCTATCGCCGCGCCGCCGCCGTCTTCGCGCGGATCGCCCTGAACTCCGATCCCTGCTTCCAGTCCGGCCACATCGCCCCGTTCGCCAGCGTTGTGCCCACCGAGCCGATCAGGCCCACATCTGCCGCCGCGCCGCGCAGGTCCCAGTCGGCGGACCACGCATCGCACGTCTGGTGGTAGCAGCGCATATAGCCGTCCAGCCATGCCTGCCCCCCGTCGCGGCCACCCTCGACCAGATCGGGGGCGCCGCTGATCGCCATCAGCAGCAGTGTCGGCACGCCGCGCCGCGCCACCGAGAAGTGATCGGCACGGTAGAACAGCCCCCGCTCCGGCAGCGCCTCCGGCGTCACTGTCCGCCCCTGTGCCGTCGCGGCGGTGCGCAGCATGTCCTCCAGCGTGTTCTGGCCGTCGCCGACCAGCATCACGTCGCGCGCCGGCCCCGCCGTCTGGAGGATGTCGAGCGTCAGGTTGGCGACCGTGGTCGCCGCCGGGTAGATCGGGTCCGCGGCATAGGTCTCCGACCCCAGTAACCCGCGCTCCTCCCCCGTCCACAGTGCGAACACCTGCGTCCGTGCCGCCGGTGCCTTCGCGGCGGCACGGGCGATGGCGAGGACGCCCGCGACGCCCAGCGCGTCGTCATTGGCGCCAGGGCGGATACGGCGGCCCTCGGCATCGGGCGCACCCTCGCCGTAAGCGTCCCAGTGCGCACCGTACATCACCACCTGATTCGGGCGGACCCGCCCGGTCACCTTGGCCAGCACGTTGCGGCTGGTCGCGCGGGTGACGGTAACGGGCAGGTCGGCGGTGAAACCCGTGCCGGGGATGGCCACCGGCCGGAAATCGGCCTGTCGTGCCTGGAGGCGCAGTTTGGCAAGATCGAGCCCGGCACCCGCGAACAGGCGCGTCGCGGCCGCCCCCTCCAGCCAGCCCTGCAACAGCACCCGCGGACTGCGCGGGTTGGCGACGTCGTAGTTCTCACCCGCCGGTGCGACGACGGTGTTCCAGCCATAACCCGCCCCGGCGGTGTCGTGGACGATCAGCGCGGCGATCGCGCCCCGCCGGGCCGCCTCCTCGAACTTGTAGGTCCAGCGGCCGTAATAGGTCATGCGCCGGTCGCCGAACCGCCCCGCCGCCGGCTCCCCCACCACCGCCTCGAAATCGGGATCGTTGACCAGGAAGACGGCGACCTTGCCCTTCAGGTCGACGCCCTTGAAATCGTCCCACTGCCGTTCCGGCGCGGTGACGCCGTAGCCGACGAAGACCATCGGCGTCCTGGCGATGGTCGCCCGATCGACCGGGCGCACCGTGCTGAGATAGATGTCGGTGCCGGGCACCAGCGCGGTGCCGTTGACCGCGACGCCGCCCTTGCCCAACCGGGTACGGATCAGCGGCACGTCCTGCGTCCAGCCGCCGCCGCGACCGCCGGGCTCCAGCCCTGCCGCCCGGAACTGGCCGACCAGCCAGTCGATCGTCTTCGCCTCTCCCGCCGTGCCCGGCGCACGACCGCCGAACGCGTCCGACGCCAGCACCTTCACATCGGCCGACAGCGATTCCGGTGACACCGGATCGGGCGCGGGCGCGGCGGCGATCAGCGGGATGGCGGCGGCAAGAAGGGCAAGGCGTTGCATCGGCAGTATTTCTCCGGGGATCGCGACGGGGTCTATCGTGCGGCGCCCGTCATGGCGAGGCGGATGTCAGATGTCCCGACCCGATCGTCACCCGACCGGCGGCGTCACCCGGAACGTGGTGGGGCGATAGAGTCGATATCCGCACGGTCGCGGAACGGCGGCGGGAAGCGACCGAGCGGACGTGAGCGTAAAGCGGGATCGGTCGATCGGGCTATCCGCTGTCCAGACCGATACAAGCGCTTCCCGACGCGCCAATCGCTTGCGCATTTCTGCCGATCCGCTATAGGGCCGCGCTTCGCGATAGGTTCTGGATCGCCTGCGCGGCCGTATCGGCCGGGCATCGCTCCTGCGCCCGTCCACCGGTTCAACACGTTATCAAGGTGCCGCAATGGCCGTCCCCAAGAGAAAGACTTCGCCCTCCAAGCGTGGCATGCGTCGCGGTCACGATTCGCTGACCGTCGCTGCATTTCAGGAATGCCCGAACTGCGGCGAACTGAAGCGTCCGCACGTGCTGTGCACGTCGTGCGGCCATTACAACGGCCGTGAGGTCGTGTCGGTCGAGGCGTAAGCCAGCCCGAACGGAACCACGAGATGACAGACCAGCCCTGCATCGCCATCGACGCGATGGGCGGTGACGAAGGGCTGGCGGTGATGCTGGCCGGGGTCGCGAGTGCGCGACGCCGGCTTGCCGCGCAATATGACGGCCTGAATTTCCTGCTGGTCGGTGACGAAACAGCCATTCGCGCCGGACTGGAATCGCACCCCAACCTGAGCGCGCATTCGGAAATCGTCCACGCGCCCGAACTGGTCGGCCCCAACGAGAAGCCGAGCCAGGCGATCCGCCGGGCCAAGGTGACCTCGATGGGCGTCACCATCGATCTGGTGAAGAAGGCGCGCGCCCACGCCGCCGTCTCGTCCGGCAATACCGGTGCGTTGATGGCGATGGCGAAGCTGTCGCTGCGGACGCTGCCCGGTATCGACCGGCCGGCGCTTGCCGCGCCCTTGCCGACGCTGGGCGACAACGATGTGGTGATGCTCGATCTGGGCGCGAATACCGAATGCGATGCCCGCAATCTCGTTCAGTTCGCGGTGATGGGGGCGGCCTATGCCCGGATCATCTTCGAACTGGACCGGCCGCGCGTGGCGTTGCTGAACATCGGGTCCGAGGATCAGAAGGGCACGGATGAAATTCGCGCCGCCGCCACCGAATTGCGCGCGGCCACGCATCTGCCGCTGGCCTTCACCGGCTTCGTCGAGGGCGACAAGCTGGCGCGCGGCAATCACGATGTGATCGTATGCGACGGATTTGCCGGCAACATCGCCCTGAAGACCGCAGAGGGCACCGCGCGCTTCGTCGGCGATCTGCTGAAACGTGCCTTCACCAGTTCGATCCGGTCCAAGGTCGGGTTCCTGATCTCGCGGCCGGCGACCCAGTTGCTGCGCGATCATCTCGATCCGAACAACCATAACGGCGCGATCTTCCTCGGCCTGAAGGGCATCGTCGTGAAAAGCCATGGCAGCGCCAACGAACTGGGCGTCGCCACCGCGATCGCCAATGCGGTGAAACTGGTCCGCGCCGACCTGACGCGGCGGATCGCGGAGGATCTGGGACTCGATCATCGCCCCGCCCCGGCGCCGGTCGCGGTCATCGATACGGGAGTCGGCGTATGATCCGCGCGGTGGTGACCGGCACCGGGTCCGCCCTTCCCGCCCGCCGCGTGTCGAACGCCGAACTGGCGGAGACGGTGGACACGACCGACGAATGGATCGTCGAGCGGACCGGCATCCGCTTTCGCCACCTTGCCGGCCCCGACGAGACGACTGCGACGCTGGCACGCGATGCCGCCTTCGCGGCGATCGCCGCCGCCGGCATCGCCGCCGACCAGATCGACCTGATCGTGCTGGCGACCGCGACCCCCGACCAGACCTTTCCCGCCACCGCGACCAAGGTGCAGGCGATGCTGGGCATCGACGATTGCGTCGCGTTCGACGTGGCCGCGGTGTGTTCGGGCTTCCTCTATGCGGTGCAGGTCGCCGATGCGATGATCCGCACCGGCATCCACCGGCGCGCGCTGGTGATCGGCGCGGAGACGTTCAGCCGTATCCTCGACTGGGAGGATCGCACCACCTGCGTCCTGTTCGGCGACGGGGCTGGCGCGATCGTGCTGGAGGCGCAGGAAAGCGCCGAGGCGGACGGCCGTGGCATTCTGGCGACGCGGCTTCATGCCGATGGTCGCCACAACGGGCTGCTCTATGTCGATGGCGGGCCGTCGACCACGGGAACGGTCGGCAAGCTCCGCATGAAGGGACGCGAGGTGTTTCGCCACGCGGTAACCAACCTCGCCTCGGTGATGGGTGAGTCGCTGGCGCTGGCCGGATTGGACGCGGACACGGTCGATTGGCTGGTGCCGCATCAGGCCAATGCCCGCATCCTCGACGCCACCGCGCGCAAGCTGGGGCTATCGCCGGACAAGGTGATCGTGACGGTCGATCAGCATGCCAACACCTCCGCGGCTTCGGTGCCGCTGGCGCTGGATGTCGGCGTGCGTGACGGCCGGGTGAAACAGGGCGACATCGTCGTGCTGGAGGCGATGGGCGGCGGCTTCACCTGGGGCGCGGCGGTGATCCGTTTCTAGACGATGAAGGGTCTTCCGGAACCCGGATCGCTTGTGTAGTACCCGCCCAAGGGGAACGAGAATGAGCGAAGTTGGTACGTTGACCCGCGCCGATCTTTCGGAGGCGCTTCACCAGGAAGTCGGCCTGAGCCGGGCGGAATCCGCCAAGATCGTGGAGCAGATCCTCGCCGAGATGTGCGAGGCACTGTCGCGCGGCGAGAACGTGAAGATTTCCGGTTTCGGTACCTTCGTACTGCGCGACAAGGGCGAGCGGATCGGCCGCAATCCCAAGACCGGGGTGGAGGTGCCGATCGCGCCCCGCCGTGTGCTTACCTTCCGCGCCAGCCAGATGATGCGCAACCGTATCGTCGCTCCCGTCGCCGGCTGAGCCGGATGAGCGCACCGACGTCCAAGGCCAGCGGGGCATTGCGGACGATCGGCGAGATATCGGCGGAAACCGGCCTGCCGCATCATGTGCTGCGTTATTGGGAAACGCGGTTTCCGGCGCTGCGTCCATTGCAGCGCGCCGGCAATCGCCGCTACTACCGGCCGGAGGATGCCGCGCTGGTGCGGCGGATCGACCTGTTACTGAACAAGCAGGGCTATACGATCCGCGGCGTCCAGCAGCTATTGGCGGCCGAAAGCGGGGAAGCCCCCGCTCAGGAAGACATCGCGTCCAGCCTGACCACGATTCGCAACATGCTGGCCGATGCGCTGGCGGCGGATGTGCGGCGTTCGGGCGCATAAGGAAACCATCATCGCGGGCATAGGCATGCGACGACCGGCCTCTTGAGGTGCCTTCACGCGCCCCGGACGACGCATCAGCGACCATCCAGCAGGATCAGGGCGACGCCCTGTCGCGGCAGATCGAAGGCGACGGTTGCCGCCCCCCTGCCCCCGGCGTTCACCGCGAGCGGTTGCGCCTGCATCGTAGCGGCCGCCTCCAGCGCGGCATATTGCGGCGCATCGGGATTGAGCGGCGACCCCATTCGCTTCCACGCCGAAAAGGCATTGCCATTCGCCTCGTCCACCCGCCAGATCGTCGCCTGTTTCGGTGCCCCGCCGTGCAGACCGTTCACCGCCAACCGGATCGCGGCGGGGGGCCCCACGACATCGTCGTCGTGATAATGCCACACCAGCACCGCCGTGCGACCGTCCGCCGTGCGCGTCGCGATCGTGCCGATATCGGCGGGTCCGCGCACGCCATCCGCGACGATGCGGTCGAGCGGCACCTGCGCATCACTCGTCGCGCGCAGGCGGTTCGGCCCCAGCTGGGCGAACAGGCGGAACACGTTCAGCACCGGCAGCGCGACACCGTTGGAGGCGAGCTGGCGATAGCCCGCGAACCAGGGCTGGTCCTCGAACTCGAACGACCATGACAGCACGCCCTCCAGATTGACCCGCCGTCGTGCCGCCAGTTCCCAGATGCGTGCGAAGCTGGCCGCCGTGTAGCTCGAATACATCGTGCCGTTGCGATAGGCGTTCTCCGGTCCCGGACAGGCGGCGCAGCCTTCCGGATCGCTTTCGCCGATCACCACCGGTCTGGTCGCCAGCGCCGGTACCGACGTCGCCTTCACGAAGCCGCGATCGACCTCCTGCAGATGATTTGAGATACCCATGCGGACATGGCCGTCGACGAAGCTCGGCCGCCCCTTGGCGTGGAAGGCGAGGAAGTCGGTCGGCGTACCGATCTTGCCGGTCGCGTAATTGGTGCCCGATGTGACGTGACGCAGGAAGCCGTCCATGAATTCGCCACCCGCCCCGGCCGAATCGGGGCCGCCGACGCGCGCGGTGGGCAGCGCGCGGCGCACCCCGTCGACCGCATAATCGTGCAGCTTGTAGAACTCTTCGCGCGGTGCTTCCCAATAGGCGCCGTTCGCCTCGTTCCACACCTCGAAATACCAGCGTTCCACCTCGGCGCGACCGTATCGGGCGACGTTGTGCAGCGTCCATTGATAGACCAGTTCGCGCCACTTGTCGTAGCTCTTGGGCGGATAGGCCCAGCCGGATATGATGTATTTATAGTCGAAGCCGGGTCGCCAGTTGTGCTGGTAGGGCGTACCCGCCGGGGCGGACGTCATCGCCTCGGGCATGAAGCCGATCTGCAGATAGGGGCGCACGCCGCGCGCCAGATAGGTATCGATGATCCGGTCGACGTTCGTCCAGTCATAGACCGGGGTGCCGTCCTTCGCCTCCGTATAGACGTTGGTGCTACCCCATTTGAACGAGGCAGTACCGTCACCGGTGTTGAGCAGGTTGTGCGCGCGGAAGAACACATCACCGCTGCGCAGCTTGCCCAGTTCGACCAGCAGTTTGCGGCCGTCCTTCATCGTCGCATAGTTCGGCTCGTCCGCGCCGAAGAATCGCCAGACCGGTGGCAATGTCCCCTCGGTGCGATCGGCCTGCACGTCGATCGTGACGGGGATGGCAGGGGGGATGGCGGACGCCTGTACCATCGCTGGCAGCGGCAGGCCCAGCATGGTGATGGCGGCGATGGTCGAACGGATCACGGGCCTGTCCTCTCCTGTCCGTGCCTGTCGCCGGATCAGCCGGCCGCGATCATGACGCAGACCGGCGGCAGGTTCAACGGCCCGTGATGGGTACCTCTCCTACCGTTCCCGTGTCGCCGCGAACTTCACCTTCGCATAGCGATCGGCGATGTAGCCGACCTCCCACGCGCTCTTGGCGAGGAAGACGGGATTGCCGTCACGGTCGCGCGCCATCGCGCTGCGGTTCAGGTCGGTGAACCCCTTCAGGTCGGCGGGGTCGGCGGCGGATACCCAGCGGGCGGTCTCGAAGGGTGCCGGCTCCAGCCCGGCGGCGACCTTGTATTCGGCATCGAGCCGGCTGAGCAACACCTCCAGCTGAAGCTGGCCGACCACACCGATGATCCAGTTCGACCCGATCTCCGGATAGAAGACCTGCGTCACCCCTTCCTCGGCCATGTCGTCCAGCGCCTTGCGCAACTGCTTGGTCTTGGTCGGGTCCTTCAGCACGACACGACGCAGGATTTCGGGCGCGAAATTGGGCAGGCCGGTAAAGCGGATGTCGGCGCGTTCGGACAGCGTGTCCCCCACCCGAAGCGTGCCGTGGTTGGGGATGCCGATGATGTCGCCGGGATATGCCTCGTCCGCGATCTCGCGGTCCTGCGCGAAGAACAGGATCGGCGAGTGGACCGCGATCGGCTTGCCATGGCCGGTCGGCGTCAGCTTCATGCCGCGCTTGAACACCCCCGAACACAGCCGCATGAAGGCGATGCGGTCGCGGTGTTGCGGGTCCATGTTGGCCTGCACCTTGAAGACGAAGCCGGTGACTTCCTTCGCCGATGGATCGATCGGCGCGGGATCGGCCGGTTGCGGGCGGGGCGGCGGGGCATGGGCGGCGAGCGCGGCGATCAGTTCGGCCGGCCCGAAATCCTTGAGCGCGGAGCCGAAATAGACCGGGGTCAGGTCGCCCGCACGGTACGCGTCGCCATCGAACGAGGCATAGCCGCCCTGCGCGAGTTCGATCTCCTCGGCGATCTCCGGCGGCAGATCGGGGTTTTCCTCGACCTTGCCCTGATAGGTGCGGCTGTCGCCTTCGGGGCGATGCAGACGGTTGGTCGTGAGGTCGAGAATGCCCTGGAACGTACCACCCATGCCGATCGGCCAGCTCATCGGGCAGACGTCGAGCTGGAGTATCTCGGCGATCTCGTCGAGCAGTTCGAACACCGGCCGCCCCTCGCGGTCGACCTTGTTGACGAAGGTGATGATCGGCACGTTGCGCAGGCGGCAGACCTCGAACAGCTTGCGCGTCTGCGGCTCGATACCCTTGGCGGCGTCGATCACCATCACCGCCGAATCGACCGCGGTCAGGGTGCGATAGGTATCCTCCGAGAAATCCTCGTGCCCCGGCGTGTCGAGCAGGTTGAAGGTGATGCCGCCCTTCTCGAACGTCATCACCGACGAGGTGACGGAGATGCCGCGCTGCTGCTCGATCTTCATCCAGTCCGACCGGGCGCGACGGGTCTGCCCGCGCGCCTTCACCTCACCGGCCAGATGGATCGCACCCCCGACATAGAGCAGTTTTTCGGTCAGCGTCGTCTTGCCCGCGTCAGGGTGGGAGATGATCGCAAAGGTACGGCGGGGAGAGATCACGGCGGCAGACTCGGGGATGGCGCGGGCGGGGCCACGCGCGGGGAGATGGATCGAGGCATGCGCCTTGCCAGAAACCGGGCGGGGGCGACAGGGGGTCATCGGCTGCGACCAGCGGGCCACCACCTGTTAATCCCGCCATGCCATAATCGTGACCGACACATGTTCCGATCGCTCGATCTCGAAACGCTGCAGCAATGCGGGATGTTGACCAGCCTGTGCTTCGCGGCGGCCTTTGTCGGGCAATGGCAAGGCCGACGGGATCGCGCATATCTGTTGTGCTGGGGCGGGGCGGCGGTTTGCCATGCCGCGACGATCGCCTGCTTCGCGATCGCGGGACCATCGATGGGCAGGGTGACGGGAGCGCTTCCCTACGCCGGCATCGCCGCCGGGTCGCTGCTGGTCGTCGCCGGCATACGGCTGTTCGATGAACGAGCGCCGCTGGCGCGGTGGATGGTCGTACCGATTCTGCTTGCCGCCGGCGGCCACGCCGGTGGACAGGCGGTGGGCGGAGCGACCGGCCTCCGCCTGTCCGCCATCGGGCTGGCGACGATGACGATGGCGATCGTGGTCGCGCTGTGGCGCTCGCGCTCCGTCCACGGCGCGTACAGGCACCGTGACGGCCGGTGGCTGGCGGTCGTGGCTATGCTGGGCTACCTGCCCGGCTGTGCCTGGGTCATCGCGACCGGCACCGCGCCGGATGGTCTGGCCGCCGGATTGCTGATGGTGGACCATGCACTGACGATCCTCATCAACCTCGGTCTGCTGGCGATGCCCGGTCGTCGTGCGATCACGGTCATGCGGGAACAGAACCATCATGATCCCCTGACCGGCGCGCACAGCCGGGCATGGCTGACCGCCAAGGCGCCCGCACTGGCGTTACCGGACGCGACGGTGATCGTGATCGATGTCGATCACTTCAAGCGGATCAACGACAGCCTCGGACATGCCGCGGGCGATGCCGTGCTGGTCGCACTGGTTCAACGGCTGGATGGTCCGGTACGCGCCCGGGGCGGACGGATCGTGCGGCTGGGGGGAGACGAGTTTGCTGCAATCCTGCCAGCAGGGCTATCGATGGGGGCGGCGATGCGGCTGGCGAAATCGCTGTGCCGGATCGCGGCGATGACCTCCGGCGGCATACCCGCCTGCACCATCAGCGTCGGCGTGGCGCAGGTGGAAACGGGGGACGACCGGCTGGACCGGGCGATCGCCCGTGCGGACCGGGCGCTGTACCGTGCCAAGGCGGACGGTCGCGACCGGGTTGCCGCCTGACGCGGGGCGGGACCGCTTGTCCCCCTGCCCATGATCTGCGACGATCGGGTGAACGGACGGGGGAATGTCATGCGACGGATCGCACGCACCGCCGGGTGGATCGGGATCGTCGCGGCGGTACCGGTCGTGCTCGTCGCCGTCCTGCTGGCATGGCACCTCTACGGTGCCCGCCCATGGCTGGACGGTGCGGTCACCGGTGCGGCGGTCGCCGGCCCGGTGACGATCGCGCGCGATGCCGCCGGAGTGCCGACGATCACCGCCGCCACGCGTGGCGATGCCAGCTATGCACTGGGTTATCTGCATGGGCAGGAACGTTTCTTCCAGATGGATACGCTGCGGCGATCCTCGGCCGGGGGATTGTCGGCCTTGCTGGGCGACGTGACGGCATGGCGCGACCGGCGGGTGCTGGCCCACCGCTTCCGCCACCGGGCGGGAATAATGCTGGCGCGCCTGTCGCCGGCCGAGCGCGCGATGCTGCGCCGTTATGCCGCGGGCGTGAACCGGGGACTGGCGGACCTGTCCGCGACACCGTTCGAGTATTTGTTGCTGCGCCGCCGACCGTTACCGTGGCAGGCGGAGGATACGATCCTGACCGTCCTGTCGATGTATCTCGACCTGCAATCGCCGCTGCCCGATCAGGAGATGCTGCGCGCCCGGGCCGAACGGCGGGGCGGCGACGGGCTGGCGACGCTGCTCTATTCACCGGCGACGCCGCTCGATGCGCCGATCGACGGGTCGCGCCTTCCTCTGCCCCAGCTGCCGGTGCGGTTGACACCAATGCCGGTCGTGGCGGCGCAGGCGGTAGCGGCGGACATACCGGTGCCGGGAAGCAACAACTGGGCGGTGGCGGGGCGATTGTCGTCGAGCGGCGGCGCGCTGGTGGCCAACGACATGCACCTGGGGATCGGCGTGCCCGGCCCCTGGTATCGGGCGCGTATCGTGGTTCGCCCCGCGGGGGCGACGCAAGCGACGCTGGACGTGACGGGTGTCACCCTGCCCGGCAATCCGACGATCGTGGCGGGCAGCAACGGCCACATCGCCTGGGGTTTCACCAACAGCTATATCGACACCGCCGACGCGGTCGTCCTCGATCCCGTGCCGGGGCGGGCGGGGTGGTATCGCACCCCGCAGGGACCACGCCCGATCCGGCGGATCGAGGAGCGGCTGTGCATCCGCGACGATTGCCGGCCGATCACCGTCGAGGAGACGGTCTGGGGGCCGGTCGTCGCGACCGATGCGCAAGGGCGGCGACTGGCGATGCGCTGGACGGCGGACGACGACGATGCGGTCGCGATCGCGCCAAGCTTCGCGATGGAACGGGCGGGATCGGTCGTGGCGGCGATCACGGTGGCGCACCGGGCGCGGATGCCGCAGCAGAATTTGATGGTGGGGGACCGGGCCGGGCGGATCGGCTGGACGATCATCGGACAGGTGCCGGCCCGGTTCGGCTTCGACGGACGCACCGCGACCAGCTGGGCGGATGGTACGCGTGGCTGGCGTGGCACCGTACCTGCCGCGACGGTACCGGTGGTAGTCGACCCATCGGGCGGACGGCTGTGGACCGCGAACACCCGCGTCGTCGGCGGGGCGGCCTATGCGATGCTGGGCGACGGCGGGTACGACAATGGCGCGCGCGCCACGCGCATCCGCGACCGGCTGTTCGCGCAAGCGCGGTTCGAACCGCACGATTTCCTGTCGATCCAGCTCGATGTCGGCTCCTTGCGCAACCGCTGGTGGCGCGACCTGATGCTGCGCGAACTGAAGGCCCGTTCCGGTGATAAACGATTGCACGGGATGATCGCACCGGTGGCGGCATGGAACGGACAGGCGGACACCGGATCGGCGGGACAGCGACTGATCACCGCGTTCCGTGCGGTCGTGATCGCCGATGCCTATGGCCGCTATATGGGTGGTGCCCCGACATGGCGGGGCAGTTATGCGGTGCCCGCGGCGGAAGGCGCGATGCGCCGGCTGCTGGAGGCGCGCCCGGCCGTGCTGGTGCCACCGGGCCATGCCGGATGGCGGTCCTTCATCGATGCCGCGCTGACCGACGTCGCCAAGGCCGTGGACGAACAGGCGGACGGGCGGCCCGACCGTTTCCTGTGGGGGGCGGTGTCGTCGGCGGATGTCCGCCACCCGCTGGCACGGGCCATTCCCCTGCTTGGCCGATTGACCGATCCCGCCGACCGTGCGGTGCCTGGCGATGCCGGCACCGTCCGTGCGCAACGCCCCGGCTTCGGTGCAAGCGAACGGTTCGCGGTGTCGCCGGGGCACGAGGCGGAGGGGCTGTTCCACATGCCCGGTGGCCAGTCGGGCAACCCGGTCAGCCCCTACTATCTTGCCGGACATGACGACTGGCTGGCTGGTCGGCCTCGCCCGTTCCTGCCGGGGCCGACCCGGTGGACGCTGCGGCTGGTGCCGTAGCGCCGCCCGGCCATCGGTCCTCTAGCCGTGGAGTAGGGTGATCGTCATCGCGATCCGCTTGTCGGCCTGCGAGGCCACTGCGAAGACGCCGGGCTTGTCGCGGAACTCGCCGGTGAAGCCCACCGGATCGGCGATACCGTGCCACGGCTCGATGCAGACGAACGCCGCGCCGGGCTTGGTCCAGATGCCGAGCGCGGGGGTATCAGGAAAGCCGATGCGCAGCCGGGGACCGGTGGCGGCGCCATAGGTGACCGCGTCCGATGTCACCGGGTCCCATACCAGCGCATCGTGATCGAACAGCGCATCGGCGAGGTGAAGCGTGCGGCCATCGAGCGGGCTGTCGTTCGTCGCTTCGGCGATCAGGCCATCGGGGGTGATCGCCCGCAGGCGGCCGGGCTCGTCGCTGTCGAAGACGATGCGATGATCGCCGCGCGCCTGCCCGAACGGCAGCGGCCACGCGAATGCCGGGTGAAAGCCGAATTGCGCATGGAGCGGTACCGCTGCCGGGTTGAGGATTCGCGCCTCGACGGTCAACGTCGCTGCGTCGAGCCGGAAGCTGATCTCCAGCCGGAACGCGAACGGCCAGGCGGCCCGGGTCCGCTCGCTGTCGACCAGCACGAACACGACATGCCCGTCCCCCCGATCGGCCACCTCGAAGGGCAGATCCCGGGCAAAACCATGTTTGGTGATCGGGTACTCGATGCCATCGACCCGGATCGTGCCGCCTGCGGTCACACCGATGACGGGAAACAGGATCGGCGCATGTTTCGGCCAGAAGGCCGGATCGGCATCCGTCATCAATTCGGCACCGGCGGCATCACGCAACGACACGAGTTCCGCACCGAACGGGTCGATCACGGCGGAGAGATGATCGTTCGCGATGCGGATCGGGTCGGTCATTGGCAGCGTCCTGTCTTGTTGCGGTAAATGAATGACGGCACGTGAAACCTGGGCTCGCAAGATTGTATAATATGCCGTGAACGCCTATTTCGATGCTATCGATTGAATCAGGCTGTTCCGATCATGATGGATGACACTCAGAACCTGATCGCGCTGGTCCATGCCCAGGGGGTGAAGGCCGGTCGCGATGCCGAACGCTCCCGGCTTGATTGCCCGTTCTGCGACGATCGGATTGATCTGTGTGCCGCATGGCTGGCCGGATACAGCCTGGGGCGGATGGGCCGACAGTTGAGCGAGGCCCGGCTGCCATCCGCATAGCGGGGGCGCGATCTTCCCGCCCCCGCTCCCTGACGATCAACTCCGCAGCGTCGCCCCCTGTTTGGCGGCGGCAGCGACGACCTTGTCGGCGATCGCCTTCAACTCCGCCTCGGTGAAGCTCTTGTCACCGGGTTGCAGCACGATCTCGACCGCGACGGAGATTTCGCCGTCGCGGGCGAACACGTCGAACACGCGGACGGCGATGATCGCGCCCTTGTCGGCACCACGGATGGCGCGGATCAACGTATCGGCCTGAAGCGTCGACGGCACAAGAAAGGCGAAATCGCGACGCACCGCTTGCAGGGCCGGGGGCACGAAGGCGGGCCGCATGAAACCGCTCGCCTTCCTGGCCGGGATCGCATCCAGGTACAGTTCGACCGCGGCGACCGCGCCGGTGAGGTCGAAGGCGCCCAGCAGCGCAGGGTGCAGCATCCCGAACCGGGCGAGGATCGTCTTGGGGCCCAGCCGCAGCGTGCCGGACTGGCCGGGATGCCACGCCTGTCCCCCCTCGCCTTCGTCGGGAACGGGCATCACCTGCAGATTATCGACCGGCGCACCGGCAACGGCCAGCAGGGCCAGCGCTTCCGCCTTGGCATCATAGGCGTCGAACGGCACGGCCTTGCCCTCGCGCCAGCCACGCGGGCGACGGTCGCCGGCAAGGATCAGGCCCAGCGTCGCACGCTCCCCTTCCGCCAGATAGCGGCGGCCGAGTTCGAACAGACGGACGCTGCCCGCCCCGCGCCGCAGGTTGCGCGATGCCGCCGACAGGATGCCCGGCAGCAGCGACGGGCGCATCACCTTCAGGTCCTCGCTGATCGGGTTGGCGAGGGTGAAGGCACCGCCACCGAACGGCGCCGCCTCCGCTTCGGACACGAAGCTCCACGTTACCGCCTCGTCCAGCCCGCGCGTGGCGGCGGCGCGGCGGACGCGGCGTTCCAGCTTCTGTTCGGGCGTCGCGGTCGGCCGGGCGACACCGGGTACGCGCGGCAACGGCACCGGCGCGACCTTGTCGATCCCCTCGATCCGGATGACCTCCTCGACCAGATCGGCGGTGCCGTCGATATCGCGACGCCACGACGGCGGCGTGACCCGCCAGTCGTCGCCGACCGTGAAACCCAGTGATTCGAGAATCGTCCGCTGGCGATCGGGCGCGACCACGAGGCCGCCGAGCGTTTCCGCCAGCGCCGGATCGTAATCGTAATGGCGGGTGCCGAGCGGCGCCTCCCCGGCCTGCGTCACGGTGCTGGCGGTGCCCCCGCACAGGTCGAGCACCAGCCGAGTCGCAATGGCGAGGCCATCGTCGAGGAACGCCGGATCGACACCACGCTCGAACCGCTGGCGCGCATCCGACGTCAGGGTCAGCGCCTGCCCCGTCCGCGCGATCGCCTCCGGATCGAAATACGCGCACTCGATGACGATATCGGTCGTGGCATCGGACACGCCCGAATGCTCGCCGCCCATGATGCCGCCGATATCGTGGACGGCGACATCGTCCGCGATCACGGTCATGCCGGCGGACAGACGATACGTCTTGCCGTTGAGCGCCAGCACTTCCTCGCCGTCGCGCGCGGGGCGGGCGACGAGTCCACCGGACAGTTTGGCGCGATCGTAGACGTGCAGCGGACGGCCGAGATCGATCATCACGTAATTGGTGATGTCGACCAGCGCGCTGATCGGCTTCTGCCCGATCGCGGTCAGGCGGCGACACATCCAGTCCGGCGCAGCGCCGTTGGTCGCACCGGTGACGGTCTGCGCGAAGAACGCGGGGCAGCCCGGCGCCTCGGTACGCACGTCGGGGCCGGGGCCGTCGCCCGTGACCGGATCGACGCGGAGCGGCTTCAACTTTCCCACTCCGGCGGCGGCAAGGTCACGGGCGATGCCGCGCACGCCCATGCAATCCTGCCGGTTGGGGGTGATGCTGACGTCGATCACCGGATCGGTCAGGCCGGCATAATCGGCATAGCTGGCCCCGACCGGTGCATCGGCGGGCAGTTCGATGATCCCGTCATGCCCTTCGCCGATCTGGAGTTCGCGTGCCGAACACATCATGCCGTTCGATTCGACGCCGCGGATCGCCGCTACCTTCAGCGTGATGTCGGCACCGGGCACCCAGGTGCCGGGACTGCCGAACACGCCGACCAGCCCGGCGCGCGCATTGGGTGCGCCGCACACGACCTGCATCGGTCCATTACCGGCATCGACAGACAGCACCTGCAGCTTGTCCGCCTGCGGATGGCGTTCGGCGGACAGGATGCGCGCGACGGTGAACGGGGCCAGCACCGCGCCGGGATCGGTGACGCCTTCCACCTCCAGCCCGATGCGGGTCAGGGCGATCACGATCTCATCGAGCGTGGCATCGGTGTCGAGATGCTCGGCGAGCCACGAAAGGGTGAATTTCATGCGCCGACTCCCCCGGACAGCGTGGGTACGTCCAGGCTCGCGAAGCCGTAGTGCTTCAGCCAGCGGATATCACCGTCGAAAAACGCGCGCAGATCGTCCATCCCGTATTTGAGCATCGCCAGCCGATCGATCCCGCAACCGAATGCGAACCCCTGCCATTCTGCGGGGTCGAGGCCACAGGCGGCGATCACCTTCGGATGCACCATGCCGCTGCCCAGCACTTCCAGCCAGCCACCATTCTCGTCGTCGCCGGAACCGCCGATCACGCGCTTTCCCTTCACCAGCGTATAGCCGACGTCGATCTCGGCCGATGGCTCGGTGAAGGGGAAGTAGCTGGGGCGCAGGCGCAACACGATATCCTCACGCTCGAAGAACGCCTTGAGGAACGTCTCCAGCGTCCATTTCAGGTGGCCCAGGGTGATGCCCTTGTCGATCACCAGCCCCTCGACCTGATGGAACATCGGCGTGTGGGTGGCGTCGCTGTCCGACCGATAGGTGCGGCCGGGCGCGATGATGCGGATGGGCGGCGGCTGATCCATCATCGTGCGGATTTGGACGGGCGAGGTGTGGGTGCGCAGCACGCGCTTCACCGTGCGCTCGTCGCCATCGGCGGGCATACCGGCGAGGTAGAAGGTATCGTGCATCGCGCGCGCCGGATGCGTCTCCGGAATGTTGAGCGCGGAGAAATTATGCCAGTCGGTCTCGATCTCCGGCCCGGTCGCCACCGCGAAGCCCAGATCGGCGAAGATTTCCGCCAGTTCGTCCATCACCTGGCTGACCGGGTGGACCGTGCCGGTGGCGGGCAGATCGACCGGCAGCGTCATATCGAGCGTTTCGGCGGCAAGGCGCGCGTTCAGCACCGCCGCGTCCAGTGCCGCCTTGCGCGCGGCGATCGCGGTGGTGACGGCCTCGCGCAGGGCGTGGATGGCCGGACCCTGCACCTGCCGCTCGTCCGGGGTCATGCCGCCCAGCGTCTTGAGCAGGCCGGTGATGCGGCCCTGCTTGCCCAGCGCCTCCACCCGCACTGCATCGAGCGCGTCGGGGGCCGTGGCGGCGGAAATTGCAGCGAGCAGGGTGTCGCGCAGGCTGTTCAGGTTGTCAGTCACTTATTGCTCCCGGGGATACCGACACCGTACGCGGCAGACCCCATGCGATCGCCAGATCGGACCGGTCGGGATTGTCCCGCTCGATCACAGCCAGCTTCCAGTCACGGTTCCATTTCTTCAACTGCTTCTCGCGAACGATCGCCGCTTCCATCGTATCGGCCACCGCATACCAGACCAGACGGATAATGCCGTAGCGGGAGGTGAACCCTTTTATCAATCCTTCGCGAAGCTGGATCAGGCGGCCCGGACGGTTTGAGAGGATGCCGCCGTGGCCGCGCCAAAACCAAACGGGGCGCCGGTGTTGCCACCGACGCCCCGTATCGCGTTACCGGTCGGACGGTGGCGTTACGCCGCCTGCTCCTGCTGCGGCAATGCCGCCTTCGCCTGTGCGATGATCGCGGTGAAGGCGCCTTCCTCGTTCATGGCGAGGTCGGCCAGAATCTTCCGGTCGAGCTCGATGCCGGCCAGCTTCAGGCCATGCATGAACTGCGAATAGGTCAGGCCCTCGGCGCGGACACCGGCGTTGATGCGCTGGATCCACAGACCGCGGAACGTGCGCTTCTTCACCTTGCGGTCGCGATAGGCGTACTGCCCGGCCTTTTCGACGGCCTGGCGGGCGATCCGGATCGTGTTCTTGCGACGGCCGTAATAGCCCTTCGCCTGATCCAGAATCTTCTTGTGCTTGGCGCGGGTGGTTACACCCCGTTTGACGCGTGCCATTGTCTAGTTCCTTCCGCTCAACCGAGACCGTACGGTGCCCATGCCTTCACCGCAGCGGTGTCGGCCTTCGACAGCACCTTGGTGCCGCGATTCTGGCGGATGTACTTGCCGTTGTGGTGCGCCAGGCGGTGGCGCTTGCCGGCAACGCCGTGCTTCAACAGGCCGGTGGCAGTGAGCTTGAAGCGTTTCTTGACGCCGCTCTTCGTCTTCAGCTTGGGCATTTTGGTCCTTTCGGTAGGCGAAGCTGGGACAGCCGCGGCAGCCCTGAATGGCCGGGCAGTCCTGTAGCGCTTCGCTCGTGAAGCGCGCCCCTTAGCGGCGGGCGCGACGGATTGCAACCGATGCACCGGCCGCCGATATGACCGATGCGGAACCGGAACGGTCGTGAAGCGTCGGGGGGCGATGAACACCGTGACCGGACGCAACAACGCCGTCGATACCGACCGGACGGGCCGTCGCCGCCGGATCGCGCGCAACGTGGCGCTTGGCCTGCTGGGCCTGATCGCGGCGACATGGCTGGTCCTGTTCGTCACCAAGGGCCGGTTCCTGAAGGGATCGTTCGAGCGGATCGTCGGATCACTGACGCATCGTACGGTGGCGGTGGGGGGCGATTTCCAGCTCTATTTCGCGCCGTTCCGCATCAAATTCGTCGCGGAGAAGCTGACGATCGCCAATCCCGGCTGGACGACCCGGCCGCACCTGTTTTCCGCCGAGCGGATCGACACGCGGATCGCGCCGTTGTCGCTGCTGTTCGGCAAACGGCGGCTTTACACGCTCGACCTGACCGATGGCGCGGTCGATCTGGAATGGAACGCCGCGCATACCGCCAACAGCTGGACGTTCGGCGACAAGAAGGGCGGCGAGCCGCTGGCGTTTCCGCGAATCGACGTGGCGACGGTGCGCGGCACCACGGTGCGCTATCTCGACCCCCGGATGCAGCTGCTGGCGGACCTGACGCTGGACGACATCGTGTCGAACGACGCGCGGATCGGCAAGGCGGTGGGGGTGAAGGGCAGCGGTCGCATCCGCAGCGCGCCGTTCACGCTGACCGCGCGGCTGCTGTCGCCGGACGCCACCGCGAATCGCGGGCGCAACGAACTGGTCGCGCGGATCAGGGCAGTCGGCAACACGATCGACGTGGCCGGCACCCTGCCCTCGATCGCCGATATCGAGAACGTGCCGCTGTCGGTCGCGGCGCGGGGGCGCAACCTCGCCAGCCTGCTCGGCATCATCGACGTCGCGATCCCCAATACCCGCACCTATCGCTTGCGTGGACGGATGGTGAAGAACGGTGACGAATACCGCTTCACCAACCTGACCGGCATCGCCGGCAAGACCGACCTTGCCGGCCGGCTGACGGTGCTGAACGGCGATCGCATCCATCTCGATTCGGTATTGGCGACGAAGAGCCTCGACATCATCGATGCCGCTCCCTTCATCGGCTACAACCCCGATATCGTCGAGACGCGCGGTGCGGTGGCCGCCGCCGCCGCGACCGGCGCGGCACCGCAGCGACTGTTGCCAGAAGCGGCCTTGCCGATCGAGACGATGCAGCGATTCGATGCCGATCTGAAATGGACGATCGGGGTGGTCCGCTCGCGCAACATCCCGATTGCCGATATCGACCTGACATTGGCCCTGAAGAACGGGCGGCTGGCATTGTCGCCCCTCAGTTTCGCGATGGCGCGCGGCAACGTCGCATCGGACGTGGTCTTCGACACCCGCCAGCGGCCCAGTGCGGTCAGTTACGACATCCGCCTGGCGCCAACGCCGATGGGGCGGCTCCTGGCGGGCTATGGCCTGGTCGAGTCGGGGACGACGGGAACGATCAAGGGCCGTATCCAGCTGGCCGGACGCGGCGACAGCATCCATGATTCACTATCCACGTCACGCGGACGCATCGCATTCGTGATGCCGGCGGGGGCATTGTCGGTGCGCAACGTCCAACTGGCGGAACTGGATATCGGCACGTTCGCCCAGCGGATGTTCCAGGGGAAGCTGGACGAGCCGGTACGGGTCAATTGCGGCCTCATCGCCTTTTCCGTCCGGCGCGGCGTCGCGGCGGCGGACCCGATCCTGTTCGACACGCGCAAGAACGTGATCGTCGGACGCGGCGGCTTCAGTTTCGGGACGGAAGCGGTCGACCTGGCTTTCCGGGCCGACTCCAAGAAGATCAGCCTGTTCTCCGGCCAGTCCCCGGTCGGGGTCGGCGGCTATTTCGCAGCCCCCGCGCTGAAGGTCATCTCGCCCGAGCTGGTGAGCAGGGCGGGTGCCGCGTTGGGGCTGGCGCTGGTGGCGACTCCGCCGGCGGCTCTGCTCGCGTTCGTCGATGTCGGCGATGCCAAGGCGGCGGCGTGTGGACCGGTGCTGGCCGGGGCGACCGCCGCGGCACAGAAGACGACAAAGGGCGAAAAGCGCGACGATGTCGGCAATGGCACCACGGCGACGGCGGAAGACGGCAAGCTGGGCAGTGGCCAACGCAAGCAGCAGCGGAAGAAGTTTCTGGGGATATTCTGATCCACCCCCGTTCCGTTCGGAACGGGGGGTGACGGGATATTGGTTGGTTACATCGACCGCGGATCGGGGCCGAGACGACCATCGTCGCGGTCGAGCGCGTCGATCCGGGTGATATCCTCTTCACTCAGGGCGAGATCGAGCGCAGCGAGATTGTCGCTCAGATGCTCCGCGCTCGACGCCTTGGGGATTACCGACAGGCCATGGGCCAGATGCCAGGCGAGCACGACCTGGGCGGCGCTGCGATGATGGCGATCCGCGATAGCGGCGATTTCGGGGTCGGCCAGCAGGTCCTTGCCCTGTCCGATCGGGCTCCAGCTCTGCGTCACGATGCCGTGTGCCTCATGGAAGGCACGGGCCTCGCGCTGCTGAAAATGCGGATGGAGTTCGATCTGATTGACGGCGGGAGTGACGCCGGTGGCAGCGATGATCGCCTCCAGATGTTCGGGCAGGAAGTTGGATACGCCGATCGAGCGCGTCTTGCCCGTCTCACGCAGCCGGACCAGCGCCTGCCATGCCTCGACATAATCGTCAGCGGCGGGCACCGGCCAATGGATCAGGTAAAGATCGACGGCATCGCGCCCGAGCAACGCGAGGCTTTCGTCCAGCGCCGCTTCCGCATCGCGGTGGCGATCGTTCCATAATTTCGTGGTGACGAAGGCATCGTCGCCCTTCAGCCCGTCGCCCACGCCGCGTTCGTTGCCATAGATGGCGGCGGTATCGACCAGCCGGAAACCGAGATCGAGCCCGCGTCGCACGATCAGCGCGGCCTGGGGATCCGGGATTTGCCACGTGCCCATGCCCAGTCGGGGGATGGTGTGGCCGTCGTTCAGGGTGATATCCATGCACCACCCAACCGCCATCGGCGGGCGGCGGTTCCGATTGACCGGCGGGGCCGCATCGGCCAAGCCCCGCGCCCATGTTCGAAAAGATCATCGCCACGCTCGCCGGCTTCACGATCTGGGTGATCTCGTCCGGGGGCTATGTCGGCATCGCGCTGCTGATGGCGATCGAAAGCGCCTGCATCCCGCTGCCGTCGGAGATCATCATGCCCTTCGCGGGGTATCTGGTATCGACCGGGCGGTTCGACCTGTTCCTGGCGGCGACGGCGGGGGCGCTGGGGTGCAATCTCGGCTCGATCGTCGCCTATGAGGTGGGCAAGCGCGGCGGCCGGCCGATGGCGGAGCGATGGGGCCGGTATCTGCTGATCGGTGCGGACGAACTCGACGCCGCCGACCGGTTCTTCGCGCGCTGGGGCAATCTGGCAGTGCTGGTCGGGCGGCTGCTGCCGGTGATCCGCACCTTCATCGCGTTTCCCGCCGGCGTGGCGCGGATGCCGCTGGTGCCGTTCCACCTCTATACCTTCATCGGATCATGGCCGTTCTGCCTCGCGCTTGCCTGGGTGGGCATGAAGCTGGGCGACCAGTGGAACAGCGATCCGCGCCTGAAAGCGGCGTTCCACCAGGCCGATCTGGCGATCGGGCTGGTGCTGGTCGCGCTGATCGGCCTGTACGTCTGGCACCGCGTGCGCGGGATCAGGAAGAACCGCGCCTGACTTCCTGCTGGCGGACCTGCGCGATCAGTAGCGCCAGCAAGGGCAGCGCGAGGCCGAGATAGAGCCACAATCCATGCCATGTCGTCCATCCCCACCAGTCGCTGGGAATGGTGCGCAGATCGCCGTGCCGGAAACGCAGGTCGTACACCGCGCTCCATAGCGGGAAACGGTATTCGGGCGGCGCGAAGATCTCCGCCGCCGCGATCATCAGATTGATCGCTATCGATAGACCGAGCAACCCGACGGTCGCCATCCGCTGCCACCCGTGGCGCAGCCTCGACCAGAACGGCGCGAGGCCAAGCGCGAACAGCCCCGCCATCGCCATCGCGTGGCGCGGCCCGGTAGCGTTGCCCCCGTCCCAATAGACATAGGCGGCGTTGACGAGCAGCCCGACCATGACCACCGCGATGGCGACAAGGCCGATGTCTTTGCCGCGCCGATCCTCCGCCAGCCAAACGAGGCCGGGCATCGCCAGCACCAGTATCGGCGCGACCCAGACCAGACCGCGTCGATCACCGAACACGATCTCGAACAGGACGAACAGGCGCGGCATGCCCAGCCCGAACAAGCCCTGCTGCATCCCCTCGAACCCCTGCACCCCGGCATAGCCGATGCGGAACGGCGTGCCGAAGGCGATCAGGTTATAGGCAAGCAGCGGCATCAACCCCGCGATCCCGCCCGCCGCCGCCAACCCGAGCAGGCGAACCCGATCGGGATGCCCCCGCAATCGCCACACGGCCCACAGGGCGATGGCGCTGCCGGCCAGCACGGCCTGATATTCCACCACCACGGCATAGCCCAGTGCCGCCCCACCGAGCAGCGCCGGCACCCCACGTCCTTGTGTGGCCGCGCGGGCCAGCGCCCAGACCGCGATCACGAACAGCGCGGCCACGGCGGCATGACCCATGATCGTCGTCGACAGCCCCCAGATCGGCGACCCCAGCGCATAACCGAGCGCGGCGACCAGCCCCGCCGCCGCACGGCCGGTCAACGCCAGCCCGAGATCGTAGAGTAGCACCGCCGCGATCGCGGTGAGCAACGCCGGCACGGTGATCGCGGCTAGTCTCAATCGCAGTTTCAGGAACCGGTCGAGCCGGGTATCACCGACCGACCTGACGATCCCCGTCGCCCGATCGCCCGTCACCGCATCCGCCAGCGCCACGGCGGGGAGCGCCAGCAGCGTCATGCCCGGCGCCTTGTCCAGATAGACATGGCCGTCGAACACCGCCTTGTCGATCGTCAGCGGTGCCCAGTCGTCGATGCGCGCATCGCCTCGTTCGACCAGCTCGATCGCGGCGAACAGGCGGGTGGCGTTGTTGGGGTTACCCTCCCACGATCCGAACCAGCCGGTCGACAGCCAGACGAGCACGAACAGGAGGAGCGGGATCGATCGGGCGGGGGTCACGGGTGCAGGTCATGCCGCGCAGACATGGTGTTGCCAATGTCGTGCCCACGGATTTTCGATCGATCGCGATCGACCGCGATCGATTGCCCCCCTGGCATCCATGCCGTCCTCCGGGATGATGACGATCGTCAGCGATCATATCGTCGCATGGCGGTCATACGACTGGACGGACCAGGTGGCACCCCGGACCGAGGGAGGGAGCATCCTTGCCTGGCCGCAGGTTGATGACGGGGGCTGGCCGCGTCCATCGGCGGAATGGCCGATCGACCATATCCGGGCACCGGGGTCGGAACATATCTGGCGGGCCTGGGACGATCGCCGGTCGCCCGACCGGGACGATTTCGTGTACGAGGCACAGATGGACATGAAGAGCGACGGGGTATTCCGATGCACCACGCTACCCGACTGATGATACCCGCCCTGCTATTGGCGGCCTGCAATGGAGCGGAAGGCATAACGCGAAGCGCGGATGCCATCATCGGCAATGGCGTCGTGACCGTCGCGATCCCGGACGGTCTGGAAGCAGGCGGCATTCCCGGTGGCGTGACGATACGCCGTGCAGGGGTGGAGCAGACCCGCCGCCTGTACGAGTTGACGCTGACCGCAGCAGGCGGCGCATCACCGATCCGGCTGGACCGGGCGCATGGCACCGGCACCGACGCGATCCGCTATGGCCTGACGCAGGAGGACGGCGGGTCCGGCGGCGATGCGGTGACACTGATCGCCGAGCGCCGCTGCGGCATGTTGCCGCTCAGGCTGCGCCTCGACACCCAGGTCGAGGAAAATGGCACGGTCGATCCGGCCCCGCTACTGGCGATGCTGGCCGGCGCGCGATGCTCACCGTCCGCCGGTAGGATGTCCGGGACGGGGTAACTGCGCTTACGGTATGGCGCGCTCGTCCGCCTGCCGCGCCTTGCGTTCGGCACGGGCCGCGCGGGCCTGTTGCGCGAAGCAGCCGGTGGCGCCGCCCGCCCCGACCGTCGAGCAACTGCCGATGGTGTTGACGCCGCTGCCGGTGTCCATCACGCCCTGCGCGCGCGCGGCCCAGCTCTGGTTCTGGGGCGTGATCTCGAAATTGCGCAATTCCTTGGGGACGCGGAACTGTTCTTCCGCGGAACGGCGTTCGCACACCACGATCTCGTCACCGTCGTTATTGGTCGGGCAACGCTCGTTGCCGTAGAGGACGAGAACGCCATTCACCGGCGCGCCGCGTCCGGTGCCCGACTGCTGCTGCACCGAACGGGGGCGCTCCGCGCCCGGTAGCGCCGCCTGTGCCGACACGGTCTGCACGCCGGGTATCGCGGTCTGGGCCGCCAGCGGGCCGGGCAAGGCCACGGCCAGCAGCAGGGTGAACGCCATCCTCATCGTCATCACTCCCCTAACCCCCTCAAATCCGCTTGGCGGCGGCGATGGCGACCTTGCAGCCCAGCCGGATCACGCCGCTGAGGATCGGATAGCCGAATGCATTCTCCGCTCCTGCCGCCAATGCATGGTCGCGGTGTTCCAGTTCCTCGGCCTGAAAGTCGGCGATCGCCTCGGTCAGTTCGGGATCGCTGTCGCCCAGATCGACCAGTTGCTGCGCATAATGCTTGTCGATCTCCGTCTCGACCGCGGCGGTGCAGGCCATCGCCGCATCGGGGCCAAGCGCGGCGGTGGCCGCGCCAAGCGCAAAACCCGCGACTTTCCACAGCGGCTGGAACAGCGTCGGCCGCACGCCGCGCTCCACGATCATCCGGTCGAAGAACGCACGATGCCGTTGTTCCTGCGCGGCCATGTGGTGGATCGCGCGCGAAGCGGGATGCCGGTCGCCCAGCACCGCCAGTTGCCCCGCATAGATACGGATCGCGCCATATTCGCCCGCCTGATCGACGCGGATCATCGCATCGGTGGCTTCACGCCGGTCACCGGGCTTCCAGCCGCTCATCGTGTCGTCCTCCGCATCATCAGCACCAAGATGGTGATGGCCCCGCCCAAGGATAAGATGGCATTGAACCCGGCGAGCGAGATGCCCGCCAGCGTCCACGGCGCGCGGTCGCACCGGATCAGCGGGGCGCGCATGATCGCAGCCAGACGCTGCGACGGGTCGAGCCCGGTGAAGTCGATCGTCGAGGTGCAGGCGGTGAAACCCGGCCACCAGCCATATTCGACCCCGGCATGGGCGACCCCGATCGCTCCCGATACCCCGATCGCCAATGCGGCCAGCACGACCAGCGCCGTTCGCCCGCGTCCCGCCGGCACGAAGAAACCCAGCCCGGCCAGCACCAGCGCGGCATAGTGCGGCCAGCGCTGCCAGTGGCACATTTCGCACGGGTACAGCCCGCCCAGCAATTGCGCGCCCCACACCCCTGCCAACAGCGTGGCGGGCAGCAGGAACGCGATCAGATGGGCAGCAGAGGGCCGGGTCATGCGCTTACTTCGCGACCGGCTTCACCACCGGCCTCGTCGCGGCGGCGACCTGTGCCGGACCGCCGAGCCGTGCCACCGTCTTGAGCGCGTAATTGAGCTGGAAGTCCTCGACGCCCTGCTTCTTCAGGCCGTCGGCGGTGGCGGTGAAGCGGGGGTCTTCCTTGCTGTCCTCCTCCAGCGCGCCGTTATCCAGCTTCGCCTCGTTGAGCAGGTGGCGGCGCAAATCCGCTTCGCGCACCACCGGCCGATCCTTGTAATCGGGATCGGACAGCTGCGGCACGCGGATGTCGGGTTCGATGCCGCCTTCCTGCACCGAATGACCAGAGGGGGTGTAATAGCGCGCGGTGGTGATCTTCAACGCGCGCTGCGGCCCCAGTTCGATCACCGACTGGACCGATCCCTTGCCGAAGCTGCGCTCGCCCATCACCACCGCACGGTGATGGTCCTGCAACGCGCCCGCGACGATCTCCGACGCAGACGCCGTGCCGGCATCGGTCAGCACCACGACGGGCAGGCCCTTCGCCGCATCGCCGGGGAACATGCTTTCGGCATAATAACGGTCGATATCGTTCCCGCGCCCGCGCTGCGACACGATCTCGCCCCGTTCCAGGAACAGGTCGGACACCGCGATCGCCTCCTGCAACAGGCCACCGCCATTGTTGCGCAGATCGACGACATAACCGAGCGGCGCATGGCCCAGCGATTGCCGGATCGCAGCAATCGCGGCGCGCGTCTCGGTCCCGGTATCCTTCGAGAAGGTGTTGATGTTGATATAGCCGACGTCGCCGCGCACTTCCCACTTCACCGGTTTCTGCACGATGCGTTCGCGTACCATCGTCACGTCGATCGGCTTGTCGCGGCCCGCGCGGACCAACGACAGCGTGATCTTGCTGCCCGGCGCGCCGCGCATCTTGGTCACCGCCTGGTCCAGCGTCAGGCCATAGGCGAGTTCGCCGTTGATGCGCAGGATCAGGTCACCCGCCTTCACCCCGGCACGGTCGCCGGGCGCATCCTCCTGCGGCGCGATCACCTTCACCGCGCCATCGTCCATCCCCACCGTCAGGCCCAGGCCACCATAGGCACCGTCGGTCATGATCCGCAGATTGTCGTACTCGATCCCGGTCTCGTACACCGAATGGGGGTCCAGCGAGGCGAGCATCCCGTCGATCGCGCCCTTGATCAGGGTCTTGTCATCGACCTTGTCGACATAGTTCGCCTTGATCCGCTGGAACACGTCGAGGAACTGATCGAATTCGCGATAGGTATCGGTATCCGCCGCCGCCATCGCCGCAGGTGGAATGACGGCAAGCGCCGCAACGATCGCAGTGGCGGTAAGAAGCGGACGACGCATCGGAAAACCCTGACGGCAAAACGGCAATCCCGCCATCGTAGCGGCAATCCCGCCCCCGTCAAAGCACGCTGATCGTGAACCGCGGCTGAAACGGGGAGAAGGATCAGTGGATCAGCGCCGCCGCATCGACCGGCTCGCCCCGACGGCGGAGTTCGACGGTGACGTGCGGCCTGCCGCCCCGGCGCGCGGTGCCGATCGCCGCTCCGCCACTTACCCGACTGCCCGGCCGCACCGCCAGCGTGCCGAGCCCGGTCAGCACACTGGTCCACCCCGCGCCGTGATCGACGATCACCGTGCCGCCATAGCCGCGAAACGCCTGCGCATAACGGACGACGCCCCCTGCGGGTGCCACCACCGGCGAACCCGGTGCCACCGCGAAGGTCAGGCCGCGTGATCGCACCCCCGCCTGCGACAGCGTGCCGAAGCCGGTAACGAGTTGCCCCGTCACCGGCAGGCGATAGACGGAAGCGGCACGATCATCCTGCCTGGCGTCCGAAGGATTCGTCACGCTGCGATGACGAAGCCGGGCAAGGCGGGATGTTAGTTCGGGCCGCAACCCTGCCAGTACCGCGCGCAGATGGATCAGGTCGTCGATCGATCCCGGCTGGACCAGCATGGCGATCACCGGCGGTCGCCCTGCCGCCTGCATGGTGGCCAGCAGCCCTGCGATCGCCACCACGTCGGGTCGGTCGACCGGCATCGGCGGAGCGGCGGGCAGGCTGGCACCGCACAGCAGCGCCATCGCCACGACACCGATCGCCCGCGCCGTCATCCTTCGCGGTGATAGGGATGGTTGGCGAGGATGCTGGTGGCGCGGAACAGCTGTTCCGCCAGCATCGCACGCGCCAGCAGATGCGGCCAGGTGGCGCGCCCGAACGACAGCAGCAGATCGGCCCCCGCCCGTGCTCCGTCGTCGAACCCGTCTGCTGCGCCGAGCAGGAACCGCGCTTCGCGCACGCCGTCATCACGCCAGCGACCGAGTCGCTCGGCAAAGGCGACCGATCCCAGTATCTCACCCTTCTCGTCGAGCAGGATGCGCCGACCCTGTGCCACCGGTACCGGCTCACGACCGCCGGTATCCGGCAGTTCGGTGACCCGCGTCGGCCAGGCGATCCGCTTCAGATAGCGATCGACCAGTTCCGCTTCGGGCGAGCGGGCGATGCGACCGCGCGCGACGATGTGCAGCAGCACCGGTTCAGCTGCGGGGCGTGCCCGCCGGCATCGGCGCGTCGGGCGCCGGCGCATCGCCGAACGACCACATCCGCTCCAAATTGTAGAAGGAACGAACCTCCGGCCGGAACAGGTGGACGATGATGTCGCCCGCGTCGATCAGCACCCAGTCGGCGGTCGGCAACCCTTCCACCCGGCAGGGGCGGCGGAACTCCGCCTTGATCCGCTCGGTCAGCTTCGCCGCCATCGAGGCGACCTGCCGGGTCGAACGACCGCTGGCGATCACCATGTAATCCGCGATCGTCGATTTGCCGGCGAGCGGGACGGAGACGGTTTCGACCGCCTGATCGTCGTCCAGCGATGCCAGGATCAACCGGTGCAGCGCCTCCACCTCGGCGGGGTCGGACGGCGTCGGGGCCGAAGGGCGGGAGGCAGAGGGAGTAGAGGCCAAGTCAGTTCCTTGAAGGGTGCAGCCCGAGGCGTATGTGCCAGTCGGGATCGCCGGCCCGAAGGCCGGTGGCGGACGTCGGATCGGGGCGGAAGCGCATCAGCACGATGGCCGGCAAACTCCACGTCGTCCATCGTTTCGCGGCCGACTGCGGTCGTCGATAGCGCCGCAGCCAGGCCATCGCGGGGGCCGCGAGGGCATGTCCGTCATACCCCGGACGCGTGACGACCGCAATCGGGATCGCACGCGCGATCCCGCGCCAGTCACGCCAGCGATGGAACTGTACCAGATTGTCCGCCCCCATGATCCAGACGAACCGCCGTTTCGGGTAACGACGTTGCAGGGCGCGGATCGTATCGACGGTATAGCGTGTCCCCAGCCGCGTTTCGATCGCGGTCGCCCGGATCGGCGCCCGTCGCGCCATCGCCCGCGCCGACGCCAGCCGCGCGGCGAGCGGTGCCATGCCCCTGGTAGGTTTCAGCGGATTGCCCGGCGACACCAGCCACCATGTCTCGTCCAGCCCCAGCGCGCGGTTCACGCCCAGCGTCACGCGGCGATGACCACGATGCGCCGGATTGAAACTGCCGCCGAGCAGGCCAGTCGGGGTCATAGCCAGTCTTCGCGGCCATGGCGGACGCGGATGATCCCCACTCCCGCCGCTACGATCCGATAGAGCAGGATATAATCGGTTCCCCTGACCCGCCATTTGCGAATTCCGAACTCCCCGACCAACGGACCGGCAGCCGGATGTTCCGCGAGGAATCTCCCCGCGGCAAGGGCGGCACCGCCCACAAGATCGGCGAAGTCGGGTGCGATCTCGCCATACCGATCATCGATCTCAGCCAGATCGGCTTGTGCGGGCGTCGTCCAGACGACAGACCTCATGCGTTATTGCGGGCAGCGATGCGCTGTTCGAACCAGACTTCCATCTCGGCTTGGGTAACGACATCCCCCCGATCGGCGGCGTCGATTCCCGCCTGAATGAACAAGCGATATCCTTCGTCCAGGTCCGCCATGCGCTTCACCGCCTCTGCGACATATTGCTCATCGCTAATGCCCCGTGCCTCTGCCGCGGCGGCGACCCGCGCGGAAGTCACCGCATCGAGACGGGCAATGACGGGAACCATGTCGTTCATGCCAACAACCTATGCTCGCGCTCCAGCCACTTCAACCGCGCACCTGCCCGGCGCCGCGGCCGACCCATTTGTAGGTCGTCAGTCCTTCCAGCGCGACGGGGCCGCGGGCGTGAAGGCGGCCGGTGGCGATGCCGATCTCTGCGCCCAGCCCGAACTCGCCGCCATCGGCGAACTGGGTGGAGGCGTTCCACAGCACGATCGCCGAGTCGACCTCGGCAAGAAAGCATTCCGCGACGTCTGGGTCGGTGGCGACGATCGCATCGGTATGATGCGATCCATGCGCGGCGATATGCGCGATCGCACCGTCGACACCGTCGACCAGCGCGACCGACGCGATTGCATCGAGATATTCGGTATCCCAATCGGCCTCGTCGGCCGGATCGACGTCGGCCAGCGCCCGCACCCCGGCATCGCCGCGCACGGTGCAGCCCGCCGCCTGCAACCCCGCGATCAACGTAGCCGCTTGCGGGTAGGTGCGATCGATCAGCAGCGTCTCCATCGAACCGCACACGCCGGTACGGCGCATCTTGGCGTCGACGACGATCGCCACCGCCATTGCCGGATCGGCGGAAGCATGGACGAAAACATGGTTGATCCCGTCGAGATGCGCCAGCACCGGCACCCGCGCCTCTGCCTGTACCCGCGCGACCAGCCCCTTGCCACCGCGCGGCACGATCAGGTCGATCAGCCCGTCCGCCGCCAGCATCGCGCCCACCGCCGCGCGATCGGTCGTCGGCACCAGTTGCACCGCATCGTGCGGCAACCCGGCTTCGCCCAACCCGGCAGCGAAGGCGGCATGGATCGCGCGATTGCTGTCGCGCGCTTCCGATCCGCCGCGCAGGATCACGGCATTGCCGCTCATCACGCATAGTGCGGCGGCGTCGGCGGTGACGTTCGGCCGACTTTCATAGACGATGCCGATCACCCCGATCGGCACGCGGACCCGCGATAGGTGCAGGCCATTGGGTCGGGTACGTTCATCGATCGCCCGCCCGACCGGATCGTCGAGCGCAGCGACCGCGGCGATGCCGGCGACCATTCCCGCCAGTCGGGCGGGGTCCAGGCGCAACCGGTCGAGCAGCGCACCGCTCAATCCAGCCTCTGCGGCACGCGTCATGTCACGATCGTTGGCGGCAAGGATCGCGTCGGCCGCGGCCTGCACTGCTGCCGCTGCTGCTTCGAGGCCACGCCGCTTGGTATCGGTCGGCAAGCGCGCAAGATCCTGTGCCGCGACGCGAGCGCCTTGCCCCATGGTCGCGATCAGGTCGCCCGGTGTTTCGCTGTCAGCCATGGGGCCCGCTAGCATGGCGAGCGTTGCGGGACGAGGGGCGGCAGGCATCGCATGTCGCCCCCGCGTTTCCGCGATTTACCAACCCGCCCTCCTCTTCCGACGGAAGAGGAGGGCGGGTCGCTTCAGTACACCCGCTTCTTCGGCTTGATGTACTCGATGTCGTCGGTCATCGTGTAGTCGTGGACCGGCCGGTAATCGATCGCCACGCCGCCGCCCTTGCCGCCCCAGCCGTCGAACGTCGTCAGCGTGTGCTTCATCCAGTTGGCGTCGTCGCGCTCCGGGAAGTCCTCATGCATGTGGGCGCCGCGCGATTCCTTGCGGTTTTCGGCGGCCTTGATGGTCACCGATGCCTGCGCCATCAGATTATCGAGTTCCAGCGTCTCGACCATATCGGTGTTCCAGATCAGCGAGCGATCCTTGACGCCCACGTCCTGCAGCCCCGCATAGATCGTCTCCATCTGGCTGACGCCCTCGGTCAACAGCGCCGAGTCGCGGAACACCGCGCAATGCTTCTGCATCGTCCGCTGCATCTCGGTCCGGAGTTGTGCGGTCGGGGTTGCCCCCGAGGCATTGCGGAACGTGTCGAGACGGTTGAGCGCCAGTTCTTCCGACCCCTTGGGCAGGGGATTGTGCGGCGTGCCGGGCTTCAGCTGGTCCTTGATGCGCAGGCCGGTTGCACGGCCGAACACCACGAGATCGATCAGCGAATTGGAGCCGAGCCGGTTGGCGCCGTGCACCGAGACGCAAGCCGCCTCACCCACCGCGAACAGGCCGGGGACGACGCTGTCGGGATCACCGTCGCGCAGCCGCACGACCTCGCCGTGATAATTGGTCGGAATGCCGCCCATATTGTAGTGGACGGTCGGCGTGACGGGCAGCGCCTGTCGCGTCAGATCGACGCCGGCAAAAATCTTCCCCGTCTCGGTGATGCCCGGCAGCCGTTCGGCCAGCACCTTGGGATCGATGTGATCGAGATGCAGGTAGATATGATCCTTGTGCGGGCCGACGCCGCGCCCTTCGCGCATCTCCATCGCCATCGACCGCGACACCACGTCGCGGCTGGCGAGGTCCTTGGCGGAGGGGGCATAGCGCTCCATGAAGCGCTCGCCTTCCGAATTGGTCAGGTAACCGCCCTCGCCGCGCGCGCCCTCGGTGATGAGCACGCCCGCACCGTAGATGCCGGTCGGATGGAACTGCACGAACTCCATGTCCTGCAACGGCAGACCGGCGCGCAGCACCATCGCGTTGCCGTCACCCGTGCAGGTATGTGCGGACGTGGCGGAGAAATAGCAGCGACCATAGCCGCCCGTCGCCAGCACGACGTTATGCGCGCGAAACCGGTGGATCGACCCGTCTTCCATGCACAGCGCGATCACGCCGCGGCAGACGCCGTTTTCCATGATGAGATCGAGCGCGAAATATTCGACATAGAAGTCGGCATCGTACTTCAGCGACTGCTGATACAGCGCGTGGAGCATCGCGTGACCGGTGCGGTCGGCCGCGGCGCAGGTACGCTGCACCGGCGGGCCTTCACCCATGTTCTGCATGTGGCCACCGAACGGACGCTGGTAGATGGTGCCGTCGTCGTTGCGGCTGAACGGCACGCCGGCATGTTCCAACTCGTAGACGGCCTGCGGGGCTTCACGACACAGATACTCGATCGCGTCCTGATCGCCGAGCCAGTCGGAACCCTTGACGGTATCGTACATGTGCCACGACCAGTGATCGGGCGAATTGTTGCCGAGCGAGGCGGCGATGCCGCCCTGCGCCGCGACCGTGTGCGACCGGGTCGGGAACACCTTGGTGATGCAGGCGGTCTTCAGACCCGCCTCGGCGATGCCCATCGTGGCGCGCAGGCCGGAACCGCCCGCACCCACGACGACGGCGTCATAGGTGTGGTCGATGATCTTGTAAGAGGCGGGCATCAGGCAGCGGCTCCGAGCGCGATCTTGAGGATGGAGAAGAGGGCGGCACCACCGGTCGCCACCACGAAGAAGTTCAGCAGGACCATGAACACGATACGGCTTTCGTCGTGCTGGTAATCCTCGATCACCACCTGCAGTCCCATGCGGAAATGCCAGAAGACCGACAGGATCAGCAACGCCATCGGGATCGCGACCCAGGCGTTTTCCATCCACATCCGCATCGTCGTGTAGTCATAGGCGGGCTGGCGTGCGATCGACACGATCAGCCACAGCATCAGCAGGAAGTTCGATCCCGCGGTCAGCCGCTGGTACCACCAATGGTGCGCGCCTTCCCTGGCGGAGCCGAGGCCACGCACGCGGCCGAGAGAGGTGCCCGAACGCATCACTTCATCCCCATGTAGAGCCAGAACAGCGCGGTCAGCGTGACCGAAACGAACATCGTCGCCATCGCCCAGCGCTTGTTGGTCCGGAGTTCGTAACCGGCGCCCATGTCCAGGAACAGGTGGCGCACGCCCGTGGCCATGTGCTGGAACAACGACAGCGTCAGACCGATACCGATGATCACGCCCAGAATGTTGAGCGCGCCGGATTCGGTCGCGAAGACGTCGCGGAAGGTGGCGTAGCTTTCCGCGCCGCCCGCCAGCGCCGCCAGCCACCAGACCATCAGCAACGTGCCGACGGTCGCCATCCCGCTGCCGGTGACGCGGTGCAGGATCGACACTAGCATATGCGGCCCCCACCGCCATATCTGGAGGTGCGGGCTAAGCGGGCGAGCAGGATTGCGCGATGCCAAAGGGCTGGTCCTCGATCCGAACGGTGGTGCCTGCGCCTATGAGGCGCGAGGGCCGGCGATGCAAGTATCTCGACCATAAGGGCGGGGCCGGGCGCCATAAACCTGCCCGTACCTAACCATGTGTTAACTCGGGCGCCCTAGCATGATCGTACGTTCAGCAGGAAAGTCGTCAGCGTCATGGATTTCCCCACCCCCGGCTCGATCGCGGCCGGTATCGATATCCAGGCCCGGATCAGGGCATTCGACGGCGCCGATCGATCGCTGGTCCGTGCCGCCGCCGCGCTATGGACCGTCATCGAACCGAATGCTCATGAGATCGTCGAGGCGTATTGGGCGCATTGGCGCTTCGCCAATCCCGGCGCGCCGGAATGGACCGCGATGGATCAATCCCGTCGGATGGATGCCGGGATGCGGTATCTGCGCGACCGGTTCAACGACCTCTCCGGCATTGCCTGGGTCGAATCGCTGGAACGCGCCGTCGCTTCGGCTTGCCATGCCAATGTGTCCACCATGGATCTGCTGGCGATGTCCTGCGCCAGCGACCGTGCCGCGCTCAAGGTGCTGTTGGCCAACGTCCCGCCCGGCGACCCGATGCTGCCGGTCCATATCGACGTGCTGATGCGGCTGTTCGGCATGGAAACCGAATTGACGGTGGAATTGTTCGCGGGCTTCGCGGCGCATCGGACGCAGTTCGCGCGGGATCGCCTCGCCTCCGATTTCCGCGACAGCATCGCCGCCACGACGGATGTCGCGATGCACGAAGGCGTGCAACTGCGCGACCAGAGCAACCGGGCATCGAACTTCGCGCGCGGGATGCTGGGCAAGGCATCCGAAGTGGCCGCCGCCGCCGAACAGTCCGCCGTCGCGATGCGCGAGGCGGCGCAGACCGCCGCCGGCCTGATCCGCGCGATCGAGGATGCGCGCGTCGAGGTGGAGGCCGCCGCCGAGATCGCCACCCGCGCCAGTGCGCAGGCCGGACAGGCGGTCGGCATGTCCGAAACCCTGTCCGATCATGCCAAGTCGATCGAATCGATCCTCGGCCTGATCCGCGACATCGCCGGCCAGACCAACCTGCTCGCCCTGAACGCCACGATCGAGGCAGCGCGCGCGGGCGATGCCGGCCGCGGCTTCGCGGTGGTGGCACAGGAGGTGAAGAGCCTGGCCAGCCAGACCGCGCGGGCGACCGACGACATCGCCGCCAAGATCGCCGCGATCCAGTCCGCCACCCGCTCGACCGTCGAAACCAACGCCTCGATCAAGTCGACCGTCGCCGAGGTGCAGGAATCCGCCGAACGCATCCGTTTCGCGATGGAGGCACAGGCACAGACCGTGACCGCGATCACCGCCGCGGTCGACGAAACCGCGCTGGCCGCCGATTCGATGTCCGGCACGATCACCGCGATCCGCAAGGATACGGAAATGGTCGCCTCCGAAATCGATGGCGTCGGCCGCGGCTTCGATGCTCTCGATGGCCGGCTGAGCACATTGAAGACCAGCGCGGGCGACTTCGCCGCCAAGGTCGCGGCATGACCGACGGCCGATACCTGGCCGGCGAATCGAGGGAGTAAGGGGAGGAACGACATGGCCTCCCCCGGCCCGTCACGCTACAGCACGTGGCCATGACCATCCTTCTTACCGGATCGAGCCGCGGCATCGGCGCGGCGATCGCCACCACGCTGACCGATGCCGGCCGCATCGTCATCGGCCACGGCACCGCCAGCGGCATTCCCGCCGATTTCGACGAACCGGGCGCGGGTTCGGCGCTGTGGGATGCCGCACTGGACCGGGCGGATGGCACGATCGACGTGCTGGTCAACAATGCCGGCGTGTTCGAGGCCAATCCGCTGGAGGGTGACGACTGGCTGGCCGGCTGGGAACGGACGATGCGGATCAACCTGACCGCCGCCGCCGAACTCTGCCGCCTCGCCGTTCTCCACTGGCAAGCGCGCGGTGTGCCCGGACGGATCGTCAACGTCGCCAGCCGCGCCGCCTATCGGGGCGATAGCCCGGCGCACTGGCATTATGCCGCCTCCAAGGCGGGAATGGTCGCGATGACCAAGACGATCGCCCGCGCCTATGCGAAGGACGGCATCCTCGCCTTTGCGGTATGTCCCGGCTTCACCATGACCGGCATGGCGGACGACTATCTCGCCAGCCGCGGCGGGGACAGGCTGCTCGCGGATATCCCGCTGGGCCGCGTCGCCGAACCGGCCGAGGTCGCTGCGGCAGTCCGCTTCCTCGCACTGGACGCCCCGCCATCGATGACCGGCGCGGTGCTCGACGTGAACGGCGCCAGCTATGTCCGGTAACTGGAAGGTCACTTTGCCCTGCACCCGCGCGGAGGCGGAGGCGATCGACGCGGGCGACGGTCCTGCGCTCGATCCGATGCCGACGCTGGTGACCACCGAGGAAGTGCTGGACGACGCCGAACAATGGCGGCTCGACGCCTATTTCGATCGCGAACCCGATGCCGCCGCGATCGCCGCGATCGCAGCACTGGCACCCGCCACTGCCGCCCGGCCGACGGTGGAGCGATTGCCCGACGAGGACTGGGTGACGATGAGCCAGGCGGGTCTCGCCCCGCTGCATGTGGGCCGCTTCTTCGTCCACACCGGCGATGCGGCGGTACCCAAGGGCGCACACGGCCTGCACATCGCCGCCGGCCGCGCGTTCGGGACGGGGCATCATGAGACGACCAGCGGCTGCCTCGCCGCACTGGACGGAATGGCGCAGGCGGGTCGCCGTTTCGACCGGGTCATCGACATCGGCACCGGCACCGGCCTGCTCGCCTTCGCCGCGTCGCATCTGTGGCCGGACGCCGCGATCGTCGCGACCGATATCGACGCCGTCGCGATCGACGTGACGCGTGAGAATGCGACGGCCAATGGCGTCGACGGCCTGCACCTGATCGTCGCGGACGGCACGCTGGACGATGCGGTGACGGCGGCGGCGCCCTACGACCTCGTGATCGCCAACATCCTCGCCGGCCCGCTCGTGTCGATGGCCCCCGAACTCGCCGCCATCGCCGCGCCCGGCGCGACGATCCTGCTTGCCGGCCTGCTGGAGGTTCAGCGCGACGCGGTGGAGGCCGCCTATACCGCCTGTGGCTGCACGCCCCTCACCACCGACCGCCGCAACGACTGGAGCGTCCTGACGCTGCGGGCGGGCGCGGAACGGTTCGTGCCGGCAGGCCCGTTCGATCCGAAGGGGCGCGACGGATGGGCGCTGGATATTTAGCGACCGGGTTTGGTGGAAAGCAGAGGTTGCCCGCAGCGTCTGTGGCAGTCCAGATAAGAGCATGATCCCGACCCCATGCTGCCAACGAATGGCTGACGACCTGAACCGGACCTGCGCCCTTCACGATGATCGGTCAGATTGCCCGGATAGCTTCGTGGCAGAAATGAACGGGGGCTACGGTCTCATGATCCACGATGGCGGCAGCAGCGCAGTGAAGATCGGGTTTTGCCCGTGGTGCGGCGCAAGCCTGCCGTCGATGGTCTGTTGATGATGGGAAGCGGACATTCGCTAATAATGGGCGAGACTGCCGAGAAACACCCATAAGATCGCTACCAAGGCAATGAGTGCGCCGGACAGCGCCAACATGCCCCATGCGCCTTGGGCGTGTTGCAATCGCCTCCAGTCCGCTATGATGCGCTGACCACAGTAGATTATGTTGCACACGATGAGTGCCAACAACAGCAGGATAAGACTTAGCACCACGGAAGCATCGCCTAGGGAGAGAGTGTCCGCAACTGAGCGCTAGCCGTCCGGCAGCTTTCCCGTCCGATAACGGTCCGTCGGCTTTCGGGCGATCCGGTCGTCTCGGGAGCCCCTGAACGGCATAAGCTGGTGGAAAACGGAATGGCCGCTATGGCCGTTGACGGCGTCCGTTCAAAACAGCCCCGAACGTCACTAATCCGCACAATATCGCAAGACAGATACTCCCGTAGAATATCGACAAGCCAACCTGTCCATCGCCGTGGGTGTCGGGACGCGTGTACCACCAAGTCAAAATCGCTTTGGTAGTAAGAAGCTGGGCGGGAGAGCGATCACCGCTAGCAAAGACGCGAGAGCAAGCCGTTTCCAAGTCATCAGGCAAGCCTGCCCGTCCTGACGAACGTCCGCAATGGGCAGGCTGGTGGCAATCTTTGAACGTCGGTCTATGGGCGCTTGCCACTAGCTACGGACGAATATCGTCGCCTGCGGTGTAGGCAGGCAGCCCGGCAATGGCGCGTTCAAACGCCGCCGAAATGTCGCTGGCGCGGAAACTCCGGTCCCATAGCTCGGTCGCCAACGTATCGATTGCGCTCGTAAGTGCCGGGTGGTCAGGCCACGGATTTGTCTGGTGAAGTTCCTTCAGCGCGACCGAGTAGCGGTAGGACGCTTCGTAGAGAGATGTTTGCCACTGGTCGCGCGCGATCTGCTCTTGCTCGTTCGTCATAGCCCGAGGATGGCACTACCGATCTATGACTGCAATCGGGATGCACCGTGGTATCTTGAACGGCAACAATTGGGCGATTGTGTTGAAAAACTCCGCCAAGGTTTGAACCTCGCCAATGCCGTGCAATCCCGTTGCAATGCGCGCCCATACTCTCGCAATTTAGCTACGTTTTTGCACGGTCAGTTAACCAATGGTTTCGCAGCTAATGCTCACCATCTGCCTCGTGGGGGTTTTCAACACAATCGGGCGAAGGTAGCCATTCCATTCGAACGCCTCGTTTCCCCCGAGGAACGTCGCTCACGATGAGAGCGGAGGGTGCCATCCCCGTCACGCCGCGAACGGGTTCATCGCATTATCCATGCCGCTGGTTGCCTTGCCCGCGACCGACTCCTTGCGGCTGTCGTCCATGTCCTACATGCCGCGGCCCTGCTACATCCGCCGGAATCGCTCTTTCTCATCGCCGCCGTCCCGCATCGTCAAATCGCAGGCCCGGCGCATTTACCCCGTGTAGGATGGGACTTTCGTGACTTTCGGCGTGACTTTCCGTCAGCCGCCGTTCGCCCCTTGCCTTTATCCGTCCCTCCGGCGCGCATAATCCTGCGTCCCGCGATTCAGCACCACATCCCCCTCCACGACCGTCGCGACGGGGATGTCGGGCAGCGCCTTCAGCGTCTCGTACAGGGGAGCGAAGTCCGTCTCGACCGTCAGGCGCAGCAGTTCGTCGAAGCTGGGTATGACGAAGTAATTCTGCTGGAAATCGTCGATCCGGTATTCGGTGCGCATGACGCGGGCCAGATCGAGCATCAGCCGGTCGGGGCTGAGATCGTCCAGCGCGAACCGGCTTTCCGAATAGCTGGACACGATCCCCGCGCCATAGATGCGCAGCCCCTCCGGTTCCGCCACCAGCCCGAACTCGACCGTGTACCAATAGAGCCGGCTGAGATATTTCAGCGCGCCCAGCCCCAGCGCGCGCTGCCCGCCCCGGCCATAGGCGGCGAGATAGTCGGCGAAGACCGGATCGGCCAGCATCGGCACATGACCGAACACGTCGTGGAAGACGTCCGGTTCCTCCAGATAGTCTAGCTGATCGGGGCGGCGGATGAAGTTGCCGGCGACGAAGCGGCGATTGGCCATGTGATCGAAGAACACGTCGTCCGGTACCAGCCCCGGCACCGCCACCACCTGCCACCCGGTCAGCGCCATCAGCCGGTCGCTGAGCGCGCGGAAATCGGGGATACCGGGACGATCGAGCTTCAGCACGCCCAGCCCCTTCAGCCAGGCATCGGAGGCACGGCCAGGCAGCAGTTTCGCCTGCCGCGCGAACAGCGTGTCCCACGTCGCATGGTCCTCGGCCGAATACCGGTCCCAATGCTGGTCGATCGTCCAGTCCGCCGCCACGCCCTCGGGAGGAGTAGCAAGCACGTGCGTATATTCTGCCATGCGGTTATCCTATCATGGATGGTATCAAAGGAAACCTGTTCGTGCTGATCCGTCTGATGGCGTGGGTGGTGGCGACATTCGCCTCGCTGTTCGCGACCTATCTGGTGGCAGGGGCGATCGGTGGCGCGGTGGCGGCACCGGGTTGGCAGGCGCGCCCCGCGAACGGCGTGACGATCTTCGTCGAGAGCAACGGCATCCATACCGGCATCATCGTGCCCAAACGGGCGGCCGGGATCGACTGGCGGCCGTTGGCGCGTGCCGACCACCTCGCCGATCCGCGCTATGGTGCCCATGACCATCTCTCGTTCGGCTGGGGCGAGCGTGGCTTCTATCTCGGAACGCCAACCTGGGCCGATGTGCGGGCTCAAACGATCCTGCACGCCGCGATCGGCAGCGACCGGACGCTGGTGCATGTCGATCACCTGCCCCGCGCCGCGATCGGGGACCGGGTGAGAGCGGTGGTGTTGCGCCCGGAGGAATATCGCCGGCTTGCCGCCTTCATCGCCGCCAGCATCGCGCCGGGCGGCGTGCATCGCCGCGGCTATTATGGCTATGACGCTTTCTATGAGGGACGTGGCCGCTACACCGCGATCATGACCTGCAACGCATGGACCGGCGCCGCCCTGCGTGCCGCCGGGGTAAGGATGGGACGATGGACGCCGTTTCCGGCAACGGTCATGCAATGGCTGTGACCGCCCCCTCCAAGGCGCTGTGGGCAGCGGAGGTGCCACGGGCGGCGTGGATGGCCGCGACGTGGTGGCGGCATCGGGCGGCACTGGCGGCGGCGCCGCGCGGCGATGGCCGACCGGTGCTGTTGCTGCCGGGGCTGTTCAACAGCGACCGGTCGAACGCGGTGATGCGACGGTTCCTGACCCGGCTCGGCTACCGCGCGGAGGGTTGGGGACTGGGCCGCAATCTCGGCGCGAAGACGGTGGGCGCGGAGGGCGAGGCGCTGATCGCCCGCGTCGCCGCCATGGCGGCGGCAGCGGGACCGGTGACGCTGATCGGCGTCAGCCTGGGCGGAATCATGGCGCGACTGGTGGCCCATCAACGACCCGATCTGGTGCGGGAGGTCATCACGGTCAGCTCGCCCTTCGCGGGCAGCGGCCGGGCGACCAATGTATGGCGTGCGTTCGAATGGGTTACCGGCGAGCGGCTCGACGATCCTGCCGTCCTCGCCCGCTCGGCCCGGATCGCGGGTGCCCTGCCCGTCCCCACCACCGCGATCTGGAGCCGGAGCGACGGATTGGTCGCCGGCAGCATCTGTCATGATGCCGCATGCCGCGCGATCGAGGTCCGCAGCAGCCATCTCGGCGTGCAGATGAAGCCGGAAGTGCTGCTGGCGATTGCCGGCGTGATGGGCGACGACCGCGTCAACTGAGGATCACGCTGGCCAGGCGGCCGGGATCATTGGCAGGGAAAGCGTTGCGCGACTACCCGAGCGTAACCGTCTTTCAGAGGGCGCTTGTGATAGGCGGCGGGCAGGGCCTGCAATCCGTCGAGCATCTCCTCGATCCCGATCGACTCACCATCGGGCACGCAGGCGATCGGTGGTTTGCGCGCGGCCACGCGACGGGCGTTCTCGGCCTTCAGCTGGGACTTGGCCTGCCGGGCCTCCTCCTTCAATACCGCGAAATCGGGGGACAGCATCGCCGCGAAGCCCTGCGCGCGCAGATCGTTGGCGCGGGTCACGAACTGGTGGACCGTCATCGCGGCATTCGCCGGTGCAGCGACGACCAAAGTGACAACGGCGAGGATCGGGTACAGACGCATCATGGGCCGGCCTTCCGGAAAGGGAAGACCGGCCCATGACGATATCAGGCTGAGCGGTGGCTTAACGCCGTATCGCGTTCGTCAGGCACCCAGCGGGCTGGGATTGCCGAACGGCCCCGATGGCCGACGAGTCTTGGGGATGGACGTACCGGCGGCAGGTACCGACGGGGTCTTAGGCCCCTGATTGACCCGACCGATCTCCTCACCGGCGATCAGACGCTTGATCTCATCGCCCGACAGCGTCTCATATTCGAGCAGCGCACCAGCGAGCAGATGCAACTGATCGATATGCTCGGTCAGTACCTGCTTCGCCTTGGTCAGCCCACCCTCGACGATCGCCTTGATCTCGTCATCAATCAACTGTGCGGTCGAATTCGACATCCGCACCGGCTGCGACGAGGAATAGCCCAGGAAGCTCTCGCCTTCCGGCTGGGCGTATTCCACCGGGCCGACCTTGTCCGACATGCCCCATTTGGTGACCATGTCGCGCGCCAGTCCGGTCGCGTACTGGATGTCGCCCGATGCGCCCGACGATACCTTGTCGTAACCGAAGATCACTTCCTCGGCGACGCGGCCACCCATCGACACCGCAAGGTTCGCGTACATCTTGTCGCGATGATAGCTGTAGCTGTCGCGTTCCGGGAGGCGCATCACCATGCCCAGCGCACGACCGCGCGGGATGATCGTGGCCTTGTGGATCGGATCCGACGCGGGCTCATGGATCGAGACGATGGCATGGCCCGCCTCGTGATAGGCGGTCATCCGCTTCTCGTCCTCGGTCATCACCATCGAACGCCGCTCGGCGCCCATCATGACCTTGTCCTTGGCTTCCTCGAACTCCGCCATCGCCACCAGCCGCTTGCCCTTGCGCGCACCGGTGAGCGCCGCCTCGTTGACGAGATTGGCGAGATCAGCACCCGAGAAACCCGGCGTACCACGCGCGATCGTGCGCGCGTCGACGTCCGGTGCCAGCGGCACCTTCTTCATATGGACTTCGAGGATCTTGATCCGGCCCTCGATATCCGGGCGGGGCACGACGACCTGACGATCGAAGCGGCCCGGCCGCAGCAGTGCAGGATCGAGCACATCGGGACGGTTGGTCGCCGCGACGATGATGATCCCCTCGTTTGCCTCGAACCCGTCCATCTCGACCAGCAACTGGTTCAGCGTCTGCTCGCGTTCGTCATTGCCGTTGCCGAGCCCGGCGCCACGGTGACGGCCGACCGCGTCTATCTCGTCGATGAAGACGATGCAGGGCGCCGACTTCTTTGCCTGTTCGAACATGTCGCGGACGCGGCTCGCGCCGACGCCGACGAACATCTCCACGAAGTCCGAACCCGAGATGGTGAAGAACGGCACGCCCGCTTCCCCCGCGATGGCGCGGGCGAGCAGGGTTTTGCCGGTACCGGGTGATCCGACCAGCAAAGCGCCCTTCGGAATTTTGCCGCCTAGGCGGGCAAACTTGCTCGGGTCCTTCAGGAAGTCGACGATCTCGACCAGTTCCTCGCGGGCCTCGTCGATGCCGGCAACGTCGTCGAAGGTGACCTTGCCCTCCTTCTGGGTGAGAATCTTCGCGCGGCTCTTGCCAAAGCCCATCGCCCCGTTGGCGCCGCCACCCTTCTGCATCTGGCGAAGCACGAAGAACGCGATACCCAGGAAGAGCAGGAAGGGCAGCGACTGATACAGCAGCACCATCCAGATTGACGGACCATCCTCCGGCTTGGCGGTGATCGTCACGCCCTTTTCGCGCAGCTTCTGGACAAGCGTCGCGTCCTGCAACGGATAGGCGCGGAACTTCTCACCGGCGGTGGTCGTGCCGGTGATGATGTCGCGGCTGATGTTGACGTCGCGGACCGTGCCTTCGTCGATCTTGTCGAGGAAGGTGGAATAGGCGATCTGGTTGCCACCCGCGGTGGCGGTGCGCCCGTCGACCATCGTCACGAACAGCGCCAGTCCGAGCAGGATGCCCACCCAGATCAGCAGGCTCTTCATCCAGGGGTTGCCCCCATTGTTTTCAGGGCCAGGCTGCTTGTCGTTATCGTTCATGGGCACGGGGTCACCTTTCACCCTGCAAGATAGGCTCGCACAGGTTAATGGCAATGGAACAAAACGTCGCGATCGTACCCGATCTGCGACGATCAGCCCGTGCGACGCGGCGGAGCCGGGATAAAATGCCAGACGGAGCCACGCGCGGTGGCCATCACGCCTCCCTGTGTCGCCCCCCGCCCGTCCGCCATCGCGTCGAGCAGCGCCTCGATCGGGGTCGAGTCCGTGAAGACCGGGGCAGCAATGTCGTGATCGATGCGGACCCGGTGGATCGCGGTGCGCGCGAGCAACCGGCACAAGGTACGTGGCAATCCCGCCATGTCCACCGCGACCGCTTCGCCCGGCTGCAGCCGTTCCTGCCATGCCCAATCGCGCAGGGCGTCGAGATCGTCCTGCACCGCTGCAACATGCGCGGCGGATCGTGCCAGTTGCGCCGGATCGATCAGCGACTGTTGGCCCAACCAGCCCCGCCACCTTGCCCGGGCGAAACGGATATTGCGATTGGACGGATCGTCGATGCTGGGCACCGTCGCGGCGATCGCGGCGAGATCGTGGCGGCGCCACCCCAGCAACGGCCGCACCAGATCCAGACCCGGCGCCAGCGTCCGCCGCCGCCTGATACCCGCCAACCCCGCCGGACCGCTGCCGCGATTGGCACGCATCAGAAAGGTTTCGGCCTGATCGTCGGCATGATGGGCGGTGGCAAGCAGCCGGGCATCATGGGCACCCGCCCAATCCGCCAGCGCCGCGTAACGCGCCGTCCGCGCCGCCGCCTGGACATTGGCGCGCGGTAGCGGCGTGGGCGGATGTAGCGTCGCATGGGGAATGCCCCGATCCACGCACCAGCCTGCCACCATCGCCGCCTCTGCCGCGGAGTCGCCGCGCAGGCCATGATCGAACGTGGCCGCGATCACCTGTCCCGGCAGCGCCGCCGCCGCGAGGACAAGCATCGCCATACTGTCCGGTCCGCCGGAAACCGCGATCGCCAACAACTCGTCGTCCGCGACGGAGCGCCCGGCAGCGACGATCAGGTCGCGGTGGAACCGGGCGACCGGCTCCCGCACGGTGCCGCCCCGGTTCATTCCGCCTCCCCCGGGATGGCTAAGGCGAATGGTTATCCGCGGCTCACTTGCATTTCGCCGTCGCCCGACCGCGCTTGATGTCGGCCAGCATCGTCGCCGACAGCTTGCCGGCATAGACATCGCCCAGCTCGTCATAGACCTTGCAGGCATCGGCGGGCTTATCCAGCTTTACCAGGGCCTGTCCCAGATAGAGCAGGCTGTCGGGCGCGCGCTCGCCATCGGGCATCTTCTTGTAGTTCTCGTAAAAAGCCATCGACGCGAGGCTGGGCTTGCCATCGTCCAGATAGGCGCGACCGAGCAGGTTCTGGGCGAAGCTGGCGCGGCGGCTCTTGGGGAAATCGGTGACCGTCTTCTTCAACTGGGCCTGCGCTTCGGGATAGAGCTTCGCCTCCCACAGACGATAGCCGTAGAGATAGGCGTCCTCCACCGGTTCGCCGCCGGTCGGCTTAGCCACCGCGGCGACACGGGCCGCGCGGTCGGGTTCGGCAGCAGGTTTCGCGGCAGGCGTGGGGCGGGCGCCCGCCAGTGGCTTCGACGGCGGCGTCGCCGCGATCGGTGCCGGCTCGTCATCGCCACCCACGGCAGGCGCGACCACCGGCCCCGTCGCGGGTGGGGCAACAAGTTTGGCATCGGTCGCCCGTCGATAGGCCTCGAATTCCTCCCGCAACTGACGCAACTGATAGCCGTTCTGCTCCCCCTGACCAGTCAGACTGGCCATCTGCTGCTCCAAGGCGGTAACGCGTGCGGACAGATCGATCACCACACTGGACGACGGACTGCCGGGTACTTCGGTCGGGACTACCGGTGCGGTCACTTCGGGCTGAAGGAGTTGACCGTTGCCGCCGGGGAACACCTTGCGCTGCACCGCGCGCATCTCGCTTTCGAGGCGACCGACCCGGCCTTCGACATTGTTCTGCGCGCCGGCCATCGTGGGGAAGGCCAGCAACACCGTGGCGGTAATCAGAAAGGGGGTACGCATGGTCATCAACGATCGTCCGTCAGCGGCTGGGAAGGTGCCGGATTGCCCGGTGTGCCCGCACCTGCGGGGTTACCGGGCGCGGGTGTCGTCGCAGCGACAGGGGTCGCCGGCCCGCCGGTGCGCGCCGCCAGCGACGCGGCATCCACCTTCACGTCCTTGATCGGGCGCGATCCATCGCCCAGCGGGGGCAGTGCGGTGCCATTCAGCGTGATCCGTAACTGATCGGGCCGGCCGACGTTGATCCTCGGACCATCGGCATCCGGTGGCACGTCGAACCCTTCGCCCGGCTTCATCGTGCCGAGGTACAGCGTCTTGTCGGCAGCGTCATAGACGCGCAGCCACACCTCATTATCGCCGGCCGCCAGCCGCACCTGTTGCACGGCCGGCGTCACCACCGGGGCAGGCAACGGCGCGGTAGGCACAGCGACGGGGGTGGCGACCATCGTACCCTCGCTGCTGCCCGGTCCCGGCCGAAACAGATCGGTCGCATACCATAATCCCGCCAGGATCAGGATGGCGAGCGCCAGCCCGATGCCCGCCGCGGCCAACCCGCGGCCCGGCACCCGATCAGGATCGGCGGTCTCGTAAGGCGCATATTGCGGCGCACGTGGCAACGTGGCGAGCGCACGACGCACCTCCTGCGCGACCTCGACATCGTCGATCCCGACCGCGCGGGCATGCGCGCGGGCGAATCCGACCGCATAGGTCGGCGAGGGCAGCGCGGCGAAGTCGGTCGCCTCGATCGCCTCCAGATGACGCAAGGGGATGCGCGTCCGCTGCCCGATTTCGGCCAAGGACAGATTCTGCGCCTCACGCGCCCGGCGCAGACGGTCGCCGACCCGCTCGGTCGCGGGCGTGTCGCCGGGCTCGACATCGTTCATGCAGTCACTCCGCTACGTACCGGCACCGCCGGCCACGCGATTGTCATGTTTCAGAGCGCCCCCGCGCTGTCAACGCGGCGGTGCGTCCGGCCGTCCTCCGGCTACGCCAGATCGATATCGTGCTCTGCCGCCCATGCCGTCAGCGCACCGCGCATGTCACGCGGTGGATGCGCCAGCAGTTCGGTCATGTAGGCCATCAGCGCCCAGCGGTCGAGCGAGCGGATCATCGCCTTGACCGGCCCTACCGCGGCGGGGGTGATCGACAGACGGTCGATGCCGATGCCGATCAGCGCCATCGCCTCCAGCGGACGCCCACCCATTTCGCCGCATACCCCGACCCGTACGTTCGCCGCACGCGCCGGCTCTACCACCCGTCGCAGAAAGCGGAGGATGGACGACGACAACCAGTCGTACCGGTCGGCCAGTTTGGGGTTGCCGCGATCGGCGGCAAACAGGAACTGGGTCAGGTCATTGGTGCCGATCGACAGGAAATCGATGTTGGGCAACAGCAGGTCGAGCTGCTCGGCCAGCGCCGGCACCTCCAGCATCGCACCATAGCGCACCTCCTGCGCCACTCGCTTGCCACGCCCGGCCAGCCACGCCCGCTGCGCCTCGAACAGGGCGCGGGCCTCGTCGAACTCCCATGCCTCCGACACCATCGGGAACATCACATGCAATGTGCGCCCGGCCGCAGCCTCCAGCAGCGCGCGCGCCTGCGCCTTCATCAGGCCGCTGCGTTCCAGTGCCAGCCGCAGCGCGCGCCAGCCCATCGCCGGATTTTCCTCTCCTTCCGATTCGACGGTCAGGTAGGGCAGTGCCTTGTCGCCACCGATATCGACGGTGCGGAACACCACCGGCCGATCCCCTGCCGCCTCCATCACCTCGCGGTACAATCGCTGCTGACGTTCGCGCTGCGGCAAGGTGGCGGAGACGAGGAACTGGAACTCGGTGCGGAACAGCCCGATGCCGTCCGCGCCGGTCAGGTCGAGCGCGGCGACATCGTCGCGCAGCCCGGCATTCACCATCAGCGTGACGCGGTGGCCGTCCTTCGTTTCCGGCGGCAGATCGCGGATCGCCGCGAAAGCCGCCTTGCGCTTCTGCCGGACATCCAGCTTGGCGCCAAACGCCTCCTCCATCGCCGGCGACGGGCGGACGAAGACGTTGCCGCCGGTCACGTCGAGCAACAGCTGATCGCCCTCCGCGATCAGCCGGCGGACGCCGCGGACCCGGCCCAGCACCGGCACCCCCATCGCGCGCGCGACAATGATGACGTGCGCGGTCAGCGACCCTTCCTCCAGGATCACGCCCTTCAACCGGCGGCGATCATATTCCAGCAGTTCCGCCGGCCCCAGATTGCGCGCGATCAGGATCGTATCCTGCCGCAGGCCCAGTTGCGCGGCGGTGCCCATCTGGCCGGATACGATGCGGAGCAGTCGGTTGGACAGGTCCTCCAGATCGTGCATCCGGTCGGCGAGCAGCGGATCGTCGATCTGGCGCATCCGCTGGCGGGTGCGCTGCTGGACCCGTTCGATCGCGGCCTCTGCAGTCAGGCCGCTGTCGATCGCCTCGTTGATCCGGCGCGCCCAGCCCTCGTCATAGGCGAACATCTTGTAGGTCTCGATCACCTCCAGATGTTCGCCGCCGACGCCGAATTCCGCCTCGCGCGCGATGCGATCAATCTGTTCGCGCATCTTGTCGAACGCGGCATAGACGCGGTGCCGCTCCGCATCGGTATCCTCGGCCACGGTATGTTCGACGACGATCCGCGGCTGGTGAAACACGGCACAGCCCGATGCCATCCCCTCGACCAGCTTCTGACCCGGAATGTGGATCGAGGCGGTCGACTGGATACGGTCACGCCCTGCCCCCGCCTCGTCAATCAGCCCGGCATTGGCGATCAGTTCGGACAATACCATCGCGACCGTCTGCAGCGCCTCGATCTCGATATCGGCGTAACGGCGCTGTTCGGCATGTTGCACCGCCAACACGCCCACCACCCGCTCGCGGCGGATGATCGGTACGCCGGCGAAGCTGTGGAAACGTTCCTCGCCGGTTTCGGGCATGTAACGGAAATCGGGGTGACTGGCCGCCTCGTCGAGGTTCAGCACCTCGCCCTGCGCGGCGATCGTGCCGACCAGCCCTTCCCCCAGCGCCAGCTTGGTAACGTGGACCGCTTCTTCCGCCAGCCCGCGCGTCGCGAACAGTTCCAGGACGCCTTCGCGCAGCAGGTAGATCGAACACACCTCGCTGTCGGTCGCTTCGCCGATGATGCCGACGACGGCATTCAGCTTGGCCTGGGCGGGAGTACGGGCCGCCATCACATCGTGAAGGCGGACAAGGATTTCGCGGGCGGAGGCGGCGGCCGTAGCGGGCATGGCATCACGCTAGCCCATTTCGTCACGCCACGGTAGCTGCCGTGGACACTTCCCGCTCCGATCGATCGGAGCGGGTGAGCGGCGGGTCAGAAAGACGTCCAGTCGCCCCCGTTGCCAGACGGTTGACGCACCAGCGCCGGTACGGCAGCGGCGGGCAGCGGCCGCACCGGCCCCTCGAATTGTGCCGCCAGCGATGGCCGGTCGCTACCGGCCTGCAGCGAGAAGCGGCTGGCCTGGTCGGCGAGATGCCCCACCTCGCCGACGAGGTTACGCGCCGCGGCGGATGTCTCTTCCACCATCGCGGCATTCTGCTGGGTCGACTGGTCCATCATTCCGATTGCGGCGGATATCTGCGTGATCGCCGCCGACTGCGCCTGATTGTCCGCCGCCATCGTCGCCAGCAGTTCGTGGACCTGCGTCACGTCGCCCGAAATGTTGGCCAAGGCGCCGTCGACCTTCGTCACCGCCTCGACCGCAGTGACGATATCGGTCTGCGTCACCGTCAACTGGTCGCGTGCCCGCTTGGCTTCCTCTTCGGCACGCATCGCCAGCGCCGACACCAGGTCGGCGACGACTGCGAAACCACGCCCGGCATCGCCTGCCCGACCTGCTTCGACTGCGGCGTTCATTGCCAATACCCGCGTCTGGAATGCGATCTTGTCGAGGCCCTCGATGACGCTGTCGATGCCCTTGGCGCTGTCCGATACCCGGCCCATCGCCTGTACCGCCTCGTCCGCCACCGCACGGCCGCCACCGACCGTGGCGATCGCCTGATCGGCGCGTTCCACCGTCCGCGTCGCCGCCACCGCCGAGGCGCGCAGACGGCCATCCATCTGCGTCACCGACGCAGCGGTTTCCTCCAGCGAGGCGGCGTTGCTTTCGGTACGGCGCGCGAGATCCTCTGACGCCTGCGCAATCTCGCCCGAGCCGGTGCGGATCGCGGTCGCGCTCTCCGACACCGAGCCGATCAGGTCGCGCAGCCGGGCCAAGGCATGATTGTAGCTGGCCTGCAGCGAGGTGAAGGCGGGCGGCAAACCCACCACGTCGGTCGCCAGATCGCCGCCGGCCAGCCGTTCCAGTGCCTGTTCCATGGTCGTGACGGCACGGTCGCGATCGACCTGCGACTGCTCGAAATAGATCGACACCGACAATTCCATGTCGAGCAACGCCGCCTTCAGCACCGCGATGCTGGCCTCTGTCTGCGATGGCCCGCGGAACAGCCCCATGGCACGACGCCACGGCGAATAATGCCGGCCGATGCCCCGGAACAGTTCCTCCAGCACCAGGGCATAGGCACCGATGTACCAACGCGGTTCCAGGCCGATACGGGCATGGACCGAACCGATCCTGCGCGTGCTTTCGTGAAACTGGCCGTCAAACTCTCCACTGGCGATCCGTGACCAATGGCGTGCCTGCGCAGACTTGGCATTCGTCATCTGGGCATCGTCGCGAAAGAATTTCGCGGTTTCCGGCGTCGCACGCACCTTGCCATAGAACCGGTCCAGCGCCCCGCCGATCAGCCGCTCGATCGGTTCACGAAGGCCGGCCAAGATACCGCGCTGCTCGGAATCGAAATTCATGAATGCCAGACGGGACTGGATGTCGTTGTTCATCGCTCTGAAGCCCTTTCGATCACGACAGGGCTGACTAAGCCAATCGTATCATAAAAGCCTTTTAGGGCGCGTACCGACCGCTTTGGCCGCGATGATCCAGTATAATTGGACAATATTGGGTCTGTAATCAAACCATTCTTGGTAGCATGCCAACCGGTGGCGTCAGTCGAACAACCCCGCCTCCGATCCGGCGGGCGGATTCAGTCCCAGATGCTTCCAGCCACCGGCGTTCAGAATTCGCCCGCGCGCGGTCCGTGCGACGAGACCCAGCTGGATCAGATACGGCTCGATCACTTCCTCGATCGTGTCGCGCGGTTCGGATAGGCCGGCGGCCAGCGTTTCCACCCCTACCGGACCACCGCGATAGATGTCGGCGATCATCGTCAGGTAGCGGCGGTCCATTGCATCGAGCCCCAGCGCATCGACCTCCAGCCGGGTCAGTGCCGAATCCGCGCTGCGGGCGTCGACCACGGCATCGCCCGCCACGTCGGCGAAGTCGCGCACCCGGCGCAACAGCCGCCCGGCGATCCGCGGCGTCCCCCGCGCACGCCGCGCTACCTCGGTCGCGCCATCGGGCGCGATGGCAAGGCCGAGCAGACCGGCGGCCCGCGTCACGACGCGGGTCAATTCCTCGACTGTATAGAATTGCAGGCGAACCGGGATGCCGAAGCGATCGCGGAGCGGCGTCGTCAACAGGCCCTGCCGCGTCGTGGCGCCGACCAGCGTGAAGCGTGGCAGGTCGATCCGCACGCTGCGCGCCGATGGCCCCTCACCGATCATCAGGTCGAGCGCGCGATCCTCCATCGCGGGGTACAGCACCTCCTCGACTGCCGGTTGCAGGCGGTGGATCTCGTCGATGAACAGAACGTCGCCGTCCTCCAGATTGGTCAGCAGCGCGGCCAGATCGCCCGACTTGGCGATCACCGGGCCGGAGGTGGCGCGGAACCCCACGCCCATTTCCCGCGCGATGATCTGCGCCAGCGTCGTCTTGCCCAGACCGGGCGGCCCGAAGAACAGCACATGGTCCAGCGCGTCGCCCCGCGCGCGCGCGGCCTGGATGAAGATGCGCAGGTTTTCGCGCGCCGCCTTCTGCCCGACGAAATCGTCGAGCGTCTTGGGACGCAGCGCGGCATCGACATCCTCGGGGCGGCGGGCGGCGGTGAGGAGGCGGTCGTCGGTCACGCTTCGTTCCGTAGCGGGTCGGGGGCGGGCAAGTCGAGAGCCGATAAAGGCAATGGCCTGCGGCGGTGCATGGGATCGGGGTGGCCTGCGCCGCGAATGCCGGCCGCATCGCATTGCCGAACCCGGGCGTTGTGCCAAAAGGACCCTATGACCGGATGCCGCATTCACCCCCTCACCCCTGCCCACGCATCGATCGTCCTCGACCTCTACCGGGCGGCGGCATCGATCAGGGGGTCGGGTCTGGCTCGCGCTGCCGACGAGATCACGATGACCTATGTTAGGGCGTTCATGGAACGCGCCTGCCTCGGCGGCGTGTCACTTGGTGCTTTCCGGGATGATCGTCTTGTCGGCGAAATCCACGCCGCGCGTCTTGGGCCACGCCAGTTCGATCATGTGCTGGGCGATCTTACCATCGCCGTTCATCCGCAGATGCAGGGACAGGGCGTGGGGTCGGTCCTGTTCGCTGCCTTGTTTGACACGGCGGCATCGATGACCCCGGCTATTGGACGGGTGGAACTGACGGCACGGTCTGGAAACACCGGCGCCCTGCGACTGTATGAACGCCTCGGATTTGTCAGGGAGGGGCGGCTGGCCGGTCGGGTACGGCTACCCGATGGAACGACCGAAGATGACATACCTATGGGTTTCAAGCTGGACCGCGCTGCTCTTGCCCCGATGCCAGACGACTGATCGTCAGGTTCGTCTGACGGTCAGCCTTGCCGCGCCACGGCCTTCTCTACTGCCCGCCACAACACGCCGATCCCCGCCGCCGCCGGCGTGCGCGGGGCGTAGGTGCCGACCGGGGCACGACGTTCCGTCATTGATTCGATTGCGCTGGCCATCGGGATCACCGGCCAGTCGGGTTGCGCCTCCAGCGCGGCGCGATGCAGGGCGCGACGGCGATCGACCATCGTGAAGACGGGCAGCAACGGCGTGCCCGTGCCCTTGCGGGCCGACACATGCGCCGCCACCGCGTCGAAGGCGCGGGTGGAGAGCGGCGCGGGGATCACCGGCACTACCACCAGATCGGCGGCGCGCAGCACCTGATCGGACGTATCGGTCAGCCCCGGCGGGCAATCGACGACGATCCGGTCGTAATCCGCCGCCAGCGCGGTGGCGAGTTTCGCCAGCCGCTTCTTCTTGTCGAGATCGTGGAACAGCCGGTCGAGGTGACGCAGCGAGGCATCGGCGGGCAGCAATGACAATCGCTCCACCGCGGTCGCGCGGATCAGCGTAGCGGGATCGACATCGCCCGTGATCGCCGCGCTCGCCGGCCATTTGCCGGGGCCGTCTGCACCGAGCAGCCAGCTCGACGCCGCCTGCGCATCCAGATCCCACAGCAATGTCCGCCGCGACGACAAGGTCGCCGCCGCCCAGGCGAGGTTCACCGCCAGCGTCGTCTTCCCCACCCCGCCCTTCAGGCTGTACACCGCGATCGTCGTCATGCCCCCACGCCCTCCCATGCGGGCATGACGCTAGCGTGACGCCTTCCTCAGGGCTAGCCGGACGAGCGCGTCGAGGCTGGCGGTATCGCCCAGCTCCTCCTCCGCCGCCGCGACCGCCGCCGCCGCCTCGGCCGGGCGGAAGCCGAGATTGAGCAGCGCCGATACCGCATCCGCCGATGCGCCGACCGGCAGCACCTGCGCGGTGCCACCGGGGCCGAGCGGCACCGCGCCCACCTTGTCCTTCAGTTCGCGGACGATGCGTTCGGCCAGTTTGGGACCGACGCCGTTGGCCCGCGCCACCATCGCCTTGTCCTGCGATGCGATCGCGCGGGCGAGATCGTTCGGCTCCAGCGCCGACAGGATCGCCAGCGCCACCCGCGATCCCACCCCCTGCACCGCCGTCAGCAGCCGGAACCAGTCCCGCTCGCCCGCGCTGGCGAACCCGACGAGGCGGATGAAATCCTCCGCGACCAGCATCTCGGTGAACAGCGTCGCCGCCTCCCCCACCGGGCCGATCGCCGACAGGGTGTGCGCCGACGCGCCGACCAGATAGCCGACGCCGCCGACGTCGATCACCGCATGGTCGATGCCGGTCGATTCGAGCCGCCCCTTCAGATGCGCGATCATGCGGTGATTCTTGCCCGGCGGGCCATACCCTCGGCGCTCGCCAGATGATGCGCGTGGGTGATCGCCACCGCCAGCGCATCCGCCGCATCCGGCCCGGCCAGCTTCGCGCCGGGTAACAGCACCGCCATCATCGCCTGAATCTGCCTCTTCTCCGCGCCGCCGGTGCCGACGACCGCCTTCTTCACGGTGCTGGGGTGGTATTCGCCGATGTGCAGCCCCGCCGTCGCCCCGGCCAGCAGCACGACGCCGCGCGCCTGCCCCAGTTTCAGCGTCGACTGCGCGTTGGTGTTGCCCAGCACCTCCTCCACTGCCGCGCTGTCGGGCCGTTCGGTGCGGATCACCTCGCCCAGCGCCGCGAACAGGTTGGACAGGCGACGCGGCAGCGGCATCGACGGTTCGGTCCTGATCTGGCCGTTGGCGACATGGCTCAACCGGTTGCCGTCCGCCCGGATGACGCCCCAGCCGGTGGTGCCGAGGCCGGGATCGAGGCCGAGGATAATCAGCCCAGTTTCTCCATAACCTCGTCGGACACCTCGTAATTGCCCCAGACGGTCTGCACGTCGTCGTCGTCGTCGAGCACGTCGATCAGCTTGAACAGCGTCGCGGCATCGTCCTCGTTCACGTCGACCATCGTCTGCGGGCGCCAGGCCAGCTTCGCGCCCTCCGCCTCGCCGAGCACCGGCTCCAGCGCCTTGGCGACTTCGTGCAGATCACCCTGTGCGGTCCAGATTTCATGACCGTCCTCGGACGAGGACACGTCTTCCGCCCCCGCTTCCAGCGCTGCTTCGAATACCTTCTCGACATCGCCGGCACTGGCCGGATAGCTGATGAGGCCCATGCGATCGAACGCATGGCTGACCGAACCGCTGGCGCCCAGGTTGCCGCCGTTCTTCGCCACCGCCGTCCGCACGTTGGTGGCGGTGCGGTTGCGGTTGTCGGTCAGCGCTTCGATGATGAGCGACACGCCGCCGGGGCCGAAGCCCTCGTACCGGATTTCCTCGTAATTCTCGGCATCGCCGCGGCTGGCCTTGTCGATCGAGCGCTGGATATTGTCCTTGGGCAGCGACGCCGCCTTGGCCGCCGCCACCGCCGCGCGCAGACGCGGATTCATGTCGGGATCGGGCAGTCCCATCTTCGCTGCCACCGTGATTTCTCGCGACAGCTTGGAGAACAGCGAGCTGCGCTTCTTATCCTGCGCACCCTTGCGATGCATGATGTTCTTGAACTTGGAATGGCCTGCCATCGGTGCCTCTTTGACTGATGCCGGTGTCCTTAGCGCCCGATAGGGGCTTTCGCCAATGGCGCCCATGGGCCAAACGGGCGCGATCATGACAGTCAGCGTGGATATGGGGTTGGACGACCGCGGCGGCGCGGTCGGCATGGACCTGGAGGAACTGCTCGCGACCCGCCTGCTGGTGCAGGGCAATTCGGGGTCGGGAAAGTCGCATCTGCTGCGCCGCCTGCTGGAGAAATCGGCCGGGCAGGTACAACAGGTGATCGTCGATCCGGAGGGTGATTTCGTCACGCTCGGCCCGGCATACGGCCATGTCGTGATCGAGGCGGCGGATTATTCGATCCCCGAGGTCGCCCGATTCGCCACCCGCATCCGCGAACATCGCGCCTCCGTCGTCCTCAGCCTCGAAGGGCTGGAGGCGGAAGGGCAGATGCGCTGCGCCGCCGCGTTCCTGATGGCGCTGTTCGATGCGCCGCGCGAACACTGGTATCCCGCGCTGGTGGTGGTGGACGAGGCGCAGCTGTTCGCCCCCACCACCGGCGGCGAGGTGGCGGAGGAGGTGCGTCGCGCCTCGCTGTCGGCGATGACCAACCTGATGTGCCGTGGGCGCAAGCGTGGCCTTGCCGGCGTGATCGCGACGCAGCGGCTGGCCAAGCTGGCCAAGAACGTCGCGGCGGAGGCGTCGAACTTTCTGATGGGCCGCACCTTCCTCGACATCGACATGGCACGCGCCGCCGATCTGCTCGGCATGGAACGGCGGCAGGCGGAGGCGATTCGCGATCTGCCGCGCGGCACCTTCATGGCGCTGGGGCCGGCGGTGTCGCGACGGCCGATCTCGGTCAAAATCGGCGCGGTCGAAACCTCGGCGCGGTCGGGTAGCCCCAAGCTGACACCGCTGCCCGCGGCGAAGGCATACGACCTTGCCGACATGCTGGCCGAGCCGGTGGTCGAGGCGCCGATGCTGCCGATGACGTTCGAGGCACGGCCCCGGCTGGTCCCCGCCGACGAACTGGTCGCCGATATCGGCCGCCCCGCCCCCGCGGCGCTCGCCCCGGTGCCGCAGAAGGACGAGGCGGAGGTGGAGGCGATCTATGCCGATACGCTGCGCGCGATCGTCGCGGATGCCGATGCGGCGTTGCGCCCGCCATCGGTGCTGTTCCAGGATTTCCAGGTAAGGTGCCGGATGGCGGGCCTTGCGAAACCCGCACTCGACCTGCCCGGCTTCACCCGTCGGCTGAGTTGCGCGCGGGCGGGCATCTTTGACGTGCATGACGGGGAATGGGCGGAGGCGCTGGCGCTGGCCGGTACGCTGCCCGACGACATGATGGGTGCGTTCCTGCTGGTGGCGCGGGCGGCGAAGGAGGCGCGGCCCTGCCCGTCCGATACCGAACTGGCGCATACCTATGGCACCAGCTCGCTGGGCCGGGTGCGTCGCCTGATCGGCTATATCGAAAGCCGCGAGTTGTTCGTGACGCGCACCGATCTGTCGGGCAAGCGGTCGATCACCATCCCGCGGCTGGGCTGGACGACGGAGCCGGCCGAGGCGGCCTGAGCCGCCGCCTCTGCTGCGAGCGGTTCGCACGGACCTATCGGCTCAAGCTGGTCGTTATCTGACGGATATCATGACCAAAGGCTTTCCATGACCGATACGCTCGCCCGCAATCCCGGCAATGGCGGTGAAACGCATCAGGTAACCGATGCGGATCACCCCGTGCTGACCACCAACCACGGCACGCCGATCAGCGACAACCAGAACCAGTTGAAGGCGGGCGCGCGTGGCCCCGTACTGATCGAGGACGAAGTCTTCCGCGAGAAGATGAACCACTTCGATCACGAGCGTATCCCGGAGCGGATCGTCCACGCCCGCGGCTCTGCGGCGCACGGCTATTTCGAATGCACCGAAAGCCTCGCCGACATCACCGTCGCCGATATGTTCCAGAAGAAGGGGCAGCGCACCGAGGTGTTCACCCGCTTTTCCACCGTCGCGGGCGGCGCAGGATCGGTCGACACGCCGCGCGATGTGCGCGGCTTCGCGGTCAAGTTCTATACGCGCGAAGGCAATTGGGACCTTGTCGGCAATAACATCCCGGTGTTCTTCATCCAGGACGCCATCAAATTTCCCGACCTTATCCACGCCGCCAAGATGGAGGCGGATCGTGGCTATCCGCAGGCGGCGACCGCGCACGACACCTTCTGGGACTTCATCAGCCTGATGCCCGAATCGACCCACATGATCATGTGGGCGATGTCCGACCGCACCCTGCCGCGTACTTTCGCCAACATGGAAGGATTCGGCGTCCACACCTTCCGTTTCATTAACAGGGAGGGCAAGTCGACCTTCGTGAAGTTCCACTGGAAGCCGAAGGCGGGCCTTGCCTCGACGATCTGGGACGAGACGGTGAAGATCGCCGGTGCCGATCCCGATTTCCAGCGCCGCAACCTGTTCGAGAGCATCGATCGCGGTGACTTCCCGACCTGGGAACTGGGCGTGCAGCTGTTCGACGAGGAATTCGCGAACAGCCAGCCCTATGACGTGCTCGACGCGACCAAGATCATTCCCGAAGAAGTGCTGCCGGTGAAGATCGTCGGCCGGATGGTGCTGGATCGTTATCCCGACAATTTCTTCGCGGAAACCGAGCAGGCGGCATTCGTTCCCAGCCATGTTGTGCCGGGCATCGGCTTCTCCAACGATCCGCTGCTGCAGGGCCGCCTGTTCAGCTACACCGATACGCAGCTGTCGCGCCTCGGCTCGGTGAATTTCCATCAGTTGCCGATCAACTCGGCGAAGGGCCGGGCTGCGGCCGCCGGTTGCCCATTCATGAACCAGCAGCGCGACGGCCACATGCAGATGGCGGTGCCCAAGGGCCGCGCCAATTACGAGCCCAACAGTCTGGCGCAGGCAGGCGAGGAAGCCGGCGCGCGCGAAGACCCGGAGAAGGGCTACAAGACCTTCCCGTCCGAGGAACAAGGCCAGAAGCTCCGCATCCGGCCGGAAAGCTTCGCGGATCATTACAGCCAGGCGCGGTTGTTCTTCCGGTCGATCGACCCGGCCGAGCAAGCGCACCTCGCTTCTGCGCTGGTGTTCGAACTGTCTAAGGTGTCGCTGCCGCACATCCGCAATGCGGTGATGGCCAACCTGCGCAACGTCGACGAGACGCTGGCGCAACGCGTGGCGGACGGTCTGGCGATGGACCTGCCCCCCGCGTCGAAGACGGCAGCACCGGTGCTGGACATGGACGTATCGCCCGCGCTCCGCATCATTCGCGGGCCGCTGGAAAAGCATACGCTGGAAGGTCGCACGGTCGGCATCCTCTTCGCCGATGGCACCGATGCCGGTCAGTTGAAGTCGGTGAAGGATGCGGTGACGGCAGCCGGCGGCACACCGCTGACGATCGCACCCAAGGTCGGCAAGGTTCCCCTGTCGGATGGATCGTCGGTGCAGGCCGACGCGCAGTTGTTCGGCCAGCCATCCGTCACGGTCGATGCCTGTGCGGTGATCCTGTCCGAGGCGGCCTGCGCCAAGCTGGTGAAGGAAGGTGCGGCGATCCAGTGGGTGATGGACGCGTTCGGGCACCTGAAGGCGATCGGCCATAATCCCGCCGCCAAGCCGTTGCTCGACAAGGCCGGTGTCGAGGCGGACGAGGGCGTGACCGATCTGGCCGGCTTCGTCGAGGCCGCCAAGAAGCGTTATTGGGACCGCGAACCGAACGTCCGCACGCTGGCGTAAACGAACGGGTCAGATGAAGGCGAGGCAGTGCATGAGCATTGCCTCGCCTTCACCAACGGCGTCTACCCAATCACGGTCGAAGCGAGCGGGAGCAAGATCGAACACTGATCCTTTCCTGCCCCCCCCCCAAAAGAGATCGACAAGGCCATGCAAGGGCAACCAGAGGTGCCCTGCGGAATCAGATCATGCCGAGCGCCTGCATATACACTTCGAGGATCGCCTCTTCCTCCTGATATTCTTCCTTTTTCTTCTTGCGGATCGACAGGATCTTACGGATCGCCTTGGGATCGTAGCCGCGGCCCTTGGCCTCGGCCATCACGTCCTTGATATCGTCGGCGATGCCCTTTTTCTCTTCTTCCAGTCGTTCCGCACGCTCGATCAGGAGGCGCAGTTCGTCGGCGGCAACGTGTCCGCCGCCCATGCCTTCGCCGCGTTCTTCAGCCATCGTCATATCCATTTGATGCGCCGCGCGACCCGCGAAGCGCGGGGGCGGCAGGGTTGATTCATCGGTATGACGGCGCGTCTAGGCGGTTCGCCCGCCTCACTCAATGGGGGCGGTACCGCGCTGACGCACGATGGTGCCGCCATGCATCACGAACTCCACCGCCTCCAGCCGGCGCACGTCGTCGAGCGGCGATCCGGCAACCGCGATCAGGTCCGCCGCCTTGCCCAGCGCCAACGTACCGATCCGGTCGGACTGACCCAGCAGATCGGCCGCCGCGACGGTGGCGGTGCGGATCGCCTGCGCCGGGGTCATGCCGACCTTCTCCACGAGCAGCGCGAATTCCTGCGCATTGATGCCGTGTTTCGATACGCCGCTGTCGGTGCCGAATGCGAATTTCACACCGGCCTGATAGGCCTTGCGGTGGCTGCTCACCATCGCGGCGGCGGCGGCCTCCGCCTTGGGAATGGTGGCGGGCGGCAATTGTCCGGCCCGCGCCTGTGCCAGCGCGGCGACGGGCGCGATTTCGGTTGGCACCAGATAGGCGCCGGTCTTCTTCAACAGCGCCACCGCCTCGTCGTCGAGGAAACTGCCATGTTCGATCGAATCGACCCCCGCGACCAATGCCGCCTTCGTGCCATCGGCGGCATGGCTGTGGGCAGCGACCTTGCGGCCGAGGCCGTGTGCGGTTTCGACGATCGCCAGCATTTCCTGTGGCGTGAAAGCGCGACCGAGACCGCCCGACACATTCGACAGGACGCCGCCGGTCGCGGTGATCTTCACCACCTGTGCGCCCAGCCCGATCTGGCGGCGCGTCGCACGGCGGCAATCGTCGGGCCCGTTGCAGGTATTGTCGTACAGTTCGGCGACGGCATGGGCGAACGGTTCGGCCAGACCGTTGGTCGGATCGCCATGCCCGCCCGTCACGGAGATCGCGGTGCCGGCGTTGACGATCGTCGGTCCGGTCACGTCGCCCCGATCGATCGCATCGCGCAGTGCGCGGATGCTGCGCGGGTCGCCACCCAGATCGCGGACGGTGGTGAACCCTGCCAGCAGCGTGGCGCGCGCATTCCCCACGCCATAAAGTACGTCGTCCACGGCTTCGGTGTTGAGCGCCGTCATCCGCGATCGCCCCGGATCGCCGCCGATGCCAAGCAGGTGGACATGCATGTCGATCAACCCCGGCAGCACGAACCGGTCGCGGAGATCGACTAGCGTTGCCCCCGCTTCCGGTGCGACGAAACCGTCGCGGATTTCCGCTATCTTGCCGCCACGCACGATCACCGTACTGGGGCCGCGTGGTCGCTCGCCGGGGCGGTCGAGCAAGGTGCCGGCCTGGATGAACGTCACCCGTGCCGGCCCGGACGGCACGTCCTGCGCCATCGCGGTACCCGTCAACGATACGGCCAGCACGGCCGCCAGCATCCTGTTCATCATCTTGTCCCCCGGTTCAGGCAGCAAGGTTGCCCGAACCGGGGGGCCGGTCAAGCCGCGTTACGGGCGACGCTTTCCTTCATGCGCGCCAGTTGCTCCGGCGTCGCTTCGGCCTGATGGCGATCCTTCCATTCGGCATAGGGCATGCCATAGATCGTTTCACGCGCGGCGTCGCGATCGAGGCCGGCGGCTTCATGCGTCCAGTCCGACAGGCAGTTGCGGCAGAACCCCGCCAGCCCCATCAGATCGACATTCTGCGCATCGGTGCGGTGCCGCAAATGCCGCACCAGCCGACGGAACGCGGCGGCGGCGGCGGCATCGTCGAGCCGGTCAAGAGAATCCATTTACATGCTCCACGGTTGATCGTCGTCAAATAGGGGTTAGAGGACAAAACGATATCCCCCCGGAAAGATGAATCGCATGAACCAAGCTATCGCCCCCCGATCGCGCAAGGTGCGTGTGCTGGCCACCTTGGGGCCCGCCAGTTCCGATCCCGCCATGATCGCTGCCCTGTTCGAGGCAGGGGCGGATGCATTCCGGATCAACATGAGCCATGGCGACCAGCAGTCCAAGGTGCCGATCATCCGCGCGATCCGCGCGATGGAGGAACGCTATGGCCGCCCGACCACGATCCTCGCCGATCTGCAGGGACCGAAGCTGCGCGTCGGTCGCTTCGCCGAAGGGCGGATCGAACTGGTGAAAGGCCAGACCTTCGTCTTCGATCGCGATCCGACCCCGGGCGACATCACCCGCGTCGAACTGCCCCACCGCGAAATCTTCGCGGCGATCGAACCGGGCGCCCGCCTGCTTCTCGACGACGGCAAGCTGGTGCTGCACGTCACCAGTCATGATATCGATCGGATCGTCACGACGGTGACGGTCGGTGGGACGCTGTCGAACAACAAGGGCCTGAACGTGCCCGACGTGGTCGTGCCGATGGCGGCACTGACCGAAAAGGATCGCAGCGACCTGACCTTCGCGGTCGAACAGGGGGTCGACTGGATCGCCTTGTCGTTCGTCCAGCGCCCGGAAGATCTGATGGAGGCACGTGGCCTGATCAAGGGCAACGCCGCGCTCCTCGCCAAGATCGAGAAGCCCGCCGCGATCGAGCGGCTGGAGGAGATCGTCGAGCAATGCGACGGCGTGATGGTGGCACGCGGCGATCTGGGCGTGGAAATGCCGCCCGAACAGGTGCCGCCGCTCCAGAAGCGCATCGTCGAGGTGTCGCGCCGCATGGGTCGCCCCGTGGTGGTCGCCACGCAGATGCTCGAATCGATGATCAAGAGCCCGTCGCCGACCCGCGCCGAGGTGTCAGACGTCGCGACCGCGATCTATGACGGCGCCGACGCGATCATGCTGTCGGCGGAAAGCGCCGCGGGCGACTGGCCGACCGAATCGGTCGCGATGATGAACGCGATCGGCAACGCGGTGGAACGCGATCCGGGGCACGGCGACCGCGTGCATTTCACGGTGATGAAGCCCGACCCCACCACCGCCGACGCCATGGCGGAAGCGGCCAAGGGCATCGCGCGCACCACATCGGCGACGGCGATCATCTGCTTCACCACCAGCGGCTCCACCGCGCGGCGCGTCGCGCGCGAGCGGCCGGCGGTGCCGATCCTGGTCCTGACGCCGCGGCTGGAGACGGCGCGGCGGCTCGGATTGCTCTGGGGCACCCATGCGGTCCATACCCGCGATGTCGAATCGTTCGAGGAGATGGTCGCCAAGTCCAAGCGGATGGCGCTGCGCCACGGCATCGCCAAGGCAGGCGATCAGGTAATCCTGATGGCGGGCGTCCCCTTCCGCACGCCTGGATCGACCAACGTGCTGCACGTTGTCCGGCTAACCGGGGACGAACTGAAGAACTATACCAACGAACTGTAATCCCCTGTCCCCCCTCCCGGTCACGGGAGGGGGGACTTGTGGGTCATGATTGCACCGTCTGCATCCGTGATAACGGTCAGTGCGGTTGACGCCGCCCTCTCGGCGCACGACGTGGCGGTGATGACCAGCATCGCCGCACCGCTGCGGCCGGGTGCCGCCACCGTGCGGCCCGGCATCGTTCACCTCGCGCTCGCCGTCGGCGGGTTCGCGATCGGCACCACCGAATTCGCGACGATGAGCCTGCTGCCGGCGATGGCCGCGGATTTCGGCATCGACGAGCCGACGGCAGGACACGTCATCAGCGCCTATGCGCTGGGCGTCGTCGTCGGCGCGCCAACGATCGCGGTCGCGTCGGCGCGGATGTCGCGGCGGACACTGCTGATCGTGCTGATGACGATGTTTGCGATCGGCAACGCCGCGTCCGCGATCGTGCCGTCCTATCACGCGATGCTGTTCGCCCGGTTCCTGAGCGGATTGCCGCATGGCGCCTATTTCGGCATCGCCTCGCTGGTCGCCGCCTCGCTGGTGCCGCCGGAGCGACGAACGCGCGCGGTGGGGCGGATCATGCTGGGGCTGACGATCGCGACCGTCGTCGGTGTTCCCGTCGCCAGCCTGGTCGGGCAGTTCGCCAGCTGGCGCTGGGCGCTGGGCGCCGTCGCAATTCTAGCGCTGGCCACCGCTGCGCTGGTCGCGCATTTCGCGCCACGCGATCCCGCCAACCCGACCGCCGACCCCTTGCGCGAATTGAACGCCCTGCGCCGGTCGCAGGTGTGGCTGACGTTGGGCACCGGCGCGATCGGGTTCGGCGGGCTGTTCGCGGTCTATACCTATCTCGCCTCGACCCTGAACGAGGTGACGCGGGTCGGCCCCGGCTTCGCATCGATCGTGTTCATGGTGTTCGGCATCGGCATGACGCTGGGCAACCTGATCGTGCCGCGCTTCGCGGACCGGGCGCTGATGCCGACCGCAGGGGCATTGCTGTTGTGGTCGGCAGTGGCGCTGGCATTGTATCCGCTCGCCGCGCACAGCCCGGCGCTGGTGCTGATCGACGTGCTGGCGATCGGCATCGGTGGTGCGCTCGGCACCATTCTCCAGACCCGGTTGATGGATGTCGCGGGCGATGCGCAGGCACTGGCCGCCGCGCTCAACCATTCGGCGTTCAATGTCGCGAATGCGATCGGCCCGATGGCGGGTGGACTGGCGATCGCTGCCGGATTCGGGTTGGGATCGACCGGGCTTGTCGGGGCCGGGCTGGCGCTGGGTGGTCTCGCGATCTGGGCGGTCTCGCTGGCGGTGGCACGCCGGGGCTGATACACCGCCCCCAACGACCACGGGGGGCGGGATGACGACAGGCATGACGGTGCGGGACAGGCTCGGCTGGGGCGCGGTGGCCGTGCTGGGCGCGGGGGCGCTGGCGGTGGTGGCGACGAGCCGGGGCGAGAGCATCAACGCCCTGTGGATCGTCACCGCGGCGGTCTGCACCTACATCATCGCCTATCGATTCTATGCGAAGTTCATCGCGACCCGCGTGCTGGGGATCGATCCGTCGCGACCGACCCCGGCGGTCCGCCGGGCCGATGGCCTCGATTATGTCGCGACCGACCGGCGGGTGCTGTTCGGCCACCATTTCGCGGCGATCGCGGGCGCGGGACCGCTGGTCGGGCCGGTGCTGGCGGCACAGATGGGCTATCTGCCCGGTACGCTGTGGATATTGGCGGGCGTCGTGCTGGCCGGGGCGGTGCAGGATTTCCTTGTCCTGTTCATCTCGATGCGGCGCGACGGCCGGTCGCTGGGCGAGCTCGTCCGGATGGAAATGGGCGTGGTGCCCGGCACGATCGCGCTGGTCGGGGCCTTTGCGATCATGGTCATCATCCTCGCGGTGCTGGCGCTGATCGTGGTACGCGCACTGGCGGAAAGCCCGTGGGGGCTGTTCACCGTCACCGCCACCATCCCGCTCGCGCTGCTGATGGGCTGTTATACCCGCTGGTTGCGGCCGGGCCGGATCGGCGAGGTGTCGATCATCGGCCTGATCGGGCTGTTTGCGGCGATCATCCTCGGCGGTCAGGTCGCCGCCTCGTCATGGGCGCCGTTCTTCACGCTGACGCCGGTGCAACTATGCTTCGCGCTGATCGGCTATGGCGCGGTCGCAGCGTTGCTGCCGGTGTGGCTGTTGCTGGCCCCGCGCGATTACCTGTCCACCTTCCTCAAGATCGGGGCGATCGTCGCACTGGCGCTGGGCATAGCAATCATGGCGCCGCCGCTGAAGATGCCGGCGCTGACGCCGTTCATCCACGGCGGCGGACCGGTCTGGTCGGGCACGTTATTCCCGTTCCTGTTCATCACCATCGCCTGTGGTGCGGTGTCCGGCTTCCACGCGCTGATCGCCAGCGGCACCACCCCGAAACTGATCGCGAGCGAGGGTGATGCCCCGCTGATCGGATATGGCGCGATGCTGGCGGAAAGCTTCGTCGCGATCATGGCGCTGGTGGGTGCCTCGATCCTCGATCCCGGCCTGTATTTCGCGATGAACAGCCCGGCCGCGATCGTCGGTACCGATCCCGCCAGCGCGGCGGCGGCAGTGACGGCGATGGGCTTCCCGATCGATGCCGCCATGCTGGCGCAGACTGCGCGCGATGTCGGCGAACATACCGTCATCAGCCGCACCGGCGGCGCGCCGACACTGGCGGTGGCGATGGCGGAAATCTTCAGCCACGTCGTCGGCGGGCCGGCGATGAAGGCGTTCTGGTATCACTTCGCCATCCTGTTCGAGGCGCTGTTCATCCTGACCGCGGTCGATGCCGGGACCCGCGCCGGGCGGTTCATGTTGCAGGACCTGATGGGTCTGGTCTCCCCCCGCTTCCGCGACAGCGACGCGTGGGGGCCGGGGCTGATCGCCACCTTCCTGTGCGTGGGGGCGTGGGGCTTCTTCCTCTATCAGGGCGTCACCGATCCGCTGGGCGGGGTGAATACGCTGTGGCCGCTGTTCGGCATCTCCAACCAGATGCTTGCCGCGGTCGCCCTGGTGCTGTCGACGGTGGTGCTGTTCCGGATGAAGCGCGAGCGCTACGCCTGGGTCACCGCCCTGCCCGCCGCATGGCTGGTGGCCTGCACCGGTACCGCCGGTTTCCAGAAACTGTTCCATCCCGATCCCGCGATCGGGTTCCTCGCCCATGCCCGCAAATTCGGCGATGCCCTGACGGAGGGACGGGTATTGGCGCCGGCCAAATCGCTCGACCAGATGGCCCGGGTGGTGATGAACGACCGGATCGACGCCGCCCTGTGCGCGCTGTTCCTGGCGGTGGTGACGGCGATCCTGGTCTATGGCATCCGCGCCTGCCTGCACGCGCGCCGGCTATCGACGCCCAGCGTCAGCGAAACGCCGGCGGTGGCGACATGACGCTGCTGGCGTTGATCGCGGAGACGGCCCGATCGATGGTCGGAATGCCGTCCTATACCGCCTATCGCCAGCACATGGCCGCGCATCATCCCGAGGCGGAGCCGATGGACGAGGTCGCCTTCTTCCGGGATCGGCAACAGGCCCGTTATGGGGGCAAGGGCGGCGGCCGATGTTGCTGATTCACCCCATCCCAGCTGGATTGCCGTTTGCCGATGATTGTGCGAGGCTGATCGCTCCATGATGCTCGCCAGCCCGCTAGGTTTCCGTCGCAGCGCCCTGACGCGCCGCCTGTCGCACTACCTCACGCTGACGGAGGCGGAAGACCGCGCGCTCGAAGCGGCGGAGGAGCGCGAGCGCCGGGTTGCCGCCGGTGAGCCGCTGGTCGAGGCGAGCCAGCCGATCGACCGGCTGTTCGTCGTCCAGCACGGCTGGCTGCACAGTTCGGTGCGACTGCGCGACGGGGGTCGCCAGATCCTGCGCTTCCATTATCCCGGTGACCTGATCGGCGTGTCGTCGATCGCCTGGTCGCAGGCGGCGACCACGCTGACCGCGGTCAGCGACTGCATCGTCAGCGAACTACCCAAGACGCAGCTCGGCCGGCTGTTCGCCGCGCAGGGGCGGATCGGCGGGCTGCTTTATGCGATCGCCGCAGCGGAAAGCGTGGCGATGAGCGACCGGCTGACCGCGATCGGCCGAATGAACGCGATCCAGCGGCTGGCGACGCTGCTGCTCGACATCACCGCGCGGCTGCGGGTCACGGCGGGCGGCGTGGTCGACACGATCGAACTGCCGCTGACGCAGGCGGATATCGGCGACGCGCTCGGCCTGACCAAGGTGCATGTCAACCGCACCTTCCGCGAGATGGAGAAGCGCGGCATGATCTCCCGCGCCGGTCGCCGTCTCAAGATTCTCGACGAGCCGGGGCTGATCGATTTCACCGGCTTCGTCGATCGTCATGCGGTGATCGCGACCGACTGGCTGCCGCCGCTGCTGGGATAGCCATGGCGGAGATCATCAACCTGCGTCGCGCCCGCAAGGCGAAGGCCCGTGTCACCGCCGCGGGGCAGGCGGATGCCAACCGCATCGCCTTCGGCCGCACCAGGGCGGAACGACAGGCGACCGCCGCCGAGGCCGATCGCGCCCGCCGTCTGCTCGACGGGGCGAAGCGCGAGGAATAGCCAGGCCGCCCTTGCCGAGGTTCAGTTTGGCGCAAGGCGGGATTTGCTCTACAGGATCGCCCGTCCCCTCCAGAGTGGTATTCCATGCGCTGTATCGCCGGTTTGTTCGTGTTCGCCGCCTGTCTCGCCGCGCCGCTTGGCGCCCAGCAACTGATCGATCCGGGGATCAAGGATCGCGCCACCCCGCCGCTGACGACGGACAAGGAAAACTTGCTGCTATTGGACCTGTCGACCGGCGGGCGCGTCACCATCTGGCTGCGGCCGGACGTGGCGCCCAAGACGGTGGCGCAGATCAAGACGCTGACCCGTCAGCATTTCTATGACGGGCTGACGTTTCACCGCGTGATCGACGGCTTCATGGCGCAGGGCGGCGATCCCAAGGGTGATGGCACCGGCGGCTCCACCCTTCCCAACATTCCGGCCGAATTCAACTATCTGCCGCATGTTCGCGGTGCGGTGGCAGCGGCGCGCGCGGATGCCAAGGATTCGGCGAACAGCCAGTTCTACATCGTGCTCCAGCCGCGCCTCGCGCTCGACAAGAAGTACACCGTGTTCGGCCGGGTGATCGACGGCATGGCCTTTGTCGACACGATCGAGCGCGGCGAGCCGCCCGCGAACCCCAGCCGCATCGTCCATGCCTATATCGCGGCGGACAATCCTCCCGCCTATGTCGCAGCACCCGCCCCGGTTCCGACCGGGCTCGGCGCACCAGTGACGTTGCCGGGTACCGGACCGGGCAACGGCATCCCGGCCGGTACCGCCGCACCGAAGCGTGCCGCCCCCACCAAGGCGCCGGTGCGAAAGGCGGCACCCCGCCGTTGAGGGTCGACCTGTTCGACTTCGCCCTGCCGGCGGAGCGTATCGCCCTGCACCCCGCCACCCCCCGCGATGCCGCGCGGATGCTGGTGCTGGACGGAGATGCCACGATCGACCGCAGGGTCGGCGACCTGCCTGCTTCGTTGCGCGCGGGTGATTGTCTGGTCTTCAACGATACCCGCGTCATTCCGGCGCAGCTCGACGGGCGACGGGGCGAAGCGCGGATCGGCGCGACGCTGCACAAGCGCGAGGGGCCACGCCGGTGGCGGGCGTTCGTGCGCGGCGCTAAACGCCTGCACGACGGCGATACGATCGATTTCGGCCACGGCGTCACCGCGATCAGTACCGCGCGCGGCGAAGATGGCAGCTGGGCGCTCGACTTCGCCGGGGACGAGCCGGTCGAGTTGTTGCTGGAGCGCGCGGGCCGGATGCCGTTACCGCCCTATATCGCGCAGAAGCGCGGCATCACGCCGCAGGATGCGGACGATTACCAGACGATGTTCGCCACCGATCCCGGCGCGGTCGCTGCCCCCACCGCCGCACTGCACTTCACGCCCGCGCTGATGGGGGCGCTGGCGGCACACGGCATCGCGCACGAAACGCTGACGCTGCATGTCGGCGCAGGCACCTTCCTGCCGGTAAAAGCGGAGGATACGGTCGACCACCGGATGCATGCCGAATGGGGCCGGATCGACGCCGCGGTCGCCGATCGCCTTAACGCGGTGCGCGCCGCCGGGGGCAGAGTAATCGCGGTCGGCACCACCTCGCTCCGTCTGCTCGAAAGTGCCACGGAAGAGGACGGGGTAGTCGCGCCGTTCGAGGGCGACACCGCGATCTTCATCACCCCCGGTTATCGTTTTCGCGCGATCGACGGGCTGATGACCAATTTCCACCTGCCGCGATCCACCCTGTTCATGCTGGTATCGGCGCTGATGGGGACGGAACGGATGCAGGCCGCCTATGCCCATGCGATCCAGCACGGCTATCGTTTCTACAGCTATGGCGATGCGTCGCTGCTTCTGCCGGATGATCGCCGATGATCCTGCTCGCCCTGTTGCTCCAGACGGCGGTCGCGCAGGAACCGCCCGAGATCATCGTGCCCGGCCCTGCCCGCCCTTCCGCACAGACGCCGGCGACGATGGTGGTGGAACCGGTCGCGATGTTCGTGGCCGCCTGCGACGCGGACGGCGACGGACTGACAGAACGCTATGAACTGACGCCGTGCGTGCAGCGGTCGTTCGAGGCGATCGACACCGCGAAGACGGGCAAGCTGCGCTACTTCGCCTTCGCCGACTGGGCGCTGCGGTATCTGGGCGATCGCAATGCGCTGCCCAGCCCGTTCGATGCCGACAAGGACGGCGACAACATGGTGTCGCTGGACGAATTGCAGGCGCAGTTCCAGAAGCTCTATTCGCGTTTCCACCGCAGCGGCGCCGGGATCACCCGTGCCGATCTGCTCACCTTCCGCACCGGCCCGGTCGATGCCAACGGCCCGACCAGGCCCGGCCTTCCCAAAAGGGGCAAGGACGGCAAGCCCGCCCCCGCCGATCGCCCCGAGGGACGCAAGCCACGATGACCCGTTTCGCCTTCACCATCGCCGCCACCGATGGGCGCGCCCGCACCGGCAGCATCGCGATGCGGCGTGGCACGATCCGTACCCCCGCCTTCATGCCGGTCGGCACCGCCGCCACCGTGAAGGCGATGAAGCCCGGCGATGTCGAGGCGGCGGGTGCGGACATCATCCTGGGCAACACCTATCACCTGATGCTGCGCCCCGGCGCGGAACGGGTCGCACGGCTGGGGGGGCTGCACGGCTTCATGGGCTGGAAGCGCCCGATCCTGACCGACAGCGGCGGCTATCAGGTGATGAGCCTCGCCGATCTGACCAAGCGGTCCGAGGAAGGCGTGTCGTTCAAAAGCCATCTCGACGGCACCCGCCACCTGCTCAGCCCCGAACGCTCGATGGAAATCCAGCGGCTGCTCGGCTCCGACATCGTCATGGCGTTCGATGAACTGGTGCCGACCACCTCGACGCGCGAGGTGCAGGCGGCGGCGATGGAACGGTCGATGCGCTGGGCGAAGCGATCGCGCGACGGGTTCGATGCCGGTGGCGCACACGCGGAGGGTGCGGCGCTGTTCGGCATTCAGCAGGGTGCGCTGGACGAGGGCCTGCGCAAGGCATCGGCGGATGCGCTGATCGATATCGGCTTCGACGGCTATGCGGTCGGCGGTCTCGCGGTCGGTGAGGGGCAGGAGGCGATGTTCGGCTGCCTCGACTTCGCGCCCGGCCAGTTGCCGGCGGACAAGCCACGGTACCTGATGGGCGTCGGCAAGCCGACCGATATCGTCGGTGCGGTGGAGCGCGGCATCGACATGTTCGATTGCGTGTTGCCGACACGGTCGGGCCGCACCGGTCAGGCGTTCACGCGCCAGGGCCCGGTCAACATCCGCAACGCCCGCCATGCCGAGGATCAGGGACCGATCGACCCTGCCTGTCCCTGCCCCGTTTGCGCGACGTGGAGCCGTGCCTATCTCCACCACCTCGTCCGGGCCGGCGAGATTCTGGGGGCGATGTTGATGACGGAACACAACATCTGGTTCTACGAGACGTTGATGGCGGATCTGCGCGTGGCGATCACGGCCGGCGGGCTGACCGCCTTCGCCGACGATTTTCGGGCGCGATACCAGCAAGCAGGAGAGAACAAGTGACCGACACCACCGAAGACCAGCCCAACGAAATCCTCGCTGCCGCCGCGGAAGCCAAGCAGCAGGCGGAAGCCGCGGCCGCCGCCCTGAAGGACAAGGCGAAGGCATGGCCACTTGCCAAGATCGGCCTGGGAGTAGGCATAGGTTCCGCCGCCGTTGCGGCGGCGGTGCTGTTCGCCGGCCGCACCCGCAAGGATCGCTGAATGACCCGCCGCCTCGCTTTGCTGCTCGCGACCGCCATCCCCACCACGGTCGCAGCGCAGGCGGGGCCGGCACCTGCCCCGGTCGCCCCTGTGACGACGGTGCAGCCGATCGCGTTCACCACCCGCACGCTGCCCAACGGCCTGCGCGTCTATGCGTTGCGCGATACCACCACCCCCAACGTATCGGTGCAGGTGTGGTACGATGTCGGATCGAAGGACGATCCCAGGGGCCGGTCCGGCTTCGCGCACATGTTCGAACATCTGATGTTCAAGGCGACGCGCAACCTGGCCCCGGAACAAATGGACCGGCTGACCGAGGATGTCGGCGGCTACAACAACGCGTCGACCAGCGACGACTATACGAACTACTATGAACTGGTCCCCGCCAACCACCTGCAACGCCTGTTGTTCGCGGAGGCGGACCGGATGGCCAGCCTGGTGGTCGAACCCACCAGCTTCGCCTCCGAACGCGAAGTGGTGAAGGAGGAATTGCGCCGCTCCACGCTGGCGCGTCCCTATGGCAAATTGTTCTCCACCTATATGTCGGCGGCATCCTATGCGGTGCATCCCTATGCCCGCTCGACGATCGGCAGCATCGACGAATTGCAGGCCGCCTCGATCGACGATGTCCGCGCCTTTCACGCGACCTATTACCGGCCCGACAATGCGATCCTCGTCGTATCGGGCAACTTCGATCCCACACAACTTGATGCGTGGATCGACCGCTATTTCGCGCCGATCAAGCGCCCCGCCGGCCCTATCCCGCGCGTAACCACCGTCGAGCCGCCGCGCACCGCACCGGTCGTCCGTACCGTCTACGAAGCCAATACGCCCCTGCCCGCCGTCATGATGAGTTGGCACGTTCCACCGGACAACGCCGCCGATACACCGGCGCTGTCGGTGTTGCAGACGGTGCTGGCAGCCGGCGAAAGCTCGCGCCTGTACGAGAACGTCGTCTATCGCGAGCAACTGGCGCAGGATGCCGCCGCGTTCCTCGATACCAAACAGGGCACCGGTAATCTGATCGTCTATGCGATCCTCGCCAGCGGCAAGACGGTGGCGGCAGGAGAGGCGGCATTGACGCGCGAGGTCGCCCGCTTCCGCGATGCACCCGTATCGACGGCCGAACTGGCCGAGGCCAAGAACCAGATCCTCACCGCCGCGATCAGAAGCCGCGAGACGGCCGAGGGCAAGGCGCAGTTGATCGCCTCGTCCGTGATCGTCGATGGCGATCCCCATGCCGCGGACCGGCAACTGGCCGCAATCGCGACGGTGACCGCCGCCGATGTGCAACGGGTCGCCCGGCGCTATCTGGGCGTGAACCAGTCCGTCACGATCCGCTACCTGCCCGACAGCGCGCGCCCGGCGACCGGCGGTGACACGATCGCGGTCGCCCCGACGGTGCGGACCGTACCGCTCGCGCCGCCCGCGAACATCGCGGTCGTGAAGCCCGCAACCGGAGCCGCCCGCCTGCTGCCGCCGCCGCCCGCCGCGCCGATCGCGGCCACCTTGCCGCAGCCGGTGGAGACGAGACTGTCAAACGGCCTGCGCGTCGTTACCGTGGAGCGGCACACGCTGCCGCTGGTTACCGCCGCGCTGATCGCGACCGGTGGCGGCGCCACAGACCCGGTTGCACGCGCCGGAGTCGCGGACCTGACCGCGACGCTGCTGACCAAGGGGACCGCCACCCGGTCCGCAACGGATATCGCCCGGCAGGTCGAGGCATTGGGCGGGGCGATCGCCAGTGGCGCGGATCGTGACGGCGCATCGGTGACGCTGACGGTGAAATCGGATCAGCTGGACACTGCCATGCCGATCCTGGCCGATGTCGCGATGCACCCCGCCTTCGCGGCGGAGGAAATCGAACGGGCACGCGCGCAGTCGATCGATGCGGTGACGGTGGCGATGAAAAGCCCTGGTGAACTGGCGGCAATGGTCGCCGGCCGTGCCGTGTTCGGTACCGGCCCCTATGCCGCGCCACTAGCGGGCACGCCCTCGTCGCTGAAGGCGATCACGCCGGCCGATATCACTCGCTCCTATGCCGGCACATGGGCGCCGGCACGCACCACGCTGGTGATGGTGGGTGACATCACGCCGGCGGCCGCCACCGCCTTGGCGACGGCCCGGTTCGGTGCGTGGCAAGGCAAGGCATCGACAGCACCTGTCCTTCCCCCGGTTACCGCCGCCGCACCGCGGGTGATCGTCGTCGATATGCCATCGGCCGGACAGGCGGGAGTCGTGGTGGCCCGCGCCGGCATCGCGCGCACCGATCCGCGTTATTATCCGCTCAGCGTCGGCAACACCGTGTTGGGCGGCGGCTTCTCGTCGCGGTTGAGCCAGGAAATCCGGATCAAGCGTGGGCTTGCCTATACTGCGGGCAGCAGCATTGCCGCCCGTCGAATGGGTGGGAGCGTCGCCGCGCAGACCCAGACCAAGAACCCATCGGCCACCGAAACCGTGCAGTTGATCGCGGCAGAAATGACGCGGATGGGCCGCGAACCGGTGCCTGCCGCCGAACTGGACGCGCGCAAGGCAGTACTGATCGGCGGGTTCGGTCGCGCGATCGAAACGACGGATGGCATCGCCGACATCGTCGGGGACTATGTCGTACAGAATGTACCTCTGAAGGAGATCGCCCTGTACGCATCCCGCATCGAGGGGGTCGATCCGGCGACGGTCCAGGCCGCCGCAGTTGCGCTGCTCGATCCAGGCGTCGCCAGCATCGTCGTGGTCGGCGATGCAAAGGCGTTCATCGAACCGTTGCGCCGCCTTTACCCTTCGGTCGAGCTAATCCCGGAAGCGGCGCTGGATCTGGATACGCCGACACTCCGCCGCCCTTGAGGGACGGCGGAGTTAGGAGCAATCAGCGATAGCGGCGATCGTTCTGACGGTCGTTCTTCTCGTACCGGACCCGTGCCGCAAGTGCATCGTAGCGACGGTCGAGGTCGCGACGCTCCCCGGCACTGAGGCCGTTCGAACGACGATACTGGGCTTCAAGACGATCGAGCTGGCGCAGTTCGGTCTGGATGCGCCGCGCCTCCGGGCGGTTCAGACGACCGCTGCGGATGCCCTGATCGATCCGCCGGTCCAGCACCGCCTGCCGCTGCGCGATCGGGCGCCAGCCGGCCTGCGCACTGGCGGCGACCGGGGTGGCAGCGGCAACGAGGCTGAGTGCTGCGGCGGTGATGGCGATGATCTTCATGGTGAAGCTCCTTTGTGAATGACGGGGCCGTTGCTGGCCTCGACGACCAAGATGGGGGTGGTGTGTAACGACCATGTCCCGCAAACCCGCCAAAACTGTCATGGATTGTCGCAACGTCGCCCGGTCCGTTCAGGAAACGGACGACGGCCGACCGCCGTCACTGACCGCCCGTCGCCGCCGCCGTTCCACGATCGGTAGCGAGACTTGGTGCCGGCCCCGTGGCCGGACGCAGCGATTCGCGCAGTTCGGGTGGTACCGGCGCCGTGGGATCGGGGCGGAAGGCATCAGGCGCGCGAGTGTGGATATCCACCGGCGGCGCATCGGCGGCGAGGTCGGGGGCCGCATGTTCGGCCGGATTGCCGCGCCGACGCGAGGAGAAGAGCAATGCCACCGCCGCCGCACCCAGCCCGATGGCTGCGGTGCCCGCTGCGATCATCGACACGCCCAGCGTCTTGGGCTGTTGCTTCTGCTTATTGCGTTTGACGGTCATGCTGTACTGTCCCTTCGGTCAAGATATCCGGTCAACGGCGATCCGCCCCGCCTCGTTCCCGATCGGACGTGCCGGCATGTCGCGGCAATAGTCCGACTAGGCTTTCCGTCGGCAGCGACTATATGCGGGGGAACGATCCCCCCCTTGAAGGAATGACGATGATGATCGACGGAGCCATGTTGATCGGCGGCGACGCACGCCAGGCCCCGGCCCGCTTCACCGCGGTCGAGCCGGCGACGGGCAACAGCCTGACCCCCGACTTCTCCTCGGCCGATGCCGCTGCGGTCGATGAGGCATGCGCGCTCGCCGAAGCCGCATTCCCGACCTACGCCGCCACCGATCCGGAAAACCGCGCGGCATTTCTGGAGGCCATCGCCGCCAATATCATGGCGATCGGCGATGACCTGATCGTCCGTGCCATGGCGGAAAGCGGCCTGCCCCGCGCACGGCTGGAAGGCGAGCGGGGTCGTACCGTCGGCCAGCTCAAGATGTTCGCGCAGGTCGTCAGGCAGGGCGACTGGCTGGATGCGACGATCGACCCCGCCCTGCCCGATCGCGCGCCGCTGCCCCGGCCCGATCTTCGCCGCGTCAACGTGGCGATCGGTCCGGTCGCGGTGTTCGGTGCGTCGAACTTCCCGCTCGCCTTCTCGGTGGCGGGTGGCGATACCGCCTCCGCGCTGGCGGCGGGCTGCCCGGTGGTGGTGAAGGGCCATCCGGCCCATCCGGGCACCGGCGAACTGGTGGCGCGCGCGATCGCCGAGGCAGTGACGGCAAGCGGCCTGCCGGCCGGCGTCTTCTCGTATCTGCCGGGCGAAACCAACGAACTGGGTGGCGCGCTGGTCGCCGATGCCCGTATCCGTGCGGTCGGGTTCACCGGCTCGCGCGCCGGCGGGCTGGCACTGGTGCGGATCGCCGCGCAGCGTGACGAGCCGATCCAGGTCTATGCCGAGATGTCGAGCATCAACCCCGTCATCCTGTTCCCCGCCGCGCTGGCGGCACGGGGCGAGGCACTGGGCAGTGCCTTCGTCCAGTCGCTGACGATGGGCGCCGGCCAGTTCTGCACCAATCCCGGTCTGGTGCTGGCCGTGGACGGTCCCGATCTCGACGCGTTCATCGCCACCGCCGCGGCCGCGATGACCGACAGCCAGCCGGCGACGATGCTGTCGCCGGGCATCCATGCCAGCTTCGAAAAGGGTGTCGATGCGCTCGCCAGCCATCGTGCCGTGCGCAGCGTCGCGCGGGGCGTGACCGGCGAGGGTGTCAACCAGGCCGTCGGCGCGATCTTCGAGACGGACGCGGCCAGCTTCCTGGCCGACCGTGCGCTGGGGCATGAGGTGTTCGGGTCGTCCTCGGTCGTCGTCCGTTGTCGTGACCTTGCCGAGGTTTCGACCGTGATCGCCTCGCTCGAAGGGCAGCTCACCGCCACGCTGCACATGGACCCGGCGGACGAGGCGGATGCCGCGACGATGATCCCCGTGATCGCCCGCCGGGTCGGTCGCATCCTGGCCAATGGCTGGCCGACCGGTGTGGAGGTCGCCCCCGCGATGGTTCATGGTGGCCCCTTCCCTGCCACCAGCGACGGCCGCACGACCTCGGTCGGGACGGCGGCGATCGAGCGCTTCCTGCGCCCGGTCTGCTTCCAGAACCTCGCCACGTCGCTGCTGCCACCGGCACTGGACGACGCCAATCCATGGGCCATTGCCCGCCGTCTCGATGGCAAGCGCGAGGCATCGGCCCGGTAAGCCCGTACAGCCCCTTCCCTGTGCGGGGAGGGGCTGGTTACCGCTTAATGCTTGCCCGCCTGCCCCGATCACCTACAGCCTGCCCGTATGACCTCTGCCCCCGCCAGCGACCGCCTGCTGCCTGCTATCGGCCTGCGCCTGATGTCGGTCGGGCTGTTCGCGACGATGAACGCCTGCATCAAACTGGCCGAGGCGCATGGCGCGGCGCTGGGCGAAATCCTGTTCTTTCGTCAGGCCGGGGCTGCGGTACTGGTCACGACCGTGATCGCCGCCGGTCCCGGCCTCGCCACGATCCGGACCCAGCGGATCGGCGCGCATGTGCTGCGTTGCGTCGTCGGGGTCATCAGCATGGCGTTCACCTTTGCCGCCCTGCTGGCACTGCCGCTGGCGGAAGCCACCACGATCGCCTTCTCCACACCGATCTTCGCGACGATCCTGGGTGCGTTGGTACTGGGTGAGCCGACCGGGTGGCGGCGCTGGTGCGCGGTCGGGCTCGGCTTCGTCGGCGTGCTGATCGTGATGCAGCCGGGGGGCCATGCCATCCCGCTATACGGCGCGGCCTGCGGGCTGGCTGCGGCGATGCTGACCGCGACGGTATTCATCCAGTTACGCCAGATCGGCCGGACGGAACGGGCGCAGACCACCGTCTGGTGGTTCTCGGTCCTGTCGCTGTTGCCGCTGAGCATCGTGTTCCTGCTGTCGATACAGCCACATCCGCCGACGACGTGGCTGATCCTGATGTCGGTCGGGCTGGTCGGTGGGGGCGCACAGCTGGCGATGACCGCGTCATTGCGGCGCGGCGCGGTGTCGCTGGTCGTGCCGTTCGACTATACGTCGCTGCTCTGGGCCACCGCCTATGGCTGGCTGTTGTTCGGCAGTTTGCCGGGGGAGACGACGTGGATCGGGGCGCCGGTGATCGTCGCCAGCGGCCTCTACATCGTCTGGCGCGAACATCGGCGCCGGCAGGAGGCGACACCGGCGGCGATCACGCCGGAATAGCCCGCGCCGCCAGCAACAGTCTACGCGCGCGCAGACACATCTCCAGCCGCTGCGCCGCGAACAACCCGAGTGCCATCGCCATCGCCATGTCGGTCACGGCCATCACGTCGAGATGGAGCCATCCGGATCCCGCCTGCGCGCCCTGACGCAACAGGATGATCGCGACGACGAACAGCAAGGCCGCCGGGGACGAGGTCTGGCTGATCGCATGAGTCGCGGGATCGATCGCGATCCGCATCGTCCGTCCGCGCTGCCAGCCCAATGCCGCACCGATCATCAGCGCGATCAGGCACCATACCCAGTTCCATCCCGTCGGGGGAAACCGCACATACATAGCGGTCACCACCAGCGCATAGACGGCCGGCACGATCCACAGCCGCCCGATCCTGAGCGGCACCGGCCGGCTCATACGACGCCATCTGAACGCCATGACGATGCCGATGACGATCACGGTGATCGCATAGGTGACGACGCTGTTCTGACCGGGCTGCATGGCGGGCAGGATGTCCCGCCACGCAGCCCGCGTCCAGTACCGCCGTTGGCGGTCCGCCTATTCCGCAGCGGCGGCCATCGGTGCCGGGTCTTTCCACGCCAGCACCGGCCGCCGCGCGGCCTGGGTTTCGTCCAGCCGACTGCGCGGGGCGAAATGCGGTGCGGTCTTCAACGCCGGATCACCCGCCTTGGCGCGTTCCGCCACCGAACGCAGCGCGCCGATGAACTGATCGAGCGCCGCCTTGGACTCGGTTTCGGTCGGCTCGACCAGCATCGCACCGTGGACGACCAGCGGAAAATACACCGTCATCGGATGATATCCCTCGTCGATCAGCCCCTTGGCCACATCGAGTGTCGAGAACCCGTCGGCGAGGTTGGCGTCGGAGAACAGCGCTTCGTGCATGCACGGTCCGGCCCCGGCGAAGGGCGCGTCGAGCACGCCTTCCAGCGAGCGCAGGACGTAGTTCGCGTTCAGCACCGCGTCCTCGGCCACTTGCCGCAAGCCATCGGCGCCATGGCTGAGGATGTAGGTCAGCGCGCGGGTGAACATGCCCATCTGGCCATGGAACGCGGTCATCCGCCCGAACGTGTCGGGATGGTCGTCGCCCGCCGTTTCCTCCTCGATCAGCGCGATATGTCCGTCTTCGTAGCGTGCGGTGAAGGGCAGCGGGCCGAACGGCGCCAAGGCCTCCGACAGCACGACCGGGCCGGAACCGGGACCGCCACCACCATGCGGGGTGGAGAAGGTCTTGTGCAGGTTGATGTGCATCGCGTCGACGCCAAGGTCGCCGGGCCGCACCCGGCCGACGATCGCGTTGAAATTGGCACCGTCGCAATAGACGTACCCGCCCGCCGCATGGACCGCGTCCGAAATCTCCTTCAGATCGCGTTCGAACAGGCCGCACGTGTTGGGGTTGGTGATCATCACCGCCGCAACGTCCGGTCCCAGACGCGCCTTCAGCGCCGCGGTGTCGACGCGGCCTTCCGCGGTGGCGGGAATATCCTCCACCTTGAAGCCCGCAAAGGCGGCGGTGGCGGGGTTGGTGCCGTGCGCGCTTTCGGGCACCAGCACGACCTTGCGATGCCCCTCGCCGCGCTTCTCCAGTGCGGCCTTGATGCACAAAATGCCGCAAAGCTCGCCATGCGCGCCCGCCTTCGGGCTCATCGCAACGCCATGCATACCGGTCAGCTTGATGAGCCAAACCGCCAGTTCGTTGATGACCTCCAGCGCGCCCTGCACCGTATCGACCGGCTGGAGCGGATGTACGTCCGCGAAGCCGGGCAACCGCGCCATCTTTTCGTTGAGGCGCGGATTGTGCTTCATCGTGCACGAGCCGAGCGGGAACAGGCCCAGGTCGATCGCATAGTTCTGGCGGCTGAGGCGGGTATAGTGCCGCACCGTCTCCGGCTCCGACAACCCCGGCAGACCGATGGTCGTGTCACGGGCAAGGTCGCCGAGCCGGCTCTTGCCCTCCTGCGCCGGCGCGATGTCGACGCCCGTCGTCGTGGTATCGCCAATCTCGAAGATCAGCGCCTCTTCCAGCATCAATGCCTTGTTACCGGTGAAGGTCGGGGCCGCGCCATCGGCATTGCCCTTGCCGGCCATCTCCGGCCGCCAGCCGCTTGCATTGATGCTCATGCCAGTACCTCCTCAAGTGCGGCGGCCAGCGCCTCGACATCCTCTGCGGTGGTCGTCTCGGTCACCGCGACCACCAGCCCGTTGGCCAATCCGTCCTGATCCGGATACAGCCGCCCCAGCGACACCCCGGCCAAGATGCCGCGATCGGCCAGCGTGCGGACCACCGGCCGCGCCTCCTGCGACAGCTTCAGCGTGAATTCGTTGAAGAACACGTCGTTGACCAGTTCGACGCCCGGCACCTGCGCCAGCCGTTCCGCCGCCGCGACCGCGCCGGCGTGGTTCACCGTCGCCAGCGCCCGCAGCCCGGCCTCGCCCAGCAACGTCATGTGAATCGAGAAGGCCAGCGCGCAGAGCCCGGAATTGGTGCAGATGTTGCTCGTCGCCTTTTCGCGGCGGATATGCTGTTCGCGCGTCGACAGCGTCAGCACGAAACCGCGACGGCCATCGGCATCCACCGTCTCGCCACACAGCCGGCCCGGCATCTGGCGGACATATTTATCCTTGCAACCGAACAGGCCGACATAGGGACCGCCGAACTGGAGTCCGACGCCCAGCGACTGCCCCTCGCCCACGACGATATCGGCGTCCATCTCACCGGGCGAAAGGATCGCGCCCAGCGCCACCGGCTCGGTAACGACGGCGATCAGCAGGGCCTTCTTCGCGTGGCAGGCGTCGGCCAGCGGCGTCAGGTCGGCGATCCGGCCGAGAATATCAGGATACTGCACCACCACGCATGATGTATCGTCGTCGATCTTCGCGATCAGCGCGTCCAGATCCATGTCCGCGACCAGCGTGGGCGATGTCGTATCCAGCACGTCGCCGGTGTACTTCGCCATCGTCTTCGCAACCGAGACGTAATGCGGGTGCAGGCCGGAGGACAGGATCGCCTTGCCGCGCCGGGTGATCCGCCGCGCCATGCCGATCGCTTCCCAGCAGGCAGTCGACCCGTCGTACATCGATGCGTTCGCCACGTCCGTTCCCAGCAAGCGCGCTACCTGCGTCTGGAACTCGAACAGCATCTGCAGCGTGCCCTGCGCGATTTCCGGCTGGTACGGCGTATAGGCGGTCAGGAATTCGCCGCGCTGGATCAGGTGATCGACCGACGCGGGCACGTGATGCCGGTATGCGCCGCACCCCAGGAAGAACGGTACTTCGCCCGCCACGGTGTTGCGCCGCGCCAGCGCGGTCATGTGCCGCTCCACCGACAATTCGGACGCGTGGTTCGGCAGGTCGTGGACGGGGCCGTCCAGCCGTGCCGCCTCGGGCACGTCGACGAACAGCGCGTCGATGGAATCGGCCCCGATGACGGACAGCATCGCCTCGCGATCGGGCTGGGTAAGCGGCAGGTAGCGCATCTGTTGCTCCTCCCCTCCCATGGGTGGGCGGGGTTGGGGTTGGGTCGCGTCGTGGAGAATGGGATACGTCCGTCCGGTCGATGCCGTATCGCGGGCGCTCACCCATTCCCGTCCCCTCCCGCCGAAGCGAGAGGGGATAGGTGGATCACAGCTTCGCGACGAACGCCTCGTACGCGGCTTCTTCCATCAGATCGTCCAGTTCGCTCTCGTCCGACAGGGTGATGCGGAAGAACCAGCCCTCACCCTCGGCATCGGAATTGACCAGATCGGGGGAGTCGGTCAGCGCGGTGTTGCCTTCCAGCACCGTGCCCGACACCGGCGAATAAACGTCGGAGGCGGCCTTGACCGATTCGACCACGGCGGCCTCATCGCCCTTGCTCAGCTCGCGGCCATCGGCGGGCACGTCGACGAACACGATGTCGCCCAGCTGGCCCTGGGCATATTCGGAGATACCGACCGTGCCGATCGAGCCTTCGACATCGATCCACTCATGATCTTCGGTGAAATAGCGCATTCTTCAAGCTCCCGTCATAGTGGATTGGCGGACATAGCGATGGGGAACGAACGGCATCGCCGCAACGGTCGCCTCGTGGATTTTGCCGCGCTGGACCAGCCGGACCGCAGTGCCGACGATCGCCAGCGCGGTGGGGACATAGGCCATGGCGATCGGCGCGCCGAGCGTGGGGGCAAAGCCGCCGCTGGTGACGCGGCCGATCACCGCACCATCCTCCGCGACCACCGACGCGCCTTCGCGCACCGGCTGGCGGCCGGTCACGATCAGGCCGACCCGCTTGGCCGCCGGGCCGTCCGCCCGTTCGGCCAGAATGCGCTCCGCGCCAACGAAATCGCCCGCCTCGCGTCGCCGCTTCGCCAGGGCGAAGCCGAGATCGGCCATCACCAGAGTGGTCTCCGGATCAAGATCGTGGCCGTACAGCGGCAACCCCGCCTCCAGCCGCAGCGAATCGCGCGCGCCCAGCCCGATCGGCTTCACTTCAGGTTCGGCGCACAGCGCATCGGCAAAGGCGGCGGCGGCCTCGGCAGGGATCGACACCTCGAACCCATCCTCACCCGTATAGCCCGACCGGCTGATCCACAGCGGCGTGCCCTGCCATTCGAACGCCCCGGCGGTCATGAACACCAGCGCCGTCACGCCCGGCACCAGCCGCGCCACCGCGTCGACCGCCCTGGGTCCCTGCACCGCCAGCAGTGCCTGTTCGTCCTGCAGGTTGATCGTGACGTCGTCGGGCAACACATCGAGCAGATAGCCGATATCGTCGTATTTGGTCGCGCCGTTGACGACCAGATAGAGTTCGTCCTCGCCCGCCGCATTGCGCCGCCGCGTTACCATCAGGTCGTCGAGGATGCCGCCATCGTCGTTCAGCAGCAGCGAATACCGGTTCCGGTTTTCGGCCAGGCCGGCGATATCGCCCGGCAGCACCGCCTCCAGCGCCTTCGCCACCGCATCGATGCCGGCGTCGGCGGTCAGGACCAGCTGGCCCATATGGCTGACGTCGAACAGGCCGGCGTTCTCGCGCGTCCACAGATGTTCGGCCATGATGCCGTCATACTGGACCGGCATCTGGTACCCGGCGAACGCCACCATCCGTCCGCCACGGGCACGATGCCAGGCGTCGAGCGGCAGCAGCTGCGGTTCGTCATGCCCTTCGGGGGCGTCTTCGACGTTCAGGTCTGCCGGTGCAGGATTCAGGGTCGCGTCGGTCATGGTCCGCCTTTCGAAAAGGACGATCGACGGCAGGCGAGCCCGCTTGGTCGATCCGAACCCCCTCTGTCACGGAACCTGAGAGCTTTCGCCCCGATCCATCGATGGATGAATGCGCGGCTTACCCCTTCGGTGGCCCGGCGACCTGCAAGGTCATGGGCGCTTTCCAGAGTGTCGTATATCCTCGCGCGGTCCCTGGTGCCTGAGAGATTCCGGGGCGGTTGCTCCTTCGGCGCCCCCGGTTTTCCCCAAGGGTCTCTCCCGCGCGGGGCTTCGACGCGCCAAGCTGTGGCCAGCCCCGCGGGCTTAGTCAATCGACGATCGCGACGCCCGAACGATTTAGGTTTCCGCTTCGCGCAACGGCGCCCTTAGCGCGTCACGTTGTACCGCAACTGGGCCTCGTTCAGCTGGAACCCGACCAGCGCCTCGAAGCTGGCGGCCAGCACCGCTTTGCGCACTTCGGGCTGGGCAAGCGGATCGATCGCGGCGTCGTCGTCGCCGGCCTTGCGGCGCCGGGTCAGCCGGTCGCGGATTTCCTGCGGCAGCGTCGCGGCGCTGCGCAAGACGCTGGTCGTGGCGGTACCGCTGGCCTGCGCGCGCGCCTGCCCCGCATCGAAATGGAGCGCGATCATACCGACCCGCTTGGCCACCACATTGTTGCCGCCGCGCACGACGGTGATGAAATACGGCACCTGCACGTCGCGCGCCGCCTCGCTGCGCTGCCGCCGCGCCTGCACGTCGAAGGTGACGGTGGTGGCGATGTCGCTGCCCACGTCGTTGCAGGTGCCGCGCACGTTGGTCATCGCGGCGACCAGATCGATCGCGGTTTCCGCCTGGCTGGTCGGCGGATCGAACAACGTGACGTCGCCGGTGCCGGCCGGCACGCCCACCACCGGGCAGGCGGAACGGACGGCAGAAACACCGCCGGTCGCGTCGATTTCACCCGTGCTGGCGCAACCCGCAAGCGCGGTGGCGAGGACGAGCGCGGCAGGGGCGGCGAGACGGATCGGGGCTTTCACGGGCGACGCATACCTTTTGCCATGCCGCGGCAAGCCCGCGGGAATACCGCCCTGCCATAGGAACCGGGTTGGAGACGTGCAAGCAATCGCGTACAGGACCGCCCATGCATGCCGTAGCCCAGAAGCCGCCGCTCGACCTCCTGATCGCCGCACCGCGCGGCTTCTGTGCCGGGGTCGACCGGGCGATCCGCATCGTCGAACTCGCGATCGAGAAGCACGGTGCGCCCGTCTATGTCCGGCACGAGATCGTCCACAACAAGTTCGTGGTCGACAGCCTGAAGGCGCAGGGGGCGATCTTCGTCGAGGAACTGGACGAGGTGCCGGACGGCGCGCCCGTCGTCTTCTCCGCGCACGGCGTACCTAAATCGGTGCCCGCAGCGGCACAGGATCGCGGGCTCGATTATCTGGACGCCACCTGCCCGCTGGTGTCGAAGGTCCATCGCCAGGCCGAACGGCTGGTCGCCGCCGGTCGCCACATCGTGTTCATCGGCCACACCGGCCATCCGGAAGTGATCGGCACTTTCGGGCAGGTGCCGGCCGGCGCGATGTCGCTGATCGAGACGGTCGAGGATGCAGAAAGCTTCGTGCCGCCCGATCCCGCCAACCTCGCCTTCCTGACCCAGACGACGCTGTCGGTCGACGATACCGCCGCGGTGGTTGCGACCTTGCAGCGACGGTTCCCGCTGATGCAGCCGCCGCGCGGCGAGGACATCTGCTACGCCACCTCCAACCGGCAGGCGGCGGTGAAGGCGATCGCCGCGCAATGCGACGCGATCCTGGTGATCGGCGCGCCCAATTCGTCGAACTCGGTCCGGCTGGTCGAGGTGGCGGAGCGCGAGGGGGTGCCGGCACGGCTGATCCAGCGCGCTATCGATCTCGACTGGGATTTCCTGACCGGGGTCGGAACGCTGGGGCTGACCGCCGGTGCCTCCGCTCCCGAACTGCTCGTCCGCGAACTGGTCGACCGGCTGTCGGAACGTTTCACGGTGACCGAGCGCGAGGAGGAAACCACGCGCGAGACGATCGCCTTCAAGCTGCCACGCGAGCTCGACGCGGCGGCCTGAGGCACCCCCATGGCCGTCTACACGCAGGTGTCCGCCGAGGCGCTGACCGATTTCCTCGCCCGGTACGATCACGGCGCGCTCGTCTCCGCCAAAGGGATCGCGGAAGGGGTCGAGAACAGCAACTACATGGTCGACACCACCGCCGGCCGCTACATCCTAACCTTGTACGAGCGGCGCGTGGCGGCGGGCGACCTGCCGTTCTTCATGGCGATGCTGGATCATGTCGCGGCGGACGGCAACCTCGTGCCGCGCGCCTTCGCCGACCGCGACGGCCGCGTCATTCAGGAACTGGAGGGCCGCCCCGCCTGCCTGATCGAGTTCCTGTCGGGCGTGTCGGTGACGCGACCGACCCCGTCACAGGCACACGCCGCCGCCGCCGCGATGGGGCGGATGCACCACAGCCTCGCCAACTTTACCAGCCAGCGCGCCAACACGCTGGGGGTGGACGACTGGCGGCCGTTGCTCAACCGGTGCGGCCGGTCGCTCGACACGATCCAGGCGGGACTGTTCGACCGCGTCGACACCGCGCTGGCAGCGGTGGAGCGGGACTGGCCCCGTGACCTGGCCGTAAGCGTCATCCATGCCGACCTGTTTCCCGACAATGTGCTGATGCTGGATGACCGCGTCACCGGGTTGATCGATTTCTATTTCGCCTGCACCGATATCCGCGCCTATGATCTGGCGGTGATGCATTCGGCATGGGCGTTCGATCCGGCGGGCGAGCCGCTCGACCCTGCGGTCGGGCGGGCGCTCGTGGCGGGGTATGACGGCGCGTTCGGCCTGTCTGCGGCGGAACGGGCGGCGCTGCCGGTGCTGGCGCGGGGCGCCTGCCTGCGCTTCCTGCTGACGCGGGCATGGGACTGGCTGAACACCCCGGCCGATGCGCTGGTGACACGCAAGGACCCCTTGGCCTATGCGCGCCGGCTGGACTGGTATGAGCGGAGCGACGGATTTGACGCCGGTTGAGATTGCAACGGACGGGGCGTGCAAGGGCAATCCCGGCCCCGGCGGCTGGGGTGCGCTGATCCGCGCCGGTGGCCAAGAGAAGGAACTGTCGGGCGGCGAGAAGCTCACCACCAACAACCGCATGGAACTGATGGCGGCGATCGAGGCGCTGAACGCCCTCACCCGCCCCTGTCAGGTCACGCTGTCGACCGACAGCCGCTATGTGATGGACGGCCTGACGAAGTGGATTCACGGCTGGCAGAAGAACGGCTGGCGCACCGCGAGCCGGCAACCGGTGAAGAATGCCGAACTGTGGCAGGCCCTGCTGGCGGCGGCCAAGCCGCACAAGATCGACTGGAAATGGGTAAAGGGCCATGCCGGCCACCCGGATAATGAGCGGGTGGACAAGCTGGCGAGCGATGCGGCGGTGGTGGCGGGGCGGTAAGGACACAGCCTGATTTCGGTCTAGATAGGACGGCGATAACTGGTGGAAAGCGGAAGTTGCGGCGCATGCCTGACTGTCGCATCATACCGCAATGAGGATTGTCAAAAACGCGCTGCCCTCGGGGCAAAGCTACGCATTGAAGCCGTCGATACTCGAAGATGCTCTTACAGCCGGGGCAGTCCAGACAGAGACTCTCCTGTATCAGTGGCGTCCCGGCTGGTTAGAGAGCAAAGTTCTATTCCGGGCGCACTTCTATCCGGCAGGTCGCTACTTTAAAAACCAAGACGAACTTCTTACAATTACATCCCATGCCGTGCCAGCTTCGGCTCGTGCGAGTGCGAAGGCCTTTATTGAAGGCGCGGTCATCCCCGAGTTCATCAAGTGGATATTAGAGCTTGAAGCTCTTCCGATCGGTTCAACGATCCGTAGGGAAAAGCAGTCGTTTGAGCGAAAGTGGACCGCACCGCCAGACGAAGAGGCGTGACCATCATGTCTGCAACTGGGCGAATTCAGACACTTATACGAGGTGCGCGCTCCACAACGGCCTGTACACCGAATTGAATGACGGACGAGATCGGATCGGCGCCGTATTTACATCGTCCGAGTTGCCCATTTTCTGCAGGCCGCTGTCGCGATGTCCGAACCGTCAGCGCTATCAAGCCTACCCAAGCCGCCCCGGCGCATAGCGCCCGACATCAACTCCCGCTACATCCGGGACCTGTCCCAGCACCAGCGCCGCCGCCATCGCCGCCGCCGCCGGGGCGGTCTGGATGCCGAAGCCGCCCTGGCCGGCGCACCAGAAGAAGCCTGGTTCCGCAAAGCCATAGACCGGCAGGCGATCGAGCGCGAAGCTGCGCAGGCCGGCCCAGCGCCGCTCGACCGCTGCGACCCGCCAGTCGACCGCCTGTTCGAACCGGTCGATCGCCACCGCCACGTCGATCTCCTCCGGCGCGGCGTCGCACGGGTCGGTCGGGATCTCGTCATGCGGCGACAGCCATAGCCGTCCGCCCGCCTCCGGCTTGAAGTAGAAACGGCCGGCGATATCGGCGACATGCGGCAGCCCGGCCGGCACGGACGGATCGGTGCGCAATTGCACCATCGTCCGGCGATAGGGGCGGATGCCGATCGGCCGCACCCCGCATCGGATCGCCACCTCGTCCGCCCAGGCCCCTGCCGCATTCACCAGCACGGTTGCCGCGAAGGGGCCGGCAGGCGTTTCGATCCGCCAGACGCCATCCCGCCGCACCGCCGATCGGATACCGGCATCGGTCACGATCGTCGCGCCACCGGTACGTGCCGACTTCAAATAGTGGCCATGCAGCGCGGCGACATCGATATAGGCGCAGCTCGGCTCCATCACGCCGATCGTCCATTCGGATCGCAATCCCGGAATACGGCTGGCCGGATCGATCGGCACCAGTTCCACCGCGCTGTCCGCGAATTCGGCAAGGAAGGCATCCGCCGCCGCCGCGTCCTCCTGCCGGCCGATATGCAGCGAGCCCAGCGGTTCCAGGAAACCCCCGTCGCGCAGCGCCGCTCCCGAGGCGGTGGTAAGCGGCTGGATCGCCGGGCCACCATAGGTTTCCGACCAGAACGCCGCCGAGCGACCGGTCGCGTGCAGGCCCGGCATCGCCTCCGCCTCCAGCATCACCACGCAGGCATGGGGAGCAAGCGCGGCGGCAAGGCTGGCACCGGCGATGCCGCCACCGACGATCGCGACATCGAACCGGGGCATATCGGTCATGCCGGCACACGGCGCAGGAGAAAGGGTCGGGTCATCATGTCCGGCGGTTACGGTTTTGCAAGTCATGCTCCTTACAACGTCCAGCGATGGAATGGGACATGATGCGTATCGGCCTCGCGCTTGCCGCGGTGGCGCTGTTGCTGTCGGCGGGAATCGAGGATGCCCGCACGAGGCTGATCGCCAATCGCAAAAGCGTGGCGCTGGTGCTGCTCGCACCGCTGTGGTGGTGGGCCAACGGCGCCTCGCTATGGCCGGGGGTGGCGATGCAGCTGGCGCTGGCGATCGTGACGTTCGGCGTCTTCGCTGCGGCGTTCCATGTCGGCGCGATGGGCGGCGGCGATGTGAAGCTGATCGCGGCCTTGTCGCTGTGGCTGCCGCCGATGCTGCTGATGGGGATGCTGGTGACGATGTCGCTGGCGGGCGGCGTGGTGACGCTGGCGATGCTGGTCGACAAGCGCTGCCGCCGCCACGCCGACCCGGTCGAGGTGCCGTATGGCGTGGCGATCGCGATCGCCGGCATCCTCACGCTGCGCGAACCCATCCTTAACCAGTTCGGGTCATGATTAATACCTGATCTACCACGCGATTCGGCAAAAGGCGCAAGAACGAGCAATGGATAGTCGCAAGGTCATTCTGCTGATCGGCGCGCTGATGGTGGCGATCATCACCGCCGTCATGGCCCGGTCGCTGATTGCAGGCAGCGCCGCCCCTGCCGCCGCCGCCGGCCCGCCGGTACCGGTGATCGACGGGCCGGAGGTGCTGGTCGCCACCCGCGCGCTGCCGATCGGCACGATCCTCGACGCCTCCGCCCTGAAATTCCAGCCCTGGCCCAAGGAGCTGGTCGATGGCGCCTACTACCTGAAAGCGCAGACCAATCTGGCGAAGCTGCAGGGCACGGTGGTGCGCAACCCAATCACCGCCGGCCAGCCGGTGACGCAGGGCGCACTGGTGAAGCCGGGGGATCGCGGTTTCCTGGCCGCCGCGCTGGGGCCGGGGATGCGTGCAGTGACGGTGCCCGTATCGGCACAGGCCGCCGTCGCCGGCTTCGTGTTTCCGGGGGATCGCATCGATCTCGTCCTGACCCAGTCGGTGGCGGGCGGTGGCGACGGCCAGCCGCTGCACGTGTCGGAGACGATCCTGCGCAACCTGCGCGTCCTCGCCACCGACCAGCGCACCGACAATCTGGTCGGCGAGGATGGCAAGACCGTGGTCCGCACCTTCTCCACCGTGACGGTCGAGGCGACGCCGAAGATCGCCGAGCAGATGGCGGTCGCGCAGACGCTCGGCAGCCTGTCGTTGTCGCTGCGGTCGATCGCGGACAATTCGGGCGAGCTGGAGGAGGCGATCGCCAGCGGTGCGGTCAAGGTGCCGGACGGTGATCCCCGCATGGAAAAGGCGATGCTGCTGCGACTCGCCGGACAGCCCCAGTCGGGCGCCACCAGTTCCACTACCGGTGCCGACGTCTCCCGCTACCAGCGACGCACCGTCCCCGGCCGGGGGCTGGATACCGGACCGGGCATGGTCGGCAACGGACCGATGAATGTGGTCGCCAACGTGCCGGCCGGCAGCATCCCCGCGCCCGTATCCACCGGGCCGCTCGTCCGGGTCGCCCGCGGCAACAACGTGACCGCCGTCGCGGTCGGGGGGAAGTGACATGCGCCGTTCGATGATCGCCCTGATGCTGGCGGGTGCCGGCACACCGCTGGCCGCCGAACCGATCCCCGCCAGGGCACCGGCAGCAGCAGCCCCTGCCCCCGCGCCCGTCCCGGTCGGGGCGGTGGTGCAGGTCAACACCGGTCGTGGCCGGCTGGTGACGCTGCCGCAGCCGATGAGCGATCTGTTCATCGCCGACGACGGCATCGCCGACGTGCAGGTCCGCTCGCCTACCCAGTTATATATCTTCGGCAAGAAGACCGGGGAGACGACCGTGTCCGCCACCGCCAAGGGTGGTCAGGTGGTGTTCACCACCACCGTGCGGGTCGGCAACAATCTGGGGTCGGTCGGCGATATGCTGGCGCTGACGATGCCGGAGGCGAAGATCGTCGCGACGCCGATGAATGGCATGATGCTGCTGACCGGCACCGTCGCCGCCCCCGCCGACGCGGCCGAAGCCGAACGGCTGGTGCAGTTGTTCGTCGGCGACGGCACCAAGGTCCTGAGCCGCCTGCGCACCGCCACGCCGATGCAGGTGAACCTGCAGGTACGGTTCGCGGAAGTGACGCGGGGTTTTTCCAAGAATATCGGCGTCAATCTGGCCTCTGCGGATTCAACCAGCGGACTTAAGTTCGGTATCACCCGCGGTCGTGGAGCCGGATCGCAATATACGCCGGGCGGACCGCTTGGCGTCGGCTTCACCAGCGCGCCCCCCAACGGTTCGCTCGTCACTGCATCCGGAACCAGCGCGGCAATCGGGCTGGCCGGTCGCCTGCTGGGGCTCGACATCCTGAGCGCGATCGATCTGGGCGAAACGCTCGGGCAGGTCACGACGCTCGCCAATCCGAACCTGACCGCCCTGTCGGGAGAGACCGGCAGCTTTCTGGCGGGTGGTGAAATCCCCATTCCGCTCGCGCAGGGGTTCGGCACCGTGTCGGTCGAGTTCAAGCAATACGGCATCAGCCTGGGCTATACCCCCACGGTACTGGCCGATGGCCGTATCTCGCTGCACGTGAAGCCGGAGGTATCGCAACTCGATTACTCCAACGCAGTCACGCTGTCCGGCACGCGCGTCCCGGGTATCAGTTCGCGCCGGGCGGAGACGACGATCGAACTGGGGTCGGGCGAAAGCATGATGATCGCCGGGTTGCTTCAGAACACGCGCAACAACTCGATCGACAAGACACCGTTCCTGGGGGACATCCCTATCCTGGGTGCGCTGTTCCGCTCCAACGGCTGGCAACGCAACGAGACCGAACTCGTCATCATCATCACCCCCTATCTGGTGAAACCGATGAACAGCCCCGCGCAGGTCGCGATGCCGATCGACGGTATCCACACCCCCACAGATGCCGAACGCATCCTGCTCGGAAAGCTCGGCAGCGGCAAAACCGGGGAAAAACGCCCCATCCCGACTATAGCGCCCCCTGTATCGACGGCTCCCACCTCGCCACGCACCACCAGCCCGGCGCTCCCCCGATGACCCCCGCCCGAGGAACCGTCGCCATGACCAAGCGACCCATGCTACTCGCCTGCCTGATCCCTGCGCTCGTCCTCGCCGGTTGTGGGGGTGCGCAGAACGCCGGCGTCGAGTCGATCCACCAGCCGGTGGTGACCAGGACCGACCACGTTCTCGCTCTCGATGCGCCGGGCGGGCGGCTCGCGATGGGCGAGCCGCAGCGACTGGCCGGCTGGCTGGCGGGGCTGCAGGTCGGCTATGGCGACCGGATCGCGATCGACGACACGGCGGATGCCGACACGCGCGATACCATCGCCGCGATGATCGCCGGCTATGGCCTGTTGCTGGCGGATGGTGGCCCGGCCATCGCCGCCGCCACCCCGAACGACAGGGTCCGCGTCGTCGTCAGCCGTGCGACTGCGCGGGTCCCCGGCTGCAACGACTGGTCGCGCGACAGTTCGGTCGATTACGCCCAGAACACCTCGTCCTTCTACGGCTGTTCGGTCAACGGCAACCTCGCCGCGATGGTCGCCAACCCGCGCGATCTGATCCGCGGTGCCAGCGGCAACGGGCTGAACGATCCCGCCACGGTGTTCAAGGCGATCGACAGCTATCGCAAGGCCGCACCCGGCGGCGGCGGCGGCCAGACCGTCCAATCCGAATCCGCCGGAGGCAAGTGAGATGAACGCTCCCTGGAAACCTGCCGGCTCTGCCGTACGGGACCCGTTCGTCGCCTATGTCTGCGACGATGCCACCGCCGATGCCCTGCGCCCCGTCGTCACGTCGATGGGCTGGACCGCGGACAAGGTCCACAAGGGGGGGCTGCGCAGCGGCATCCAGACACTGTCCGTCTCTGCCAGCCCGCAGATCCTGTTCGTCGACCTTGCCGAATCAGGCGATCCGCTGACCGATATCAACGCGCTGGCCGAGGTGTGCGAACCCGGTACGGTGGTGATCGCCACCGGCCAGATCAACGATGTGCGGCTGTACCGCAACCTGATCGCCAGCGGCATTCACGATTATCTGCTGAAACCGCTGAACCCCGATATGCTGCGCGATGCCTTCGCGCAGGCGCAGGCGATGTTCCATGCTCCCAAGGTCGTCGATCACGCGGCGGAACGGCCGCATTGCTCGGTGGCGGTGGTGGGCGCGCGCGGCGGCGTAGGCGCCTCGACCATCGCATCGTCGCTGGCATGGCTGCTCGCCGAACAGGACAAGAGATCGACCGCGCTGCTCGATCTGGACGTCCATTTCGGCACCGGCGCGCTGGCCCTTGATCTGGAGCCAGGACGCGGCCTGACCGACGCGATCGAGAATCCAAGCCGGATCGACGGTCTGTTCATCGAACGCGCGATGGTCAAGGCGTCCGAGAAGCTGTCGGTTCTGTCTGCGGAAACGCCGATCAACGCGCCGCTTGTCACCGACGGCAGCGCCTTCTGCCAGTTGCAGGAGGAAATGCGCGCCAGCTTCGAATGCACCGTGATCGATCTGCCGCGCGGCATGCTGGTGCAATATCCGCAGTTGATGGCCGATGTGCAGGCGGTGGTGATCGTTACCGAACTGACGCTGGCGGCGGCGCGTGACACCATCCGCCTGCTGTCGTGGATGAAGACCCATGCCCCGCAGGCGCTGGTCCATGTCGTCGCCAACCGGATCACCGCGGCAGGCCAGCCGGAGATCAACCGCAAGGATCTGGAAAGCTCGATCGAGCATCGCATCGACCATGCAGTGCCGTTCGATCCGAAACTCGCCTGCCTCGCGGCCAAATTGGGCAAGCCGATGGCCGAGGCGGGGCGCGGCGGCAAGACGGTCGCACCGCTGATCGACCTGATGAATATGGTCGTGGGCGCCGTCGCCGCAGGGGGCGACGACAAGATGCCCAGGCCGGGTTCGCTGGTCGGCAGGCTGGGCGAATTGAAGGGCCTGCTTGCGAAGCGCATGCCCAAGGCGAAGGCGAAGTAGGTCCGCCGATGCTGCTGCTCGTCCTCATCCTGCTGGGATCCGCCGCCACGCTGGCGATGATGGTGTTCGCGCTGTCCGGTCCATCCGCGTCGCGCGCCCAGTCGCGACGCATCGCGGCCTTGCGGGAACGCCACGGCGCTGCGGCGCTGATCGTGAGCGGTCCGAGCCGGGGTATCGCCAACGTGCGCGATACCCGTATGGACCTTGCGTTCGGCCGAATCCTGCCCAACCGCGAACTTCTCGCCAAGCGGCTGGCGATGACGGGCAAGACCTGGACGGTCGGCCAGTACGGCATCGCCACCGCCGGACTGATCGTGACGTTGCTGATCGGACTGATCGTGATCGGCCTGCCGGTCGTGATGGCGACGATGCTGGCACTGGCGATCGGGGCGGGCCTGCCGCACATGGTCGTCGGGCGGACGATATCGCGCCGGGTGGGCAAGTTCACGACGCGGTTCCCGGATGCGATCGAACTGCTCGTCCGTGGTCTGCGCTCCGGTCTGCCGATCAGCGAGACGATCGGTCTCGTCGGCCAGGAACTGGAAGGCTCGATCGGGGAGGAGTTCCGCACCATCGCCGACAAGATGAAGATCGGCCGAACGATGGATGCCGCATTGCAGGACACCGCCGACCGGCTGGGCACCCCCGAGTTCCAGTTCTTCGTCATCACCATCGCCATCCAGCGCGAAACCGGTGGCAATCTGGCCGAAACGCTCGCCAATCTGGCCGATGTGCTGCGCAAGCGCGCGCAGATGAAGCTGAAAATCCGGGCGATGTCGTCCGAATCCAAGGCGTCGGCCTATATCATCGGTTCGCTGCCCTTCATCGTGTTCGCGCTGATCTGGTTCGTCAACGGCGACTATATCGGCAAGTTCTTCGTCGACGAGCGGTTGATGGTGACCGGCATGGGCGGGGTGCTGTGGATGAGCATCGGCGCGTTCATCATGTCCAAGATGATCAGCTTCGAGATCTGAGGGAGAACGGGGCCATGGGCGCAACCGCTGGGCCGACGCTGCTGGGCGTCGACGTGATCTGGGTGGCGACGATCCTGTCGGGGGTCACCGCGCTGGCGGTGATGACCGCGATCTATGCCGTCACCACGGTGCGCGATCCGATGGCGCGGCGCGTGCGCGCGCTGAACGAACGACGCGAGCAGCTGAAGGCCGGCATCACCGCTTCCACGAAGCGTCGCGCCAAGCTGGTCCAGCGCAACGAGACGACCGACCGGCTGCGCAGTTTCCTCGGCTCGATGAAGATGCTGCAGGACAGCCAGTTGAAGGACGCGCAACTGAAGCTGCTTCAGGCGGGCATCCGCTCGAAGGAATGGGCCGTTGCGGTGATCTTCGGCCGACTGGCGCTGCCGATCGTGTTCGGCGGCTTCATGGCCTTCTGGGTCTATGGCACCGACGGCTTCATCGAATGGTCGGCGCTGAAGAAATACGGGCTGGTCGCGGGCACCCTGATCCTGTCGTACAAGGCGCCCGACATCTTCCTGAAGAACAAGATTCAGAAACGGTCCGACGCGATCCGCAAGGGGTTGCCCGACGCGCTCGACCTGCTCGTCATCTGCGCGGAGGCGGGACTGACGGTGGACGCTGCCTTCCACCGCGTCGCGCGCGAACTGGGCCGTGCCTATCCCGAACTGGGTGAGGAATTCACGCTGACCGCGATCGAACTAGGGTTCCTGACCGACCGGCGGCAGGCGTTCGAAAACCTGGCTACACGCGTCGCGCTGGATGCGGTGAAGGGCGTCACCACCACCATGGTCCAGACCGAAAAATACGGCACCCCCCTCGCCTCCGCGCTCCGCGTGCTGTCGGCGGAATTCCGTAACGAGCGAATGATGCGGGCCGAGGAAAAGGCCGCGCGGCTGCCGGCGATCATGACGGTGCCGTTGATCTGCTTCATCCTGCCGGTGCTGTTCGTCGTGATCCTGGGGCCGGCGGCCTGCTCGATCAAGGATGCGATGCTCAGCGGAAACTAAGCGGCGCGGAAAATCGTTGATCCTCCGTAACAGGAGAGATTCGATGCTGTTTTCCACCCCGACCCAGTTTGCGGTATTGGTACTGGTACTGATCGCCGGCTGGCTGCTGGGGCTGGCCAGTCACCCCGGTGGCCGCAAGTGGAAGGACCGTTATGCCGCCGAGCGCGAGGCGCATGCCGCCACGCGCCGCGATGCCGATACGCGTATCGCCGCCGCCGACTCCCGCGTGACGGAGGCGGAACGCGTCCGGGCAGCACCGGTGATCGAACGCGATATGGCGGTGGGCACGCGGACCGAGACGGCGACGACACGGCCCGCAGCCTTGAACGCCGCCCGCCCGGCCTATCCCACCGGCGACCGTCGTGGCTGGTTCGACTGGGACAACCGTCGGACGACGGTGCGGTAAATACACTCTGCCTCCCCTGCCGACATGAAGCATCGGAAGGGGAGGCAAGTTATGGACGTTACTGCGCCCTCAATGCCGCCTGCGCCGCCGCCAACCGGGCGATCGGCACGCGGTAGGGAGAGGCCGATACGTAATCCAGCCCGACCTTCTCGCAGAAGGCGATGCTGGCCGGATCGCCGCCATGCTCGCCGCAGATGCCCAGCTTGATGTCGGGCCGGGTGGCGCGGCCACGCTCCACCGCCAGTTCGATCAGTTCGCCGACACCCTCGACATCGATGCTGACGAACGGGTCCTTGGGATAGATGCCTTGTTCGACATAGGCGCCCAGGAAGCGCGCCGCGTCGTCGCGGCTGACGCCCAGTGTCGTCTGTGTCAGGTCGTTGGTACCGAACGAGAAGAACTCGCCGCTTTCCGCGATCTCGCCCGCCTTCAGCGCGGCACGCGGCAGTTCGATCATCGTGCCAACCAGATATTTCAGCGTCCGGCCGCGTTCCTCGAACACGGTCTTCGCCGCCTTGTCGACGACTGCCTTCATCAGGTCCAGCTCGCGCTTGGTGGCGACCAGCGGGATCATGACTTCGGGGATCGGTGCGTCGCCAGACTTTTCCGCCACGTCGATCGCCGCCTCGAAGATGGCACGTGCCTGCATCTCGTAGATTTCCGGATAAGTCACGCCCAGCCGGCAACCGCGATGACCGAGCATCGGATTGAACTCGTGGAGTTCGGCCGCCCGTGCTTTCAGCGTGTCGATATCGATCCCGGCCGCCTCGGCGACCTCCGCGAACTCGTTCTCCTCATGCGGCAGGAATTCGTGCAGCGGCGGATCGAGCAGGCGGACGGTGACGGGCAGCCCCGCCATCACCTCGAAGATTTCGGCGAAGTCGCTGCGCTGTTCGGGCAGCAGTTTGTCGAGCGCGGCACGGCGTCCCTTCTCGTCCGAAGCGAGGATCATCTGACGGACCAGCGTGATACGCGCACCCTCGAAGAACATATGCTCGGTACGGCACAGGCCGACGCCCTCCGCGCCGAATTCGCGTGCGGTGCGGCAGTCCTGCGGGGTTTCGGCATTGGCGCGCACCTTCAGCCGGCGCACCTCGTCCGCCCACACCATCAGCGTGCCGAAATCGCCCGCCAGTTCGGGCTGCACGGTCGCGACCAACCCCGCCATCACCTCACCGGTGGTACCGTCCAGCGTCAGCAGGTCGCCCTCGCGCACCTCACGCCCGGCGACGCGCATCACCTTGTCCTTGGCGGAGATGGAGATGCCGCCTGCGCCGGAGACGCAGGGGCGGCCCATACCGCGTGCCACCACGGCGGCGTGGCTGGTCATGCCGCCGCGCGCGGTCAGGATGCCCTTGGCCGCGTGCATCCCGTGAATGTCCTCCGGGCTGGTTTCGGTGCGGATCAGGATCACCGCCTTGCTTTCCGCCGCCCAGCGTTCGGCGGTATCCGCGTCGAATACCGCCGCACCGGATGCCGCGCCGGGCGATGCCGGCAGCCCCTTGGCGATCACGTCGCGATGCGCGCTGGGGTCGAGCGTGGGGTGAAGCAACTGGTCGAGCGCCATCGGCTCGACGCGCAGGATCGCCTCCTCGTGCGTGATGAGGCCCTCGTTCGCCATGTCGACCGCGATCTTCAGCGCCGCCTTGGCGGTGCGCTTGCCGCTGCGGGTCTGGAGCATCCACAGCTTGGTGCGCTCGACCGTGAACTCGATGTCCTGCATGTCGCGGTAATGGTTTTCGAGCGTATCGAACACCGCCGCCAGTTCGCCGTACACCTCCGGCATTGCCTCTTCCATCGAGGCGGGCTTGGCGCCTGCTTCCTCGCGCGCGACCTTGGTCAGATATTGCGGCGTGCGGATGCCGGCGACGACGTCCTCACCTTGCGCGTTGATAAGGAACTCGCCGTAATAGGCGCGGTCGCCCTTCGACGGATCGCGGGTGAAGGCGACGCCGGTGGCCGACGTGTCGCCCATGTTGCCGAACACCATTGCCTGCACGTTGACGGCGGTGCCCCAGGTGGCAGGAATGTCGTTTAGGCGGCGATAAACCTTGGCGCGCTCCGACTGCCACGATCCGAACACCGCGCCGACCGCGCCCCATAGCTGGTCATGCACGTCCTGCGGGAAGGGCTTGCCCCACTCTTTTTCCACCAGCCCCTTATATTCGGCGACCAGCGCCTTCAGGTGATCGGCAGACAGTTCGGTGTCAAGCGTGAAGCCATTGTCTTCCTTGGCGATCTCCAGCGCTTCCTCGAACGCGCCGTGATCCAGTTCGAGGACGACGTCGGCATACATCTGGATGAAGCGGCGATAGCTGTCCCACGCGAACCGCTCGTCGTCCGCCGCCTTGGCCAGCCCGACGACGGTCTCGTCGTTAAGGCCGAGGTTGAGGACGGTGTCCATCATGCCGGGCATCGACACGCGCGCGCCCGAGCGGACCGAAACCAGCAACGGATCGGCGGCGTCGCCGAATGTCTTGCCGGTGATCCCCTCGATATGCGCGATGCCACCCGCGACCTCGTCCCGAACGCTTTGCGGAAACTGCTCGCCCTCTTCGTAATAGCGCGTGCACATCTCGGTCGAGATGGTGAAACCGGGGGGCACGGGCAGGCCGATCGAGGCCATTTCGGCAAGGTTCGCGCCCTTGCCGCCGAGCAGGTTGCGGTCGCCCGACCCGCCGTCCGAAACCCCGCCGCCGAATCGATAGACATACTGCGTCATGCCCGGTTCCCTCATTGCCCCCGCAGGGGAAGATCATGGCGCCCTGTTAAACAAGTTAAACGCCCTAGTCAGCCCTCGATTTTGGAAAAGTCGGCGACTGCGTGGACCGCCGCCCGGACCCGCATCAGCAGCACGAGACGAGCGGTGCGTTTGGCGGGATCGGTGTCGTTGACGGTCACCGTATCGAAGAATGCGTCGATCGGCGCGCGCAGGCTGGCGAGCGCGGCCATCGCTGCCTCGAAATCCTCGCGCGCCACCGCCGCCGCTGCCGCCGGCTCCGCCTTATCGAGCGCAGCGATCAGCGCCGCCTCGGCCGGTTCGGGCGCATAGGCCGCCCCCTCGCCCGTCGGCAGCGATGCCGCTTCCTTCTTCAGAATGTTGGCGGCCCGCTTGTACCCGGCCAGCAGATTGGTGCCGTCCGCCGTCGTGACGAAGGATTGCAGCGCCCCGACGCGGGCGAGCAGGCTGACCAGATCGTCCTCGTCCCCCAGCGCGAACACCGCATCGATCAGGTCGTGGCGGACGCCCGCCTCGCGTTGCTGGACCTTCAACCGGTCGGCGAAGAACGCCAGCAGCGCCGGCGTCGCCCGACCCGATGATTCGAGGAACGCGGAGACGACCGGATTGTCGGCATGGACGCCGACACGCTCGTCATGCAGCAGGCTCTGGATCAGGTCGCGCGTGCTGGCGAGGTTACGCGCCGACTTGTCGAACACCGTGGCGAGATCGCCGCCGATCCGCATCGCGATGGTGTAGCCGAACGACTGCGCGACCTCACCCACTGCGAAGTCGAACGCCTCGCGCAGACGGAGGCGCAGCCCCGACCGCTGGATCGTCAGCAGGATGCCGAGCGCGGCGCGGCGCAGCGCGAACGGGTCCTTCGATCCGGTCGGCAGCTCACCGATCGCGAAAAAGGCCGCGACGGTATCCAGCTTGTCCGCCAGCGACACCGCTACCGTTACCGGATCGACCGGCACGTCGTCGCCCTGCCCGACCGGTTTGTAATGATCGCGAATGGCGGCGGCGACCGCCGGGTCTTCGCCCTGCGCGGCGGCGTAATAGCCGCCCATCAGGCCCTGTAGTTCGGGGAATTCGCCGACCATGCCGGTGACGAGGTCCGCCTTGGCAAGTCGCGCCGCCCGTTCGGCAAGATCGGCCAGCGCCGCAGTCCCGCCGGGACTCGCTCCCCCGACGATCCCCTCTTCCACCAGCCACCGCGCCAGCTTGGCGATACGGTCGACCTTGTCGGCGACGGTGCCGAGCTTGTCGTGGAAGACGATCTTTTCCAGCTTCGGCCGCAGATCGTCGAGCGGCACCTTCAGGTCGGTGTCGTAGAAGAAGCGCGCGTCGGACAGGCGGGCGGCCAGCACCTTGCGGTTGCCGTCGACGATGCGGACGCCGCCGTCGCTCGCGTCGATATTGGCAGTGCAGACGAAGGCGTCGGCCAGCGCGCCGGCCCCGTCGCGGCACACGAAATATTTCTGGTTCACCCGCGCGGTCAGCTGGATCACCTCGGGCGGGACCGATAGGAACGCCGTGTCGAACCGGCCCAGCAGCGGCACCGGCCATTCGGTCAGGCCGGCATTCTCGGTCAGCAACCCCTCGTCGCGGACCAGCGTCAGCCCGGCCTTCGATGCCGCCATCGTCGCGCCCAGCGCGATGATCGAGCGGCGTTCGTCCTGATCGACGACGACGTGGCAGGCACGCAGCTTCTCGACATAATCGGCGGCCGAACCGATCGTGATCGAGCCGGGATGGTGGAAACGGTGGCCATAGGTGGTCGCGCTGCTGGTGATGCCGGCGATCTCCACCGGTACGATCTCCTCGCCCCACAGTGCAACGATGCCGTGCAGCGGGCGGACCCAGCGCATCGATTCGGTCGAGGTGGAGGCGGCGCCCCAGCGCATCGACTTCGGCCACGGAAAGGCGCGGACGATCGCCGGGATCACCTCCGCCAGCACTGCCGTCGTGGCGCGACCGGGGCGCGCAGTGACCGCGAAGAACACGCCGTCACGCTCTGTCAGTTGTTCGCGGGTCAGTCCGGTCTTGCGAAGGAAACCTTCCAGCGCCTGCGGGGGAGCCGCAGTCTTCGGCCCCTTCACCTCCTCCGACACCGCTTCGGTCTGCGCAGGCAGGCCGCGCGCGATCAGCGCGAGGCGGCGGGGGGTAGCATAGGTGACGATCGCGTCGGCAACGAGGCCCGCCTTCGCCAGTTCGGCGGCGAACAGACGGGCGAGGTCGTCGCGCGCCTTGTCCTGCATCCGCGCGGGAATTTCTTCGGAACGAAGTTCGAGAAGGAAGTCGGTCATCGGATTTGTCACGCCGTCCACCCGTTCTTCGTCATCCATGCGCCGCACGCGCCCTTCGCCAGATCGCGGACGCGACCGATATACGCCTGCCGCTCCGCGACCGAGATCACGCCACGCGCCTGGAGAAGGTTGAAGGTGTGGCTGGCCTTGATCGCCTGTTCATAGGCCGGGATCGGCAGATCGCGGGACAGGCAGTTCTCGCATTCGGCCGCCGCCTTGCGAAACTGGTCGAACAGCGTGTCGGTATCGGCGACCTCGAAGTTCCACGTCGACATCTGCCGCTCGTTTTCAAGGAACACGTCGCCGTAGCTGACGCCCGCGTCGTTGAAGCGCAGATCATACACATTGTCGACGTTCTGGATGTACATCGCCAGCCGTTCGAGCCCGTAGGTCAGCTCACCCGCGACCGGCTTCATGTCGAACCCGCCCATCTGCTGGAAATAGGTGAACTGCGTCACCTCCATCCCGTCGCACCAGACCTCCCAGCCCAGCCCCCATGCGCCCAGCGTCGGCGATTCCCAGTCGTCCTCGACGAAGCGGATGTCATGCAGCCACGTGTCGATGCCGATCGCGGCGAGGCTGCCGAGATACAGGTCCTGCAGGTCCGGCGGGCTGGGTTTCAGGATGACCTGATACTGATAGTAATGCTGGAGCCGGTTGGGGTTCTCGCCATACCGGCCGTCGGTCGGGCGGCGGCAGGGCTGAACGAAGGCGGCGTTCCACGTCTCCGGTCCCAGCGCGCGCAGCGTCGTGGCGGGGTGAAACGTGCCCGCGCCCATCTCCATGTCGTACGGCTGAAGGATCAGGCAACCCCGGTCGCTCCAGTAATCGTGGAGCGTCAGGATCATCTTCTGGAACGACAGGGGCGAGGAAACAGGAGGTTGGGAAGCAGCGGGTTGGGTCATGGCGGGCCAAGCCTGTGACGGATGGGGGCCACTCTGGCAAGAAGGCGGCGGCCCGCCTACATCCCGCCCCGATGACCTCGCCCTTTCGCATCGCCCTCATGGCCCTCGCCCTCGCCCTGCCGCTGCCCGCCTGTGCGAAGGAGGCACCTGCCCCGGCCGCCGCGGCGAAGGATGCCGATCCCGCGCTCTGGGTGGTGAAGGATGTGGACACCACCATTTATCTGTTCGGCACCATCCACGTCCTGAAACCCGGCATGACGTGGTTCGACGATGCGGTGAAGACGGCGTTCGACCGGTCTGACGAGGTAAAGCTGGAACTGGTGATGCCCGACCCCGCCACGATGCAGGGGCTGGTCCAGTCGACGGGTGTCGCGCCGCCCGGCACACCGCCGCTGACCGAACGCCTGCCAGTGGCAAAGCGCGCCGCGTTCACCAAGGCGGTGGTCGATGCCGGCTTGCCCGCCGATGCGCTCGACAAGTACAAGCCGTGGCTGGCAGCGACACAGCTGTCGATCGCGCCGCTGTCGAAACTGGGCTATGATGCGACCAACGGTCCCGAACAGGTCATCACCGCCGCAGCGAAGGTGGCAGGCAAGCCGCTGACCGGGCTGGAGACGGCGGAGCAACAGCTGGGCTATTTCAGCGGCCTGTCGGATGCCGCGCAGATCAGCTTCCTGACCAGCACGATGGACGAATTGCCGACCGCGGCGAACACGATGAGGCAGATGGTGGACGACTGGGCGGCGGGCAGGCCCGACCGACTGGCCAAGGACATGAACGAAAGCCTGAAGGATTCACCGGAGGTTGCGACGGTCCTGCTGGTCGACCGCAACAAGCGCTGGGCATCGTGGATCAGGCAGCGGATGGCGAAGCCGGGTACGGTGTTCGTCGCGGTGGGCGCAGGCCATCTTGCCGGGAGCGATTCGGTACAGGCGCAACTGTCGAAAGCGGGGGTGAAGGCACGGCGCGTCGCCTATTGACCGCCCCCGCCACCTTGCCATTCGGTCGCCTTCCCGCTATGCGCGCCCGCTTCCGTCCATGGTCATCCCTGGAGGCGTGGACGGGATTCGCACAGGTTTTCATCGAAAAGGTATTTCTGCATGAGCGACACCATTACGCTCGCAGCCGAGACGCGCGACCGGGTTGGCAAGGGAGCCTCCCGGGCGCTGCGTCGTGACGGCCGCGTCCCCGCCGTGATCTATGGCCAGAACAAGGAACCGACCTCGGTTCATCTGGAAGAAAAGGCGCTGACGAAGGCGCTGATGACCGGCCACTTCATGAACTCGGTCGTGATGGTCGGCGGCCAGCGCACCCTGCCCAAGGACGTGGCGTTCCATCCGGTCACCGACCGACCGATCCATGTCGACTTCCTGCGCATCGGCGAGCACACCACCGTCACCGTCGCGGTGCCGATCGTGTTCACCGACGAGGATGACGCCCCCGGCATCAAGCGCGGCAACGGCGTGCTGAACATCACCCGCCACGAGATCGAGCTGATCGTCGACGCCGCCGACATCCCCAGCGAGATCACCATCTCGCTCAAGGGTCGCGAGATCGGCGACTCGATCCACATCAGCGACGTGACGCTGCCAAAGGGCGCGACGCCCGCGATCGACGACCGCGACTTCGCGATCGCCACGATCGTGCCGCCGACCGTACCGACCGCGGAAGACGAGCAGCTGGAGGCCGAGGTAGCCGAGGCACAGTCGGCCGAGGCGGAAGCCGCTGCCGCCGAGCCGAACGACGACGACAACGACGACGACAAGATCACTCCTCAAAAGAAGGACTGACGTCGGCTGCGTCGCCACGGCGACGTATCGATCGGGGCAGGGTGGGCGCAGGCTCCCCCTGCCCTTTTTCGTTGAAGGGATACCAAGATGCAGATCTGGGCAGGGCTGGGCAATCCCGGTGCGCAATACGCCATGCAGCGGCACAATATCGGCTTCATGGCGGTCGATTCGATCGCCGCGCTGCATGGTTTCGGCCCGGTGAAGAAGCAGTTCCAGGGCTGGACGCAGGAAGGGCGAATCGGCGCGGCGAAAATCCTGCTGTTGAAGCCTGCCACCTTCATGAACGACAGCGGCCGTTCGATCGGTGAGGCGCTGCGCTTCTACAAGCTGGATACAAACGCGCTGACCGTGTTCCACGACGAACTCGATCTGGCGGCGTTCAAGGTGAAGGTGAAGACCGGCGGCGGCGCGGCCGGGCATAACGGCCTGCGCTCCACCGACCAGCACCTGGGGCAGGACTATCGCCGTGTCCGGCTGGGCATCGGCCATCCGGGGCACAAGGACCGCGTGACGGGCCATGTGCTGGGCAATTTCGCCAAGGTGGAGATCGACCCGCTATCTGCCACCTTGGGTGCGGTTGCGGCGGAAGCCCGCTGGCTGGCGGAAGGCGACGCGGTGCGTTTCATGAACGATGTCGCCTTGCGATTGGCCGACCTGTAAATGATAGTTGTTCGCAAGTAAGAATAGTCGATTGAGACTTATTCGCAACCCGAGTGAGAGTTCATCGCAATAGTTGATTGTTGTTGTCGACGGAACCTTGCCCGGTTATTCGGGTTTCAGACAACAACAATTGCCGTAACGGAGAACTTCCATGGCCCTCACCACCGCCGGCGCCGCAGCATGTGCCAAGTGCCGCTTTTTCGACACCGAAGCATCGTCCGAGTCGCTTGGCCTGTGCCGCTACAACCCGCCGATCAGCCAGCCCAGCGGCGACACCGCCGGCGTCTGGCCGAAGGTCGAGGCCAGCGACTGGTGCGGCCATTTCGAGCCTGCCGCCGCGTAACCGCGACGCCGCATGGCCAAGACAACGCCGGTCGCGACGATGGTCGCGGCCGGCATTGTCATATGTGCGGGGGGGGCATCTAGGTAGCGAGCGCCACCCCCATGACGGTACGTCAGCGCGACCCAATTGCCGTAGACGCACGTCACCGAATTACCGTTCGCCCTGAGCGAAGTCGAAGGGCATTGCCGAATATAGTCGAGGCGTCACGCGCCACATATCATCGGCCACGCTCGAACCGGTGCTTCGACTTCGCTCAGCACGAACGGATTTTGGCAGGCAGAGGAAATAGTCCCCGTTACTTCAGAAGTTTGGGTGCCTCTTTCGCGATCGCGTCCCGCACCTTGCCGGCGAACAGGCCCAGGAACCCCGGCAGGTCGACGACCGCATGGACCTTTTCCTCGAAGATCGTGACGGTCGACCCGATCGTCTGCCCCAGCGCGGTGACGGTGAAGTGCAGTACATCCCCCTCCCAGCGATGCTGGACGGTGCCGCCGCCCGGAATCTTTTCGGTGATCCGGCCGATCCCACCGTCGAGGCGCTGGCGAACGCCGTCCTTGCCGAGGCGATGGGGAATATCGAGGGCAATGGGCTGGCCCATGGTCAATCCTTGGCGAAAATGGCGGCGTCGTCACCGAACGCCTTGAATTCCAGCGCGTTGCCGCTGGGGTCGGAAAAGAACATCGTCGCCTGCTCGCCCGGTTGCCCCTTGAAGCGGACATGGGGTTCGATCCCGAACGTCACGCCCGCGGCCCGCACCCGCGACGCCATCGCGTCCCAGTCCGCCATCGTCAGCACCACGCCGAAATGCGGGACCGGCACATGATGGCTATCGACTGGATTCGCCACCGCGACGGGCTTCGCCGCCGGATCGAGATGCGCGACGATCTGATGGCCGTGCAGATCGAAATCGATCCACTGATCGCTCGACCGACCCTCCGCACAGCCAAGCACCCCGCCGTAAAAGGCTCGCGCCGCGGCAAGATCGTGGACGGGAAAGGCGAGATGGAACGGGCGCAGGGTCATCGTGCAACGCTACCCATCCCGCGTGCCGGCGGAAAGAGCCAGTTTTGCGGCCATGCCGAGGATTGCGATGTGACGGCGGCCCACCCATAGGCAGCGCGATGGTCCGCTTCCCTGCCCTCGCCTGCATTCTGCTCGGCACCGTCGCCGCCTGCGGTTTCGCGCCGCTTGATCTGTGGCTGTTGACGATTGCCTGTCTGGCGATCTGGATGGCGCTGGTTCATGCCGCGCCGACGTTCCGTACCGCCCTGTCGCGCGGCTGGCTGTTCGGGCTGGGCCACTTCACCGTCAACAACAACTGGTTCCAGCACGCGTTCGACTTTCAGGACGCGATGCCGCCGGTGCTGGGTTATTTCGCCGCGGTCGCGTTGGCGCTGTATCTCGCGATGTTTCCGATGGCGGCGGCAGGGTTCGCCTGGCGGTTTCGCGGAGGGATGCCGGACATCGCCTATGTAATGTTCTTCGCCGCCGCCTGGATCGCGACCGAGTATCTGCGCGCGGTGTTGTTCACCGGCTATGCGTGGGACCCGCTGGGCGTCGTGTGGCTGCCGGTGATCGGGGTCGCGCGGCTGTCGGCATGGATCGGCACCTATGCGCTGTCCGGGCTGACGATCGTCGTCGCCGGGGCGCTGTTGCAACTGGCGCGGCGGCGATGGCTGTTGCCGACGATCGTCGTGCCCGCGACCGGCCTCGCCGCCCTGTCGGCGTTGTGGACCAATGCGCCCGATGCGTCGCCCGGCACACCGCTCATCCGCATCGTCCAGCCCAATATCGGCAACGAGGAACGCGAGGGCGCCGGCGAAAAGTCGCTGGCCGCACTCATCCGCCTGTCGGGGAAGCCGGGGCCGGTGCAGCGGTTGATCGTCTGGCCGGAAGGGCTGGTGCAGGACATGCTGGAAAGCGGCTATCCCGACTATGCCTATCTGGGCCGCCGCCCCTTCTGGCTGCGGACCCGCATCGCCGACGTGCTGGGGCCACGCGACAGGGTGATGACCAATGCGCCGCGACTCGCCTTCGACGCGGACGGCAATATTGTCGGCGCCGCCAATTCGGTGCTGGCGATCGGCCCCGATGCGCGCATCGTCGGACGGTACGACAAGGCGCATCTGGTGCCCTATGGCGAGTATCTGCCGATGCCATGGCTGTTGAAGCCGCTGGGTCTGGCGCGGCTGGTGCCCGGCAGCATCGATTTCTCGCCGGGGCCGGGGCCGCACGCGCTGACATGGCCGGGGTTCGGCGCGGTCGGTATCCAGATATGCTACGAGATCATCTTTTCGGGTGAGGTCGTCGACCCGGCCCTGCGCCCCCGCCTGATCTTCAACCCCTCCAACGATGCGTGGTTCGGCCGCTGGGGCCCGCCGCAGCATCTGGCGCAGGCGCGGATGCGTGCGATCGAGGAGGGTCTGCCCATCGTCCGCGCCACCCCCACCGGCATTTCCGCGATCATCGCCGCCGATGGCCGCCTGCTCGCCACCGTCCCGCACGAGACGGCAGGTGCGATCGAGGCACCGATCCCCCCCGCCCTGATCCCGACCCCGTTCGCCCGGATCGGCAACGCGCTGGCCGCCCTCGTCGTGCTGTTGCTGGTCACCGTCGGCGTTGCCATTCGGCGCCGGGAACGATAAAGCCAATATAAAGCTATCTTTATATCTTTATGAGGCCCTCATGCGCTCTTCATATATCTTTACGTCCGAATCGGTTTCGGAAGGTCATCCCGACAAGGTCGCGGACCAGATCAGCGACACGATCGTCGACCTGTTCCTGTCCAAGGATGCCGAGGCGCGGATCGCGTGCGAGACGCTGACGACGACCAACCTCGTCGTCCTCGCCGGTGAAATCCGCTGTAAGGGCGTTTACGAGAATGGCGAGTGGGCAGAGGGCGCGCTGGCCGAGATCGAAGCCGCCGTGCGCGCGACGGTCCGCCGCATCGGCTACGAGCAGTCCGGCTTCCACTGGGAAACCTTCACGTTCGAGAACAACCTTCACGGCCAGTCCGCCGAAATCGCGATGGGCGTCGACGAAGGCTCGAACAAGGACGAGGGTGCCGGCGACCAAGGCATCATGTTCGGTTATGCCACCGACGAGACGCCCGGCCTGATGCCGGCGACGCTCTATTACAGCCACAAGATCCTGGAGACGATGGCTGCCGATCGCCATTCCGGCAAGGCGCCGTTCCTGGAGCCCGACGCCAAGAGCCAGGTGACGCTGCAATACGAAAACGGCGTGCCGGTCGGCGCGGTCGCGCTGGTGGTGTCGACCCAGCACAAGGCGGGATATTGCCTGCAGGGGCAGAATGCCGATGCGGCGAAATACGACGAGCTGAAATCCTATGTCACCGGCGTGCTGACCAGCACCCTGCCCGCCGGCTTCATAACCGACGCAACCAAAATCTACATCAACCCGACCGGCGCGTTCGAGATCGGCGGGCCGGACGGCGACGCCGGGCTGACCGGGCGCAAGATCATCGTCGACACCTATGGCGGTGCCGCCCCCCATGGCGGCGGCGCATTCAGCGGCAAGGACCCGACCAAGGTCGACCGGTCCGCCGCCTATGTCGCACGCTATCTGGCGAAGAACGTCGTCGCCGCCGGCCTCGCCAAGCGTTGCACGATCCAGCTGTCCTATGCGATCGGCATCGCCGAGCCGCTGTCGGTCTATGTCGACACGCATGGCACCGGTACGGTCGATGAAGCGACGCTGGAGCGGGTGCTGCCTCAGCTCGTCCGCCTGACGCCCAAGGGCATCCGTCAGCATCTGAAGCTGAACGCGCCGATCTACGTCAAGTCGGCCGCCTATGGTCATTTCGGCCGCGATCCTGAGGGTGATCTGTTCACCTGGGAAAAGACTGATCTGGTCGATCAACTGAAGGCCGCCGTCGCCGGCTGATCCCGTCTGCGCCTGCTCCGGCAGGAAGTACTGTCCTATCGATGCGAACACCCGCCGAACCGGTCGTCCGGTACGGCGGGTGTTTGCTTGTGCATGCGGTTTCGATTGACCCTGACCCGCAAACAGCATAGTGAGAGGCATTCTCATTAGCGGGTAGAGCACGCCTGATGTATGACCTGATCGACCGTCCCGTCGCCGATCTGCCGCCGTTCGAGCGGTTCCTGCTCGATGCCACCCGCGCCTGGGTCCACGCGCTGACGCTGGCCGGATCACCCGAAACGATGACGGCGGGCGGATTCGCTGAGCATGGCGGTGCCGATGCCGCCGCTGCATTCGATACGGCCATGCGGGTGCTCGATCGCGAATCGACCGAGACACTGGTGTTCCAGCGGCCCTGCCATTCCACCGTCGAGGAAACCGAAGCGGTGGTGATCGCGCTGTGGCGTCTGGTCCGTGACGACCGGATCGCCCCGGCCCGCGGTGCCGCCGCCGCACTGGTCGGCGACGAAGCCGGTGCCCTGGTGTCGGCGATGGTCCGCGCGGCGGTCCGGCTGGGGTGATCCTCGACGGTTGACACCACCCCGTCATGCGCCGCACGCCGGGGTGCATGACGGTACGACAGCTTTTCCCTACGCTCCTCTACGAAGACCGGCTTGGCGACGATACGCTGATCGCCGATTTGGAGCATTCGATCCGCATGCTGGCCGCCGAGGACGGGGCCGGCCGCCGCTGGTGTCGCGAGCATGGGTATCGCGGCTACACTTCCTACGCATCGCTCAACGATCTGCCGATCCGCGACCCCGTGTTTGCTGACCTGAAACGCCTGCTCGACCGTCACGTCGCGCGTTTCGCAGATGCCTGTGCGTTCGATCTGGGTGGCAAGCGGCTGAAACTGGACAGCCTGTGGGTCAATTTCCTGAAACCCGGCGGGCATCACGGCGCGCACCTGCATCCGCACAGCGTCGTCTCCGGCACGCTGTACGTGACGATGCCCGATGGCGCGGGCGGGTTGAAGCTGGAAGACCCTCGCCTGCCGATGTTGATGGCCGCACCGCCCCGCCGTGCCGATGCGCCAGCGGGGATGGCGACGTTCCAGACCGTGCGGCCCGAACCGGGTACCGTGCTGTTGTGGGAAAGCTGGCTGCGCCACGAGGTCGTCACCAACGCCGCCAAGGGCGAACGCATCAGCGTCAGCTTCAACTATCGCTGACGCCGCGTCGGGACCCGTCGTCCCGACATTGAGCATCATGCGTCGCCGCGCTAGAGGGAGGTCAACTCCCCCTTACCATCAGGAACGACCATGGGTTTCCGCTGCGGCATCGTGGGCCTGCCCAATGTGGGCAAGTCCACCCTTTTCAACGCCCTGACCGAGACGGCGGCGGCGCAGGCCGCTAATTATCCGTTCTGCACGATCGAGCCGAACGTCGGCAACGTCGCGGTGCCCGACCCCCGGCTGGAACAACTCGCCGCGATCGCGGGCTCCGCGAAGATCATCGAAACCCAGCTCGCCTTCGTCGACATCGCCGGGCTGGTGCGCGGCGCGTCGAAGGGCGAAGGGCTGGGCAACCAGTTCCTCGGTAACATCCGCGAGGTGGACGCGATCGTCCACGTGCTGCGGTGTTTCGAGGATGGCGACATCACCCATGTCGAAGGCAAGGTCGATCCGATCGCCGATGCCGAGACGGTCGAGACCGAACTGATGCTGTCTGACCTCGAAAGCCTCGAAAAGCGGGTGCCGAACCTCGTCAAGAAGGGCCAGCAGGGCGACAAGGAGGCCAAGTCCGCCGCCGTCGTGCTGGGCCGCGCGCTTGACCTGCTGCGTGAGGGTAAGCCGGCACGATTGACCGTGCCCGCCGATGCCGATGAGGAAAAGGCGTTCGCGCAGGCGCAACTGCTCACCGCCAAGCCCGTGCTCTACGTCTGCAACGTCGACGAGGCGAATGCGGCGGACGGCAACGCGTTTTCCGCACGCGTCTTCGCCAAGGCGAAGGCCGAAGGAGCAGAGGCGGTCGTCGTCTCCGCCGCGATCGAGGCGGAGATCGCGACCATGCCGCCGGAGGAACGGGGCGAGTTCCTAGGCGAGTTGGGCCTGACCGAAACCGGCCTCGCCCGGGTGATCCGCGCCGGCTACAAGCTGCTCCACCTGCTCACCTTCTTCACGGTCGGGCCGAAGGAGGCCCGCGCATGGACCGTCGATGTCGGCGCGAAGGCCCCGCAGGCGGCCGGCGCGATCCACACCGATTTCGAACGCGGCTTCATCCGCGCCGAGACGACCGCGTTCGACGACTATATCGCCTGCAAGGGCGAAACCGGTGCGCGCGATGCGGGCAAGCTGCGGCAGGAAGGCAAGGAATATGTCGTGCAGGACGGCGACGTGATGCTGTTCCGCTTCAACGTCTGACCGGCCGGAAGCGGGAGGCGCGCGGCGCATGACGATCCGGCTGATCTGCCTCGATGCGGACGATACGCTGTGGCACAACATGCGCTTCTTCGACGGGACGCAGAGCGCACTGGCGGCGATGCTGGCGCCGTTCGCCGACGAACCCGCCGCACGGGCGGCGCTAGCGGCGTGCGAAATCCGTAACCTCCCGCATTATGGCTACGGCGCCAAGGGTTTCACCCTGTCGATGATCGAAACGGCGATCGAACTGGGCGGTGACCGGCTGCCGGTGGCGGTGATCGCCGACATCCTCGCAGCGGGTCGCCGGCTGATGGCGCATCCGGTCGAATTGCTGGACGGGATCGCCGATACGCTGGATGCGCTTGGCCGCCGTGCCGCGCTCGTGCTGGTGACCAAGGGCGACCTGCTCCATCAGGAGGCCAAGCTTGCCGCCTCTGGCTTGGGCGACCGGTTTGCCGGCGTCGAGATCGTCAGCGACAAGACACCCGATGTCTTCCGCCGCCTGTTCGACCGGCACGGCGTTGCGCCCCATGAGGCGGTAATGGCGGGCGATTCGATGCGGTCGGATATATTACCGACGCTGGCGGCCGGCGGCTGGGCCGCGCATATCCCCCAGCCGCTGGCATGGAGCCACGAACAGGCGGATACCCCGGCGGACCATCCCCGCTTCCGCCGCCTGACACGGCTGGCAGACCTGCCCGACTGGATCGACGTGATCGCCTGATCGGCTTGGCGATCAGATCACGAATCGTTGCAGGGGGCGGATCATCGTCATCGCGCGGGCAATCAGTGACGAGATGGCCAACACGATCGCCACTAGCAGCAACAGGCTGACCGGCCCGGTCGGCACGATCCAACCGCCGATCGAATAGATCACGAGCAGATGCACCGCATAGACGCCGAGCGTACACCGGCTCTGCTCAACCAGCCATTGCGGCCACAGCGACGCCGGTATCGACCGAATCGCGAGGAAGACGGCAGCGCCGGTTGCGAACATGGTGAGGGGAAAGGCGCGCACGATCATGACGTGTCCGGCCGACAAATGGCTGAACACAGCATTCTCGACGGCCTGCATGACGATCAGGACCGCGACGATTGCCCATATCATCCGACGGTCTACCCGGTCGGGGAAGAAGGCACGCATCGCGGCGCCCATCCAGACGAACATCGGTGCCATCAGGATACCCGCTCGCTGTGCCGTACCCGGCATACCGAGCATGTCGTGGAACGCGCCCCGCGACAGACCGATCGCCGCCAGGATGGCACAGACCAGCAGGGCACCCCATAATCCCGCCACCCTGCTGGTCACGGCGACCAGGATCAGCGCGACCAGCAGGGCAGGCAGAAACCACAGGTGGTAGGCCGGACCACCATTGAACAGGATCTGCGGCCCCCAATCCCAGGCGAACCGCATCGTCACTTCGTAATGGACGATGTAGATGCCCAGCCAGAACAGGTGAAGCGGCACCAGACGGATGATCGGTTGAGTCACGCACCGGCGATAGCTGCGCGTCCGCCACGACAGGAAGTAGCCCGCCACGATCAGATAAACGGGTACAGCGATATGCGAGAGGTTCAGCACGGCGATAGACCACCAGCCGAATCGATCAGCTGGTACCAGCGCCATCAGGTGCAGTGCGATCACCCCGACAAGCAGCAGGTAGCGGCCAACATCAAGCGACGCGTCCCGGCTCGCGGACGTGCCTGTCGGGCTGTTTCCCCTTGCCATGATCCGTTCCCCCGACGATTTTGCCCCCGCTGAACGCGCTCGTCGGGTGCAGCGTACCGCAATGGGAACGTACCATCCATCAGCAACCAAGGTGTCCGTGTCCGGCTACGGCACAAGCGCCCGCGGACCTCCGGGCTGGACAAACGGCGACATCGGCCGACAACATTGCAGCCCAGGAGAAGATAGAATGCGCTATTTCGAGGATGTGGAGGTCGGCAGCACGGCGGGCTTCGGGGATTATGCCGTCACCCGCGACGAGGTGATCGACTTTGCCCGCCGCTACGATCCGCAACCTTTTCACCTGTCCGACGAGGCGGCGGCGGCGACACATTTCGGGCGGTTGTCCGCCTCCGGCTGGCACACCTGCGCGATGACGATGGCGATGATCGTCGAACAACTCGAACGGCACGGCGAGGCGGGGCTGGGATCGCCGGGGATCGACGAACTGCGCTGGCTGAAGCCCGTCTACCCGGGCGACCGGTTGCGTTGCGAAAGCGAAGTGCTGGAGAAGCGACGTTCGGCCAGTCGACCGGCCATGGGCATCTATCGCAGCCGGATGACGGTCTACAATCAGGACGATGTGGCGGTGATGGGTTTCATATCGAACAGCATGATCGCGACGCGAACGGCGGGCTGACCGTTCGCGCCGATCGGGCGATCAGGGGATGTTGGGGGCCGGGCGAACACCGCCACGTGGCCCCTGCCCGCCACCGCGGAACGGACGATCGCCGCCACGGCCTCCCTGCCGCACCGCGCGATTTTCCTGACGGGTTTCGCGCCACGCACGGCGCACGTCCCCACGATACTCGCGTTGCGCCTGCTGCCTACCGGCACGGGCCTGATTCCGGTCGATCACGCCATTGCGGCGGGCTTGCCGAACTTCGCGAACATCGCCGCGATAATCACGCCGTTCCTGCCGTACGTCACGTCGGAAGTCGGCCCAGTTGTTCCGGACCTGACCGTTGCGATAACCACCGCGGCGCCCCTCCCAATAGCGGCGCTGCCCGTCGTTCCAGACTTGGCGACGACGCTGGCGATCATACACATAGACGCCCGTACCCGGATAATAATAGTCGCCGTACCAGCCATAATAGGGTGACGCATAACCGCCGGCCAACCCTGCATAGCCGTAATCCGGACCATAGGGATCGTAATAGCCCGTCGATCCGTAACCGACATTGACGCCCGAATAGCCATAGCCATCGGTACATCCACCCAGTCCCGCACCGATACCGACCAGCAGGCCCAGCAATCCGAACGTCCGTGCGAACATCACATCTCTCCCATACGACGGGTAACAGCAGGATAAGCGCTGTCGACAGGGACCAACGTGGCTATACCGGCCTTCGTTCCCCTGACGTTCTCTGACGGTACATGGCTGAACCAGGGTTGAAGCGGGACGAAAAAAGGGCGGCTGGAGTTTCCCCCGCCGCCCTTGAACGTCGCTGCGTGACGTGGCTGTCAGTGCTTGATGTCGCGCCAGACGTTTTGATACGCGCCCCAGGCGAGGAAGCAGAAGATCAGCAGGAACACGACCGAGGCAAAGCCGGCGGCGTGGCGCGATTCCAGCTTGGGCTCGGCGGTCCAGGTCAGGAATGCCGCAACGTCACGCGACATCTGTTCATGCGTCGCGCGGGTGCCGTCGGTATACGTCACCTGCCCGTCCGCGGTCAGCGGCGGCGGCATCGCGATGTTCAGGTTCGCGAAATACGGATTGTAGTGCAGCCCCGGCGGCGTCTTCGATCCGGGGAACTCCTTCACCAACTCGGCCGGCTGGTTGCGATAGGCACCCGGCCCGATCAGCGAATAGAGATAGTTAGGCCCGTCATGCCGCGCCTTGGTGATAAGCGACAGGTCGGGCGGCAGCGCATTGTTGTTGGCAGCCCGGGCCGCGACCTCGTTGGCGAAGGGCGACGGGAAGTGATCGCTGGGCACATTCTTGCGCGTCGTCGCCTCACCCGTATCGGGGTTCACCGACGGCGTTTCGATCACCCACTGGTTGGCGATCGCCTTCACCTCGGGCTCGGAATAGCCGATCTCTTCCAGATCGCGGAAGGCGACATATTTCAGGCTGTGGCAGGCGGCGCACACTTCCTTGTAGACCTGAAAGCCACGCTGAAGCTGACGGCGGTCGAACTTGCCGAAGAAGCCGGCCGACGAAAGCTCCGCATCCTTCGGATGCAGGTGGAACTCATGCTCCGCGCTTTCGGGCGCGGGATCGGTGATCGCGGTGGACACCGTCCCCCAGAGCGCCAGCGCCAGCACGAACGTGAAGGCCGCGCCGACCAGCATTGCGATGAAACGAACCATGTTGCGTATCCGTCCCTTGTCAGTTCGCCAGCGCGGTCTGGGCGGGGCTGGTGCCCCCGTGCTTGGTCAGCACCGCCTCGGTGATCGACCCCGGCAGCGCGCGCGGCCGTTCCGACCGCGATACCAGCGGCAGGATCACGAGGAAGTGGAGGAAGTAATAGGCCGATGCGATCTGTCCCAGCACGACGTTGCGTGCATTCGCCTCCGCTCCGCCGACATAGCCGAGCAGCAGCACGTCGAAGAGCAGGACGATCAGGAACGCCCGGTATTTCGGCCGGAAGTTGGACGAGCGCACCGGCGAACTGTCGAGCCACGGCAGGAAGAACAGCAGCAGGATCGACCCGAACATCGCCAGCACGCCCCACAGCTTGGCCGGGATGATGAAGTCCGCGGTGAAGCTCTTCAGAATCGCGTAGAAGGGCAGGAAGTACCATTCGGGGACGATGTGCGCCGGCGTCGAGAGCGGGTTCGCCTCGATGTAATTGTCCGGATGGCCGAGCAGGTTCGGGCTGAAGAAGATCAGCGCCGCGAAGATCAGCAGGAATACGCCCAGCCCCACCGCATCCTTGGCGGTGTAATAGGGATGGAACGGCACCGTGTCCTGTTCGCCCTTCACGTCGACACCGGTCGGGTTGTTCGAGCCGGGGATGTGCAGCGCCCAGATGTGCAGGATGATGACGCCCGCAGTCACGAACGGCAGCAGATAATGCAGCGAGAAGAAGCGGTTGAGCGCGGCGTTGTCCGGCGCGAAGCCGCCCAGCAGCCAGACCCGGATCGTCTCGCCCACCAAAGGTATCGCCGAGAAGAAGCCGGTGATGACCTGCGCCCCCCAGAAGCTCATCTGCCCCCAGGGGAGGACATAGCCCATGAACGCGGTCGCCATCATCAGCAGGAAGATGACCACGCCGAGCAGCCACACCATCTCCCGCGGCGCCTTGTACGACCCGTAATACAGGCCGCGCCCGATATGGATATAGACGACCAGCAGAAACATCGACGCGCCGTTGGCGTGCGCATAGCGCAGGAACCAGCCGGCGTTCACGTCACGCATGATGCTTTCGACCGAGCCGAAGGCGACGCCGGCATTGGCGGCATAATGCATTGCCAGCACGATGCCGGTGATGATCTGGATGCCCAGCGCTGCGCCCGCAAGCACGCCGAAGTTCCAGAAATAGTTGAGGTTGCGTGGCACCGGATAACCGGCGCCGACCGCGTTGTAGACAAGGCGCGGGACGGGAAGCTTCTCGTCCAGCCACCGCATCAGCGGCTGCTTCGGCTCATAATGCTTGGCCCAGGGAAAGCTCATGTGCGGCTACCTCAACCCACCGTCACGACGGTGTCGGAATTGAACGTGTATTCGGGAACGTGCAGGTTGGTCGGCGCCGGTCCCTGCCGGATGCGCCCGGCGGTGTCGTAGGCCGAGCCATGGCACGGGCAAAAATAGCCGCCGAACGGCCCCTTGTTCTCGCCCTCGCCCGCGCCCAGCGGCACGCAGCCGAGATGGGTGCAGACGCCCAGCGTGATGAGCCAGTTCTTCTTGCCCGCCTTGGTCCGTTCCTCCAGCGACTGGGGATCGCGCAGTTCGTTCAGCGACACCGCATCCGCCGCCGCGATCTCCGCGGGCGTCAGGTTGCGCACGAACAGCGGTTGCTTGCGGAACGAGGACTTGATCGCCTGACCGGGCGCGATCTTCGAGATGTCGATCTCGGTCGATGCCTGCGCCAGCACGTCGGCCGACGGGTTCATCTGGTTGACCAGCGGCAGCACGATCGCGATCGCGCCGACTCCGGCGAACGATACCGCGGCGATGTTGATGAAGTCGCGACGGCGCGGATCGTGGACCTCTTCGTGAAGAAGCGCCGGGTCTTCGCCCGGGGGAAGCTGGTCTTCGACAATCGCCATGCAGTGTAACCCTCACCTGTATCGCGGATCGGCGCCATGAAACGGCGCCCGCCCGCCAGCCTTCTGTTCCGTCCCCACGGCTGGCCGTCACCTGTGTTAGCCGCCGCGCCGCCGCTTTGCCAACAGCATTTTGCCGCGCCGCCAAAGCCGCTAGGGACAGGCCCCATGAGGATCGCCCTTTATCAACCCGATATCGCCGGCAATGTCGGCGCGGTTCTGCGCACCGCCGCCTGTCTGGGAGCCGGTGTCGACCTGATCGAGCCGATGGGATTCCAGTGGGACGACCGGCGCGTTGCGCGGGCGGGCATGGATTACATCGATCACGTCGCCCTGACCCGCCATGTCGACTGGCCGGCCTTTGCCGCGCAGGCGACCGGGCGACTGGTGCTGCTGACGACGCGCGGCGCGACGCCGCTCCACGATTTCGCCTTTGCACCCGACGATGTCCTGCTGTTCGGGCGAGAGAGCGCGGGCGTACCCGATGAGGTCCATACCCGCGCCGATGCCCGCGTGGTGATCCCGATGGCGCCGCCGCTACGCTCGCTCAACCTGTCGGTTTCCGCCGCAATCGTGCTGGCGGAGGCGCTGCGCCAGACCGGCGGCTGGCCGGGATCGCGGCCATGATCGCGGCTATCGGGACATTTTGCCGCCTCGACGTGCGGCCTTGCCCGCCGCTACAGGGCCGCTGATGCAGCCGCTCGACGACGAACAGACCCAGGCCCGCCACTGGTTCGAACATCTCCGCACCCGCATCTGCACGGCGTTCGAGGATATCGAGCGGGAAGCGGGATCGGACGCCGCCTTCGATTACATCGCGTGGGACCGCACCGATCCGTCGGGCGAACCCGGTGGCGGCGGGGTGCGCGGGGTGATGAAGGGCCGGGTGTTCGAGAAGGTGGGCGTCAACGTCTCCACCGTCGCGGGCACGTTCGAAGGCGACTTCGCGCGCACCATCAACGGCGCGGGCGAGGACCCGCGTTTCTTCGCCACCGGCATCAGCCTGGTCGCGCACATGGCCAATCCGCATGTGCCCGCGGTCCATATGAACACGCGGTTCCTGGTCACCACGAAACGCTGGTTCGGCGGCGGTGCCGATCTCAACCCGCCACTGCCGATCGCCGAGGATACCGAGGACTTCCACGCCGCGCTGAAGGCCGCGTGCGATCGCCACGATCCCGATTGCCATGCCCGGTACAAGGCATGGGCGGACGAATATTTCTACATCCCCCATCGTCAGGTCCATCGCGGCGTCGGCGGCATCTTCTACGACCATTTGGAAACGGGGGACGACGGGGCCGCGTTCGATCGCGCCTTCGCCTTCACCCGCGGCGTCGGCGAGGCGTTCCTCGACGTCTATCCCCGCATCGTGCGGCGGCGAATGGCGATGCCCTTCACCGATGCCGACATGGCGGTGCAACGCGCGTGGCGCGGGCGCTATGCCGAATTCAACCTCGTCCACGATCGCGGCACGCTGTTCGGGCTGAAGACGGGCGGCAACGTCGATGCGATCCTGATGAGCCTGCCGCCGGTCGCGACATGGGATTGATCCCGGAGTTTCCCGCGGAAAACTTTCGTCGTCCAGCCGCTGGCGGGATATCGGAGGCGCATAGATGGCGCTGACCGCCGTCGCCCCGGATCAGCTGGCGACGATCGTCACCACGCTGGAGATACGCACCCGCCCGCCGCTTCGCCCGATGCCCGCATCGCCATTCCGGCTGGTGCGCTGGGCACGGCCGGATACCGAGCGCTATCGGGCGCTGTTCCGCCGGATCGGCGCGCGCTGGCTGTGGTTTTCACGATTGGTGATGCCGGATGCTGCGTTGCGGGCGATCCTCGACGATCCGGGGATCGCGGTGTTCGCGGCGGTCGACCGGGCCGGGATCGAGATCGGCATGCTCGAACTGGATGCCCGTACAGCCGGCACCTGCGAACTGTCCTATGTCGGGCTGATTCCCGAACTGGCGGGCAAGGGCCATGGGGACTGGCTGATGGCAGAGGCGCTGGCGCGCGCCTGGACCAAGGGGATTACCCGCGTCTGGGTCCATACCTGTACGCTTGATCACCCCGCCGCGCTCGGCTTCTATCGCCGGCACGGCTTTATCCCGGTCGCGCGGACGGTGGAGACGTTCGCCGATCCCCGCGTGTCCGGGATCCTGCCCGCCGACGCCGCGCCGCAGATCCCGATGCTCGCTCAGCCCTCGCGGTCGTCCACCACCGCGACATAAAGCTGCGCGGTAAAGGCCGCGGCCACCACCGAGAACAGGCTGGTCACCGCCGCGCTCGCCACGCCGGCGAGGAAACCGATGGTGGGCAACGCATCCGCCCCCAGGATCAGCCGCGCGACCAGCCCGACCGCCGTCTGGACCGCCAGCATCGGCACCAGCAGCACGATCGCGAACAGGATCATCACCCCGACGATCTTGAGCGTCAGCCCCCGCGTCAGCCGGAACGAGCGCATCACCGCGCCCAGCCCGCGGCGTTCGTTCAGGATCACCGGGTTGAGCAGGATCAGGCGCGCGCCCACCACGAAGGCCACGACCACCAGCACCATCGAATACAGGCCGATAAAGCCCGACACGCCCGCCGGCAGCGATTGCACCGCGACGTTGCCGCGCGTCAGGTCGATCCCGGCGTTCATCATCACGACCACCGGTGGCACCAGCGCCAGCGCGAACAGCACAGCCATCGCCAGGATCACCCCCAGCGCCGGCAGCAGCCGCGCCGTCGCCTGTCGCCCGGCATCCGCGCGGGTCGTGGCGGGATGCGTCGCCACCGCCAGCATCGCCAGCTGGCCCCAGATGTTCGCCAGCAGCACCGCCAGTGCGACCGCCACACCCAGCAGCGCGATCGCCCCCGATCCGGTCGGGCCGAATGCGGCCAGCGCGGTGTTGGCGACCGACGGGAGGAACAGCGATGCCACCGCGATCGGCACCAGGATGTTCGCCCGCCCCTTCAGTACCTCTACCGTGCGGTCCCAGACCGTCCCAATCCTGACCATGATCGCATTTCCCCGTTTCGCCGGCGTTCGCGATAGCCGAGTGAGGGCATCCGCGCCAAGGGGCACGTCCCGATCAGACGACATCACCCGGCATCAGGTTGCACGTGCGAAGCCAAGCCGCCAGATGAGGTATGTGACCATGCCCCGATCCCCTGCCGCCCCCTCCCCCGTTGCTGACGGCATCATGCCCGAATGGCGCCTGTCGCCCGGCCTGACCCCTTATGACGAGGCATTGGCGGCGATGGAGGCACGCGCGACCGCGATCGCCGCGCGGCAGGCGGACGAGTTGATCTGGCTGCTCGAACATCCGTCCGTCTACACCGCCGGCACCAGTGCCGATCCGGCGGAACTGGTCGATCCGCGTTTTCCCGTGGTGCCCGCCGGGCGGGGCGGACGCTACACCTATCACGGTCCGGGGCAGCGGGTCGGCTATACGATGCTCGATCTTAACATGCGCGGTCGTGACGTGCGCTGCTTCGTCCATGCGCTGGAGGGATGGGTGATCGCGGCGCTGGAACAGGTCGGACTGTCATCGTTCCGCGCACCCGGCCGCGTCGGAATATGGACGCATGACGCCGCCGGACGGGAAGCCAAGATCGGCGCGATCGGCGTTCGGGTACGGCGCTGGGTGACGCTGCACGGCTTCTCGGTCAACGTCGCGCCGGATATGTCCCATTTCGGCGGGATCGTGCCATGCGGGTTACCGGACTATCCGGTGACCAGCCTCGCGGCGCTAAATCACGGCACGGACATGGAAACTTTCGACGCCGCGCTCGCGTTGACCCGTCGAGGGTTTCTCGAAAGTCTTTCTTGTAACCGGCAAAACGGCACTTGAGGGGTGTGGGTTATCCGTTTAATGTCTACGTCGATTTGGGTGTTAACGGCGAGCAAGCCAACCAAATCCGCTATCTAGGGAGCTTCCAATGCGTGCACTCATCTCCAAGATTCTGACCGGTTCGATGATCGCCAGCGCGGCACTCGCCGTTGCGGCCTGCGGTCCCAAGACCGAGACGACGACCGACAACACCATGGTCACCGACATGAACTCCGCTGAGGGCATGGACACGATGACCGACAACATGACTGCCGTCGACGGCACCATGAACGGTGGCATGATGGCCAACGACACCATGATGGCGAACGACACGATGATGTCGAACGACACCATGATGACCAACAACATGATGTAATTCCTTCGGGATTACGTGATGGATCAGGGCCGCCCGGGCAACCGGGCGGCCCTTTTCGTTGGGATCGGCCGCCCTTGCCTCCGTTATGTGATCGTTGCGCCTGCGACGGACGGTTGGCCGCATCCGATCAACGGTTGGTCTTCCATCCCTCGCGAAACCCCGTGTGCAACTCGTGGAAATGCTTTAGTTCCGCCGATATGAATTTCGGGGAGCCGGTGACGTGATGACGGGGTGGCGTGCAGCTTTCGCAGGAAGCGTGATGATGGCGGGGATGGCGGCATCCCCCGCATCCGCGCAGTTTTTCCTTCAGAATTATGATTATGCGGGCACCGGGCCGGCGGCGACGACCATGCCCCTGTCCGAGGCCCTGCCCGGCGCTACGGCGGACGAGACCAAGGCGGCGCTGGTGTGGACGATGCGTTCCGCGCTCAACGTCGCGGCGTTGCAGTGTCAGTTCGAACCGACCCTGCTGGCGGTGGGCAACTACAACGCGATGCTGCTCGACCATAAGGACGAATTGAAGACGAGCTGGGATCGGCTGAGCAAATATTTCATCCGTACCGCCAAGACCCCCAAGGAAGGGCAGGCGACGCTCGACCGGTTCGGAACGCGCACCTATTCCAGTTTCGCGACGGTCGCGTCGCAATATGGTTTCTGCCGGACCGCCCATTCGATCGGGCGTGACGTATTGTTCGCACCGCGTGGCGAACTGGCGACGATCGCGCAGTCGCGGATGCGCGAATTGCGCAACAGCCTGATCCCGTACGGCGAACAGCGGTTCGCCCGATATATCGGCTACAATGCCGTCACCGTGCCCCGGCTCGACGCGATCTGCTTCAACAAGAAGGCGGAGTGGCAGGTCAAGAAGTGCGGTACGATCGCATGGCCGCCGTCGGGCAATTCGGCGATGGCGTCGCAGTAAGATCACCTGACAGCATCATGCCGGCGGACGATCGATCGTCCGCCGGCATGATGGGATATCGGCGGGGTGCGACGGTCGTCGCACCCCGTTTTCGTTCAGAAGCGGAACGCCGCCGTGGCGCGCAGGCTGTGCCAGCGGAACTTGTCGTCGCTACGACGCAGATCGGTACCCGTCGCCGTGCCGCCATTAGTGGCGTTGGTGAACGGGGTACCAGCCGGACCGGCGACGCGGACGCGGTAATCATTGTCCTGATACTGGTGGTACATGTATTCCATGCCCACCGAGAAGTTGCGACCGAGCTTCTGCTCGATGCCGCCGCCACCCAGGATGCCCCACTGGTTGCGATCGCCGCGACCGGTGAAGGTGTTGGTGCTCTGCGACGACGAGAACGAGCGATCGATCCGGGCATAGCCTGCACCGAACGTACCGTAGAACAGCGTCGTGTCGGCCGCGTAGCCGGCGCGGCCACGGATCGATGATTCCCACTTCACGCTGCGGGTCATGACGTAATTGGCGGGGGTGCCGGAGAAGGCGCTGACGCTGTCGTTGATCTCGGTCTTGCCGAACTCGCCAACCGCACCGACCACGATGTTGCCGCGCTGTGTGTCGAAACCGACCCGACCGTAATAGGCCCAGCCATCCTTGTCGTTGCGGCAGCCCAGACCACCGTTCTGCGGGCCGCGACCCGCCGTCGCGGTGCCCGCGGCGGTGTTGACCGCACGACCGTTGCAGAAGCCGCCGGCGCCGAACGCGTTGCCTGCCGGATTGCCCGACAGCACGGTGTCGCCGAAGCGGCCGTCAAGGTTGCGATCGAACAGGACGCTCGACCCGACGTCATTGGGCTGCACATCGTAACCGCCTGCCGCACCGACATAGATGCCCGAGAAGGGACGATCTTCGGTCGTTTCCTGCGCGAAGGCGGGCGAGGCGATCATCGCGACGGAAGCCAGACCGACGAGGCCGGCGGAGAGTTTGAACATGAAGGCTCCGGAATTTTGAAGGGAACTACAGGAACGGCCGGGTCGGGAGAGATATCCACTGGCGATGCAGGTTGATGACGACTGTTGCATGCACGCAACATCTGGAATGCCGGACCGGCGCTGGTAACGCGACGATTGTCGGCCTATGTTCTTCCTATGTCCAAGGATCTGTTCGCGGCCCCGCCTGTTCCGGAGAGTTACGACGCCTCCTCGATCGAGGTACTGGAGGGGCTGGAACCGGTCCGCCGCCGCCCGGGCATGTATGTCGGCGGCACCGACGAACGCGCGCTTCATCACCTCGCCGCCGAGGTGCTCGACAATGCGATGGACGAGGCGGTGGCGGGCCATGCCACCCGGATCGAGGTGATGCTGGAACCCGGCAACCGTCTGACGATCGTCGACAATGGTCGCGGCATCCCGGTCGACCCGCACCCCAAGTTTCCCGACAAGTCGGCGCTGGAGGTGATCCTGTCGACGCTTCATTCGGGCGGCAAGTTTTCGGGCAAGGCCTATGCCACCTCGGGCGGTCTGCACGGCGTCGGCGTGTCGGTGGTCAATGCCCTGTCGTCGGACACGGTGGTCGAGGTCGCGCGCGACCGGCTGCTCTATCGGCAGCGATTCGCGCGCGGGCAGACGCTGGGGCCGCTGGAACAGGTCGGCGCCGCGCCGAACCGGCGGGGTACGTCGATCGCCTTTACCCCGGATACTGAAATCTTCGGCCCCGAACTGGGGTTCAAGCCGGCGCGGCTCTACAAGCTCGCGCGATCGAAAGCGTATCTGTTCGCGGGCGTCGAAATCCGCTGGCGGTGTTCGCCTGATCTGGTCGCGGGCACCGATATTCCGGCCGAGGCGGTGTTCCAGTTTCCCGGCGGCCTGGCCGATCATCTGCGCGAGCAGCTGGGCGACCGCGAATGCGCGACTGCGGATTTCTTTGCCGGGTCGCAGGATTTCCCCGGCGAACAGGGTCGGGTCGAATGGGCGGTGGCGTGGCCGGTGTGGAGCGACGGCAGCTTCAGCTGGTATTGCAACACCATCCCTACCCCCGATGGCGGCACGCATGAACAGGGGCTGCGGCAGGCGCTGGTCCGGGGGCTGCGCCATTTCGGCGAACTGGTGAACCAGAAGAAGGCGAAGGACATCACCGCCGACGACCTGATGGTCGGCAGCGAACTGATGCTGTCCGTCTTCATCCGCGAGCCGCAGTTCCAGAGCCAGACCAAGGACCGGCTGACCAGCCCGGAGGCCGCCGGTCTCGTCGAACGGGCGATGCGCGACCATTTCGATCATTGGCTCGGCCACAACATGGACCGGGGCAAGGCGCTGCTCGGTTATGTGCTCGACCGGATGGACGAGCGATTGCGGCGCAAGGCGGAACGCGACGTCAAGCGCAAGACCGCGACTTCGGCGCGCAAGCTGCGCCTGCCGGGCAAGCTGACCGACTGCTCCGCCAACGACCCCGCCGGCACCGAACTGTTCATCGTCGAGGGTGATTCGGCCGGCGGTTCGGCAAAGCAGGCGCGTGATCGCAAGACGCAGGCGATCCTGCCGATCCGTGGCAAGATCCTGAACGTCGCATCGGCCACCAGCGCCAAGATCGTCGCCAATCAGGAGATCGCCGACCTGATCCAGGCGCTGGGCTGCGGCACGCGCAAGGACTGCGTGGCGGACAATCTCCGTTACGAGCGTGTCGTCATCATGACCGACGCCGATGTCGACGGCGCGCATATCGCGACGCTGCTGATGACGTTCTTCTTTCAGGAGATGCCCGATCTGGTCCGGCGCGGGCATCTGTATCTGGCACAACCACCGCTCTATCGCCTCACGGCGGGCGCCAAATCGCGCTATGCGCGTGACGACGCCCATCGCGCGGAACTGGAGCGCACCGCCTTCAAGGGCAAGAAGGTGGAGGTCGCACGCTTCAAGGGGCTGGGCGAAATGAACCCGATGCAGTTGCGCGAAACCACGATGGACCCCGCCAGCCGATCGATGATCCGGATCACCCTGCCGCAGGAATATGAAGAACGCGCAGGGGTGAAGGATCTGGTCGACCGGCTGATGGGCACCAATCCGGCGCACCGGTTCGCGTTCATCCAGGAGAATGCGGCGCGGCTGGATGAAGAGGCGCTGGATGCGTGACGTTTCGCGTGATCCGTTTACCCTGAGCCGGGCTGATAACATTGGCTTGCCCCCCGCTACCCCGTCGTTGCGAGCGTAGCGAAGCAATCCAGAACCCGGCGCGTGACGCCCTGGATTGCTTCGCTACGCTCGCAATGACGCAAGAGTAGGTTTCACGTCAGGCCGATTCAAACAGAACGGACGGTGCAATTGCCCTACCGCAGCCCCAGCGTCTTGTGCGCTTGCAACGACAGCCGCCATGCCGGCCGCGCCAGCACCAGATCGATGCATGCCTGCTGATTGGCTGCGGCGCGTGGGTCGTCGAGCGGCTGGAGCAGATGGTGGTCGAACGCCCAGTCCTCCAGCGGCACCGGATCGATCCCCGCCTGCGGCCAGACCAGTTTCAGTTCGCTGCCACGGCGCTGTACCACCTCGCTGCCCGCCTTGGGGCTGATGCAGACCCAGTCGATACCGGGATGCGTCGGCAGCGTGCCGTTGCTCTCGATCGCGATGACGAACCCGGCGGCGTGCAGCGCATCGACCAGCGCGTCGTCGACCTGCAACATCGGCTCGCCCCCCGTGAGCACGACGAAGCGGCGGGCGCGGTCCGGGCCCCAGAATTCCTCGACCGCAGCGACCAGCATGGCCGCATCGGCGAACTTGCCACCGCCCGCACCATCGGTGCCGACGAAATCGGTATCGCAGAACCGGCACACGGCGGTCGCGCGATCCTGCTCGCGCCCCGACCACAGGTTGCAGCCGGCGAACCGCACGAATACCGCCCGGCGACCGGCATGGACCCCCTCCCCCTGCAGGGTCAGGAACATCTCCTTGACGGCATAGCTCATCGCGTCAGGCGTGCGCGGCGTAGCGGGTAGGATCGGCCACGCCGGCGTCGTCGAACCCCTTGGACCGCAGCCGGCAACTGTCGCACAGGCCGCAGTGCAGGCCACCCGGTGCCGGATCATAGCACGACCAGCTAAGCCCCATGTCCAGCCCGAGCCGTGCGCCCTCGCGGACGATATCGGCCTTGGTCATGTGCTGGAGCGGCGCACGGATGCGGAAGGGTTCGCCCTCCACCCCGGCCTTCGTCGCGATCTCGGCCAACCCCTCGAACGCGGCGATGAATTCGGGGCGGCAGTCGGGATAGCCCGAATAGTCGAGCGCATTGACCCCGATGAACAGGTCGCGGGCGCCCGCCGCCTCCGCCCATCCCAGCGCGAGACTGAGGAAGATCGTGTTACGCGCCGGGACATAGGTGACCGGGATGCCGCCGGCATTGTCGGTGCCGGCCCCGTCCTTGGGTACCGCGATATCGTCGGTCAGCGCCGATCCACCGAACGCGGACAGATCCATCGGCAACACGACATGGCGTTCCGCACCCAGTTCGTGCGCGATGCGCCGCGCCGCCGCCAGTTCGACGCGATGCCGCTGATTATAATCGATCGACAGCGCGAGCAGCCGGTAGCCCGCCTCCCGCGCGAGCGCGGCGGACACCATCGAGTCGAGGCCGCCCGAAACGAGCGCCACCGCAAAGGACGAAGTGGTCATGATCCCCCGGCTGCTACGCCAGACACGGCCAAAAAGAAAGGGCCGCGCGATACCGCACGGCCCGAAGGTTGATGGGGGTAACCCATCGAAGGGGAGAAAACGTGCTGAACGACGGCACACATCCCCTCTACCCGCGCAGCGGTGAAGAAATGGTTAACGAACCGGGGTGAGGTCTTCGGCCAGCACCGGAAACTTGGTCGAGCAGAAGGCGCAATCGACCGCGATCACCCCCGCCTCGTCCGCCATCTCGCGCCGGTCCTCGATCGGGAACTTGGCGAGCACGCCCATGATGTGTTCGGGCGTGCAGCGACAGCCACGCGACAGCGGGGTAGCGCCCAGCACGCGCACCTCGCTTTCCTCGTTGAACAGCCGCCACACTAATGTCTCCAGCGGCAATGCGGGATCGGCCAGTTCGTCCGCCCCCATCGTGTTGCCCAACGCGGCGACATGCTCCCATTCGGGATGGTCGAGTCGGGTGTGCAGCCGTTCCCGTCCCACCTCGCCTTCGGGCAGATGCTGCAGCAACAGCCCACCCGCAACCCGACGGCCCTCGGCATCCCGGCCCAGGCCGACCCGCACCAGCGTCGGTATCTGCTCGGACTGGACGAAATAGCTCTGCGCCGCCTCCGCCAGCCGATCGCCGTCGAGCGGCACGATGCCCTGATAGCGTTCGCCGGTGGTGGCGAGGTCGAAGGTGATCGCGAGATATCCCTTGCCGAACAGCGCGAACAGCGTCGGGTTTTCCGGCGCCTCGGCCAGCCGGTCCGCGTCGTACTGGACATAGCCACGCAGCTCGCCGCCGCGATAGTCGCACACCAGCAGTTCGACGACGCCCGATTCGGTGCGGGTCTGGATGGTCAGCTGCCCCGCCTCGTCCTTCAGCGTCGATCCCATCAGCGCGCACAGCGTCAGCGCCTCCGCCAGCAGCGCCTCGATCGCGGGAGGATAGGCATGGGCGGACAGGATCGCATCGAGTGCCGGGCCGACACGCACGATGCGGCCCCGCGCGCTGCGGGCGGGAATCGTGAAACCGAGCGCACGGTCCAGATCGATGATGGTGTCAGGGTCGTTCATGCCGGTCCGTCACCCCGGCTGGTGCCGGAGCCTCAATACCCGCGCAGGCGCGGAGGGAAAGGAGATCCCGGCGACCGCCGGGACGACGGATATGGGAACGACGCCCGCCGACCTCAACCGATCTGACCGAAGCACCAGCGCAGCACCGATTTCTGCGCGTGGAGCCGGTTTTCCGCCTCCTGCCAGATCAGCGACTGCGGGCCATCGATCACCGCGGTCGCCACTTCCTCGCCCCGGTGGGCGGGCAGGCAGTGGAGGAACTTCGCATCGGGCTTGGCCAGTGCCATCAGGTCGGGCGTGACCTGATAGGGGCCGAGCGCGGCCAGCTTGGTGTCGGCATGGGCCTGTCCCATGGATATCCACGTATCGGTGACGATGATGTCGGCGCCCTCCGCCGCCTCGCGCGGGTCGGCGACGACGCGGGCGCGGCCGGAGGCGGCGACGATCGCCTCTTCTTCCGGCGCGAACCCCTGCGGACAGGCGGCGATCACGTCGAACTTCATCAGGGCCGCCGCCTCGACGATCGAGGCGAGGACGTTGTTGCCGTCGCCCAGCCATGCCACCTTCAGGCCGGGCAGCGGCTTGCCGGCTTCGATGATGGTCAGCAGGTCGGCCATGATCTGGCAGGGATGCGATGCATCGGTCAGGCCGTTGATGACGGGGACGGAGGCGTAATGCGCCATCTCCTCCACCTTGGCGTGATCGTCGGTGCGGATCATGATCGCATCGGCATAGCCCGACAGCACCCGTGCGGTATCCGCCACGCTCTCGCCGCGCCCCAACTGCATCGTGCCGGCGTCCATCACGATCGAACTGCCGCCAAGCTGGCGGATCGCCATGTCGAACGACACGCGGGTGCGGGTCGAATTCTTCTCGAACACCATCGCCAGCGCGTGGCCGGCAAGCGGGGCATCGGCATCGACCCGGCCCTTTGCCCAGCCGGCGCGCGCCGCCTTGCGGTCGATCGCATCGGCCAGCATCGCGGCGATCCCGTCCGCTCCGGCATCCGACAGGTTCAGGAAATGGCGCATCTTCGGTCCCCCTCCACCATGCATCGCATGGTTTCCCTCCCCGTGCCGGGGAGGATCGTCGTCAATCGTCGGCGACCGGCACGTACACCCGTGCCGCCTCGCTTAGCTTCTGGGTGAATTCGGCGATATGGCTCTCGTCGATCACCAGCGGCGGCAGGATGCGGACGACATTGTCGCCCGCCGCCACCGTCAGCAGCCCGTGGTTGTCGCGGCAATGTGCGACGAAGCGGCGGCTGTCGCTCTTCAGCTTCAGCCCCAGCATCAGCCCGCGTCCGCGCACCTCGTGGAACAGATGGTCGTGGTTGGGAATCATCTGCTCCAGCGACGACCGCAGCCGCTCGCCCATCGCGGCGACGTGATCGAGGAAGCCCTCGCCCTGCATCACGTCCAGCACCGCCGTCCCTGCCGCCATCGCCAGCGGATTGCCGCCATAGGTGGAGCCATGGGTGCCGAACACCATGCCCTTGGCGGCATGCTCCGTCGCCAGACAGGCACCGAGCGGGAAGCCGCCGCCGATCCCCTTCGCCACCGCCATGATGTCGGGCACGATGCCGTAGAGTTCATGTGCGAAGAACTTGCCGGTCCGGCCATAGCCGCACTGCACCTCGTCCAGCACCAGCAACAGGCCGTGCTGGTCACAGGCGGCCCGCAATCCCTTCAGAAATTCGTCGGTGCCGGTCATCAACCCGCCCTCGCCCTGGATCGGCTCTACCAGGAAACCGGCGGTGTTGTCGTCGATCAGCGCGAGCGCGCCGTCCAGATCGTTGAAATCGGCATATTTGAATCCCGGCAGCAGCGGTTCGAATCCGTCGCGCATCTTCGCCTGATTGGTGGCGGAGATAGTGCCGAGCGTGCGACCATGGAACGCGTTGTTGAAACAGATCAGGTCGTGGCGCTGCGGATTGCCCTCCGCATGGTGGAACCGGCGCGCGGTCTTGATCGCGCATTCCACCGCTTCCGCGCCCGAATTGGTGAAGAACACCGTGTCGGCGAAGGTCGCATCGACCAGCCGCTGCGCCAGCGCCTCGCCCTGCGGGCTGCCGTACAGGTTCGACACGTGCATCAGCGTCGCCGCCTGATCGGCGATCGCCTTCACCAGCGCGGGATGGCCATGGCCCAGCGCGTTGACCGCGATGCCGCTGGCGAAATCGAGATAGCGCTCGCCATCCTCGCCGAACAGGTATGCCCCCTCGCCTCGCACCGGACGCACCCCGCACCGTGGGTAGACGGGCATGAGCGCGGGCGTGGACATCGCGGCTTCCTTACAACGAGAAAAGGCGGCCCACCGGGACCGCCCGAAGCGCCTGATACCGGCAGTGCGCCGACCGGGTCAACCGGTCGATTGATCCGATCGGCACACTTCCCGTTCCGACCTTAGCGGACGCGCGGGCCGCCGAACGGCAGCGGCGGCGGTGGGCGACGATCACGACGGGGCAGCTGTGCCTGATAGGCGTGGCCGCAATGATCGACGCAATAGGGGAAGCCGGGGTTCACCTTGTCGCCGCAAAAGTGGAAATCCGGCTCGCCAGGATGACCGAGCGGCCATTTGCAGATGCGATCGTTCAGATCGAGCAGCCCGGTCTTGCCGGCGATTTCCGCCGACGGCTTGGCAGGGACCAGCCGGCGCGGCGGGGCGGGCGCGATCGGCGGCTGCTGCTCGCCGGGCGCCTGACGCAGGAAGCCACCGGGACCGACGGAGCGCAGGATCGGCTGGGGCGGACGCGCGGGAGCAGGCGCCGCGGCAACCTCCTCCTCTTCCTCGTCGTCGCTTTCCGCCTCTACCGGCACAGGGGCCGGTTCAGGCGCGGGGGGCGCCGGAGGCGACGGGGCGGCAGCCACGACAGGCTCAGGCACGATCGTGACGGGTTCGGGCGCAGCCACGACCGGCACGGGAGCCAGAGCAGGCGCCGGATCGGCGACGACCGTAGCCTCGCTATGGCTCTTCACCGGCGAGGGGCGTGCCTGCAGCCCCAAGCGGTGCGCCTTGCCGATCACCGCATTACGGCTGACCTCGCCAAGCGCTTCGGCGATCTGGCTGGCGGTCTGCCCACCTTCCCACATCGTCTTGAGCGTCTGGATACGCTCGTCGGTCCAGGACATTGGTCGTTCCTTCGCAATACGGCCGGTTGCGGGCGGCAGCGGCAGCGAGTAACCGCTCGGGCCATGAGCAGCCAGCCCCCAATCGGCGAAATTCAATCCTTGGTTCGGAATGCCCCGGGCGTGCCCGTCATCCGGAGCATCAACTGGGGCGGCCTACGCACGCTCTATATCAAGGAGGTGCGCCGGTTCTTCAAGGTCCAGCTCCAGACGATCTGGGCGCCGGCGATCACGACCTTGTTGTTCCTCGTGATATTTTCCGTCGCGCTGGGCGGGCGCCATGCGGTGTGGGTCGGCGGGATGGAGATACCGTTTGCCGATTTCATCGCGCCGGGGCTGATCGTGATGGGGATGCTGCAGAACGCGTTCGCCAATGCCAGCTTCTCGCTGCTGGTCGGCAAGATACAGGGCACCATCGTCGATTATCTGATGCCGCCGCTGTCGACCGCCGAACTGTTGGCGGCCCTGGTCGGCGGCGCGGTGACGCGGGCGGTGCTGGTCGGTTGCGCGGTATCGCTGGCAATGGCGTTGTGGCCGGGCGTGCATGTGACCCCGCATGCGCCGCTGGCGATCCTGTGGTTCGGGATCGGCGGATCGGCGTTCCTCGCGCTGCTCGGCGTCCTGACCTCGATCTGGGCGGAGAAATTCGACCATGCCGCCGCCGTGACCAACTTCGTCGTCGCGCCGCTGTCGCTGCTGTCGGGCACCTTCTATTCGGTCGATTCGCTGGCGCCGGTGTGGCGTGCGATCAGCCATGCCAACCCGTTCTTCTACATCATCTCCGGGTTCCGCTACGGCTTCCTCGGCGTGGCCGATTCGCCGGTGTGGTCCGGTGCGATCGTCGTGCTGGCGATCGACGTGGTGCTGGGCCTGCTGTGCTACACGCTGCTGCGGCGCGGGTGGCGGCTGAAGAACTGAGGAACCTGACCACACGATTGCGCATCGTTTCGAACGATGCGACATGATTGCGCTGAATAATCAACGCTGTTCGAAAGGGCCGGACATTGCCTGCATCGACCAATTCCGCATGGAAACCGCGTTCGTCCCGTCCCGCCCCAACCGGCTCCAAACCTGTACGTTCGGCCAGACCGCGGTCCGGCACACCCGCCCCGATCCGCGACCGCGCGCTCGTCGTCGACGAAAGGAACATGTTGCGCCTATGGGCCGATGAAAAGGTTACCCGGCGCGAGATGACACCGGCGGAGGCGGATCAACTGATCCGCGATGCCGGTAGCGGCGCGAAGAACTGGATCAGCCCGATCAAGGATGCCGCCGGCAGCGGCAAGCTGGTCTACAAGATCGCCCGGGACTTCGCCTCATGGAAAGGGGCAAGGGTTTCGTTCGCCAAGACCCCGGCAGGCCATGTACTGGTCACCTTCAAGGGCTGGCCGCGTGGCCGCAAGCTCATTACCGGCACCCGATATCGCGTCGATCATCCCAAGATGATCGAATTGCAGATCGGCAAGCCGGGCCTTCGCGCCGCAGCAAAGGATTCCGCCAAGTTCGGGCTGTGGCTGGTCGTCGCCGTGGACATCGCCGATTATGTGCTGCGCGACAAGGCGACGTTGGGCAGCCTGCTGGGGGCGCTGACGGTGGATATCCCCGGGGTGATTCTCGCCTCCGCGATCGGTGCGGCGGCGGGTTCGGCCTTTGCGGGCACCGCGATGGGGACGGCACTGGTCATCGGATCGTTCGCGCTCGGCCCGATGCTCGTGGCCTTTGCGGTGGGCGTATTGGCTGGAATGGCGCTGAGCGCGATCGACAACCGGTTCAGCCTCGCCGACAAACTTGGCCGGGCATATGACGCCGGTCTGGCCCGTCTGGCGGAAGTCTGGGACGCATTGGGCGACGAGGCGGAGGCTCGGTATCAGCAACTCGCACGCAGCCAGTTCGTCCATGATCTGGACCGCAACATCGACTGGCTGGCCGAACGCGTCGCGCGAAAAGGCGATCAGGTACGCGGCGCGCTGGCGCAACTCTGGTGATCCGCGGCGATCTGGCCCCAGCGATGCGATGGAAAGTGCTGGCGGTCGCCGGGGCGTTCGCGGCGGCCGGATGTCTTGCCCTCTGGCTGGGACTCAGTGGGGTAATGCCGTTCTTCCGATCGCTAAGCGACGGCGCACGGCTGGTGTCGTTCCGGCCATCCGACTTGATCCCCCTGCCCATCGCGATATCGATGTTCGCCTTTGCCGCCATGTGCCTGATGCCGGTGCCGCAGGAGCGGACGCGCGATCGTCGACAGCGGGAGGCGGCAGCGAAGACATGGCGGGCAGCCACCATCATGCTGGGTATCGCCGCGGCGGGTCTCGTCATGGCGATGGCGGCATCGCCGATCGGGCGCACTGTGGTGTCGTCGATGGTGGCCGAGCGCGGCTATATGCTCTGTCCCGAACCACAGGACTATGAACGCCGCCCGCCACTGCGCTGGCACCTCCCGGAGGGCCGGTGCCCCTGACCAGGCCAATATATCGTTATCCCGCCAGCGCCTCGACCAGCAGCCGTACCTTCTTCTGCCGCCATTGGGGGGTCGGCGCGACCAGCCAGTAACCTTGTCGTGACGGCAGCGGATCGCCGATCGCGATGACGCGGCCGGTGGCGAGGTCGGTGGCGGCCAGCAGTTCGGGCACCGTGGCACGGCCCAGGCCGGCGGCGGCGGCATCAAGCGCGAGGCCGGCATCGGCGACGCGGACGGTAATGATATCCGGTGTGATGTCGGTGGCGGGGCCACCAACCCAGACGATCGTCGCGGGCGATGGATCGCCGGGGGCGGCGACCGTCACCATGCCATCCGATTCCAGCGCCTCGCCCTCATGCTCGCCCGGCCCCTCGCCCCAGCGGATCGCGAGGTCGAGATTGGCCTGAGTGAAATCGACCCCTTCCTCGGTGCCGAGCAACACGAAGCGGAGTTCGCCGTCCGCCGCCGCGATCTTCGCAAGGCGGGGCATCAACCATTTCTCGGTCAGATCGCGCGGGGCGGCGATGGTCAGCGACTTGGACGACTGACCCGCCTGCATCGCGCGCACCGCTTCCTCGAACTGGAGGAACCCGTCGCGAAGCGGCGCAAGGCCCGCCTCGCCCTCCGGCGTCAGTTCGAGGCCACGGGTGGTGCGGCGGAACAGGACAACGCCCAGCGTATCCTCCAGCGCGCGAATCTGCTGGCCCACCGCAGCCGGGGTGACGGCGAGTTCGTCGGCGGCGCGGGTGAAGGACAGATGGCGTGCGGCGGCATCGAGCACGCGCAGGCCGTTCAGCGGCAGATGGGTCCGTTTCATGACGTCACCGCCGGTGCGTGGAGCGGGAAACGGGGGATGTCCGCGTCGAAGGTTTCGCCATCCGCCGCGATCATCCGGTAGCTGCCCTGCATCGCGCCGGTCGGCGTGGAGAGGGGACAACCCGACACGTAATCGAAGCTGCCGCCCGGCTCGATCAGCGGCTGTTCGCCAACCACGCCCTCACCCTCCACCGAATGGCGCGCGCCGCGCCCGTCGGTGATGACCCAGTGCCGGGTAAGCAGCTGCACCGCCTGCGTGCCCTCATTCTCCAGCCGGATATGATAGGCCCAGAACCAGCGGCCACGCGCCGGCTCCGACTGTTCGGGCAGGTAGCTGACCGAGACGCGCACCGTCACCCCGTGCGTGGTCGCCGCGTGGGGGAACAGCGCCTTCATCAAAGGCCGACCCGGCGCAGCGCCTGATCGAGATCGGCGATCACGTCGTCCGGGTCTTCCAGCCCGACGTTCAGGCGCAGCATCCCCTCGCCGATGCCCATCGTCTCACGCACCTCGGCGCTGACGCCGGCATGGGTGGTGGAGGCGGGGTGCGTCATCAGCGAGCGCGAATCGCCGATGTTGTTCGAGATATCGACCAGTTCCAGCCCGTCAAGCAGGCCATGCGCCTGTTCGCGGCCGCCATCCAGTTCCAGTGCGAAGATCGCCCCGGCGGCGGCCATCTGACGCATCGCCAGTTCGTGCTGCGGGTGGCTGGGCAGGCCGGGGTGGATCACCCGCGGCACGCGGCCTTCGAGGAAGGTGCCGACCTTCACCGCATTCTCTGACTGGCGGCGGATGCGCAGGTCCAGCGTCTCCAGCCCCTTCAGCACCACCCACGCATTGAACGGCGACAACGTCGGCCCGGTGTTGCGGGTGAAGGGCAGCAGCGTGTTGTCGATCCAGTCCTGCGATCCGCACACCGCACCGGCGAGCACCCGCCCCTGCCCGTCCATCATCTTGGTGGCGGAATAGGCGACCACGTCCGCGCCGAAATCCATCGGGCGTTGCAGCGCGGGGGTGGCGAAGGCGTTGTCGACCACGGTCACGATGCCGCGTTCGCGCGCGATCGCGCAAACCGCCGCCAGATCGACCACGTCCATCGTCGGATTGGCGGGGGTTTCGAAGAAGAAGACCTTGGTTTCGGGCTTCAGCGCATCGACGAACGCCTGCGGATCGCGGGCATCGACGACGGTGGTGGCGATCCCGAACTTGGGCAGCAGCGTATCGGTCAGCCAGCGGCACGACCCGAAGGCGGCGCGCCCGCCGACCAGATGGTCCCCCGCCTGCAACTGGCACAGCAGCGCCGCGGTCATCGCCGCCATGCCGCTCGCCATCGTCCGGCATGCCTCCGCCCCTTCGAGCAGGGCGATGCGTTCCTCCAGCATCTGCACGGTGGGGTTCTGGAGCCGGGAATAGGTCATACCCGCCTGTTCGCCCGCGAAGCGCGCGGCGGCATCGCCCGCACAGTCATAGGCATAGCCGGAGGTGAGGAACAACGCCTCCGACGTTTCGCCCCATTCGGAACGGGCGGTGCCGCCACGGATCGCCTGCGTCGCGGGCTTCCAGGTGGAGGTGATGGTGCGGTCCTGGCCGGTCTTGCGCTTCATGCCCCGCGCTTTGCCCCCTGCGGGGGTCTGTTGCAAGCGGGCCGGGGTGCTGGCCGGCGGGCCGGGGTCGCTTGCCAGCGGCGGACGGAGCGGCGACAACGCGGGCCGATGCTCGCCTTTCTCCGCCGCCCGCTGCCCGTCGCGCTGTCGATCGCGATCGTGGCGCAGATCCTGTTCCTGTGGCGGCTGACCGTGCCCGGCATCCTGATGTTCGACGAGATCCATTACGTGCCCGCCGCGCGGCGGCTGCTGGCGCTGGACGGGCCGGCGAACGTCGAACACCCGCTGTTCGCCAAGATGCTGATCGCAGGCGGGATCGCGCTGTTCGGCGACAATGCGCTGGGCTGGCGTCTGTTCTCGACCCTGGCGGCGACCGCGGTGGTGACGGGCGTGTTCGCGCTGCTGTGGCTGGGTACGCGGCGATTGCGGCCGGCGGTGACGGGGGCGCTGTGCGCGCTGCTGGGCTTCACCGTCTTCGTGCAGGCACGGATCGCGATGCTCGACGGGTATATGGCGGCGTTCGTCGTGACGGGGGCGGCATGCCTGTTATGGGCGATGCACGGTCGCCCCGCGCAGGTGCGGCGGCGATGGATCGCGGGCGCGGTGCTGCTGGGGCTGGCGACGGGGTGCAAGTGGACGGCGGCGCCCTATGTCGCGTTCGCCGGCATCGCGCTGATCCTGCTGAAGCGCGGGCGCCCCGACCGATGGCGGGGGATGGCGACGATCCCGGCGCTGCTGCTGCTGGGCGGGGTGAGCGTCGCGACCTATTTCGCCACCTTCGCGCCGGCGTTCTTCTATACGCACGAGCCACTGACGCTGGCGACGATCCTGCCGTTCCAGCTCTATATGTACGGACAGCAGACGCAGGTGCTGCCGGCGCATACCTATCAGTCGTCATGGTGGAGCTGGCCGCTCGACCTGCGGCCGATCTGGTATCTGTACGAACCTGTCGACGGTGCGCAGCGCGGGGTGCTGATGATCGGCAATCCGGCGGTGCTGTGGGGCGGGCTGCTCGCGGTGGCGGCATGCGCGATCGGCTGGCTACGGACGCGCGACGTTCGGCTGGGCGCGGCGGCGATGCTGTGGATCGCGGGCTTCGTGATCTGGGCGATCATCCCGAAATCGCTGGGCTTCTTCTATTATTATTATCTACCCAGCATCTGGCTGTGCATCGCGATCGCGGTCGCGTTCGACCATTGGCGCGCGCGGGTGGCGGGATGGGACGAGGCGTATCTGTTGCTGGTGGCGGGACTGTTCGTCCACTTCTACCCGATCCTGTCCGCCGCCGCGCTGTCCGGCCCGCGCGCGTTCACGCGGTGGATGTGGTTGCCCGGCTGGGCGTGACGCCTAGCCCAGTTGCGCCATGATCGCGTCGCCCATCGCCTCGGTCGACATCGTCCCGCCCAGATCGGCGGTGCGGGCGCCGGCGAGGATTGCGGCGGCGACAGCGGCTTCGATCCGGTCGGCGGGTTCGGGCCGGGCGAGCGAATGACGCAGCAGCATCGCCGCCGACAGGATCGCGGCGCATGGGTTCGCCTTGCCCTGCCCGGCGATATCGGGGGCGGAGCCGTGGATCGGTTCGTACATGCCCAGCGTGCCGCTACCCAACGCGGCGGAAGGCAGCATCCCGATCGATCCGGCGCACATCGACGCCTGATCCGACAGGATGTCACCGAACAGATTGCCGGTCACGATCGTGTCGAACTGGCCGGGATCGCGCACCAGCTGCATCGCGGCGTTGTCGACATACATGTGGCCGAGTTCGACATCGCGGAAATCGCGTGCGACCTCGTTGACCACGTCGCGCCACACTTGCGAGGTTTCGAGCACATTGGCCTTGTCCACCGACAGCAGCTTGCCACGACGGGTACGCGCGGTCTCGAACCCGACGCGGGCGATGCGGGCGACCTCCACCTCGTCATACCGCATCAGGTCGTGGCCCTCGCGCAGGCCGGTGCTGGTCAGGCGGCGGCCCTTGTCACCGAAATAGACGTCGCCGGTCAGTTCGCGGACGATGACGAGATCGATGCGCCGCGCGATCTCCGGCTTCAGCGCGGAGGCGTCCTCCAGCCCCGCGAACAGCTTGGCGGGCCGCAGGTTGGCGAACAGGCCCAGCCCCTTGCGCAGGCCCAGAATCGCCTGTTCCGGCCGCATCGCCCGTTCCAGCGCGTCGAAGGCGGGATCACCGACCGCGCCGAACAGCACCGCGTCCGATCGCCTGGCCAGCGCCAGCGTCTCGGGCGGCAGCGGGTGGCCCTGTGCGCGATAGGCGGCACCGCCGACCAGCCCCTCCTCGAACATCAGGTCGGGGGCGAGCGCGGTCAGCACGCGACGCGCCTGTGCGGTGACTTCAGGGCCGATGCCGTCGCCGGCGAGAATAGCGATCAGGGTCATGGTGCCGCCCTTGCCGGGCGAGGCGGCGTCACGCAACCGCTCTCTTGATCCGGTCGACCAGTCGCTCGCGTGCCGCAAGCGGTGCGGCGGCGCGATCGACCAGGATGTCGCGCGCGATGAAATGGCCGGTCAGGCGCAGCCCGTCGAGCAGATCGGGCCAGCCGGGCATCGCGCCGCCGCCGTCCAGAAACGCGGGCATCGGCAACAGCCGCTCCTCATAGCCCTTCGCCGCCCCGACACTGACCGCCGCACCGCTCCGGGGACTGACCCAGGCAAGGTCGGCGGTCGCGCCGGTGACGGTGCAGCGATCCAGATCGAGCCCGAAGCCGAGCTGCCCCAGCAACAGCAGTTCGTATCGCACCACCGCCACCGACCACCCCCGCGCGCCCGGCGCGGCGAGCAGCGCAGCGAGGACACCGTCCAGCCCGTCGTACAACTGCGGATAGGGCTGCGCCTCGGGCAGGGAGGCGGCGGTAAGCGCGGTGATCCAGTCCAGCGCGGCGGCGGCGAGGGGTTCCCCGTGCAACATCGCAGCGCTCTCGGTCAGCTCCAGCGTCAGCGCGGGCAGTTGTTCCGCCGTGCGCGCGCGCCATTCGCCGACGACGCGGTTACCCGCCTGCAACACCGGCCGCAGCAGCCTCGACCGCCCCCCCCGGACATAACCGGGCTGCACGCCATCGTCGCGGGTCAGTGCCCGCACGATGCTGCCATGCTCGCCATGCGGGCGGGCGGACAGCAGGATGGCGGGGGCGTTCAGGTGCATCGTCGCACCGCCGCCGCATTGCGGGGCCGATCAGGCGGTGATGCCATAGCGTTTGAATTCGGCATCGATGCTGGGCTGGATCAGCCGCGCATCGCCGAGGTCGATCGCCGCGGCCGCGGCCTTGCCCATCTTCGCCTTGATGATGCCGCGCAGGAACAACGATCCGGGTGAACTGGGCCAGACCGCCAAGGCGGCATCGGCATCGACCAGCGCCTCCGCCAGTCGGCCAAGCCGGAAGAACACCAGCGAGCGGCTGTCGAGCGCGCCTGCGCCGTTGCCGAGTTCGATCGCGCGGGTGCAATCGGCCAGCGCCGAATCAAGGGCATGGTTGCCCGTCCCTTTTACCCAGCAGCGCATGTTGAGCAGATACGGATCGGCGGGCTTTTCCACGACGGCGGCATCGATCGTGGCGATGGCGGCGACGGTATCGCCGGCGTTTCGCTGGATGAACGCCTTTTCCGCGATCGCCTTGAAGCGCTCCTCGCCGCCGGTATCGATCCGTGCGTCGAGCAGCTTCAGCGCGCCGACGCTGTCCCCGTCCATCGCCATCAGATCGGCTTGCTGGGTCAGCGCGAACTCCTGCGACGGATCCAGACCATAGGCGGCGGCATAATCGGCGACGGCCTTGGCCCGGGCGCCCAGCGCGGCGTGATACCAGGCGCGCCGGCCGAGCAGTTCGGCTGTCTCCTGCGTGGCGATCGCCTTGCTGACATCGGCGATCGCGCCTGCATAATCATAGATGCCGGCACGGAAACTGGCACGGCTGACATAGCCGCTCATATCCTCCGGATCATCCGCCGCCGCGGCGATCGCCTGCGCAAAGGCGGTTTCGATCGGCGTGAAGCGCCCTGCCTTGCGACCGGTGCGCACCGTTTCGACCCGGCTTGGCAGCGTCGCGGGCGCCACGATCCGCAACAGCCGGCCCTGCGCCGCCGCCAGCTTCGCGCGCTCCGCGGCGATCGCGGCGGGGGCGATCTCCGGTTCGATCAGGTCGACCCGGTCCTCAATGGTGACGGTGTCGCCGGCCATCGCGGTCGTCCGCGACAATCGCCGCCCGGCGATCGTGCCGGCCAGCGTCTGGTCACCCTCCAACGTGTAGCCGGTGACGCCGGCGGGCAGTTTCACGACGGTGCGGGTCAGCGCGCTGTCGGGCACGCCGGTCGCGACGGGAATGTCGCGCCATGCCGCACGCGATCGATCCGGCGCGAACGCGATCGAGCCGATCGCGCGGTCGAGCGACTGGCGCCAGCGCCGATCGTCGCGTTGCCAGCGCGTGGTCCCCAGCCCTGCGGCGGTGACGGTGGCGGTCGCGGTGTCGGGATCATAGGCGATGGCGTAGCTGCTCATCTGCACATCGCCCAGCTCGCCAGAAACGACCGACTGGATCAGTGCCGCTTTCTGCCGGGCATCGGCTTGGCCGACCGCAGCATTCAGCCCCTGCGCCGCCGCGCCGCGGATCGTGACCGTGGCGCGCCACAGCGCTGGGAAATCGACGCCTGCGCTCTGATCCAGCATGATCGCGACATTACGCCGGGGCCGCTGATCGGCGACATAGGCGACCGGCATCAACGCCGCCCCCACCGCCCGCAGCGGCAGCACCTGGCCATAACCAGGTACGTCGCCGATATCCGCGAGGCGGGCCCCGGCCCCGGTGCCGTCCAGCCACAGCGAGCGGCCGTTCACGCTCGCGCGGACTAGCACATGATCGAACGCCGCCGGTCCGGGCAGCCGTGCGGCGACGAAGCCGCGGGTCTGCATGCTGGCGGTCACCGCCTCCGCCTCGATACCCGCGCCGTGGAGCAGCGCCAGCAACAGCAGCGTCTTCGCCTTGCAGTCGCCATATCGCAGTTCCCACGTCTTCGCGGGGGTCTGCGGGGTCAGGTTGCCACCGTCCATCGCAACCGCGAGGTAGCGGATCTTGTCCTGTACCAGTTCCAGCGCGCGTTCGGTGCGCGCCAGCGGATCGGCGACCGCCTTCAGCTTCGTCACCTCGGCCGCGAGCGAGCTGCCGGGGGCGATCAGGCCATCGGTTGCATAGAGCGGCGCCAAGGTGCGCGACACCTCGGGCCAGTCGGCGAAGCTGGACACCTCGACGATCGGCGGCTTCGCATAGCGATCGGGCAGGTTGCCCGGTGCCTCCGGCTGCTTGGCGAGCGGCAACGGGATCGTCATCTCGTCATCCCCGCCGACCTTGGCGAAGACCGGCTTGATCCCGTCGGAATACCCTTTCCAGGCCACTTTCCGTCCCGTCGGCCATAACAGCCGTAACCGGCCGAACTGCGTGCGGAACGGGCTGGCCGGGGTCATCCCCACGGCCTGGCCATGCCCTTTCAGCACGGGTTCGTTCATCGTCATCGAGAAAGCGACGCGCAGCGTATCACCGAGTTGCAGGCCCTTCACCGCCATCGTCGCGGTCAGCTGCCCGGTCAGCATCATCCGCTCCATGCCCTCCTCGCGGCGCAGCACGGTAAAGCGGTCACCGGATTTGAGGACGTCGATCGTCTCGGCGCCGCGCAGGATCTCGACACGGTGGATCGTCAGATCGCCCTTGTCGGGGGACCAGGGCAACATCAGCGTGCCCATCTCGTTCAGTGCCTGCGTCGTCGTGGCGCGGTTCGCGACATCGAAATAGACGGTGACCGAATCCCCTTCCAGCCGCTGCTGGTTATCGAATACCAACACCTGCGGCGAAGCGTCGTTCAGCTTGTTCGTCGCGATCGCCGGCGCGGGCACCACCCAGCCGGGTACCGGTCCATAAAGTGGCGTGTCGCCGGCCCAAGCCGCCCCAGCCGATGCCAGCAACACGAAGAAGATCGGCCAGCGCCGCATGATACCCCCCGAAAACAAACCCCGATCACCTGTGTAGCGAGGGCCGGGGCGCGGGCAACGCGGAAAAACGTCAGCGTGCGTGATAGAAGTCGTACACCTGTTGCGCGACGCCGGCCGAGACGCCGGGGGCCTTTTTCAGATCGTCGAGGCTGGCGTTGCGGACCGCGCGGCCCGTACCGAAATGCATCAATAGCGCCTTCTTGCGGGCCGGGCCGATGCCGGGCACCTCGTCAAGCGGCGACGCGCCGATCGCCTTTGCCCGTTTTTCCCGATGCGCGCCGATCGCGAAGCGGTGGACCTCGTCGCGCAGCCGCTGGAGGTAAAACAGCACCGGCGCGTTGACCGGCAACTGGAACTCCCGCCCGTCGAGCATATGGAACACCTCGCGCCCGTCGCGACCGTGATGCGGCCCCTTGGCGACGCCGACCATCGTCACGTCCTCGATGCCGAGATCCTCCATCACCGCCCGCGCGGCGTTCAACTGGCCCTTGCCGCCATCGATCAGGACGAGATCGGGCCAGGTATCGGCGTCGCGATCGGGGTTCTCCTCCAGCTGGCGGGCGAAGCGGCGGCGGAACACCTCGCGCATCATGCCGAAATCATCGTCGGTCGCCGCCTCGTTCCCCTTGATGTTGAACTTGCGGTACTGGCCCTTGCGGAACCCCTCCGGCCCGGCGACGACCATCGCGCCCAGCGCGTTGGTGCCCTGGATATGACTGTTGTCGTAGACCTCGATCCGGTCGGGTGGTTCGGACAGGTCGAACAGCTCGGCGACCTCGCGCAGCAGCTTCGCCTGCGTGGTCGATTCGGCGAGGCGGCGTTCCAGCGCCTCGATCGCGTTACGCTTGGCCTGATCCATCAGCCGGCGGCGGTCGCCACGCTGCGGCATCGACAGGGCGACCTTGTAGCCGGCCGCCTCGCCCAGCGCGTGCGCCAGCAACTCGCCCTCGGGCAGGTCGCGGTCGAGCAGGATCGTGCGGGCGGGCGGCACCTCCTCGTAGAACTGGGTCAGAAAACTGGTCAGCACCTCATCCTCCGGCACATCGGCGGTGTGCGAGGGGAAGAAGCTGCGATGTCCCCAGTTCTGGCCGCCGCGGATGAAGAACGCCTGCACGCCCATCACCCCCTCCTTCGACGCCAGCGCGAAGACATCGGCGTCGCCGACCCCCTCGGCGTTGATCGCCTGCGTACCCTGCACGAAGGTGAGCGCCTTCAACCGATCGCGCAGCAACGCGGCCAGTTCGAAATCCATGTTCTCCGCCGCTGCCTGCATCTGCGCGCCCAGCTTGGCCTGCACCTGCGTCGACTTGCCGGCGAGGAAGTCCTTCGCGTCGCCGACCAGTTCGGCATAGCCCGCCTTGTCGATCCGGCCGACGCACGGCGCCGAGCATCGCTTGATCTGGTAGAGCAGGCACGGCCGATCGCGCGTCTTGAAGAAACCATCGGTGCAGGAGCGGAGCAGGAACAGCTTCTGGAGGGCGTTGAGCGTGTTGTTGACGCTGCCGGCACTGGCGAACGGGCCGTAGTAATTGCCGACCGCGCGGCGGGCGCCGCGATGCTTCTGGACGCGGGGGAAGTCGCTGTCGGCGCGCAGCAGGATGAAGGGGAAGCTCTTGTCGTCGCGCAGCAGCACGTTGTACGCGGGACGGTACCGCTTGATGAGCTGCGCTTCGAGCAGCAGCGCCTCCGCCTCGTTGTTGGTGGTGACGATCGTCATCGACCGGGTCTGCGACACCATGCGCTGGAGCCGTTTGGGCAGGCCGTTGATCTGGGTGTAGTTGGCGACGCGTTGCTTCAGCGACCGCGCCTTGCCGATGTACAGCACGTCGCCGCGGGCATCCTGCATCCGGTAGACGCCGGAGCGTTGCGGCAGGGTTTGCAACACGTTGCGGATCGCCGCCACGCCGGCCTCCAGATCGGGCGTCTCCGATCCGCGCAGCGTGTAGGTGGATTTCTCTTCGTTGAACCGGTCGGTGGTGGGCGTCGACATTCACCCCATTTAGGGTGACCGGGGCCACGATCAAATCCGGTGGGTCAAAGCCGATCATCGGAGCGGGTGACGTGCCGGATGGATCGCACGACGATTGCCCATATCGCCGCCGCAATCGACATGCCGAGCGTCAATTCGTTGAATGCCCCGCGGCCCGCCGACCAATCATGTCCGAGTATGGATTCCACGGTTAGCAAGGCGACGAACCCGGCCATCCCGGCGGTCCACCAGCGCTGCATCACCAGCCCCGAACCGATCCCCACCGCGATCCCGACAGGATTGCCGAGTCCGGCGATGCACAGCCAGGTGAAGAGGAAAAAGGAAAAGCCGGACCCCGCGTCCGGCCCCATTTCAGTTGGGCCGGCCGAGCCCGGCGATGGTGCGGTCGATCATCGTGCGATCGGCGACGGCGTCGTGATGTTCGGCGATCAGCAGGCCAGCGGCGCGGGCGGCGGCGTCAGCGGCGCGGGCCCGGACTTCGGCGATGGCGGCGCGTTCGGCGGCGGCGATCTTGTCCTCCGCCATCCTGGCGCGGCGATCCATCAGCGCCTCGGCATCCGCCTTGGCCTTGACGATGATGCCGTGCGCCTCGGCACGGGCGTGTTCGCGCATCTGTTCGGCATCGGCATGGGCCGACTTCGCCTTGGCCTCATACTCGGCACGAAGCGCCTCGGCGTCGGCGCGCAGCGCGGCGGCCTCGTCTAGCTGGGTGCGGATCGCGGCGATGCGGGCGTCGAGCATCCCGCCGATCATCGCCGGGACCTTCTTCCACAGCATGATGGCGACGACGACGAGCGCGGCGATCGCGACCCAGCCGGTCGAATCGAAGCCTAGCGCGGTGGGCGATGGCGCATGATGTTCGGTGGTGGCGGTCGTCTCGTGAACGCCGTCGCCTTCCTTCACGGGCACCGGAGCCAGCCCGGTCGCCTGCGTGGCGTCGGTCAGGTTCTCGGCGACGATGCTGCTGCCGTTGACGGTCGGATTAGCCATGTGCCCTCACCTCGCGGACCGCGTGCGCCGCCTGATCGGCGGTGATCTGGAGACCCGCCAGCTTGGCGACGAGCTGTTGCGCCGCCTCCGCCGCGACGGAGTCGAGATTGGCGAGCGCCTCCGCCTTGGCGTTGGCGATCGCGAGATCGTGATGGCCCGCGCGCTCGGCGAGGTCGGCATCCGCCGCCTTTACCTGCACCTCGGCCGATTTGGCCGCCTGCGCCTTGGCCGCGGCCGTTTCGGCGGCGGCAGCGGTGCGGGCGGCGTCCATCTCGACGCGCCATGCCTCCTCGGTCGCATCCGCCTGAAGCCGTGCGGCTTCGGCGGCGGCGAGATCACCCGTGACCCGCGCCTCGCGCGCGTCGACGGTGGCGACGATCTTCGTCACCATCCCGCGACCCACCACGAAATACAGCAGGCCGAAGGTGATCAGCAGCCAGAAGATCTGCGAGGCATAGGTAGCGGCGATCTGGGAAATCTGGGGCATGTGCGTCCTTTAGATACCGGCCGGACGCGCATGGCGCCCGGCCCGATACCGGTCGGTTCAGGCGACGAACAGCAGGATGATCATCGTCACGAAGGCGAGCAGGCCGAGCAGCTCCGCGCCCGCGAAACCGATGAACAGACGGCCCTGCTGGCTGTCCGCGGCGCCCGGATTGCGCAGCGCGCCTTCGAGGAACTTGGCGAACACGTTGCCCACGCCGAGCGAGGCGAGGCCCATGCCGATCGCGGCCAGACCGGCGCCGATCATCTTTGCGGCTTCTGCGTCCATGGTAGTCACTCCAGTCAATTATCAGGTTGGAAAGTCACATCGGAAAGTCTTGAAAGTCACATCCTACAGGCCCGCATGCGCGGATCAGTGGAGGTTCACCGCGTCGTTCAGATACACGCTCGTCAGCAACGCGAAGACATATGCCTGGATCGCCGCGACCAGCAGTTCCAGCAGGGTGATGCCGATCATCAGCACGAAGCTGGGCAGCGTCACGATCGCGGCATAGCCCGGCCCCATGTTGATGCCGTTGATGACGAACGCGGCCAGCACCTTGAGCAGGATGTGCCCCGCGGTCATCGCGACGAACAATCGCAGACCCAGCGAGAAGGGGCGCACGAGGAAGCTCATCAGCTCGACCACGAAGATCAGCGGGATCATCACCACCGGCGTGCCGTGTGGCACGAACAGCGAGAAGAAGTGGAAGCCGTGACGCCCGAACCCGACGATCAGCACGATCGCGAACGAGATGATCGCCAGCACGCCGGTGACGGTCAGATGGCTGGTCACGGTGAAGGGATGCACGCCGGGGATCACGCCGAAGGGCAGCAGCCCCAGGATGTTGGCGAACAGGATGAACATGAACAGCGAGAAGACATAGGGGACGAAGCGCTTGCCCTCCGGGCCGACGTTCGAGGTCAGCATCCCCGACACGAAGCCGGTGAACCCCTCGACGGCGGCCTGCCAGCGGCCTGGGACCAGCTGCCGCTTCATGCCGCCCAGCATGAACAGCCACAGCGACGCCAGCGTCACCACCATCCACAATGCGGAATTGGTGAACGACAGGTCGTAGCCGCCCACCACCCAATGCGAGCCCATCACCGGCTCGATCAGGAACTGGTGCATCGGGTCGATCTTGCTGCCTTCTGCCGCCGCCACGCTTGCGCTCCACGTATGACAAACGCCCGGCGTTACTCCGGGCGCTCGCCTGAAATCCTAATGATCTGCCTGAACGCGACCGCTATTCCGAGGAACAACATCACGATCAGCCCCCAGGGCGTCGCGCCGAACCAGCGGTCTATCAGCCAGCCGATCAGCGCGCTGCCGACGAGACTTCCGATCAGGGCGGAAATGACACGATTGCCCTGGGAGTAACCCCGGTCCGTATCGATCTTCGCCCCCGATCGCGTCGCCTCGGTCTCTCGCGCCTGACGCAGCCGCTCATCGAGCGCGGTCAGCCGCGGGTCCTCCGCATCGCCGAAGTCCTGTCCGGAACCGTCATCCGCCACGCGCCATCCCCTGACCAACTGATTGGCCGTGCCGGGATAGTGACGCGTGAACGGCGAGCGACCCCGCCAAGGCGCCGTCCGTTTAGAAAGGGGGGCCGCCCAAGTCAACCGCGCTGGGGCACGGCCTGTCGTTCAGCCAATCCCGGTCGAACGGTAGAGACATACAGAACGATAGAGACATACGGGTTGCACCCTCCCCGGCGGACGCCGGGGTCCAGTCGGTTGAAGGCCAGTGACCGTCACCATCGACTTGCCAACTGGGCCCCGGCGTCCGCCGGGGAAGAAAGGAAAAAATGCGCGATGACGATCAGGCGTTGGCGATCTGATCGTACAGGTCGCCCCATTCGGGGTTCAATCCCTCGATTTCCTGTATCTTCCATGCCCGACGCCATTCCTTCATCTGCTTTTCACGCCGCCGGGCCGCTTCCCAATCCGGGCAAGCCTCGAACCAGACCAGCAGATGGCAATGGTATCGTCGGGTGAAGCCCGGCACGACGCCGGTGCGATGTTCCCATGCCCGCCTCGCCAGATCGATGGTCGAGCCGACATAAAGCGTGCCGTTACGGTCGCTCGCCATGATGTAGACGCATGGCGCGGCGTCGATCGGCAATCCTGCCGCTCCCGCGAATCACACGCAGCGGGGATCGCGGGTGGGGGCGGCGGCGGTGCGGGTGGCCCAACCGCCGTCGGGGGTGCGGTATTTCTCCCCCGGATTGGTCTGCGCGATCAGGTTGCAGCCGCTGGTGAAGGCGAGTTGTTCGACCGTGGCGCCGCTGGCCTGCGCCTTTTGGGTATAGGCGGCCTTGCGCTGGATGTTGATGCTGGACACCAGTGCGCGCAGGTCCGCGGAGCCACCGCCTACCACGCCGAGATAGCCGTCCGGCTGCTCGCCCACCTGCCCCGCAGCACGGGCGGCGGCGTAGGCGGGGTCGCGCTGCGCCCAGGCGGCGCCCGCGACGGCGAGGCCGGCCATGAGCGCGGCGGCGGCGACGAATGTCCTGGCCTTCATCAGAAAATCCCCGGATTCTGCTGGATCAGCGACTTGGCCTCACTATCGAGGCGGTACACCACTTCCTGCGTGACGTTGATGTTGAGGTTGATGACGATCGGCTTGTCCGGTGCGGTCACGTTGACGCAACCGGTGGTCGCCGCGATCGCCCCCGACAGGGCCAAGGTCGTGATTCGTCGCATCATCGTCAACCAGGAACGGTTCATCGCTTATTCTCGCTTGCGCTAGGCTGAATGGGGGGCGGGGCGGGCGCGGCACCGGCCGGGCGCCCGGCGCGGTTCTGCTGTTCGAGCAGCGCGGGCAGGTTGCGCTGGATCAGGCGGCGGGGATCGTAGAAGGACTGCGCCGAATCGAGCAGCCCGCGAAACGGTGCCTTGATCCGCACGTTGAACACCAACGGCAGGCGTTGCAGGCGCCGGACGAGGAAGTTCGATTTCGCCCCGACGCCCTGACTGATCCCGGCGAAGCGGACATCGGTGACCATCTCGCCGCCAAGCGAGCCGTTGAGCGTGACATCGAGACTGCGATACCGCAGCGACCGGAGCGCCTGGAAGGCGAGATCGCCCCATAGGCCCAGCTGTTCCTGCCCCAGCGCCCCGACATAGGCGATGGTGCCGCCGCCCTCACGCATCGTCAGCCGGCCGTTCTCGATGCGGCCGCCGGCATCGTCGAAGATCATGGGCAGCACGCCGTCGAACACCCCGGTGGCATTCATGTTCGCGAAGTCGAACTGCTGGAGAAATTGGTCGGCGCGGGCGGCGGCGACGCGGAAGGTGAGCCGCCGTTCGCCCCGCTCCCCGAAATCGAGGCGCGAGGGGTCCAGCGTGAGCGCACCGCCCGCGAACGGCCAGCGCGCGCCCTCCACCTGCACCTGTGTGGTGTTCAGGATCTGATAGCGGATCGTGCCGTCCTGTACCGCGATGCCGGGGTTGACGGTGCGGACGGTGGCGACCTGCCCCGGCGGGGTATGCAGCGCGAGCAGATCGTCGAACCGGACGCGGGTGGCCAGCCCGGTGACGGGACCGAAGGCGGCGGCAAGATCGATCGCGGCGGTGCCGAAGTCGCCGGTGCTGGTGACCCCCTGCCCGGTCCACGCGATGCGGGCGCGACCATCGACGGTGCCGCGCACATCGGCGACGACACCGAACGTCAGCGGGGTGAGCAGTTCGGGCTGGAACCCCTCCCCGAACGGCAGCGACGGCACCGCCAGGTCGGCATGGCCGCTGCCATCCGCCAGCCGGTGCGCGATCGCGACGGTGGCGACGCGGGTGCCGGTGGTCGGTTCGTGCAGGACGCCGGTCGCGGCGATATCTCCCCCGGCGAGGCGGAACGCGACCTCGCGCGCGGCGACCGGGCGGAAACGGGCGGACGACGCGGCGTCGCTGACGGTCAGCGCGCCGGTGAGCGAGAGGATACCGCGATCGAGCGACCAGTCGCCGGCGGCGGCGGACAGGACCAGCGGCACGTTGCCGATCCGCCCCCCGGTATCGGTGAAACGACCCGTGACCGCCCCCCCGGCGATCGTGCCGGTCAGGCCGGCGACGGTGAGGCGGGATTGGCGATCGGGCGCCCCCAGCAATGCCTCCACCCCCTCGACCGCGAAGCCGCGATCGCCCAGGCGGAGCGTCGCGCCCGTGGCGGCGAGCGTGAGCGGCGTGGTGCCGAGCCGGCCCGCCAGCCGCGTCGCCCCCAGCCGGGCACCGCCGGTGATCCGACCACCCGCTACCGTCACCAACGCGCCGCCGGTCGGGCAGAGCGCGAGGCGGGCGGGATCGAGCGTCAGGCCGGCGATGGCGAGGCGATCGACAGCGACGGGGGTGCAGGACGGGTTGACCGTGAGGCGGTCGCCGGCGCCGGCAAGCGTCAGCGGCAGGACCAGCCCCTCCACCCGACCATCGCCGAGCGGACCCGACAGCGTGGCCTGCGTCGTCGCGCGCCAGGCGCCGTCGGGGCTGACCACGAACGCCACCGGCGTCAGCGCGAGGCGGGCGGTGCCGGCGGCATAGGGATCGATCGTGGCACGCCCCCGGATCGGCGCGGTCGCGGTCGCACGCGACAGGGAAAGCGCGAAGCGCGGCAACCCGCCCCCGCCCGCCACCAGCTTCAGCCGGGGCGGCAGCCGCATCGCACCGTCCGCGATCACGAGGCGGCCGTCCAGCGTCAGGCGGGCACCGCTTGCCGCGTCGACCGCGATACGGGACACGGCGATATCCTCGCCGATATCCAGATGGGCATCCGCGTCGAGCATCCGGCCGGCGGCGACCAGCGCCTGCCCGATGCGTGCGGTGATCGCGGCAAGCGGCGTACCGGCGGCGGCGGTGCGCAGGGGGGCCACCTGACCCGACAGCGCGGGGGCCAAAGCGGCACGGTCCAGATGCACCCGGCCGGTGAAGGCGATGCGACGGTCGATCGCATAGTTGCCGTCGATCCGGGCGGCATCGGCGAGGCCCTGCGGCAAGCGGAGACGGCGGACGGTAGCGGTGACATGCCCCTCGCTCCGCTTCGCCGAGCCGGCGATATCGAGCGTGGCCGCCATCGCGGCAAGGCGGATCGTGCCGCGTGACGCCGCTGTGGTGGTGACGCTCGCCTTGCCCTGCCAGCGATCGAGCGCCGCCGACAGCCGGGCTTCCAGATCGGCGCGCGGCGCGGCGACCCGAAGTCCGTCGTCGCACTCCAGCCGATCCGCCGCGACCGGGCCGTCGACCTGCGGGCGCGCCGCGGTGATGGCGATCCGCAGCATCGCCCGCGCCGCGCCGATCCGGCAACCACCCGCCGCCAGTTGCGGGGCATGAGCGCGGATCGTGCCGGCAAAACCATCGTTCAGCCGCCCCTGCCCGGCGATCCGCAGCAGCGCGGGGCCAAACGGCGTGGCAAGGCGAACGCGGGCCTCCTTTACGGCAACGGTCAGCGCCGGCAAGGCGAACGGCTTCCCCGAGGGCGGCGGCAACAGCCGGTCGATCGCACCCAGCGACACACGCCCCCCCGCCAGCCGCGCGTTCAGGCGGACATGGCCCGCCTTCACACCGACCAGATAGGGGCCGCCAAGCCCGATACCGGTCTGCGTCTCGATCCAGTCGGCGGTCAGATCGGGATGGCGGGGGTCGCCGATGACGACATCGGTCAGTCGCTGACGGCCGAGCCCCAGATCCTCGACCCGGTAGCGCGCGGCGACACCGCGGCGATCCAGTTCCCGGTCGACGAAATGGGTGACGATGGGCTGGCGAAGCAGCCAGACCGAGCCGATCCCGGCGGATAGCAGCAGCGCCGCGGCGAGGGCCAGGCGGCGGCGGGATCGCCGGGGGAGAACGTCAGTCTGGGTCACGCCGGCCCGCCATGGTGGTCACACCCATGCCATCCCCTTAGGGACGGCGGCGGGTGGCGGCAATCGATGGTGCCGGATTGGCGGAACGACGGGAAGAAATCGGCCCGAAAAAGATCAGTCGAGCGCGGCGGGGCCGTCGCTGCTGACCGGGATCAGCTTCACGGCGCGGTCCTGCGCGGCGAGCAGATAATCGGCGTTGGTCAGGAAGGGGATCGGGTTGACGGCGTGTCCGTCCATCCGGACCTCGTAATGGAGGTGCGAACCGGTCGACCGGCCGGTGGAACCCATCAGCGCGATCAACTGGCCGCGATGAACGCGGGTACCGTCGCTGACGAGGATCTTCGACAGATGACCGTAGCGGGTGGCGATACCCTTGCCGTGGTTGATCTCGACGAGGTTACCGTAACCGCCCTGACGATCGGCATGCGCGACGATGCCGTCGGCGGTGGCATAGATGGGGGTGCCGATCGGGCCGGGAATATCAACCCCGGCATGCATCGCGGCGGTGCCGCGGAACGGATCGGAACGAATGCCGAAATTGCTGGTGAACTGAAGCTTGGCGACTGGCTGGACCGAGGGGATGGCGATCGCGCCGCGGCCGAGACCGGCGGAGGCATCGAAGCTTTTCCAGGTCTGGAACAGCGATTTGAACTGGCGATCGGCGTTGAGGTCGGCCGTCGCCTCCGCGCTGGGAACCGGGATATATTCGCCGCCGGTAGCGGAAGCGGGAACCGGCGTGCCGGGCCGATCCGCCGCGTGCGCCATGCCGGTGATCGATACCAGAGCCACCACGGCTGCAACGAAATGCTTGTTCATCGAACCCCGCATCAGAGCGCCGATCCCGTAGCCGGGACCGAACCGATCAATCCAAAAGCTGATTCGCAGCCCCACCGCGCGTCAACACGATGGTGTGTGGTCGAACATGTCTTATCGGGGCAATAGCGCCACCCTCTTCCCGCGTCAGACCGGCACCGGGGCGCGGCGAGTCGTTGAACCGCAGATTAACCACGTCCGAAAACAGGGAACCGATGGTGCAATCGATCGTCAGTCGACCACGGGCGGCGGATCAGCGCGGCCGCCCCGCATCTGGCACGGCAGCCAGTATGGCGGCCAGTACAGCGGGGGCGTGGCCGGGCACCTTCACCTTGCGCCATGCCCGCATCAGTGTGCCGTCCGCCCCGAACAGGAAGGTCGCCCGTTCGATGCCCATATATGTGCGGCCGTACATGTTCTTCTCGACCCAGACGCCGAACGCCGCGCACGCGGTGCCATCGAGATCGCTGGCGAGGGCGATGCCCAGCGAGTGCTTCGCCGTGAACTTCGCATGGGCGGCCGGCGTATCCTTGGACACGCCGAGCACATACGCGCCCGCCGCCGCGAAATCGGGCGCCAGTGCGGTGAAATCCTGCGCCTCGCGCGTGCAGCCGGCGGTATCGTCCTTGGGATAGAAATAGACGACCAGCGGGCGTGGCAACGTGGCAAGATCGATCGTCCCGCCGTCCGCACCGGTGACACCGACCGGGGGGATGACATCGCCTTCGTTCATGCCGCCTGCTCCTGCATCAGCGCGTCCCACGCCGTTGCCACTTCCTGCCGCGCCGTCGCCAGGCTGGCAACCACCGCCGGCCAGTCCGGTACGCCCAGCGCGGCGGCGACCAGCGCGCGCGTCGCCGCCGCCGGGGGTGGCTCCGCATCGGGCGCGACGAGGCGCATCGTGACCAGCAACCGGGTCAGCGCGTCATGTGCGCCGCGCAGCGACGGCGAGACCAGCCCCGCCGCCGCCAGCGCATCGATCGCGGCACCCAGATCGGGCGCGAAGCCGGTACGGCGGGTGAGTTGCAGGACATGGACGAGGAATTCGAGATCGACGAGGCCGCCGGGCAACAGCTTGGCATCGATCCCGCCGCGCGGCGGCTTGTGCCGGGCCATGTCGGCCCGCATCGTCCGCGCATCGGCGACGATATCGCGCGTCGACCGGTCGCCCGCCAGCACCGCGGCGACGACCGCATCGGTGGCGGCGCGCGCCGCCGGCGAGCCATGAACGGTGCGGGCGCGGGTCAGGGCCATATGCTCCCACGTCCATGCCTCCTCGCGCTGATAGCGGGCGAAGCTGTCGAGCGACACCGCCAGCGGCCCCTGGGCGCCCGACGGACGCAATCGCGTGTCGACCGGATAGAGCGGCCCCGCCGCCGTCGCCACCGACAGCGCGGCGGTGATCCGGCTGACGAGACGGTTGTAATAAAGCGTGGCCCCCAATGGCCGAGGGCCATCCGATTCGGCGCGGAAATCGCCGGTGAACAGATAGACGAGATCGAGGTCGGAGGCGTGGGTCAGCGCACCGCCGCCGAACCGGCCGAGTGCCAGGATCACCAGTTCGCTGTCCGGCACCCGGCCATGCGCGGCGGCGAATTCGGCGACGGTGGCATCGGTCAGCACGGTGACCGCGGCTTCGGCGACACGGGCATAGCCGGCGGCGACGGCCAGCGGATCGGCGGTGCCGGCGACGATCTGCGCCCCCAGCGCGAACCGCGCCTCGCCCACCAGCCGGCGGACGTGATCGAGGCGCGCGCCGTAATCCCCGGCATCGCCGCCGCGCATCGCCGCGACCAGCATGGGCAGATCGCCGACGCCGTCGAGCGCGGTCGCATCGATCAGCCCGTCGAGCAACGCCGGCCGCCGGGCCAGCTCGTCCGCCAGCACCGGCGCATGGGCGAGCAGGCGGACGAGCAGGTCGGCCAACCCCGGTCGCGCCTCCAGCAGGCGAAAGATGTTGATCGCGCTGGGCATCGATTCGAGCATCGCGTCGAGCCGACGCAGCGCCTGATCGCGGTCGGGGGCGGTGCCCAGCGCCTCGACCAGCGTCGGCAGCACAGCCTCCAGCGCGTCGCGCGCGGCGGGACTGCGCAATGCGGGATAGGTGCCGGTGCGCCACGCGGCGATGCGGCGGACCGCGAAGTCGGGGTCGAACCCGCCCGCCGCCAGCGTTGCCGCCAGCGTTTCCGGATCGCGCGACAACGCCGGGCGACGGCGATCGTCCAGCGCATCATAGACTTCGCCGACCCGCGCGACGTGCGGCCGCAACAGTGCGAGCAGGTCCGCCCCCTCGCCCAGCCCGTGCAACCGCGCCACCCGGTCGAGCGCATCGGCGATGGCGGGCAAGGCGTGCGTCTGACGATCGTCGATCATCTGCACCCGGTGCTCGATCGTGCGCAGCAGCGTATAGGCGTCACCCAGCGCGGCGGCGTCGCCGACGTCGATCCAGCTGCCGATCGCCAGTTCGACCAGGGCATCGCGGGTGGCGGGCGCCCGCACCACCGCATCACGACCGCCGTGGATCAACTGGTGGATCTGCGCGAAGAACTCGACCTCGCGGATGCCGCCCCGCCCCCGCTTCAGGTCGTAGCCCGGGCCGAACGCCTGCCCCTGCGCATGATGATCGCGGATACGCACCGACAGCGCCCTGATCTCCCCGACCGCCCCGAAATCGAGCGTGCGCCGCCACACGAACGGCCGGATTGCGGCAAGGAACCGCTGCCCCAGCGCGATGTCGCCAGCAGCGGCGCGGGCGCGGATGAAGGCGGCGCGCTCCCATGCCAGTGCCTGGCTTTCATAATAGGCGATGGCGCCATCCACCGGCAGCGCGATCGGCGTGACCTCCGCCGAGGGACGCAGCCGCAGATCGACGCGCAGGACATAACCGTCGCCGTCGCGCGCCTGCAGCAACTCGACGACGCGGCGGGCGATGCGGACCGCCGCCTCCTCTGGCTCCTCTCTGGCGCGCCGCGGCAGGGTGGCGGGATCGAACAGCAGGATGGGATCGATGTCGGAGGAGTAGTTGAGTTCGAACGAGCCCTGCTTGCCCAGCGCGATGGCGGTGAAACCGCGCGGTTCCTCGCCCGGATACCGTTCGGCGATGGCGGTGCGGATCGCGGTGTCGAGCGCCTGATCGGCAAAGCCGGTCAGCGCGGCGGTGACGGCGGTAAGGTCGAGCCGCCCCGACAGGTCGCCCAGCGCAACGGTGAGCGCGAGGGCACGGCGCTGCCGGCGCAGGCGGGTAGCGACGGGCAGGTCGGGATCAATCACGGGCGACAGGTCGAGCCGTCCCGCCTCCACCGCGGCGACGATACCTGGCTCACGCGCGGCCACCATTGCGAGGAACGGCGACCAGCGGATCGCACGGTCGAGCGCATCGACCAGATCGCTGGTCGCAGAGGGCACCGTCATCATCCCGTCACATCCATGCCAGCCAAACGAAACGAATGGCCGATCCGAACGTTTTACCGATTATGACCTTCGCCACCAGCCTTGTGATCCAGCGCGACAATGGCGAGCAGGTCGTTCGCATGCCCCGTGCGACCGACGCAATCGGTCACTCACTGCGGAGCGTTTACGGCGAAGGTGCCGGTATCCCGCCCCAATGGGAGTCGTTGTTGCGTGATATCGACCAAGTATCGCGCCGCCATCACTGATCGGGACGAACGCGACACCGACCGCGGCATCAACGGCCGCGGCTGAGCATATCCACGTCGCCCATGATCGAATCGAGCGCGGTCTTGCTGGTGTCGACTTCGTGATCGCGACGTGAGGGCAGCGCGGCACCGTCGGTCAGCAGCGCCTCCAGCGCGACACGACCCCGGGCGACCCGGCTCTTGATCGTACCGACGGCGACCTGACAGATTTCCGCTGCTTCCTCATAGGCAAACCCGCCCGCGCCGACGAGGATCAACGCCTCGCGCTGCGGTTGCGGCAGGTGCATCAGGGCACGCTGCATATCGCCCAGTTCGACGTGACGGTCCTGACTGGCGGGAGCCGCGAGGATACGGTCGGCCACCAGATCGTCCCACTCGCCCTTGAACCGGGCACGACGCATCTGCGACAGATAGAGGTTGCGCAGGATGATGAAGGTCCATGCACGCATGTTGGTGCCGGCCTGGAAACGCTTGCGGGCAGCCCATGCCTTCAGCAGCGTTTCCTGCACCAGATCATCCGCCAGATCGCGGCTGCCGGACAGTGAACGACCAAAGGCGCGCAGGTGCGGAATCACCTGTGCCAGCTGTGTCTTGAACTCTGGATCAGACAACGAGACATGTTCAACGGGAGCATCGGCCTGCTCCTCGACGTCGTCGTCACGCAGCACGGGCTGGGTCATTCTTATCCGATCGTGAGGGGCGACGCGTGTGTCGCGCCGCCCCAAGATAGGCGCGGACGCGCCCTATTCCAACCCGTTGGTAACGGGCCGTTCCATGGACCGCCGTTCAGCGAAAGACCATGATGGCGAAGATCACGATGATGAGCGTCAGCGAGATCGGCAGGATGTAGCGCGTCATGTGCGGGGTCGCCCCGGCACGGGCCTCTTCACCCGACAGGCGGGTGGGTTTTTCGGGACTGTCCATGACGGGTAAACCTCCGGGGTTCGTTTTGGGTCCGCAACATCCTGCCGCGTCCGATCATTCGCCCGGCACGGTGCTCTGGTCGAAGAACAGCGCCTGGCTGATCGCCGCCTTCACCGTCGACCGCTGGAACGGCTTGGTGATGAGGAAGGTCGGCTCGGGCCGCTCGCCGGTCAGCAGGCGTTCCGGGAAGGCGGTGATGAAGATCACCGGCACCTCGAACCGGGCGAGGATATCCTTCACCGCATCGATCCCCGAACTGTCGTCGGCCAGCTGGATATCGGCGAGCACCAGACCGGGCCGATCCTCCATCGCCAGCCCGACCGCCTCGTCGCGGGTGACGGCGACGCCGGTGACGTCGTGACCCAGATCGCGAACGATCGTCTCGATATCCATCGCGATGATCGGCTCGTCCTCGATGATGAGCACGCGGGCGCGGGTCTGGTTCTCGATCTCGGACAGGGCCTCGGCGACCAGCCGGTCGACCTCGTCGGCGTCGACGTCGATCAGGTAACCGGCGTCTTCGGGGGTGAAGCCCTCCATCGCGGTCAGCAGCAGCGCCTGACGCGACAGCGGCGTCATCCGTGACAACCGGGCGCGCGTGACCGCCTCCGCCCCCGCGAGTTCGCTGCCGAGACTGTCTTCCATCTCGTCGTAATTGGCGGAATTCCAGATGCCCTGGAACATCCGGTACAGGCCGAGACGCGGATCGACGTCACGGGGGAACTGGTCCGGTGCGGCGACGATCGCCTCCAGCGTGGCACGGACATACTTGTCCCCATGCACCTGGCTACCGGTAAGTGCCCGGCCGTAGCGCCGCAGGAAAGGAAGATGCGGGGCGAGTTGCTGTCCGAGCGACATGTGCGATGAAAACTCCCTGAAAACGATCCGCCCCGCTTACGCGCTAAGGCCGGTATTGATCCAACGCGAAACGACGGTATCGGGCTCCCGCAAGGCGAGTCCGTGTTTTTCGTGCCATGGCGGGAACCATCGAGACGATTTTTGGTTTCATCGCCACAATCGGACCGCGCTATATTCGTGGTTCACTGCGGGCCGCGACGTTGGCGCGGCATCAGGGGGAAAGACGTTCAGCTTGGGTCAGGATAAGAACGATACGGCGCAGGTCACTGGGGCTCTCAAGGCCGATGGCGACATGCGCCCGGCCCGGGATGCCGCCAATCGTGATCGCGACATGGGTTCGGCACTGCGCTCGGTCTATGAGAACACGGTGAGCGAGCAGGTTCCCGACGATCTGCTCGACCTCCTCGGCAAACTTACCTGATCGCGGGCACCATGCCCGATACCCCGGCGTCCGACACCCCGGCTCCCCCGCCTTCTACGCCTGCTACCCTCACGACACGTTCCTTCTCGCTGTCGCGATTGACGACGGGCGCCAAGCTGTTCCTGATCCTGAGCGCAGCGCTATTGCCACTGGCGATCATCGCGGTGTTCGCCACCCTCCAGACCACGCGGCTGGCCGACGCGGAATCCCGTGCGCGGCTGCGCATCGCCGCCACCGAGAGCGCGCGGGCGATCGCCATCGAACTGGTCGGCGACATGACCGCGTTGCGCGTGGCGGTGCAGGCGCTGGGCAGCGACGCCGCCGACGCCCCCAGTTGCGCCCGTGCGCAAGGCGTGTTCGCGCAGCAAGCCTCCGCCGGTGCGCGGTTCGCGATCACCGACCGGCGCGGCCGCCTGTTGTGCGGCGTGCCGTTGCCGAGTGCGACGCCTGCGGATTCGGATGCACCGATTGCGGCGGCGATCGTGCCCGATCAGGGCGTGGTCCTGTCGATCGCCGAGGCGCGGTCCGACATTACCGCCCGTGCCTTTTTCCCCGAGGATTTCCTGCGCCGGTTGGGCCGGCCCAGCAGCCGCGCCAACACCTTCTCCAGCGTCCTGTTGCTCGACGACCAGCAACTGGAACTGGAACCGGTACCCGGAGACGGGATATTGCGCCGGATGGAGTCGCTGCGCACCGAATTGGGGATCGGTGGGCTGGTACTCGCCACCGCGGTCAGCAGCGCGCCGATCACGTCGTCGCTGGTGATCGCGATGATGCTGCCGCTGCTGATGTGGGTGGCGGCAGCGGGGATCGCGTGGTTCGTGGTCGACCGGCTGCTGCTTCGCCCCTTACGCCAGCTGCGCGCGAGTGTTGCTGCCTATACGCCGGGCGAGGTGATCGATTCGCACGCGACCAGCCTGCCCGCGCAAGAGATTCGCGAACTGGGCGAGACGTTCCGCACCATCAGCCAGACGGTGGCGACGCATGAGGCAGGACTGGAAGAGGGCCTGCGCCGTCAGACCAAGCTGACGCGCGAGGTGCATCACCGGGTGAAGAACAATCTGCAGGTGATCGCCAGCCTGATCGCGTTCCATGCCCGCAGCGCACGCAGCGCCGATGCCACCGCGGCCTATGCCTCGATCCAGCGGCGCGTCGATGCGCTGGCGGTGGTACATCGCCACCATTTCGCCGAGCTGGAGGAACATCGCGGGCTGAACATGCGGACGATGATCGGCGAACTGGCGTCCAACATCCGGGCCACCGCATCAGAACGGTCGCAGGCGGTGGGCATCACGCTGGACGTCGATGCCTTTCTGGTGAACCAGGACGTCGCGGTCGCGGTCGCGTTCCTGGTCACCGAGATCGTCGAACTGGCCGGCGGGTGCGACGGCGCCGCCCAGATAAAGGTATCGCTGAAGGCCGCCGACGTGGCCGAGCGCGCCGTGCTGCGTGTCGTGTCCCGCGCATTGGTCGATGGCGATACGTTGCGCGATCTCGCCACGCATCGTTATGGCCGGGTGATGGAGGGACTGTCGCGTCAGCTGCGTTCCAAGCTGCATCACGACCCATTGGCGGGGGCGTATGAGATCGCGATCGCGGTGCTGGGTCGCGACTGATCCGGTGTTGATGACCTTTTTGGAGGGCCTTCGCTTTTTCTTCGATTTTTGAAACGACGCCGGGAACCAGCCGTCCCCTTGCCCGTTTTCCATTTCGGATCGCGACCTTGTGCCCCCCCCGCTATCGCGGTCCACGACATAGGCCCGGAACCATCACCCTCCCCCCCCTGGTGATGATTTCGGGCCTTTAACGTTTTCGGGCTGCAATCGATGCAAATCGGGAACGATCCCCCCACAGGAACATTGCCTGTTCGGCAGTTCAGCCTTGAGGAGGTATCCCATGCGTAAGTTGGTTGGTCTCGCGTTCGTGGCCAGTGCGTTGCTGGTGTCGGCTTGCAACACCGTCGAAGGTGCCGGCCGCGATGTGAGCTCTGCGGGGAAAGCCGTCTCCAAGACCGCGAACGACATCAAGTAAGCACGTCGTCCCAACGAACGAACGGCCGGTGCGGGTATACCTCGCGCCGGCCGTTTTCGTTTGATCGGCTTGTGGTTCATGATGATTAAGGTGCCGGGCGAACCGGGGGCTTTTTTCTGTCATCCCGTGGATCATGCTGCGTCCCACGGAAACGAGTATCGTCGGCGGCCAGACCGATCACCAGGGCATGATAAGACTGGCTTGGCCTATTCCTGATCGGGCGTTTCGCACGGCGATCCAGCGCATCCCGTGACCGGACCCTTGATCGCTTCGCTATGCTCGCAATGATGGTGGAGCAGACGTCGTGACTCATATGCCGGCAATCAGGCCGGTTCCTCGTTGGCCTCCGCCTCGCGGGCACGGCGACGTTCGGTGAACCAGATACCGATCAACGCGAATTCGTAGAGGATGCACAGCGGGATCGCGAGCAGCAGTTGCGAGCCCACGTCTGGCGGGGTCAGTACCGCGGCGATCGCGAAGGCGCCGACGATGGCGTAGCGTCGCGCGCTCTTCAACTGCTGGCGGGTGACGATACCGGCACGTTCGAGCAGCATGAGCAGCACCGGCAGCAGGAAGGCCAGCCCGAACCCGAACAGGAACTGCATGATGAACGACAGGTAGTTGCCGATCGCCGGCAATGCCTCTCGCTTTACTCCGCCCACCACGCCGTCGAAACCGAGCAGGAAGTGCAACGCCATCGGGATCGCGACGTAATAGGCCATCGCCGCGCCGAGCAGGAACAGCAGCGGCGTCGCGAGCAGGAAGGGCAACAGCGCCTTCTTCTCCTTGCGGTACAGGCCGGGGGCGACGAACTGCCACAACTGGTTGGCGATCACCGGGAACGCGATCATCATCGCCGCGAAGAACGCGACCTTCACCTGGACGAAGAACGCCTCGAATATCTCGGTATAGATCACCGTTCCCTGCCCGGCCCTGAGCAAGGGCTGGACCAGAAAGGCGAAGATCGTCTCGGAGAAGTAAAAGGCGACCGCGAACGCCAGCAGGAGCGCGGCGATGCAGTAGAGCAGGCGACGGCGCAGCTCGATCAGGTGATCGAGCAGGGGCGCGCGGCTTTCGTCGATCTCGCTCACGATGCCGCTCCTTCCGTCCGGCCGGGACGATCGAGCGGCGGGGTGGCATCGCCATGGGCATGGGCCGATCCGACCGGTTCGGGCTCAGCTGGCTTGGGGTCGATTGGCTCAGGGTCGACGGGTACCGATTCGACCGCTGGCGCAGGATCGACATGCGGGCGCTCGACCATCACCGCGGCCTGCGTCGTGTCCTCGGATCCATAGGTAATGGAATCATGAGGGGGACGGGTATGGCTGGCGTCGGTCGTCTCGGCCGTAGGGGCGGGGTGCTCACGCATGATCCGCTCGTTCTCGGCGGCCCAACGCTTCTCCATCTCCTCCAGTTCGGCCTCGCGCACCATCGTGTCGAAGCCGGAGCGGAACTGGCGCGCGACACCGCGGGCGCGGCCGACCCAATAGCCGACGACGCGCATCGCCTTCGGCAGATCCTTGGGGCCGATGACGACGAGCGCCACGAACGCGACCAGCAACAGCTCGGTCGGCGCGATATCGAACATGCGGGCCGCGCCTCAGCGGGAGGGGAAAATCAGCGGTCGTCGCGCACGCGGTCGCCGACGCGGTCGCCGTCACGGTCGAACGCCGGCTCGGCACGGGTCTGCGCCTCGATCTGCTTCGATGGCTTGGGCGACGAATCCTCCTCGGCCATGCCCTTCTTGAAGTTCTTCACACCCTTGGCGACATCGCCCATCAGGCTGGAGAAACGCCCGCCACCCAGCAGCAGGATGGCGACGACGGCGAGGACGAGCAGGTGAATCGGGCTGAAACTGCCCATGGCGCTTACTCCTGAGACTGGGCCGTGATCTAGTCGGTCTTGCCGGATATTGCCAGCCGAACCGCGCCCGTCGCTGCCAGATACGCATCGCGACGCGAAAGGGACGCAGCGACGTCGCCGGACGATGCCGGCGCAACCGGATACGCCCGTGCCAGCCGGTCATGCCCCGCGATCGACAGGGCTGGCAGCGCGGTCGCCAAGGCCAGCAATTCGGCGGACGTGGCGTGACAGCACAGGGCCAGATCGCATCCCGCCGCGATCGCCGCGATCGCCCGGCCGACCAGATCGCCCGACAATGCCCCCATGTGGAGATCGTCGGTGACGAGCAGCCCCTCGAATCCGATCATGCCGCGGATCACGCGGTCGATCACCACCGGCGACAGCGTGGCGGGCCGGGCGGCATCCCAGGCGGCATAGACGACATGCGCGGTCATACCGGCGCGGGCATGGGCGAGCGCGCGGAACGGTTGCGCGTCGATCGCCAGCGCCTCGGCGCCGACCTTCACGACCGGCAGAGCATGATGTGGATCGACCGTCGCACGCCCAAGCCCCGGCAGATGCTTGACGATGCCCGTCACCCCCGCCCCCGCCATACCGTCCAGCATGGCCCGGCCCAATGCCGCGACACGGAACGGGTCGTGCCCCGCCAGTCTGGGGAGCAGCGCGGGATCGGTGTCGGCATGGCCGATATCGAGCAGCGGCGCACAGTTCATCGTGATGCCGGCGACCGCCAAGATGTGTCCGATCGCCTGCCCCTGCGCGTGCATCGCCCGGATCGCCGTCGCCGGTGCGACATCATAGGCGGCGGCGAAACGGGCGGCGGCGGGGAAATCGGGCCAGTGCGGCGGACGCAGCCGGGCGACGGGGCCGCCTTCCTGATCGATCAGTATCGCAAGGTCGGCACGGCCGGTGCAGTCGCGCAGCGAATCGGTGAGCGCATGGAGTTGCACCGGATCAACGACGTTGCGGGTGAACAGGATGATCCCCGCCGGCCCGATCCGCGCCAGCACATCCGCCTCGTCGGCGGTCAGCACGGGGCCGGCGATGCCGGCGACGATCGGTGTCATCCGCCCGTCAACTCGCGAGGAAACATTCCTCGCCCGCCACGCGCAGGCGACCGCACAGATCGGCCGCGGCGGCGGCGCTGCCGGCGTTCACGCGCAGGCGGAACAGCGTCTTGCCCTCACGCGCGACCGGCTGGACCAGTTTCTCCAGCGACGCGAGATAGGCGAAGCGTTTGGTGAAGCGCACCCAGGCGGCATTGGCACCAGCCTCGCTGGGATAGGCGCCCAGCTGGACCAGCGCGCCACTGCCAGTGGCGTTGCCCGGCGCCGGCCGGCCGGACGCGATCGGCGCCGCGGCGACCAGACGACCACGCGCGGCAGGCACATCGGCGACGGCGCTGCGGCCGGCGGCGTCGGGGGTCGGGCCGGCGGCGGGGGCGCGGCTGGTATCGACGGGTGCCTCGGGCACCGCGGTCAGGTCGATCGCGCCGGTGCCGGGGGCCTTGCCGTCGCTGGTGGCGATCGCGGCATCGCCCTCCCCCTCCACCTTCAGGCCGCCCGGCTCTTCGGGACGGACCTTGTACGGCTCGGCCGGGGCGGGGATCAGCTGCCCGGTGCCCGACGGGTCAGACGACCGGTATTTCAACACCGCGAACGCTACCACCGCCAGCACGGCGAGCGCGACCAGCGTCAGTGCCAGGAAGCGGATGAACGACGGCGGATCGCGATCCTCATCGGGACCGATCGTCTCCAGCCAGGGCAGCCGGTCCTCGTCGCGCCGATACCGATCGTCGATCATCAGTTCATCTCCGTCACGGCCTCTACGCCCATGATCGCCAGACCGTTGCGGATGATCTGCGCCGCGCCATCAGCCAGGTAAAGCCGCGCCCGCGTCGCCGCCGCATCGTCGACGATCAGGAAGCGGCGGTCGGGCCGGTCGTTGCCGACGTTCCACAGCGCGTGGAACGCGGCGGCGACATCACCGAGATAGAAGGCGATGCGATGCGGCTCACGCGTCGCCGCCGCCGTCTCGACGGTGCGCGGGAACTGCGCCAGCAGCTTGACCAGCGCCAGTTCGTCCGCATCGAGCCGCGACAGATCGGCGGTGCCGGCCGCGATCCCCGCCTCGTCCGCGCGACGGTGGAGCGAGGCGATACGGGCATGGGCATATTGCACGTAGAAGACCGGATTGTCCTTCGACGCCTCCACCACCCTGGCGAAGTCGAAGTCCATCTGCGCGTCGGCGCGGCGGGTCAGCATCGTGAAGCGCACCACGTCGCGCCCGACCTCGCGCACCACATCGGCCAGCGTCACGAAATTGCCCGCGCGCTTCGACATCTTCACCGGCTCGCCACCGCGCAGCAGGCGGACCATCTGGATCAGCTTCACGTCGAACCGGGTCTTGCCGCCGGTCAGCGCCGCGACGGCGGCGACGATCCGTTTGACGGTGCCGGCATGGTCGGCACCCCAGATGTCGATCAACTGGTCGGCGGATTGCGCCTTCTGATAGTGATAGGCGAGATCCGCGCCGAAATAGGTCCATTGTCCGGTCGACTTGCGGATCGGGCGATCCTGATCGTCGCCGAACTGCGTGGAGCGGAACAACGGCAGGACCACCGGCTCCCAGTCATCCGGCGTCTCGCCCTTCGGCGCCTCCAGCACGCCGTCATAGACTAGGTCGCGCGACCGCAGTTCCGCCTCGGCCGCCTCGGGCTTGCCGGCGGCCTGCAATTCCGCCTCGGAGGCGAACAGGTCGTGATGGATACCGAGCAGCGCCAGATCGGCCTTGATGAGGACCAGCATCGCGGCGACCGCACGGGTGCGGAACAACGCCAGCCATTCCTCCTCCGGCGCGGCGACATAGCGGTCGCCGAATTCGGCGGCGAGTTCCTGCCCGATCGGGACCAGATAGTCGCCGGGATACAGCCCTTCCGGGATCGTCACGCTCTCGCCCAGCGCCTCGCGGTAACGCAGGTGGACCGAGCGGCCCAGCACGTCGACCTGCCCGCCGGCATCGTTGACGTAATATTCGCGGATGACCTTGTGTCCGGCGAATTCGAGCAGGCTGGCTAGTGCATCGCCCACCACCGCGCCGCGGCAATGGCCCATATGCATCGGCCCGGTCGGGTTGGCCGAGACATATTCGATGTTGACGGTGATCCCCTCTCCCGTCGTCGACCGGCCGTAATCGTCGGCGGCGGCGTGAATGCCGGTCAGTTCGCTGCGCCAGCTGTCGTCGGTCAGCATCATGTTGATGAAACCCGGCCCGGCCACGTCGACCCGCGCGACATCGGCGATCTTCTCCAGCTCGGCGGCGAGCGCGACGGCCAGGTCGCGCGGCTTCACCCCCGCCGGCTTGGCGAGCACCATCGCCGCATTAGTGGCGAGATCACCGTGCGTGGTGTCGCGCGGCGGTTCCACGGTGACGTTGCGCCGGTCCAGCCCCGCCGGCAGGACGCCATTCGCCGTCAGCGTATCAAGCGCCGCATCGAGATGGGTGGCGAAGCGGGTGTAAAGCGTCATGACTGGTCCGATGATCGAGATGGGGTTCGTCTAGCGGAAAACCGCGCCAGCTCAAACCATCGCCGTCACGTGATTGCGTCCCGCGCAATCGCAGTCGGGGCCTTTGCAGTTGCCGCCCATGCTGCACCGCAATATCCTTGCGACATACAACATAAAGAGGACCTGATCGAGCGCCACGCTCTTTCGCGAGGAACACGATCATGCGCACTGCCATTTTTCTCGTCGCCGCCGCCGCCTGGTTCACCATCGCCGCCCCCGCCACGGCGGCCGAAGGCGAGCAGAGCTTCCAGCATGACGGCTACACCTATGTCTACAAGACGACCGAGACCGCCAAGGGCGCCAAGCTGATTTCGGGCCATCGCCTGCCGGATCGCGCACCATTCAATCTGGTCGTGAAGGGCCACCGGGTCACGGGTACGTCGGGCAATGCGAACGTCGCGTTCGACACCGCGCAGGCCCGCGGCGCCGCCGGCGGCATGACCGCGATCAGCCGCTGATACCCGTTCGGGCCGATCAGAAGCCTTCGGGCAGATCGATCGGCCCGACCAGTTCGCGGTAACGGGCGATCGCATAGCGATCGGTCATCCCCGCGATGAAATCGGCGATGTGCCGGCTGCGGTCTGGTTCCGTCGATGGTAGGCGTTCCCGCCATTCGGGCGGGATCGTTGCCGGGTCCGCGCTGTAGGCGGCGAACAAGCCGTCGACCACGCCATGCGCCGCCGCCGCCGCCTCCAGCTGACGGGGATGGTGGTAGAGGTTGGCGTACATGAATCGTTTCAGGTCGCGCTCCTCGATCCGCAACCGATCCGAGAAACCGACCAGCGCCCGCCCCGCCGCGCGGACATCCGCCACGCTGGCGACGCCGCTGTCGGCGATCCGTGCCCGCGTCTCGTCGATCAGGTCGGTCACCATCTCGCCGATCTGGCTGCGTACCAGTTCCCGCGCCAGCCGCGTCTCGCCGGTATCAGGATAGCGCGCGCGCACGGTGGCCCATGTCCGCGCCACCAGCGGTTCGGCCATCAACTGGTCGAGCGTCAGCAACCCGGCGCGCAGGCCATCGTCGATGTCGTGATTGTCATAGGCTATATCGTCCGCCAGCGCGGCGACCTGCGCCTCCAGCGTCGGCCACTCGCCCAGATCGAGCGGAAACGCCGCATCGGCGGCCTGCAGCGCCCAGCCGGGGTGGCGAACGGGGCCGTTATGCTTGGCCAGCCCCTCCAGCGTCTCCCAGGTCAGGTTCAACCCGTTCCACAGCGGATAGGGCCGTTCGATCTCGGTCAGGGTGCGCAGCGTGTGGCCGTTGTGATCGAAGCCGCCCGCCCCCTTCATCGCCGCCTTCAGCGCATCCTCGCCGGCATGGCCGAAGGGCGGGTGGCCGATATCGTGCGCCAGGCACAATGCCTCGGTCAGGTCCTCGTTCAGGCCCAGCGCGCGCGCGATCGCCCGGCCGATCTGCGCGACCTCGATGCTGTGGGTCAGGCGAACGCGAAAATGGTCGCCATCCGGCGCCATGAACACCTGCGTCTTGTGACGGAGGCGACGGAAGCTGATCGAATGGATTACCCGGTCGCGGTCGCGCTGGAATGCGTCGCGCGGCCCCCGCACGCCGCCGCCGCTTTCGTCGTGCAGCCGGCCACGACTGGCCGCCGGGTCCGCCGCATAGGGCGCGCGCGGGATGATCGTCACCTGGCGGGCAGCTTCGCGACCGGTTCACCGGCGTCGGTGCTGACCGAATAGGCCGGCACACCCTGTTTCGCCAACTGGTTCACGAAGGCGCGCGCCTCCGCATCCGTCTTGAACGGGCCGGTCATCACCCGGTTGGTGGCCCGGACCGACTGGGTATAACCCGCCTTGCCGCGAAACGCCTGTGGCGCCTTGGCCGTGATCGTCTTCCAGGCCTGACCGAGATAGGCGTCGTTCGCACCGCTGGCGACCTGCACCCAGATGCGCGCCGGGTTGCTGCGCGCCGCCTTCTTGTCGGCGGCGGCCTTGTCGGCCAGTGCCTTGCGATCGGTAGCTTTCTTTGTCTCGGCCGCTTCCTTACGCGCGGCGGCGCGCTTTTCGGCGGGGGTCATCGCCTTTTCCTCGGCGGCGGCCTTGCGGGCGGCGGCACGCTTTTGCGCCGGGGTCAGCGGTTTTTCGTCCTCGACGGCCGCGACGGCGGTGGCGTCTTCGATGGCTGGCTTGCGCGCAGCGGCGCGACGTTGCGCGGCGGTCAGCGGCTTGCCCTTCGCATCCACCATGGCGGCCTTGCGGTCGGCGGCACGCTGCTGGGCGCGGGTCAGGGGTATGGCGGCATCGTCGGCGGCGGCGTTGCCGGTCAGGCGGGCGGCGACGACGCGGCGAACGGCGGTGTCGCGCGCCTCCTTGGCCGATGCCTCCGCCACCACCCGGCGACCGGCGGCCGAGGCCGGGGCGGCGGCCAGCTTGACCGGCAGCGGCGCGCGCGACGCGGCCGGCGTGGGTTCGACGACCCCCAGCTCCTCGGCCGGGATCGACAGGTTGGCGACGATACGCGCGAGGACCGAATCGGCGCGCTGCGTCGCCGCGCTCGACTGGACCGGCGCGACCGGTGCGGCGGCGACCGCGACCGGCGCCGCGACCTCGGGTGTGGGTGGCAGCGGCTGTACCACCGCGCGGGGTGCGGCCCAGACGACCGGGGGCGACGATGCCGCCGGGGTCGGCACCGCAGCGACCTGCACCGGCGGGGCCTGGGTCGGCAGGTTCTGAACCGGGGTGCGCTGCACCGGCACGTTCCGGGCTGGCGGGGTCTGGATGGGGGCGGCGGTCCGGGTCCGGCGCGTATCGCGTGCGACCGGCCGGGTGACCGTGGCCGGTGCTACGGCGGCAACCTGCACCGGCGGACTGCCGGCGAGCGGCGGCAGTTTCGGGGTCAGCCGGGCATCGGCGATCCGTTCGGGCGTGGGCTGGATCTCACCGAAATGCACCGCGAAGGCGCGATCGACCGGCGACAGCGACGGCAAGCGCTGGAAAAAGGCGGCAAGCCCCTGCGCCAGATTGCCGGGCATCATCGCCGTGACGATCTTCGTCGCCGCCGCGGTATCGCCGTTCATCGCCAGCACGAATGCCTGCGCGCGCCAGCCCGCCCGGTCCTGACGGCGGATCAGGGGGTCGAGCTGCTCCAAGGCCTGCGCCTGCCGCCCCGAAATACCCAGCGACAGCGCGTAGCGGCGCACCGTCTCGTCATCGCGCGATACGGCGAGTGCGGCGCGGTAATCCCGCTGCGCCCGCTCCTGCTCGCCGACCAGATCATAGGCGAGGCCACGATCCGCGGCGTAGCGGACCGTCGGCAGTCCGGATCGCTCCGCCTGTTCGTAGAATCGCAGCGCCTCACCCGGGCGTTCCGAGCGGACGAGGATCGCCGCCATGCCCGCCTTCACCCGACCATTGCCCGAATCGACCTTGTCGGCGCGCGCGAACAATGAGGCGGCGGCGCTGAGATCGCCGAGCTTCAGCGACAATTCGCCGGCGGTCGCCAGTGCGTTCACATCGCGGGGATTGGCGGCAAGCTGGCGCATCTGCGCGGCAAGCAGATCGGCATCGGTGGATGCCAGCGACTGCACCATCTGCTGCGCGCCGGCCGGCATGGACATGACCGGCAAGGACAGGGCAGCCAGCGCAAGCGGGGCGGCGACGGTAAGGGGAATGAAGCGGGTCATGGAACGATGCTCGCTACAGACCAGCACGGATCAACCGGCAATGGTCCTTTTTCCCGAGTACGACGAAGCGGGGCGGACCGGCGGCGAACGCATCACGGGGCGGACCCCCGCGTCCGGTTGATCCGGACGCGGGGAGAACCGGCTTACTGGTTGTTCTGGCGATGGAGGAAGCGCGGAATATCCAGCGGCTCGGCAGGCTTCTCTTCCTCGTCACGCGGTGCGCCGCGAGCGGCGTTGGACATGCGCTCGAACAGGGTGCCACCCAGCTTCACCCGGGGACCGGGGGTCGGCTCGACCGGGCTGGCCGCCTCTGCACCGGGAGCGATCCAGCGACGGCGCATCCCGCCCTCGTCGGCGGCGGGGGTCGGCACGCCGGGTTGCGTGACGGCGGTGGGGGGCGCCATACGCGGGGCGACCGGCTGCGGCGCGGGTGCGGGCTGCTGCACCGGCGCGGCGCGCGGCGCCGGCGGCGTCACCACGGCATCCGCGCCCAGCACCAGTTCGTCGCTTTCGGCCGGTGGCGTCGCAGCGGCGACGGGGGCCGGTGCCGGTGCAGGCGGTGCGGCCGGGATCGATGCCGTCGGCGCGGCAGCAGCCGGGGCAGTCGCGCGCGGGGCCTGATCGGCGCTGGGGCGGAACGACGGCGTCTCGTCGCTGCGACGGGTGCCGCCGAAGCTGAACGAGGTGGAGGCCGCCGGCGCCGCGGGGGCGACGGGACGCTCCACTGCCTCGATCCCGGTGGCGACCACGGAGACGCGAATCTTGCCTTCCAGTTCGGGATTGAATGCGGAACCCCAGATGATGTTCGCATCGGGATCGACCAGATCGCGGATGTGATTCGCGGCCTCGTCCACTTCCAGCAGACGCATGTCGTCACCACCGGTGATCGAGATGATGACGCCCTTGGCGCCCTGCATCGACACGCCGTCGAGCAGCGGGTTGGCGATCGCCTTCTGCGCGGCTTCCAGCGCGCGGTTGTCGCCCGACGCTTCGCCGGTGCCCATCATCGCCTTGCCCATCTCCTGCATCACCGAACGCACGTCGGCGAAGTCGAGGTTGATGAGGCCGGGCATCACCATCAGGTCGGTGATGCCGCGCACGCCCTGTTGCAGCACCTCGTCCGCCATCTCGAACGCTTCCTTGAAGGTCGTGTTGGCGTTGGCGATCAGGAACAGGTTCTGGTTGGGGATGACGATCAGCGTATCGACGTATTTCTGCAGTTCCTCGATCCCGCCATCGGCGGCCTTGGCGCGGCGATTACCCTCGAAACTGAATGGCTTGGTGACGACACCTACGGTCAGGATGCCCATGTCGCGCGCGGCCTTGGCGATGACGGGCGCGGCGCCGGTGCCGGTGCCACCGCCCATGCCGGCGGCGATGAAGCACATGTGCGCACCTTCGAGCAGCTTGGCGAGATCGTCGATCGTCTCTTCCGCGGCGGCGCGGCCGATCTCGGGCCGGCTGCCGGCGCCCAGCCCCTGGGTGATCTTCGCACCCAGCTGGATACGCTGCGGCGCAACCGACGACTTCAGCGCCTGCGCATCGGTGTTGGCGACGAGGAAATCGACCCCCTGCACATCGGCGCGCATCATGTTCGCGATAGCGTTGCCGCCCGCGCCGCCGACCCCGATCACCGCGATGCGCGGCGTCAGTTCGTCCACTTCTGGGGCCAGGAATTCGATGCTCATCGCCAAAATATCTCCGCCACTCCCGCCACAGATGCGCCAAAACGGGAATTGAACTCTTTCATTAGCCGAAATGTGACACGGCCCGCCACCACAAAAGGTCAATAATTGGCACGCGCCGCTTGTATCAGTTTGCGGAACAGCCCCATGCCGCTGGGCCGGTGGACGGTCTGCCCCGCCGGAGCGACAGTCCGCAGATCGACCGGATCGGCCGCTGCATAGAAAGCGAGGCCCGCCAGCGTCGCGAAGGCCGGGCCGCCATGCGCTTCGGGCAGGCCCGTCAGCCCGCGCGGCCGACCCAGCCGCACCGACCGGCCAAGCGCCTGCTGCGCGTAATCCGCGATACCCTTCAGTTCCGCGCCGCCGCCGGTCAACACCACCTGCCGGCCGACCGGCCCCTCGAACTTCAACTGGGTCAGCGCCTTGCGCACCTCGCCCATCTGGTAATCCAGCCGCTGGCGGATCACGCCGATCAACTGCGCCTTGGTGATCTGCACCCCGGCATGTTCGTCGTCCTCCGCCGCGATCGGCATGACCGGGATCATGTCGTGATTGTCGCGCGGGGATGCGTTGGCGGAGCCGTGGAAGCATTTCATCCGCTCCGCCTGCTGCCGGCGAGTTCCGAAGGCGGAGGCGATATCGTCGGTGATGTCGTTCGCGCCCATCGGCAGCGAATGCAGCCCGACCAACATTCCGCCGGCGAACAGCGACACGTTGGTGATCCCCGCCCCCATCTCGACCAGCGCGACGCCCAGTTCGCGCTCCTCTTCGGACAGGCAGGCGAGGCCGGTGGCGACGGGCGCGGCGATGATCGAGCGCACCTCCAGATGCGCCGAGCGCACGCACAGGTCTAGGTTGCGGACCGGCGATCCGTCGGCGGCGACGACATGGATATGCACGCCCAGCCGGTCGGCATGGAGGCCGAGCGGCTTCTTCACCCCGGTCAGCCCGTCCAACGTATAGAGCGCGGGCTGCGCATGCAGCACCATCCGCCCTTGCGGATCGATCGACTGGCGGCCCGCGGTCAGCAGCGCATCGATATCGCCCTGTTCGACGCGGTGGCCGCCCAGCTCGAACTCCACCTCCGCCACGTCGGACACGAGACCACCGGCGGAGAAGCCGACCCAGACATCCTCGATATTGAGGCCGGCGATCCGCTCCGCCTGCTCCACCGCCTCGCGCACCGCCGCCTCGGTCGCGGCCATGTCGGCGATGTAGCCGCGCTTCACGCCGCGGCTTTCACGCTGGCCGGTGCCGAGCACGATCAGTTCGCCGCCATCGCCCTTTTTCGCGATCATCGCCGACACCTTCGACGATCCGATGTCGAGTGCGGTTATCAGTCCGTCCGGTGCCACCTTCGCCATTGCCTCAAACCCCCAACCGTATCGACACCCTAGCCCCCAACGCCGCCCGTGTCGCCGTCCGTGTCGCCATCCATTTCGGCCGCGCCGCCAGCCGGGGCGGGCATGGCCCCGTTGCCGGCACCCGGATCGGCCCCACCGCCGATCCGGGCCGGTTCGGCCAGCGCATGGTTCTGATTCATCCCGGGCTTTCGCGCAACCAGCTTCGCGGGGTCGCGCATGTCGAAGCGCAGCCAGCCGCGCCCCAGCAATGGCCGGGCCCCGTCGAGATCGGCGAAACGGACCAGCGCGCGGGCGGCGTCATCCTCCGGCAGGGCCAGCACCTCGCCGCTGTCGAAGGTCAGGTCCCAGCGGCGGTTGCCGATCCAGGTGGCGGCGCGGATACGGGGTTTTAGCGAGGGTGCGGCGGCCAACAGTGCCTGATAGCTCGCCTCCTGCCGGTCCGCCCCCGGCCCGATCACCAGCGGCAATGCCGGCACGGCATCGGGCCGCACCGGTTCCAGCATCACGCCCTGTGCATCGATCAGCATCAGCTGTCCGCGATCCTGCCACACCGCCGCCGGCGTCCGCTCGACGATGTCGACCAGCAGCGTATCGGGCAGCCGGCGCGAGACATGCGCGTCCGCGATCCAGCCGTACCGCAGCAGGTTCTGCCGCACCCCTTCCAGATCGACCAGCGGCATCGCCCGGCTGCGCTGGTCGAGCGCGACGGCATAGACGGTCATCCGGTCCATCCGGCGCAGACCGGTGATCTCGATCTGCTCGACGCGGAAGCCCGCCTGCCCCGCCGTCTCGGCCAGCGCGGCGCCGACCATGCCGGGGATGCCGATCCACACCGCCGCCGCGACCACGACCGCGCCGGTGGTGCCGGTGATCGCCCAGGTGACGACGCGGCGCAGCGTCTGTTCGCTGACCGGCAGGCGTGCGACGATCCGGTCGAGCAGCGGCACCTTTTTCACCGGCTGCTTGCGGCGCGGCGCGGGGCGCTTGGGCGGGGCGCCGCGCTTGATCGTGCGGCTCATCCCGCGCCCACCTCGACACCCGCCATCGCCTCGTCGACGATCGCCTGTACCAGTGTGGCGTAATCCATGCCGACATGACGCGCCTGTTCGGGCACGAGGCTGAGCGGGGTCATGCCGGGCTGGGTATTCACCTCCAGCAGGAACAGCCCGTCGACGCCGCGCTCGTCGTCCCAGCGGAAGTCGGACCGGCTGGCGCCCTGACACCCGAGCAGACGATGCGCCTCCAGCGCCAGCGCCTTGCACGCATCGGCGATCTCGTCCGGGATGCGCGCAGGGCAAACATGTTCGGTCAGGCCATCGGTATATTTCGCGTCGAAATCGTACCAGCCGTTCTTCGGGATCAACTCGGTGACGCCCAGTGCGCGGTTGCCCAGCACCGCCGTCGTCAACTCGCGGCCACGGATGTACGGTTCGGCGAGCAGCTCGTCGAACTCCTGCCAGGGGCCGGCGGCATCGGGGGAGATGGGGTCGCCCAGGTTACCGTCCGCCGTCACGATCGCGACGCCGACCGACGAGCCCTCGTTGACGGGTTTCAGCACATAAGGGCGCGGCAGCGGATCGCGATCGAACAGGTGGGCGGAGCGGACGATGCGGCCGCCGGGCATCGGCACGCCGTGCGGCACCAGCGCCTGCTTGGTCAGCACCTTGTCGATCGCGATGACCGAGGTGGCGAGGCCGCTATGCGTATAGCGCAGGCCCATCAGGTCCATCATGCCCTGCACGCTGCCATCTTCCCCCGGCGTGCCGTGCAGCGCGTTGAAGACGAGGTCGGGCTGTGCCGTCGCCAGCCGCGCGGCGACGTCGCGGTCCATGTCGATCCGGGTGACGCGGTGGCCACGCGACTCCAGCGCGTCGGCGACGCCCGCGCCCGATTGCAGCGAGACCGACCGCTCGGCGGACCAGCCGCCCATCAGCACCACGATGTGAAGGGGAGAGGACACCGCGTCAGCCACACCAAACTCCGTCATGCCATGCCCACCCGCCGGATTTCCCATTCCAGCGTCACGCCGCTGTCCGCCTTCACCCGCGCCCGCACATCCTCGCCCAGCGCCTCAATATCGGCGCTGGTCGCGTGACCGAGATTCAGCAGGAAATTGCAATGCTTCTCCGACACCTGCGCATCGCCACGGGTCAGACCGCGACAGCCGGCGGCGTCGATCAGCGCCCATGCCTTGTGGCCGGGCGGGTTCTTGTAGGTCGAGCCGCCGGTCTTCGCGCGCAGCGGCTGCGATGCCTCGCGCGCGGCGGCGATGCGATCCATCTCCGCCTGGATCGCGGCGGGATCGCCGGGGGTGCCCCGGACCGTCGCCTCGATCACGATCGCGCCGTCCGGTAAGGCGGAGTGGCGATAGGTGTAGTCGAGATCGGCCGCCGCCATCCGCGTGACGGTGCCGTCGCGCCCGACGACGGTGCAGGAGACGAGGATGTCGGCGACCTCACGGCCATAGGCGCCGCCGTTCATCCGCACGAAACCGCCGACGGTGCCGGGGATGCTGCGCAGGAACTCGATCCCCGCGACCCCGGCGTCGCGCGCGGTGGAGGCGGCGAGGATACCGGAGGTGCCGCCGCCGCAGGTCATCGTGTCGCCATCCGCGCGGGCGAAGGCGAACGGCTTGCCGAGGCGGATCACCACCCCCGCCACGCCGCCGTCGCGCACGATCAGGTTGGAGCCGAGGCCCAGCGCCATCACCGGCACCGCCGGGTCGAGCGCCGCGAGGAACGCCGACAGGTCGTCCGCATCCGCCGGTTCGAACAGCCATTCCGCCGGGCCACCCGCCTTGAACCACACCAGCGGTGCAAGCGGCGCGGATCGGGTCAGCCGGCCGCGGACCGGCGGCATTGGCGCATCGCCCCCGCTCACCAAGGACCGACGCCCCATAGTCGCGTCCATGCCTGCCACGCGGCGAGGTTGGCCTCCGCCGCCTTGCGCGATGCCTCCTGCGCCTGCACCATCGCATCGCCGGCCTTGGTCGCCTGACTGCCGAAATCGAGCGCCTGCTTCTGCGCATCGAGCATCTGCTTCTGAAGGTCGATCGACGCCTTGAACCAGTCGCTCATAATGATGCTCCCTCTTGCCGTCTGTCTGCGATCGCCTGCGCGAGGCCGGCGGCCCATCTGGTGATATCGCCCGCGCCGAGGCAGACGATCATGTCGCCCGCCGCGATCGTGCCGGCCAGTTCGTCGGCCAGCGCATCGGCATCGGCGACGACGCCGGCATGGCGATGGCCGCGCCGCTTCAATCCGGCGACCAGCGCCTCGGCATCGACGCCCTCGACGGGCGTTTCGCCCGCCGCATAGACCGGGGTCACCAGCACGCGATCGGCATCGTTGAACGCGGTCTGGAACTCCTCCATCAGGTTGCCGAGCCGCGAATAGCGATGCGGCTGGACGACCGCGATCACCCGGTTCTCCACCCCCTCGCGCGCGGCGGCCAGCACCGCGCGGATCTCGACCGGGTGGTGGCCGTAATCGTCGATCACCGTGGCATGGCCGCCGTCCACCGCGACGGTGCCGACGTTGGTGAAGCGACGCTTGACCCCGCCGAACTGACCGAAACCCTGCTGGATCACCGCATCGGGGATGCCCATCTCCAGCGCCACGCCGATCGCGGCGAGCGCGTTCTGAACGTTGTGCCGTCCTGGCATCGGCAGTTCGATCCCCTCGATCGACCGGGTCGCGCCGTCACGGGCACGGACGATGCATTCGAAACGGTTGCCGCCCGGTACCGGCGTGACGTTCACGCCGCGCACGTCCGCCTGCGCGGAAAAGCCATAGGTGACCACGCGGCGGTCGCGCACGCGCGGCAGGATGTTCTGCACCTCGGGGTGATCGAGGCACAGCAGCGCCGCGCCGTAGAAGGGCACATTCTCGACGAATTCGACGAAGGCGTCCTTCACCGCGTCGAACGATCCGTAATGATCGAGATGCTCGGGATCGATGTTGGTCACGACCGCGATCGTGCCGTCGAGGCGCAGGAAGCTGCCGTCGCTCTCGTCCGCCTCCACCACCATCCAGTCGGACGCGCCGAGCCGGGCGTTGGAGCCATAGCTGTTGATGATGCCGCCGTTGATGACGGTGGGGTCGACCCCGCCGGCATCGAGCAGCGCGGCGATCATCGAGGTCGTCGTCGTCTTGCCATGGGTGCCCGCCACCGCGACGGTCGATTTCAGCCGCATCAGTTCGGCCAGCATCTCCGCCCGGCGGACGACGGGGACGCGCCGCTCCAGCGCGGCCTCCACCTCCGGGTTGGAGCGGACGATCGCGGTGGAGGTGACGACCACGGCGGCATCGCCGATGTTCGCGGCGGCATGGCCGATCGCCACCGGGATGCCCTTGTCGCGCAGGCCCTGCACGACATAGCCCTCCGCCACGTCGGACCCCTGCACGCGGTAGCCGAGGTTCTTCATCACCTCCGCGATCCCGGACATGCCGATGCCGCCGATCCCGACGAAGTGGATCGTGCCGATGTCGGTTGCCACACCCCTCATGCGCCCATCCCCTTCATGCGAACGCCGCCTTCTGCTGGCGCCGCGGTACCGGCAGGCGGGCGGGCGGCGCATCGAGGCTTTCGACCAGATCGGCGAGGTCGCTGACCGCATCGGGCCGGCCGATGCTGCGCGCGCGGCCGGCGGCGTTTTCGAGGGCGACGGGATCAAGCCCGAGTTTCTGCATCTGCTTGGCCAGTTCGACCGCGGTGAAGCGGGATTGCGGGATGGTACGCGCACCGCCGATCGCGGTCATCTCGCGCGCATTGGCGGTCTGGTGATCGTCGGTCGCGGTGGCGAGGGGAACGAGGATGGCGGGGCGGCCCGCCGCCGTCAGTTCGGCGATGGTCGATGCGCCGGCGCGACCGATCACGACATGCGCCCAAGCCAGTTGTTCGGGCATGTCGGGCAGATAGGTGGCAAGATCGGCGGCGATCTGGTGTTCGGCATAAAGCGCGCGGGCGGCATCGATATCCTCGATCCGCGCCTGATGCGTCACCTGCAACCGGCGGCGGAACGCGGGCGGCAGCATCGCGAGCCCGGCGGGCACCACCTTGCTCAGGATGCTCGCCCCCTGGCTGCCGCCGGTGACGAGGACGCGGAAAATGCCGTCCTCCTCCAGCAGCGGATAGGGGCGGCTGCGCAACGCCAGCACCGCCTCGCGCACCGGATTGCCGACGAGGTGGGTCTTGCCCATCAGCCGCTCGGGCAGGCGCTCGGTCCGGTCGTAGGAGGTCGCGATCGCATCGACCCGGCGCGCGACGAGGCGGTTGACCCGGCCCAGCACCGCATTCTGCTCGTGAACCGCCGTCGGGATGCCCGCCGCGAATGCCGCCAGCAGTGCGGGCATCGCCGGATAGCCACCGAAACCGATCACCGCCGCCGGACGCGCGTCGCGGTACAGTTGCCGCGCCATCGCCCGCCCGCGCCACATCTCGCGCAGCGCCTTGGCATAACCGAGGGGTCCGCCCGCGAACCGCCCGGCGGGCAGGACATGCGTCTGGATGCCGTCGAACAGGCCGGGAAAGCGCACCCCGCGCGCGTCCGACACCAACGCGACATGATGGCCGCGCCGGGTCAGTTCCGTCGCCAGCGCCGCGGCGGGGACCATGTGTCCGCCGGTGCCGCCCGCCGCCAATACGTAATGCTTCGTCATTCGCCGCTCCAGCGGACCACATAAGGCGACCGCGTCAGGAACGGATTGCGCCGGGTGAACGCCAGCAGCAAGCCCATGCCGATCGACAGCGCGATCATCGACGATCCGCCATAGCTGATGAACGGCAGCGTCATCCCCTTGGACGGCGCCATGCCGGTATTGACCGCCATCGAGATGAACGCCTGCATCCCGAACTGGGTGGCGAGACCGGAGGCGGCGAGCAGCTTGAATTCGTCCTGTTCGTCCAGCAACTTGACGAACACGCGCACGACGATCGCCAGAAACACCACCGCGATCACCGCGCAGGCGATCAGCCCGAATTCCTCGCCGATCACGGAGAAGATGTAATCGGTATGCGCCTCCGGCAGGCCGAATTTCGCGGCGCCCGCGCCGGGCCCGGTGCCGGTCCAGCCGCCAGCGGTCAGCGTGCGGTGCGCGGCATCGACCTGGAAATGGTCGGCCGCGCCCTCGCCATCGGTACCGGGAAACAGGAACGCGTCGATTCGCTGGCGGGCGGTGCTGTAGAACAGATAGCCCGCGATCAGCCCGGCGGGGGCAAGCGAGGCGAGCCCGACCAGCACCTTCGTTGGCGTGCCCGCGATCATCAGCAGCGCCATCCACACCGCGCAGAACACCACCGTCTGCCCGAAATCGGGCTGCGCCATCAGGATCACCGCGATCAGCGCGGTCAGCGTGCCGGTGATGAGAACGGTCGGCAGCTCGCGATCCTTGACCTTCAGCGACAACAGCCATGCCACCGTCACGATGAACAGCGGTTTCAGGAACTCCGACGGCTGCACCTGCGAGATGCCGAATTCCAGCCAGCGTTTCGCGCCGTTCTTCTCCACCCCGATCAGCGGCGTCAGTGCCAGCAGCCCGAGGAAGAAGATCGCGCCGGACACCGCCAGCCGCCGCGCCATGGTGACCGGCAGCATCGACACCCCGATCATCACCGGCAACGACACGCCGACCCACATCAGCTGCCGCCAGAAATAATAGAGCGGTGCGATCTTGTGCTTGTCGCCCGAATAACGGACAGCCGAGGCCGGGCTGGCCGCCGCGACCGCGATCAGCCCGATCGCGATCAGGAACAGCGTAAGCAGCAGCAGCATCCGGTCGATATCCCAGAACCACGTGCCGAGTGGCGAGCGATCGCCGCGCCCGCCGCGCTTCTTCACCTGTGCGATCAGGCGGGCGCCCTTGCCGCCCGATGCCGGTCCGGCACCTGCGCGAATGTCGGTCATGCCAGCGCCTCCACCGCGCGCACGAACGCGGCGCCACGCTCCTCATAATCGCGGAACTGGTCGAAACTGGCGCAGGCCGGGGACAGCAGCACCACCTCTCCGGGCTTCGCCGCCGCCGCCGCCGCCGCCACGGCGGCATCCAGCGTATCGAGGGTGTCGACGGGCATGTGGGGGGCCAGTATCTCGGCGAAGCGCGGTCCCGCCTCCCCGATCGTATAGGTATGGATGACATGATCGAAATGTGGCGCGCAGGCGCTCAGGTCGTCGCCCTTGGGCTTGCCGCCTACGATCCAGTGGATGCGGGGGAACGCCGCGAGCGCGGGAGCGACGCTATCGGGGTTGGTCGCCTTGGAATCGTTGACGAAGGCGACCCCGCCGATCGTCGCGACCCGCTCCATCCGGTGCGGCAGCCCGGCGAAGCTGGCGAGGCCGCGATCGATATCCGCCTCCGCGATTCCCAGAACGCGCGCGACCGCGATGGCGGCGAGCGCGTTCTGCGCGTTGTGCGGCCCCTGCAACGACGGCCAGCCGCGCTGGTCCATGCAGACGCCCGGCGCAATCTTCGTCAGATGCTCCCCGCGTGCAAACAGCGAGCGGGCGATGGCGGCGGAGGGCGCGTCGCCGATCCCGATCACCGCATCGTGGCCGGGCGACTGCATGGAAAACAGGCGCGCCTTAGATGCCGCATAGGCGTCGAACCCGTCATAGCGGTCGAGATGGTCGGGCGTGACGTTGAGCAGCACCGCGACATCGCAGTCCAGCGTCTGCGTCAGGTCGATCTGGTAGCTGGACAGTTCCAGCACATAGACGCCACCCGCCGGCAGCGGCGCCTGTTCGAGGATCGGCAGTCCGATATTGCCGCCCATCAGCGCCGGGATGCCGGCAGTGTCGCACAGATGCTTCACCAGCGCGGTGGTGGTCGACTTGCCGTTGGTGCCGGTGATGCCGACGACCTTGTGCGGCGGCAGATCCGCGCGGGCCTGCGCGAACAGTTCGATATCGCCGATGATCGGCACCCCTGCCGCACGCGCCTTGTCCGCCAGCGGATGCGTATTGAGCGGCACCCCGGGCGATACCACCAGCGCGTCGAAACCCGTCAGGTCATCGAGCGGGGCAAGCGTCAGCGTGCCCGCGTCCACCGTCTCACGCAGGAACGGCTGGCGTCGCGCCTCGTCGGCATCCCACGCCGTCACCTCGGCCCCGCCTGCTTCGAGGGCGGCGACCGTCGCCGCGCCGGACCTTGCCAGCCCCAGCACCGCATAGCGACGGCCCGCCCATTCTCCTGCGACGATCACCGCAGCTTCAACGTCGACAGGCCGGCCAGCGCCAGCACGAAGGCGATGATCCAGAAGCGGATCACCACAGTGGGTTCCGACCAGCCGAGCTGTTCGAAATGATGGTGGATCGGCGCCATGCGGAACACGCGGCGACCGGTGCGCTTGTAGAAGAACACCTGGATGATGACGCTCAGCGCCTCGACCACGAACAGGCCGCCGATGATGCCCAGCACGATCTCGTGATGCGCGACCACTGCGATGGTACCGAGCGCGCCGCCGAGCGCGAGGCTGCCGGTGTCGCCCATGAACACCGCAGCCGGGGGCGCATTGAACCACAGGAAGGCGAGTCCCGCCCCCACGACCGCGCCGCAGAAGATCGCCAGTTCACCCGCACCCGGCACATGCTGGATGCCGAGATAATCCGCGAATCTCGCGTTACCGGCCAGATAGACGATAACCATCAGCGCGACGCTGGCGATGATGACCGGCATCGTCGCGAGGCCATCGAGCCCGTCGGTCAGGTTCACCGCGTTGCCGAAGGCGACGATCGTGAACGCGGCGAACAGCGGGTAGAAATACCAGAGTTCGATATACATGCGGTTGGTGAAGGGCAGGTACAGGCCAGTGCCGTTCTGGCGCATGATGATCCACGCCGCGATCCCGGCGATCAGGAACTCCAGCAGCAGCCGCACGCGGCCGGGCACGCCCGCCGTCGTCGCCTTCCGCACCTTGTCGTAATCGTCGAGAAACCCGATCGCGCCGAACCCCAGGGTCACGAACAGACACGCCCAGACATACGGATTGGCCAGATCCATCCACAACAGGATCGCCAGCGCCATCGCGGTCAGGATCATCAGCCCGCCCATCGTCGGCGTGCCGCGCTTGGCGAGGTGGGTCTGCGGCCCGTCGGCGCGGATCGGCTGCCCCTTGCCCTGGCGCACGCGCAGCCAGCCGATGAACCGCGGCCCGATGATGAGGCCGATGAACAGCGCCGTCGCCACCGCCGCGCCCGTCCGGAACGACTGGTAGCGGATGAGGTTGAGGAGCCCCTGGAAACCCAGATGCTCGGCGATCCAGAACAACATTATCCGCCCTTCAGCGCTGCGATCACGCGGGCCAGTCCGACCCCGTTCGATCCCTTGACCAGCACCGCGTCGCCGGGCGCCAGCAGGGCGCGCAACCGGTCGAGTGCCGCCGAAGCGTCGGGCACATGGACGATGTTCATCCGTCCCTCAAGCGTTTCCGCCAGCGGTCGCATCGCTTCGCCGACCAGCACGGCCGTTTCGACGCGGGCGTCTTCGACCGGGCCGGCGAGGCCGGCATGATAGTCGGCCGAGGCGTCGCCCAGTTCGCGCATCTCGCCCAGCACGGCGACATGGCGGCCCGGCTCGGTCGCCAGCACCGCCAGCGTCGCACGCATCGACGCAGGATTGGCGTTGTAGCTTTCGTCGATCACCAGCGCCTCGCCGTCCGCCACCGCCATATGGAACCGTGCACCGCGCCCCGCCAGCCCGCCGAGATCGGCGAGCGCCAGCCCCGCCAGCCCCAGATCGCCGCCAACCGCCTCGACCGCCGCCAGCACCGCCAGCGCATTCGATACCCAGTGGGCGCCCGGCTGCGACAAGGTGAAGCTGAGTTCGCGCTCCCCCGTCCGTACCGTCATGAAGGTGCCGGCGCCGATCCGCACCGCCTCGATCGCGCGCACGTCCGCGCCGGTGCCGCTGCCGAAGGTGACGATGCGGCCGGCATGGGGCCGGGCCGCCACGATCAGCCGGTCACGGTGCGGGCTGTCGAACGGCACGATCGCGGTACCGCCCGGCTCCAGCCCACGGAATATCTCGCCCTTGGCATCGGCGATTGCGGCCTCGTCGGCGAAGAATTCGGTATGCGCGGGCGCGATCGCGGTGACGACCGCGACGTGCGGGCGGACCAGCGTGGTCAGGTGCGCCAGTTCGCCGGGGTGGTTCATCCCCATCTCCAGCACCGCCGCCCGCGTGGCGGCAGGCATCCGCGCCAGACTGAGCGGCACGCCGGTATGGTTGTTGTAGCTCTTGACCGAACGATGCGCCTGCCCCGGCCAGATCCGGTCGAGACAGGCGAACAACGCCTCCTTCGCGCTGGTCTTGCCGACCGAGCCGGTGACGCCGATCACCCGTGCCGAGGTCCGCGCGCGGGCGGCGCGGGCGATATCCTCCAGCGCGGCGAAGCTGTCCGCCACCCGGACATGCGGTCCATCGCACGCCGTGGAGACGATCGCCCCCGCCGCGCCTTGCGCGAATGCCTGCGGCAGGAAGCGATGGCCGTCGGTCGCCTCCCCCGCCAGCGCCACGAACAGGTCGCCCGGCCCGACCTCACGGCTGTCGAAGGCGACGCCACCGGCAGTGAAGTCGGCGGAAGTCACGCCCCCGGTCGCGGCCGCCAGTTCGGCGGCGGTCCACAGGCTCATCGACCGGTCGCCGGGGGCAGGCCGCCATAGCGCAGGCCAAGCCGGGGCCGCTCGCCATCGTCGTTGATCGCGGGCTTCGCCGGGCGGACGCGCAGGTCGGGCGGCAACAGCCGCTTGCCCTTGGGCGCGGGTCGGAACCAGTCGGGGGAGATTCCGTCCGTCTGACTCACGTCCGCCTTCTTCATCCCGCACACTCCCGCGCTACTGCCACATCGTCGAACGGCAGCACCAGATCGCCGACGATCTGGCCCTGTTCATGCCCCTTGCCCGCGATCAGGACGATGTCCTGCGCGTCCGCCCCGCGCACCGCGGCGGCGATCGCGGTGCGGCGGTCGCCGATCTCGGTCGCGTCCGGCGCCCCCAGCATCACCATCCGGCGGATCGCGGCGGCATCCTCGCTGCGGGGATTGTCGTCGGTCACGATCACGCGATCGGCCTGCGCGGCGGCAACCTGCCCCATCGGTTCGCGCTTGCCCGCGTCACGGTCGCCACCCGCGCCGAACACCACGATCAGGCGGCCACCGGCATGGGGCTTGAGTGCCGCGATCGCCGCTTCCAGCGCATCGGGGGTATGGGCGTAATCGACATAGACCGGCGCACCGCTGCGCGCGATCGCCGCCCGCTCCAGCCGGCCGCGCACCGGCTGCAACCGGGCAATCGCCTGTAGCGTCGGGCCGACCGGTGCGCCGGTCGCGATCACCAGCCCGGCCGCGACCAGCGCGTTCGCCGCCTGATACGCACCGATCAGTGGCAGGTTGACGTGGTGCGTTTCCCCCTCCGCCTCGATCACCAGCCCCTGCCCCAGCAGCGTAGGGTCACGGCCGACCAGCCGCAGGGTCGCACCGCGCTCGCCAACCGTGACCAGCCGGTTGCCCCGCTCGCGCGCCAGATCGATCACCCGGTCCGCCTGCGGATCGTCCGCCCAGACGACGGCAATGCCGTCCGGCGACAGCACTTCGGAGAACAGCCGCATCTTCGCGGTCAGATACGCCGCCATATCGCCGTGATAATCGAGGTGATCGCGGCTGAGGTTGGTGAAGGCGGCGGCGGCGATGCGCAGCCCCTCGGTCCGGTATTGCGTCAGCCCGTGGCTCGATGCCTCGAACGCGAGATGCGTCACCCCCTCACGCGCCAGCCCGGCGACGTTGGACAGGAAGGTGACGATGTCGGGCGTGGTCAGCCCCGTCGTCACGCGTTCGTCGGCGGTGGTGACGCCCAGCGTGCCGATCGAGGCGGCGTGATGCCCCGCCATCCGCCACAATTGCCGCGTCATCTCCACGACCGAGGTCTTGCCGTTGGTGCCGGTGACCGCGACCGTGGTCGGCGGGAACGGCGCGAAGAACCGCGCGGCGAGCCGGGCAAAGGCGGCACGGGGTTCGTCGTCGGCGATATGCACCGCCCCCTCGACCACCGCCTCCGGCCGTGCGACGACCGCGATCGCGCCACCGCGAATGGCATCAGCGATATAGTCCTCGCCATCGACGCGCGTGCCGCGGAACGCACCGAACACGGTGCCGGGCGCGACCTTGCGGTGATCGATCGCGAACCCGGTGACGGCGATGTCCTGCCCGCCGCCGGTAAGCTGACCCAGCTTCATCGTACCCGCCTCAATGCCCGGTCGTCGCCGGACGACGGCTGGGATCGTCCCACAGCGTCGGCGTGATGTCCGACACGTCGATGTCGCGCGTCTCGTCCGGCACCACGCCCAGCATCGCACCGATCCGCGAAACGGTGCGCCCGACGACGGGGGCCGCATTCCACGCCGCGGTCTTCCAGCCACCGGTTTCCTTGGTGCCGAGCGGCGAATCGAGCATCGCCAGCACGACATAACGCGGTGCGTCCATCGGGAACGCCGCGGCAAAGGTGGCGACGTTGCGCGACCGGTCGTATCCGCCCGCGACCGCCGCCTCGGCAGTGCCGGTCTTGCCGCCGACGCGGTAGCCGGGCGCCTCGCCCTTGCGGCCGGTGCCGCGCTGCACGATCAGCCGCAGCATCTGGCGCATCCGTGCGCTGGTCTGCTCGCTGATGACGCGGCGCCCCTCCGGCACATGGCCCGGCGCGACCTTCAGTAGCGTCGTCGGCCGCCAGATGCCGCCGTTGACCAGCGTGGCATAGGCATTGGCGAGGTGCAGCGGCGTCACCGCGATACCATGGCCATAGGCCGTCGTCATCGTCGTCGTCCGCGCCCAATAGGTCGGCCAGAGCGGCCGGCCCTTTTCGCGCAGCTCGATATCGGGCTTGGTGTCGAAGCCCAGCTTGCGGAACATCGCCTGCATCCGCTCCGGCCCGACCTCGTCGGCGACGCGGGCGGTGGCGATGTTCGACGAATAGATCAGCGTTTCCGCCATGTTCAGCCAGCGCTGCGGATCACCGCGCTCGTCGTGGATCGTATAGCCGCCGACCTTCAGCGGGTGCGTCGCGTCGAACCGGCGCGCGAACGAGGTGACGACGCCGGTATCCATCGCGGTCGCCATCGTGATCGGCTTGAAGGTCGATCCCAGCTCGAACACGCTCTGCGTGGTGATGTTGCGCAGTTCCTCGCTGCCCGCCATGCCGACCCGGTTGGGGTTGAAGGTGGGCAGCGACACCATCGCGATCACCTCGCCGGTGGCGACGTCGAGCACGATGCCGCCGCCGCCACGCGCCGAGAAGGTCGTCATCGCGCGACCCAGTTCGCTTTCCATGGCCGCCTGCACGCGGGTATCGATCGACAGCGCGACGGGCGCGCCGCTGGTGGCGGGATTGGTCAGCCGCTCGTCCAGCACCCGCTCCATCCCGCTCATGCCGTGGCCGTCGGTGGACAGGAAACCCAGCGCGTGCGCCGCCATCGTCGATTGCGGATAGAGGCGCTGCGTCTCGCGCGCGAAGACGATCGCGGGTTCGCCCAGCGCGTTCACCTGCTCGACCAGCGCGGGACTGGCGCGGCGCTGGAGATAGGTGAACGACACGTCCTTGGTCAGTTGCGCATAGAACCAGGCCTGATCGCCGCGATCGGGCATCAGCGCGGCCAGCTTGGCGGCGATCTCGGTCTTGTCGCCCATCAGCTTCCTGGGGTGGACCGCGATCGTCCAGGCGTCGATCGTCCGCGCCAGCGGTGCGCCGTTGCGGTCGACGATGTCGCCGCGCCCCGCCAGCACCGCGACGCGCGCCTTCGCCTCGGTACCGGAGAACACCGCCAGCACCGCCAGCCGCCCCAGCACCAGCAGCACCGCGCCGGCGAACAGCAGCAGCATCACCATCAGCCGGGTATGCGCGGTCGCCACCAGCTGATGACGTTGGCGGAGGCCGCCCTGCTGCGGCAGCGGACGGGCGACGAGCGTGGTCATCGCTTGGTGCGTGCCTCCGCCCGGGCGCCCGACAGGATGTCACCCAGCGTATTGTCGGACAGCAGCTTGCGATCGAGCAGCGCCACCGCCTCCGGCCGGACGCGCGACACCGCGGCGACCGCGACCTGACGCGCGACGGAGGCATCGGCGGTACGGACGGTGGCGGCGGCGGTGCGCTGGACAGTGGCGGCGGCGGCCGTCGCGGCGGGGGCGGCAGGACGGGGGGCGTTGGCGGCGACCAGCGTCATCGCCACCGGCGCGGGCGCACCGGCGGGCACGACCAAGGCGGCGGTGCGCACGGTCGCCTGCCCCGTCACGCCACCCATAGCAGGCGTGGTCAGGTCGAGCGCGGCGAGCTGCGCTTCGTCACCCACGAACTGGCCGGCAGTGGGCGATGACAGCGCCAGCGTGTCGCCGTTCCACTTTTCCAGCTGGGCCAGATTGGCGCGCGTATCGAACTCCGTCTCCAGCGCGCGAATATCGCGCTGCGCGGATTCGATGCGGCGATCCATCTGTTCCAGCTTCTTCCGCTCGCCCGCCACCTGCAGCGAGACGAGGTAGAAGCCGAGGACGACGGCGACGCAGCCGCCGAACCAGCCGATCCCCTTGAACCGATACGCCGCCGTCATACGCTCACCTCCACCTGTGCCGTCCATGCGGGCGCCGCCGTGCGCCGTGCCATTCTGAGTGTCGCGGAGCGGGCGCGCGGGTTCACCGCCACCTCCGCGTCGCCGGCGCGGATACCGCGGCCGACGGATTCGAAACTGGGGGCGGCCGGAGCCGCCGCCTGCGGCGCGTGCCGCGATCCGGCAGGGGCGCCGCCGGACCGGTCGCGCAGGAACCGCTTCACCATCCGGTCCTCCAGGCTGTGGAACGTCACCACCGCCAGCCGACCGCCGGGCTTCAACACCCGCTCCGCCGCCGCCAGCCCCTCGGCCAGTTCGTCCAGCTCGCGGTTCACATGGATGCGGATCGCCTGGAACGTGCGGGTCGCCGGGTCCTTCTTGTCGTGCGGCTTGTACCCCAGCGCGCGACGGACCACCGTGGCGAGATCGCCGGTGCGGACCAGCGGCCGCGCCGCGACGATCGCGCGGGCGATGCGGCGCGACTTCGGCTCGTCGCCGTACCGATAGATCACGTCGGCGATCGCCGCCTCGTCCGCCTCGTTCAGGAAATCGGCTGCGCTCTGCCCCTCCTGGCTCATCCGCATGTCGAGCGGGCCATCCGACTGGAACGAGAAGCCGCGCCCCGCCTGGTCGAGCTGCATCGACGACACGCCGATATCCATCGTCACGCCATCGACCTGCTCCTCGCCCAGATCGGCGAGCGCGGCGACCATCGCGGAAAAATCGGCATGGACCAGCGTCAGCCCGTCCAGTGGCGCGGCCTGCCCGGCGGCGATCGCATCGGGATCGCGGTCGAACGCGATCACCCGCGCCCCCGCCGCCAGCAGCGCACGGGTATAGCCGCCCGCGCCGAAGGTCGCGTCGACGATCGTCTCGCCCGGGGCGGGCGCGAGCGCGACGACAACCTCGTCCATCAGGACCGGGATGTGCGGGGCCATGTGCGGGGCGTCGCTCACAGTGCGATCCCCTTCTGCATCATGTAGAAGCGGCAGGCGGCCTTGACGTTGGCGGCCATAGATTCGGTTTCGATCAGCGTCTTGGGATCCCAGATCTCGATATAGTCGAACACGCCGAAGAAGAACGCGTGCTCGCCGATCCCCGCATAGAAGCGGGGAAAGGCGGGCATGATGAAGCGACCGGAACCGTCGAACGGCACCGCCTCGCCGGCGGCGGCACGGCGCTTGATGTTGTAGTCGAACTCGCCGTCCGGACCGGTGAACGCCGCCTCGCGCCGGTCGAGCTGCTCGGCAAGGATGTCGAGATAGCCCGGATCATAGGCGACGAGGCATTTGTTGACCGGGTTCTGATGGGGGCCGACCACGATCGTGCCGCCATTCTTGCCGTCCGCCTTGGGCGCGTTCGCCGCCAGCGTGGCGCGAAGTGCGTTGGGAATGGCTACCCGACCCTTGTCGTCGACAAGGCCGATGCCGTCTCCCTGATAACGCCCCCTGCTCACCACGTAGCCCTCGCACCCGGCAAGCACGACTCCTCCGCCACGAACCGCGACCATCGCCGCGATCCGGATGCCACTGCATGCGGAGAGTCTGCCCCTGAAGTAACTTGGGTCTATCAGTCGCCCTATGGCGTCGCAACGGGATTTTTAGGGATTATTGGGGATTTGCTGGGCCAATGCGGCAGAACGAGGGCGATCATGGGTAAAGCCCGCTTCGCACCGCCTGTTCGCCGCCCGACACCGGCGAACGGGCGGTGCGTTTCGGGGTTTTACAGCTTTACCAGCATCTTGCCGGTATTGCCGCCGGTGAAGAGCGCCATGAACGCCGCCGGCGCCGCTTCCAGCCCGTCATGCACAGTTTCCTCGCGTTTCAACGTGTTGGCCATGCCGGCCATGTCACGATAGAATTCGGACGCGCGGGGGAAGAAGTCGGTGACGATGAACCCCTGCATCCGCACCCGGTTGCCGATCAGGCGGGCGAGATATTTCAGTTCGGTCGGCTTGGCATCGTTATAGACGTCGATCATCCCGCAGATCGCGAACCGTGCGCCGACTCGGGCATGGGCGAGCGCCGCGTCGAGATGGTCGCTGCCGACATTGTCGAAATAGACGTCGATGCCCTTGGGCGCGGCCTCGCCCAGCGCCTTGACGACCGGCCCCGCCTTGTAGTCGATCACCGCATCCGCCCCGAGCGAGCGGACCCATTCCACCTTGGCCGCACCGCCGGCGGAGCCGATCACCGTCATCCCCTTGGCCTTGGCGATCTGCACCACCGTCGATCCGACCGCACCCGCCGCTGCGGAGACGAACACGGTATCGCCCGCCTTCGCCTCGGCCACCGCCAGCAGCCCCCAGTATCCGGTCATGCCCGGCATGCCGAACTGACCCAGAAAGGCCTGGGGCGGCACGTCGATCGCCGGCAGTTTGCTGAACGCGCCGGCGGGGCCGGTCGCTTCGTCACGCCACCCCAGCATATGCTGCACGAGGTCACCGGGTTTCAGGGCGGGGTCGCGACTCTCGATCACCTCGCCGATCGCGCCGCCCTCCATCGGCGCACCGATCGCGAAGGGCGGCACATAGCTTTTCACGTCGTTCATCCGGCCGCGCATATAGGGGTCGACCGACAGCCAGCGGTTCGCGACGCGCACCTCCCCGTCGCCCAGAGCGACGCTGTCCAGCGTCACCAGGGCGAAATCTTTGGCGACAGGGGTTCCTGCGGGTCGCGATGCCAGGGTCCAGGCACGTGCCATGTTCGATCCTTTCCGATTGTTCGAATAATGGGTATGTCTTGCGGATAATGATCGCGCAAACGAAAAGGCCCGGTCGCAATGACGACCGGGCCTTCCGATGAACGATCACTCGTTCATATTAGAGCTTTGGGTCAGTAGGTGCCCGAAAAGCTGCGATTCAGGTTCTTGTCATCGCCGGTACTGGACGATGAAGCCCCCGTCGACGCGGTTCCGGTCGACGACGCGCTGGACGTCGCCGACGTCGCATCGGTCCGGCCCGTCGCGTTGTCGCGGCTCTGCGTATCGCGATGACCACGTTCGTTATCGCCGTAACCGAACATTGCCTGATTTCGCTCTTCGTCGCGCCATGCGGACTTGGCTTCGTCAGCGGTCTTCGACAACGTCACCTTGTCGTCGACCGAAACCAGCCAGCTCGACGGGATCGAGTGGTGACGGCCACCGGCATCAGTGTCGTTCTTGGTCAGCAGGATGCGATCACCACGTACCTTGTCGACCGTGCCGACATGGGTGCCATCGGAGCCCACGACCTCCTGATGCTCCTTCACCTTGTTCAGCGAATCGCGCTGCGTCTGCCGATTGGTCCGCCAGTTGGAGAATTCGGTTTCGAAGCGCGACCGGTTCTCATGGCGATATTCGTCGTAATCACGGTCGAACGCCGCAATCTGGCTGGAGCGCCAGTTGCCGTAATGATCGTCATGCTGGCCACCGTTGCGATAGGCACGGTCGTCGTACCGGGAATCGGCCTCGCGCCGACGTTCAGCATCGTCATCGCCGAACCACGAACGCACCTCGTCGCCCGCGCGCTGGAAGAACCCGCGCTCCTCATAGTCATAGCCCTGTGGCTGGCGACCATAACCCCGGTTGCCATCCCGATCCCGGCGCTGATCGTCATCGGCATGACGATCGCGGCCGACATTCTCGAACCGGCGTCCATCGGAGGCGTAGGAACCCCGATAGTCGTCACGCTGCCCGCGCGAATAGCGATCGTCGCCCCGGTCCTGGAAACGCTGGCCCCCGCCGTCGCGGCCATAATCGGAATGACCCCAATCGGACGACCGCTCCGGCCGGCCGTAGCCGCCACGATAATCCTCACCGTCGCGATCGAAGCCGGCGCCACGCTGCTCATAGCGTTGATCACCATAATTCGGCCGGCCGCCGCCGCCCTGTCGGCCCTGGTCCTGCCGGCCATAGCGGTCGTCATTCAATCGGCCGGCGGCGGCATAATCGCGTGCGCTGGAATAGGTATAGTCGCGACCACTGCCGTAGTCGTTCCCATAGCCGGCATCGCCGCCCTGATCGCCCTGTGAACCGGTGCTGCGCGGATAGCGTTCGTAAACCATGATGGTCTCCATTCTCCTGCGGTGGCGACCCCCGTTTATCGGGCGGTCGTGACACGGATGGAAAACGGTACGATACGGCCGATGTTCCGAAAATCGCCGGACAAAGACGGGCGGACTATCGCGTTCCTGCGCCGCCCTGCCGTTGATGAAACCGAATATCGGCACGGCTTGCAATGCCCGGATCGGCCGTCTAAATGCGACGCACCCGGCTATGCCGGTTGATGCCGAAGGGCGGGCGGGGCTGTAGCTCAGATGGGAGAGCGCTGCAATCGCACTGCAGAGGTCAGGGGTTCGATTCCCCTCAGCTCCACCACCCACCTTCGTCCTTCCGCTTGCTGCCGCAGACCGCCGGGATCATCCGCCGCCCCGCGCGTTGAGGGGGCACGATGACGTTGCCGCCCAACACCACTCCCGCCATTCCCGCCGCCACGCTGGTGATCCTGCGCGACGTACCTGGCCGTGCGCCCGACCTGCTGATGGTTGAGCGCGCCAGATCGATGGCCTTTGCCGGCGGCGCGATGGTGTTTCCGGGTGGGCGCGTCGATCCCGGTGACCACGCACTGGCGGCGGTGATCGGCGATGCGGATGACGACGGCGCCGCCCGTGTCGCCGCGATCCGCGAGACACTGGAGGAAGTGGGGCTGGCGATCGGTCTTTCCCCCCCACCCTCGCCGGCCATGACACGGCGGTTGCGCGCCGGCCTTCATGCCGGTCAGGCGTTCGGCGGGCTGCTGGCGCAGGAGGGTCTGACGATCGATCCGACGGTCATGGTGCCGTTCGCGCGCTGGTGCCCGGCGCATCGGATGTCGCGCATCTTCGACACCCGCTTTTATCTCGCGCAATTGCCCGACGGATCGGTACCCGCCAAAGTCGACGGGACGGAGAATGCCCGATTGGTCTGGCTGACCGCGGCCACCGCACTGGCTGAAGCAGCGGCCGGGCGGATGACGCTGATCTATCCGACCCGACGCAATCTGGAACGGCTGGCGCAGTTCGGATCGTTCGCGGCGGCGGTCGCCGATGCCGGTGCGTATCCGGTGATCACGATCATACCCTATATCGAACGACGCGGCGATATCGATCATCTCTGCATCCCGACCGAACTCGGCTATCCGGTTACCGCCGAGCCGATCGGGCAAGCGGTGCGCGGCTGATGCGGAACGTGCGGCGGATCGCCGGCCTGCTGGTGTGGGGCGGCATCGCGCTGGCGCTCCTGTTCGTCGGCTGGGCGATGCTGCGCGGCCGGCCCCAGGACCTGCCCTGGACGGCGGTCGACCTGGGTCGTCCGGTCGGGCTGTTCACCGGCCGCAAGCTGACCGCCCTGACCGATGATTTTCCGGCCTGCCGCGTACTGCTCGACCGCGCGGGGGTTCGTTACACCGCGCTGCCGCCCCGATCGGGGGAAGGGCAATGCGGTTATGCGGATGGCGTGCGTTTCACGGCAGGAGGATCGCGACGGATCGATTTCGCCCCCGCCGGGCTCGGTGTCGCCTGCCCGGTCGCCGCAGCACTGGCGGCGTGGGAATGGCATGTCGTCCAGCCGGCTGCCGAACGGCTGTTCGGCTCACGCGTGACGCGGATCGACCATTTCGGCAGCTACAGCTGTCGCCGCCTCTATGGCCGCGACACCGGCAACTGGAGCGAACATGCGACGGCGGACGCGGTCGACATCGCAGGATTCCGGCTGGCCAATGGTCGGCGGATCAGCGTGGTGGGCGACTGGCGCGGCGACGACGCGAAGGCTCGGTTCCTGCACATGGTGCGCGACGGCGCCTGCAAGTTGTTCGCGACGACATTGTCGCCCGATTACAACGCGGCGCACCGCGACCACCTCCACCTCGATCAGGCGGCGCGAGGGGCCATGGGCTGGCGCGCCTGCCGCTGATCCCCGACGTGGTGGTGGCGGTCAGTTCGCCAGCGATTGCCCGGTGTCCACCTTTTCCACCCAATAGGGGAAAAAGGCCGGCTGACGGTTCGACCAGCCCGATGCCGTTGCCGCCGCCTCGCTGATCGACTGAAGCAGTTTGCGCCGCAATTCGGGATGTAGATGGGGCAGCGCCGCCGCCGCGCAGAAGGCAGCGGGCAGCCATGGCCGCACCTCGGCCCCGACCAGTCGTTCGTACAGGAAGCGCGCGGCCGAGAAACTCGGCAATCGCCCCTGCCCCAGATCGAATGCGACGATGGTGATGAGCGGTGCGATGAACGGTTCGATCGAGTCGAGCCCACTATCTTCGGGTACCAGTTCGCGCAGTGCCGGGAGCGAACGGTAAAGGCGGGCCTGCGCCCGAATGCTGGCCGCTTCCACCACGTCGCGCGACCAGCGGGTCATGGCATCGTCACGGTCGAGTCCGACATCGAGCGACCGGCGGATATATCGCTGGGTCGCTGCCGGAAAGCTGGCGAATTCCTTCATCTCGGCCAATGTCATCGCGCCTTCGGCCGGTTTCTTCCTCGATCCCATCGCATCACCCCGCCTACTGGTTGCATCAACCCGAGTGATCGTGCCGCAAGAATGGTTAACACCAGACTTCCGGTCTGCTCACCCGGTGGATCACAGGGAACGACGAAACCGGTTGCGCTGCAACATGCGATGCGACGAGCCGAGTGACGCGGGGCTGCCATGTGCGGCCCCGCGTCCGGACAATCACTTATCGGCGGGCTTGTCCGCTTCGTCGTAGCCCGACGATGGGACGAAATCGCCGCGCCCATTGGGCTCGGAAATCGCGACCGGATCGCTGCCGTCCATCGTTTCGTCCAGTCCGTTGTCCAACCGAGCATCGATGCTGTCGGGATTCTTCTGGAGGCGCTTGGCGATCGATTTATCCTGCCCCGCGTCCTGACGGGGGCTGCGGCCTTCGCGTTCGTCGTCGGCGGGGGCCACGGACAGGCTGTCGAGCGCGCGATCGTCGATGTCGGTCATCTTGAGCGTCCTTTCAAATCATTACCCTCCGAAAACGATCGGAAGACGCCCCCGTTCCTCTCAACCGTCCAGCCGGTGTACCGCCACCCGTTGCGCCTGGAAGAAAGCGGTGCCGAACACGGTCATGAACGCGATATCGGTGGCATCCCGGCCGACACAGATGCGGACGATCTCCTCCACCCGCGCCATGCCGGTCGGATCGACCAGCCGCCATGCGCCATCCAGCCACAGTTCGACCACGGCATGGAAATCGGGCGGTTCTACGCCGGGCGCATAGGCGCCGACGCAGCGGGCGGGGATTTCCGCTGCCCGCGCCAGCGATACTAGTAGATGCGCATAATCGCGGCACACCCCCATCCGGCTGGCGAAGGTGTCGAGCGCGGTCGTATCCCCTTGGCTGACGCCGGAACGATAGATCAGTGCACCCCTGGTCCATTCCAGCAACGCCTGCGCCATCGCGCCCCCGCTCAGACCGCCGAATTCACGCCGCACGAAACCCTCTAGCCGGTCCGACTGACAATAGCGGCTCGGCAACAGATAGGGGATCACCGCACCGGGCAGCGCCCGCGGGGGGGTAGGCGGCAGCGCCGCGATATCGACCGCGACCCGGTCGACCGTCACGGTCGCGCGGTACTGTGCCATCAACCGGTACTGCGTGCGTGCCCAGCACCGCTGGCCCATCCCCTCGTCACCGTCGGTCGCGGCGATCGGGTGATCGGACCAGACCGTCAGCGCACGACTGTCCAGTCGCTGATCGGGCAGGGCCGCCGCTTCCAGCTGGAGCAATATGTCGGCAGGTTCGGGAAGCCAGTAATCCAGGTCGGCTTCGATCGCCAGACGGACGGGCATCGGGGATTCCTTAGTCGGAGGCATCGAGGACGAGGCACATAAGAAAAGAGGCCCGGCGGTCGCCCGCCGAGCCTCCCGATATCACACCGTCATCCGATCAGTCGCGGCTGGCGCCGAACAGACGAAGGATGAACAGGAACATGTTGATGAAGTCGAGATACAGGCTGAGCGCCGACATGATGACGACCTTGCCCTGCATGTCGGTACCGGCGACCTGCGCGTACAGGCTCTTGGTACGCTGCGTGTCATAAGCCGTCAGACCCGCGAACAGCAGCACGCCGACCGCGCTGATGAGCATGCCGAGCGGACCGGACTGCACGAACATGTTGATGACGCTGGCGACGAGCAGGCCGACCACACCGATGATGAGGAAGGTGCCGAACGCCGACAGATCCTTCTTCGTGGTGTAGCCATAAAGGCTGAGCGCCACGAAGCCCGCCGAGGTCGCGAAGAACGCCTGTGCGATCGCGACCGGGCTGTACTGCAGGAAGATCGTCGAGAGCGACAGACCCATCAGGACCGCGAAGCCCCAGAACATCGCCTGCATCGTGCCGGTCGACATCCGTCCCTGGCCGAAGCTCATCGCGAACACGATCGCCAGCGGCGAGAACATGATGACGTATTTCAGGATACCAGGCTGCGTGAACACCGCCTCGGCATATCCGCTCGTCGCGAACAGCAGTGCGACGATGCCCGTCAGCAGGACGCCCGACGCCATGTAGTTGTACACGGACAGCATGTATGAACGCAGACCCGCGTCATAGGCCGCGTCACCCGCCCGCGCGCGCGTCGTCCCGAACGGCGCGGCGGTGGGCCGAGGATCAGACCAGTTTGCCATCTGAAGAAATCTCCTTGGTGCCGGCCAGATGCCGGCTGGTTGCAATATCGCCCCTGCCCCTGCCGTTTTCAAGCGAAAGCGGTCGTGCGGTTTGGCCGTATCGGTGTTAACAACGCTGTCATGATGCGCTTGTTCATCGCGCTGCGCCCGCCGCCGCCGATCCGCGAGATATTGTTCGACCTGATGGACGGCGTGTCGGCGGCGCGCTGGCAGGATGACGAACAGTTGCACCTGACGCTGCGCTTTGTCGGCGAGGTGGAACGGCCGCAGGCGGAGGACTTGGCGGTCGCCCTGGGCCATGTTCATCTGCCCGCCGCGCCGATCGTTACGCTGGCAGGGGTCGGATCGTTCGGGCAGCGCGGCCGGGTCGATACGCTATGGGCGGGCGTCGCGCCTGCCGCGGTGCTGGCCGACCTTCATGCGCGGGTCGAGCGGGCATGCGCGCAGGCGGGGCTACCGCCGGAGCGGCGGCGATATCACCCGCACGTCACGGTCGCGCGGCTGGCGCGATCGGCCGGCGCGGGGCCGGAGCCGGGCGAATGGCTTGCCCGTCATGCCGCCCTGGCCAGCGAACCGTTCGCGCTGCCGCACCTGATCCTCTATCGCAGCCATCTGGCGCGGGGCGGCGCCGCCTATGAAACGGTGGCGCGCTGGCCGCTGGGAACCGGGGCGACTGCTGCTGGTTCGCATGGATACGATATTTGACAACGGGGAGAATACGATGCGGACGATGACGACGGGCATGGTGATCGGGCTGGCGGCGCTGGCGCTGGCCGGCTGTCAACGCGACGGCGCGGCCAAGGTGGAGATGGGCGAACAGGTTCCCGGCGGCCGCACTGCCGTCGCGTTGTTGCGCACCGCCGCGGGGGCCGATGTCGGACGCGCGACCGCCACCGAAGTCGGCGGCGGCGTACGCTTCACAATCGACGGCAAGGCGATGCCGCCCGGCACGCATGGCGCGCATGTCCACATGGTCGGCCGCTGCGACGCGCCCGATTTCACCACCGCCGGCGCGCACTGGAACCCGGCGGGCACGCAGCATGGCACGATGAACCCGCAGGGGCCGCATAACGGCGACCTGCCGAACCTGATCGTCGGCACCGACGGACGCGGCACGCTGGGCGTGACGGTGCCGGGCGCGACGATCGACGGCGTGCTGGATGCGGATGGATCGGCGATGGTCGTCCACGCCAATCCGGACGATCTGAAGACCGACCCTTCTGGCAACAGCGGTGGCCGGATCGTCTGCGGTGTCTTCCGCCAGAGCTGACCCCAGCCGGCCCCGATCCTAGATCGCCTCCCCCGCCGCCCGTGCCCGCGCCTCGCGCGTGGCCTCGGCGGCGGGAACGAGACGGTATGCGGCGATCGCAGCGGCCAGCGTGATCGGCACGCTGAGCAACAGTGACAGCATCCCGGTCGACAGACTGCCCGACAGCGACGACACCCGCCCGGCCAGATAGGGGCCGAGCGCCAACCCGAGCAACGTCGTGCCGATGAAGAAGGTCGCGGTCGCGGTGCCGCGCATGCGGGGCAATACCAGATCCTGTGTCGTCGCGGCGGCCGATCCCAGCGCGCAACTGGCGGTGATCTGCGCCAGGAACAGCATCGGATAAAGCATGGCGGTACTCGATGCGGTGAACGCCATGACCAGGAAGGGGACCGGGACCACCGCGCCGAAGATCACCACGATCAGCCGCCCCGCCGGATGGCGCGCACGCAACCGGTCCGCGATCATCCCGCCCAGCGTCACGCCCAGAAACCCCGCCAGCGCGCCGGTGCCGCCGATGTAGAAACCGGCGGTGGCGGGCGACGCGCCCAGCACGCGCAGCGCATAGGGCGCGGCCCAGAAACTGGCGGCATAGGCGAGGAACGCGTTCAGCCCATAGGCGACGACGGTACAGATGAAGGCAGGCGTCCCGACGATCAGTGCGAACGCCGCAGGGTCGCGCCGCCGCAGCGCGCAGGCCCATGAGAAGACGGCATAGGCCCCGATCCCGACCGCAGTCCATTGCGGCCATGGCTCGCCGATGGCGATCAGGCCCGACACCACCGCGACGGTGATGCCGGCCGCCAGCAGGTTGACCGCCAGTGCCCGTGCCCCGCCCGCCCATGCGCCGATCAGCGTCAACGGCGGGATGATCGTGACGAGTTCGGCGCCGAAGGCGCGGAACGGCGCGGGGTGCGGGGCGGGCGGAGGCAACCCCTCCACTGCGCCGCGCACCGGTTCGCGCAGCGTGGCGATCCACAGCGCGACGATCAGGCCGGGAATGCCCACCGCCATGAACGCCGCCTGCCAGCCGACCAGCCCGAACGGCCCGCCGGTCGGCCATGCCCGGTTCCAGTTCTGGACGATCAGCCCACCGATGAACAGCGACACGCCGCCGCCGACATACAGGCCGGCCGAATAGATCGACAGCGCAGTGGCGCGCAGCCGCTTGGGAAACCAGTCCGAAATCAGCGAATAGGCGGAGGGACTGGCCGTCGCCTCGCCGATGCCGACGCCGATCCGTGCGGCGGCAAGATCGCCGCCCGATCGCGACAGGCCCGACAAGGCGGTCATCGTCGACCACAGCGCCAGCCCGATCACCATCAGCCGCCCGCGATGCCAATTGTCCGCCAGCCGCCCCAGCGGGATACCGAACAGTGAATAGAAGACTCCGAACGCCGTGCCGTAGAGGAAGCCGAGATCCTCATCCCGCAGGTTCAGGTCGCGCTTGATATCCTCCGCCAGGATCGAGATGATCTGCCGGTCGACGAAATTGAGGACATAGACCACGAACAGGATGCCCAGAACGTACCAGGCATAACGCGAAGCATGGGGCGAAGCGCCCGCACCCGATACGGCGGCGTCGAGGGGGACGGCCATGATCTCTCCCGGTGTTCTTGTTCCACCGAGCATACCAAAGGTTCGAAACGCGGCAAGCGGTTTTGCAGGTCAGCTTTTCGGCCGCAGCCCCCGGCGACGGATCGACTCGAACGACACCGAAGGGATCGAGTTCGGATCGAATGCCGACAGGGGCTGGTTGAGGTCGGCGGGCAAGGGCCGCGCCCTCGGCGTAGGGGCCGGAATATCGACCGCCGCGATCGGCCATTGCGCTCGCGGCCGTGGCTGGGCTGCGGGCTGGTGCACCAGCCGGCGCGGCGGGACCACCGGTCGCCCGCGCCGGGCGGGGTTAAACACGCCGCCCCTGCCCCAGAGCAGGTACAGCACCGCCCAGCATACCGCACCTACGATGACGGCCGCGGCGATCGCCAGTGTCGTCCCGTCCGGCAACCCCGCCAGCCCCACTATACGGATCGTGTCATCCAGAGAGGCCGGCGACATGGCCACGACACCCATTGCACCGCCGCCCGCCCCCGCCACGGCTCCGGCGGCCGGCAACCAGCTGATATATCGGGCGCGGGCGGGGCGGGTCATACGAACAGCCTAACGAACGGCTTCAACCAGCCGCTGGTAGATGTCGTTATACCGCATTTCTGTTGACTGCCAAATTCACATTTATCGCAGTCGCCGGAGATCGGCGTCAGGCGGGTTCGTCGGCGAGTTCCTCGACCAGCGCATCGATGATTGCGCGGTTGAAGGCGGGCAGATCGTCCGGGTTGCGGCTGGTGATGAGGTTGCCGTCGACCACCACCTCGCGGTCCACCACCTCGGCCCCGGCATTTTCCAGGTCGGTGCGGATGGAGGGATAGCCGGTCAGCGTGCGCCCATCGACCACATCGGCCTCGACCAGCAACCATGGGCCATGGCAGATCGCGGCAACGATCTTGTCGTCCTCCATGAACTCCGCAACGATCTCGACCGCGCGCTCCTCCAGCCGCAGCTTGTCGGGATTGCTAGTGCCACCGGGCAGTACCAGCGCGTCGTAATCGTCGGTATCGACCTGATCCAGCGTCAGATCCGGCGTGACGGTTTCGGCCTTGTTCAGGTCCTGCTCCATCCCCTGGATGGGGTCGAGACGGATCGAGGCGAGCGTGACGGTTGCCCCGGCCGCTTCCAGCGCACGGCGGGGTTCGAACAATTCCACCGTCTCGAAACCGTCGGCGGCCAGCATCAGCACGCGGGCGTTGGATAGATCGGCCATGGGGCACTCCAGCATTAGGTGAGCGACCTCAACCCACCGCCGGGGGTGCCTGTTCCAGCGCATCACCGGAACGAAGCCCCCGGCCCGCGCATTGGCCCGGTCGAAGCGAAGGAGCACCGATGGCCGCGCGGATCGTGTATGCGGACGACTCGAAACCGGGGATCACCCGCCGGAAACTGCGTGACGGCTGGGCCTATCACCAGCCGGGCGGCGACCGGGTCAGCGACCGCGACGAGATCGACCGGCTGAACGCGATCGGCCTGCCCCCCGCCTATGGCGATGCATGGTTCAACCCGAACCCCAATGGCCATATTCAGGCAGTCGGCTGGGACGAGAAGGGCCGCAAGCAATATCGCTATCATACCGGGTTTCGCGAGGCGCAGGAGGCGGCGAAATACGAGCGCTGCGCCGATTTCGGCCATGCCCTGCCCAAAATCCGCCGGCGGATCGATGCCGACCTGCATGAGCGCGGCCTGACCCGCGACCGGGCGATCGCCGCCGTGGTCCGCCTGCTCGACATCGGCCATATCCGTGTCGGCAACGAGGCCTATGCCGCCGCGAACCGGAGTTTCGGTGCGACGACGCTGCGCAAGCGGCACGGCGAGGTGAAGGGCGCGACGCTGCGGCTGCGCTACAAGGGCAAATCGGGCAAGGAACGCGACATGGCAGTGACCGACCGGTCGCTCGCCCGCACCGTGAAGAAGATGCAGGACCTGGACGAACAGCATTTGTTCGCCTGGGTCGACGCGGAGGGGGCCGCGCACCCGGTCAGTTCGTCCGACGTCAACGATTATATCCGGCGCGCGAGCGGGCAGGATTTCACCGCCAAGCATTTCCGCACCTGGGGCGCCAGCGTCGCGGCGTTCGAGGCGTTGGCTCATGCCGAACGCGATCTCAGCCTGAAGGCAATGCTGGAACCGGTGGTCGAACGCCTCGGCAACACGCCCGCGATCGCACGGAAAAGCTATGTCCACCCCGCGCTGATCGGCCTCGTCAAAAAGGGGCAGTCCGCGTTTCGGCAGGCGCTGCGCCTGCCCCGCGCCAAACGCTATATGTCCCGCTGCGAATGCGGGCTGATCGCCTTTCTGGAGGCGGGCACCCCCGCCACCGCCACGCTTGCCGCCCCCTTGGCCAAAGCAGCCTGAAGAGTCTTACCCATGTCCACTACCGCCGCCGCCAACGCGCAGGAGCCGCTGTTCGACGCCAGTGACGTCGCCGTCCAGACCCGCGGGATCGTTGCCGCCAGCGGTGAATGGCTTCACACCCACTGGCTGCAGATCCTGATCGCCTTCGCGATCGGCGCGACCATCGTCGTCGTGCTGCACGGCGCGCGCCGGCTGGCCGGACGGCTGGCGGTGCGCGATCCGCAGGGGCGGGCCGGCTGGGCATCGATCATCGGCCGGGCTTTGGTGAAGACGGGCAATTTCTTCATCCTGATGCTCGCCGCCAAACTGGTGGTCGGCTATGCCGGCGCGCCGTCGCAGATCGATACGACGATCACGTTCCTGTGGACGGTCGCCTCGGTCTTCCAAGCGGCCAGCTGGGCGCGCGAGATCATCCTAGGCGCGATCGAGCATCGTACCCAGTCCGCGCATTATGCAGGCGAGGCGCTGTTGTCCGCGATGGGGCTGATCCGGCTGCTCGTCACCGTCGCGCTGTTCGCGATCGCGCTGGTCGTGGTGCTGGACAATGTCGGGGTGAACGTCACCGGCCTCGTCGCGGGTCTGGGCGTCGGCGGCATCGCGATCGGCCTTGCCGCGCAGGGCATCTTCGCGGACCTGTTCGCCGCGCTGGCGATCATCTTCGACCGCCCGTTCCGGCGCGGCGACAAGGTATCGTACGACACGACGACGGGCGTGATCGAGGCGATCGGGCTGAAATCCACCCGCATCCGCTCGTTCGGGGGCGAGATGCGGGTGATCTCCAACCGGCAGCTGCTCGACAAGGAGATCCAGAACATCTCCAATCGCGATCACGTCCGCGTGCCCTTCACGATCGGCGTCGCCTATGAAACCCCGCCCGACACGCTGGCGCGCATCCCCGCCATCCTGACCGAGATCGTCGAAGGCGAAGGCGGCAAGGTGGCGCGTGCCGGGTTCGAGAGCTTCGGTGCCAGTTCGCTCGACTTCGCGTTGCAGTTCGACGTGCCAGGCGATGACTGGCCGACCGCGCACGCCACCCGAGACCGGATCATGGTGTCGTTGCTGCGGCGCTTCGCGGCGGAAGGGATATCGATCCCCTACCCGACCCAGACCAGTTTCACCGCCGCGCCCGATGGCACGCTGGTGATGCCCTATCCGTCGGTGCAGCCGGTGACAGTCACGGATCATCCACCCGCCTGACGCATTTGCGGCGGGGGATTGCCACCGTCACGCTCAACGCACAGACGGGCATCGATTGCTGGGGAGAATAATATGCCATCGGGTTTGGCCGCGCTGCTGGACGACGTCGCCGGGATCACGCGGCTGGCGGCGGCATCGCTTGACGATGTCGGCGCGGCGGCGGGGCGCGCAGGGACCAAAGCGGTCGGCGTGGTGATCGACGACACCGCGGTCACCCCGCGCTATGTCGTCGGGCTCAGCCCGGCACGCGAACTGCCGATCATCGGCAAGATCGCGCTGGGGTCGATCCGCAACAAGCTGCTGATCCTGTTGCCGGTCGCGCTGCTGCTGAGCGCTTTTGCCCCCTGGGCGCTGACGCCGCTGCTGATGGTGGGCGGCGCCTATCTGTCGTTCGAGGGGGCGGAAAAAGCGTGGGAGGCGATATCCGGCCATCACGCCGCCGAAGATACGGCAGCCGAGGCGACGACGCCGGCAGAGCTCGAAAAACAGAAGGTATCGGGTGCGGTCCGCACCGACTTCATCCTGTCCGCCGAGATCATGGCGATCGCGCTGGCAGAGGTCGCGGGCACCAGCATCGTCGCGCAGGCGGTGGCGCTGGCTCTTGTCGCGCTCGCCATCACCGCGGGTGTTTATGGCGCGGTGGCGATCATCGTGAAGCTGGACGATATCGGCCTCCACCTCGCCAAGCGCCCGTCGGCCGCCGCGCAGGCGTTGGGTCGGGGAATGGTGAAGGCGATGCCCGTCATCATGACCGCGCTGGCGACGATCGGCACGGCCGCGATGATCTGGGTCGGCGGCGGCATCATCGTCCACGGCCTTGCCGGGCTGGGCTGGGCCGGGCCGGAACACGTCATCCATCACGCGGCGGAAGCGGTGGCGGGTGCGGTGCCGGGGCTGCACGGCGTGCTGGCGTGGATCGTTACCGCGATCGGATCGGGCATCGTCGGCCTGATCGTCGGGGGTGTGATCGCGGTCGTGGTCCACAAGGTGAAACACCGCCACGCGCACTGATCCGTCCCGCCTGACACCAGCGGCATCAGGCATCAGCCATCCTATTTCCGTCATTGCGAGCGTAGCGAAGCAATCCAGAGTCCAGCGCGTGACGCCCTGGATTGCTTCGCTACGCTCGCAATGACGGCAGGGTGGGTTTCACTACGCTCACCATGACGGGTTCCAAGCCGTCAGAAGAACAACTTGCGGATCGACAGCCGCACCGTGCGGCCTACCGGGTCCAGATAGTCGGGCTGATAACTGACCGGCGTCGTCTCGGTGTCGTCCGTCACGCGCTGCCGCTGGTTTAATACGTTGCTGATCTCGAACGCCACGCGGGCGCCGCGCAACCATGGATGCGCCCGCACCCAGTCGATCCGCCCGCCGAAATCGACGAACAGCCGCAGATTGGCGGTCGTCAGGTCGGAAAAGCGCAGGTCGTCGGTGCTGGCCAGCGTCCGCACCTCGGTCGGGCTGCGGTAATTGACCGACAGCCGGGCACCCAGACCATTGTTGGTGTAGCCCGCCTGACCTTCCAGTTCATGTCGCGGCTGGCCGCCCGTCGCGCTGATCGCATCGCCGTTCAGCAAGTCGAGCGACGGGCCGTTCTCCGCGATCAGTACGCGGTTGGTGATGTGCCAGGTGTGATAGACGGCGAAATTGAGCCGTCCTCCACCACCGCCGGCGCCGCGGCCGGCAAAGCCGCCCGGGCCCCGCGCGCCGGCACCGCCGCCCGGGGGTGCCGGTCGATCGCCACCCGCCGCGTTGGCCTGCGGTCGCGCATCCGCCCCCTCCGGTCGTTGCGCGCCGGCCGGCGGGGTCATGCCCGCGAACGGATTGGGCCCGGTGCCGGCACGGAACGCCGCCAGTTCGCGCTGCACCTTCGATTGCAGCGGCTTCGAGAAGTTGAAACCCCAGCGCAGTTCGGATTCGTTCAGCCGCGCGAAGTTGATCGGCCGCGTGTCCAGCCGCAGCAACTGGCCGGTCGCATCGCGCACCACCCGATCCGGAAACGCCTGCTCGATCGAGGCGATCGCGGCGGGGAAGTTGCGCACCGCATCGTCTGTCTTGGTCCGCGTATAACTGGCGGTCAGGACGAGATCACGTTGCGTCCATGGCTTCAGTGTCAGCCCCAATCGCTCGATGTGCCGCTCGTTGCTCGACAGCAGCGGATTGCCGCCGCTGATCGTCGTCACCGTCGCAGTGGTACCACGGACGTAATCGAACACGCGGGCATTGGGGGTGATGACGGTCGGTCCGCCCAGTTGCTGCGCGGTCGGCGCCTGCTCCTGATCGGTGACCGATCCGATCAGCCGCAGTCCCTCGATCGGCGACCAGTTGAGGCCATAGCCGGTGCTGACCAGCGTACCGAAATCCGACAGCCGGTCGACGCCCAGATTGAGGTTCGCGGACAGCGAGCCGAGCGCCTCCAGCCCACCACGGGTGCGGTTGGCGATCGGCAGGTCGATATTGGCCTGCCCGTTGACGATATCGCGCGAGATGCTGCCGGTGGTCGTCGTACCCAGGCGGGTCGATCGCGAATCGAACTCGCTGGTACTGGCGCCGATCCGGAAACTGGTCGACACCGATCCCGCCGGCAGTTCGAACAGCGTGCCGTTGACCAGCATGTCGCCGCCACCCTGCGACGAGACCGATCGTGCCCGGTTCTGCAACAGCGGCCCGAACAGGCCGGCGGTGGCGACGGTACGGGGATCGAGCGTGGGGTCGAGGGCGGTCAGCCGCGTCTGGACGGCGGTCGTATCCAGCCCGGTATCGGTCCGGGTCCAGGTCTCGTCCCGGTCGTAATTGCCGGTGAACGACCAGCGCCAGCGCCCGAATTCACCGTTCAGCGTCGTACCCAGATGCGCGGTCACGCCGGTACGGCGCTGGCGGAGCGGATCGGCATCCTCGACCCGACGCGTCACCGTGCCCGCCGCGAACGGACCGCCGGCCGGCACCGTCAGCGACACCACGGGCAGGCCGAAAAGACCGGTCGATTCGGTCGTCTCGATACTGCCGTTGATCGAGGCGGAGGTGCCGAGGAACGGGCGCGCATAGACGCCATTGGCGTTGAAATTGCGGCTTTGCGACAACAACGTGCGGAACGGACGCTGGTCGAAACCGGGATTGGCGGGATTGTCGCCGGCGGCCGCGACGATATCGCGCTGCGATTCCAGCAGCGACGAACTCTGTTGATATTCCAGGTGCAGGTTGGTGCGCACATCGTTGCGGATGCGCAGCAGGTCGACCTCCGCCTCGGGCGTGTTGCGCCCGCCATCGGTCGACTGACGGTCCGCTGCTTCGACGGTCAGCGCGCGGAACCGGCGACGCAGCACGAAATTCACCACGCGCTGGTCGGCCTGATAGCCGTATTTCAGCGCGACCTCCTCGGGCAGAATCTCGACGCGCTGGATCGCCTCGGTCGGGATGTCGCGGATTTCGCGGAAGCCGGAGATGCGCTTGCCGTTCAGCAGCACCACGGGCGGGCCGCCCCGGCCGCTGCGCGTCTGCGGCTCCAGTTCGGCCAGCAGGTCGCTGACCGAACTGACGCCGTAGGAACGGATGTCTGCCGCGTTCAGGGTCTGGTCGGGCGGGATGTCGCCAACCACCGATCCCGCCTGCCGGGTGCCGGTGACGGTGATCTCCTCGTCGCTCCCCGCCTCCTCCGCCGTGCCCCCGCCGCTGTCGGTCGTGCCGGCGGTGGTCGCCGGCGTCGCGTCCTGTGCGGTGGCCGGCGTACCGGGCGCCTGTTGCGCCATCGCCGCCACCGGCATCACGCCCGCAGCCACCATCAACCCGATCGCCTTCATCACGTCTCTCTCCCTGATGGGCGAGCCGCTATCAGGCAATTGTCGCACAATTGTGCCGGATCAACGTTTTCCGCGCCAGCGTAGGGCGATTGCCGTGGCGATCAGGGCGACCCCGATCGGCTTCCCCGCGCGCATCACCGCCAGCCCGGCCACCCCGATCCAGACCGGCGGAATCGACGCCGGCGCCCGCGGGGGCCCTGCATCATTCGCAACCGCCGCGCCGCGTTCGCCCGGCGGGCGATCGGGGCCGATGGTGGTGTCGACATCGGTCTGGCGTTCCAGTTCGGAATTCAGTTCCGCCCCCAGCAGGAAGACATAGGCGGATAGCGACAGCCAGGTCAGCATCACCACGATCGCGCCCAGCGATCCGTAGGTCGCGTCGTAACTGCCGAAATTGGCGACGTAGAATCCGAACCCCACCGTCATCGCGATCCAGATCACCGTCGCCGCCACCGATCCCGGCGTCAGCCATGCCCATTTCGCATGCGCCCGGTCCGGCCCGTAGCGATAGAGCGTCGCCGCCCCCGCCGCGCCCAGCCCGGCCAGGATCAGGTAGGACACCAGCCGGGTCAGCACCAGCACCGCCGGCGGCGCACCGGGGATCAGGGAATCGAGGAACGCCATCATCGCCACCGACAGGATCGCCGCCAGCGCGACGACCACCGCGCCCAGCGTGACCCCCAGCGCCAGCAGCTTCTGTTTCACGAAGCCGCGATCCTCATGCTCCTCGTACGCGACGTTCAGCGCGGTCACGACCGCCTCCGACCCGCGCATCGCGCCGTACAGCGCCAGCGCCAGCGCAAGGACCAGACCGAACCCTTTGGCATCCTTCGACGTGGTGACGACCTGCAACAACTGTTCGCCGATCATCGCGGCGACCTGCCGCGGCATCACCCCGGTCAGCGCGGCGACGTTGGCGCTGACGGTCGAGGGATCGGCGACGATGCCGTAGATCAGCACGACCGCCCCCAGCAGCGGCACGATCGACAGGAAGGCGTAGAAGGCGACGCCTGCCGCGATCAGGCCGATATTGTCCTCCCCCGCCTCGCGCCAGGTCCGCACGAGGATCGCCTTCCACCCCTTGGCGGGGATCGCCCATGGGCTGTGCGCGGCATGGCCCGGCTCCTTTGCCGCACCGCCGGCCCCGTCATTTGCCGCTCTCGGCGTTTCGTTCGTCATGCTTCCGGAACGACCGGGTCGCAGCCGACGTTCCGACCGATGAAGCCCGATCGAATCGTCGACGCGACTTCGAAGGGGACTGCCGCATGGCCAAGGCCGATCAAACACTTATCGCCCCGACGCGGCGACCGGGGCCGGCACAGGTCACGCCGGCGCAGGTGCCGGGGCGCGACGGCCTGCTCGGGCTGGCGGTGGGCGTGGTGGTGATCGCCGGGCTGTTCTTCGCCAAGGACGTGCTGATCCCGATCACGCTGGCGATCCTGCTGTCGTTCGTCCTGTCGCCCATCGTCGCCGCGTTGCGCCGCCTGCGCGCGCCCAAGGCGCTGGCGGTGATGGTGTCGGTGCTGGTCGCGCTGGGGCTGCTCGGCGGGGTCGGCACGATCGTCGGAATGCAGGGCGCCTCGCTGGTCGGCGACGCGCCGCGCTATGCCCGCACGATCAGCGACAAGATCGACGGTGCCAAGAAATTCGCCGCCGACCGGGCCGCCTTCTTCACGCACGACCGGTCACCCGCCGCCGCACCGGTCGCCGGCCCGCCCCAGACCAACACCGAACGCGTGCTGGCCAGCCGCGCCCGTGCGCCGGTGCCGGTGCGGATCGCGGAGGAACAGCCCGATGCGCTGAACGTCGCCGGGCAGGTGCTGGGGCCGGTGCTGGCCCCGTTCGAGACGTTCGTGATCGTGCTGGTCGTCGCGATCTTCATCCTGATGCAGAAGGAGGACCTGCGCGATCGCCTGATCCGCGTCTTCGGATCGTCGGACCTGCACCGCACCACGCTGGCGATGGACGATGCCGGGGCGCGATTGAGCAAGTATTTCCTGTCGCAACTGGCGGTGAACGCCAGCTTCGGCACGGTGATCGCGATCGGGCTCTGGGCGATCGGGCTACCGGTGCCCGCACTATGGGGTATCCTTGCCGGCATCCTGCGCTTCGTGCCCTATATCGGCGCGCTGCTAGGCGCGGCGCTGCCGCTGGCGCTGGCGGCCGGGGTCGATCCGGGCTGGGGCATGGTGATCGCGGTGGCGATCCTGTTCGCGGTGGTCGAGCCACTGGTCGGCTATGTCGTCGAGCCGCTGCTCTATGGCCATTCGACCGGGCTGTCGCCGCTGTCGGTGGTGGTGGCGGCGGTGTTCTGGACATGGATATGGGGGCCGGTCGGCCTCGTGCTGTCGATGCCGCTGACGCTGTGCCTCGTCGTGCTGGGGCGGCATGTGCCCGCGCTGGAATTCGTTGACATCCTGCTCGGCGACCAGCCCGCGCTCACCCCGGTCGAGAGCTTCTACCAACGGATGCTCGCCGCCGACCCGGAAGAGGCGCTGGAACAGGCCGAGGCGCTGCTGACCGATCGTTCGCTGACCACCTATTATGACGAGGTGGCGCTGGGCGGCCTGAAGCTGGCGGCGGAAGATGCCCGGCGCGGCGCGATCGATCATGACGGGGCGAAGCGGATCGTCGGATCGATGCTGACGGTGATCGCCGAACTGGAGGAGCATGACGATGGCGCGGCCACCATCGCCCCCGCCCGCTCGCTTCATCCGATGCCGCAACCGCGTGGATTTTCCGACGACACGGCCTCCGCCGGGCCGATGCCCGATGCGCCGGACGACTGGCGCGATCCGCGCAGCATCGTGTGCATCGCCGGGCGTGGCGTGCTGGACGATGCAGTCACCGCGATGCTGGCGCAGTTGCTCGGCCGGCGCGGCTTCGGCGTACGGCGGGTGCCCCATGCCGCCGCCGGCCGCGATGCCACCGAGCGGGTCGACCTGACCGGCGCACGGCTGATCTGCCTGTCCTATCTGGAGATCGGCGGCACCCCCAGCCACCTGCGCTACCTGATCCGCCGCCTGCGCCGCGAAGCGCCCGACGCCGCGATCCTCGTCGGCCTGTGGCCCGAAGGCGAGGCGGCACTGACCGAAGACCAGATTCAGCGCGCGCTGGGGGCGGATGTCTATGTCGGCACGCTCGGCCACGCGGTGGAGAAGGCGCTGACGGTGGCAGGGCGGCAGGTGGAGCAGGCAGCGGCGTAGCGCTTGTCTCTACCTCCGTCATTGCGAGCGTAGCGAAGCAATCCAGTGTTTCATGCAGGTCCCTGGATTGCTTCGCTACGCTCGCAAAGACGGAACGTTATAGGATACGCGCCGCCACGGTCCGGTCGCTGAACAGCGTCGCGAGCGGAGTCATCTCGCCCTCGACATCCAGCACCGTATCGCCCCACCAACCGGCATCGTCCATATCGGACAGCCGCAGCCCCACCGCGACCAGCAACCGCTCGTCATCGGCCTGCCGGATGAAGGCGAGGACATGCCCGGCCCGTTCCCCCGATACTGCCACGGGTTTATAGTCACCTTCGGCAAACACCGCCGGATGCGCCCGCCGAAGCGCCAGCAATTCCGCCAGCACCGCCAGCTTCGGCGATCCGCCATCCGCCAGTGCCCGTTCCCGCGCGGCATAGTCCACCGGCCGCCGATTGTCGGGATCGACGAGGCTGAGATCGGGCATCTCCGTCCCCTGATAGGTATCGGGCACGCCCGGCACGGTCAGCCGCAACGTCATCTGCGCCAGCGTGTTCGCGCGCGCTGCCGCTTCGGTCGCATCATGTAGTTCGGCCAGATCGGCAAGGAAATCCGCCGATCGCGCTGGATCGAGCAACGTCTCCGTCAGGGCCTTGCACCGCGCCTCATATTCCTCCTGCGGCGCTTCCCATGACGAACGCAGCTTGCCCTCGCGCAGTGCCTTTTCCTGCCATGCGTTGACGCGCTCGGCGAACGCCGACAGCCCGGCGGCATCGTCGGTCGCCAACCCTTCCGGCCATGCGCCGTACAGCGTCTGGTAGAGCATGTACGCATCCGCCGGGTCGACGCCCTCCAGTGCCGCCGCCGCCAGTTCGTTCCAGCGCGCGACGTGCGACTGCCACCGGTCCGGCACCTCGCTCAGCACCGCCAGCCTTGCCCGCACATCCTCGCCGCGCTTGTGATCGTGCGTCGCGGTGGCGAGCAGCGCGCGCGGCCAGTTCCGCGCCCGTGCCGCCATCGCCTCGTGGAACCCGTCGATCTCCCACGCAAAGACGGTCGCGTCGAAGCCGACATCGTTGCGCGACAGCAACCGGCCATACCGGTAGAAGGCGGTATCCTCCACGCCCTTGGCCGCGACGGGTGCGGACAATTGCTGGAAGCGGCGCACCGCCTCGGTCGCCAGATCGCGGTCGCCCGGCCCCTCGCCCGCCAGCCATGCCAGCACCGCGTCGACCACGAATTCCTCGCCCGGCGGGATCAGCGCATCGACCCGCTCGCGCGCCTTGGCCCGGATCGCGGCATCGCCGGCCGGTGCGGAATCGCCCAATCCGTAGGTGCGATAGACCGGGAACACCCATAGCAGCCGCTCGATCGCGCGGCGCAGCATCGCCTCGGTCAGGACATTGTCGGCATCGCTGTCGGCCAGCGTCACGAAGGCGCGGACGCACCCACGCAACTGCCCCTCGAACTGCCACGCCAGTTCGTCCTGCCGCGCCTGCAATTCCTCCGGCTCGAACGTCGCGGACCGGCCGCTCAGCGCGGCCCAGGCAGTCGCCAACGGTTCCTCGCCGGCGGGATCGTGGAGCAGGCCGGCGACCTCCTCCATGAAATCATAGCCGCTGGTGCCGTCGATGCCCCAGTCGGTCGCCAGCGGCTCGCCAGCGCCCAGAATCTTCTCGATCCAGATGATTGCAGGCATGCCGTCCGCGCGCGTCATCGCCTCGAACCGGGCGCGCAGGCGGCGGCAATAGCCGACCGGATCGGTCAGCCCGTCGACATGGTCGATGCGGACGCCGTCGATCAGCCCTTCGCGCCACAGGCGGAAATACAACTCGTGGGTGCGCTCGAACACCGCCTCGTTGCCGACGCGCACGCCCGCCAGTTCGTTGACGGTGAAGAAACGCCGCCAGTTGAGTTCGTCGTCGGCGGTGCGCCACCACGCCAGCCGGTAATGCTGGCGATCGAGCAGGGCGACCAGTTCGTCGCCCTCGACCGCGCCGATGCCGTGATCCTCGGGCCGCAGCGGAAAGCGATGTTCGCCATACGCGACGATCTCGTTCCCCTCGACCGCGATCGCGCCATCCGCCAGCGCCTTGGGCAGCGGATCGCCCAGCACCGGCAGCACCACCGGGGTGCGCCAGTCGATGTCGAACACATCGGCATGATCGCTGTCCTTGCCGCGCGCCAGCACGTCGTTCCACCACGCATTCTCACCGCCCGCGACGCCCATGTGGTTGGGCACGATGTCGATCACGACGCCCATGCCGTGATCGCGGAGAACAGCGACGAACGAGCGGAACCCCGCCTCGCCGCCCAGTTCGGGGTTGATCGCGGTCGGATCGACCACATCGTAACCGTGGGTAGACCCCTTCGTCGCGGTGGTGACCGGCGACAGATAGGCGTGGCTGATGCCCAGCCTGTCCAGATAGGGCACGATCGCCGTCGCATCGGCGAAGGTGAAGTCCTTGTGCAGTTGCAACCGGTAGGTGGCGCGCGGGGTCATGCGGTTCTCGCTTCATTGATCGTGGCGATCCGGGCGGCAACGTCATCGCTCCCCAGCAGATCGTCGGTGTCGGCCGGCATCCGCCGCCGCCAGTTGGGATGTTCGTCGGTGGTGCCCGGCAGGTTGGGTTGCTCGATCAGGCCCAGCACATCTTCCATCGGCACCACCGCGATCGCGCACGGAGTGGTGCCGACGAAGCCGAGCGCGGCATCGGCCACCGGTGCGCCGTCGTCGGGATCGGGCTGCGGCCCGTGCGCCACGCCGGAAGCGATGAATCCGTCCCACCAGCCGGTCCGCTCGCGTGCGCGCTGTTCATCGGCATGGGCACGGCTTTTGCTCCGGGTCGAGCGGCCGAGTTCGTCGATCAGATCAAGATCGCGCGCGCGCCACCAGCCGGTGACGGTCGGCAGGTCGTGCGTGCCCGTCATCGCCGCGGCCTGCGCATCATAGGCGGCGGGTGGCTTCAGCCGGTCGCCGTCCGTCTCGAACGGCATCACCCGCATCCCCAGCACGCCGCGTGCGTCCAGCCGGGGGCGGAACCCCTCCGGCACGGTGCCCAGATCCTCGCCGATCACGATCGCCTGCGCCGCCTGCGATTCGATTGCCAGCACGCGCAGCATGTCGTCGATCGGATAGGAGAGATACGCCCCCTCGCTAGCAGACCGGCCGTCCGGCACCACCCACAGCCGTTGCAACCCCATCGCATGATCGATGCGGATGCCGCCGGCATGGCGCACCGCCGACCGGATCGTCGCGATGAACGGCGCGAAGCCGGTGCGTTGCAGCGCCTGCGGGGAAAAGCCGGTGATGCCCCAATTCTGTCCGTCCGGCCCCAGCAGGTCGGGCGGCGCACCGATCGACAGGCCGGCGATCAGGTCGTCGCGCCGGCTCCATGCATGGCTGCCGCCCGCGTCCATCCCCACCGCCAGATCGGCGATCAGGCCCAGGCGCATACCTCCGTCCACCGCCGCGGCCTGCGCCTCGGCCAGACTGCGATCGGCCAGCCACTGGCAGAACAGGTAGAAACCGACGTCATCGGCATGATCCCGTGCGAAGGCGGCAACCGCGTCGCCGGCCGGATCGTGGAACGCGGCGGGCCAGTCCTGCCAGCCCCGCGCGCCCTGCCCGAAGAAATGCGCGTGCAGCGCATCGAAACGGGCATGGCGAACCAGTTCGTCGCCCCCCTCGACCGCGAACGCCGCCACCGCATCGCGGATCGCATCAGTCCGCGCATCGAACGCGCGACGCAGATGCGCGATCCGCTGCGGGATCGCCGCCTGCCAGTCGATCAGGTCGGGTGCGTCCTCGCCCGTCACAGGCAGGCCGACCAGCCCCGGATCGCCGTACAGGATATTGAGGAACAACCGGCTCGACGGCGCATAAGGGCTGAAGCGGCCGGGATCGGCCGGGAACAGCGCGTGGAACGGGCTGATCGCCACCGCATCCGCCCCCGCCGCCCCAAAGGCGCGCGCGCTGTGGCCCAGCGTACCGAAATCGCCGAACGCGGTATCGCGACCGTCTCGCAGTGCGGGAATCTGCACCGCCGGTCCCCATAGTCGCCGGCCGGGTGACGCATCGTCGACCATGAAGCAGCGTGCCGGCGCCACCGCGACGGTCAGCGTGTGATCGCCCACCGTCAGCGTGTGATAGCCGGGCCGATCGATCGCGGGCATCGCGCCCGCGATAGTGACCGTGCGCCGCTCGCCATCGTCCAGCACCAGTTCGCCGGTGCCGTCCATCCCGGCGAGCGGGATCGGTTGCCCGATATCGCCCGACACGAACGATGCCGCCTCACCCGACCGCGCCGCCACCAGCCGCTCGCGCGCTTCGGTCAGGCCCACATCGCTGTCGGTGGCGTGACCCAGCGCGCGCAGCACGCCGGCCAGCGCGTCATCCGACACCCGCTGCGCCTGACCGCCGGCATCGGTCCAGTCGATCTGAAGCCCCGCTTCATGCGCGAGATCGTGAAGCGCGCTCATGCCGGGTCGATCCAGGCGGCAGCGCTGGCCGCATCGCCGGGGGTGCCGACCGCCGCCACCGGCTTGCCCGCTGGCACGGTGATCGCCGTATCGCCCAGATTCAACGCGATCGTCAGCGTCGCGCCGTCTGCCAGACGCCAGCGGGCGACCACCGCCGCCTCACCGACCGCCTCCGCGCCGATCGCCGTCGCGCCCGCCAGATGCGGCACGATCCTTTCATGGCGCACCGCCAGCAGTTGCCGGTACAACGCCTGCCACTCGGCGGCCTGCGGGCCATCCTGTGCGCGGGAGCGATCGAACGTCGCCTGCGCGTTGGGATCGGGGATCGCCTCGCGCTTGGCCGGATCGGCGAAGGCGGCGAACTTGGCGAACTCGCCCCGCCGCCCCTCACGCACCGCATCCGCCAGTTCGTCATGGAAGTCGGTGAAGAACAGGAACGGCGATTCCGACCCACTGGTATCGCCTATGAACAGCAGCGGCACTTGCGGCGACAGCAGCAGCAGCAATGTCGCCGCGCGCAGCTTGGCAGGCTCGGCCAGCAGCGTCAGCCGCTCGCCCAGCGCGCGGTTGCCGATCTGGTCGTGGTTCTGCAGAAATGACACGAACCGGGTCGGCGGCAAGTGCGCGGACGGCGTGCCGCGCGGCTTGCCGTCGTGATTGGGCGATCCCTCGCCCTGATAGATGAAGCCTTCCGACAGGCACCGCGCCAGCCGCTGCGCCGGGCGTTCGGCGAAATCGGCATAATAGGCGTCGGTTTCGCCGGTCAGCAGGACATGCATCACGTTGTGGAAATCGTCGTTCCACTGCGCGTCGAACTTCCCCGTTGCCAGCCGGTCGGCATCGTTGCTCTCGTTCTCCAGCACCAGATGCACCGGCCTTGTCACCCGCTCGCGGATTTCGGCCGCCATCGCATCAAGGAAACCATTATTGGCAATGGCATGGACCGCGTCGAAACGCAGTCCGTCGATCCGGTATTCCTCCAGCCACATCAGGGCGTTGTCGATGAAGAAGCGCCGTGCCGGCTCCTCGTCCACCGCCACCGCGCCACCCCACGGCGTCTTCACATCCGCGTGGAAGAAGCCCTTGGCATATTCGCCCAGATAATTCCCGTCCGGCCCGAAGTGATTATACACCACGTCGAGGAACACCGAGATGCCCAGTTCATGTGCCCGGTCGACCAGCCCGCGCAGGTCGTCCGGCGTCCCGTAGCTTTCCGCCGGGGCATAGGGCAGCACGCCGTCATAGCCCCAGTTGTGCATGCCCCCGAACGCGTTGACCGGCATCAGTTCGATCGCGGTGGTGCCCAGATCGACCAGGGCCGGCAGCCGCGCCGCCACGCCTGCGAAGCCGCCGAGCAGGCCGACATGGACCTCCTCGATCACCATCGCCTCCCATGGCCGCCCTGCCCAATCGTCGCTGCGCCAGCGATAACCGGCAGGATCGACGACCATGCTCCAGCCATTGACGCCGCCGTCCTGCGCGCGCGACGCTGGGTCCGGCACCGCCAGATCGTCCGACAGGCGGAACCGGTACCGGGTGCCGGCCGGCGCGGGGGCGGCAACGGCGAACCAGCCGCCGTCGCCACGCTCCATCGGCAACGCCGCCGCGCCGTCGATCTCCAGCGTCACCGCGTCGCGATCGGGTGCCCAGAGGCGGAACATCGTCTGCCCCCCGGCCCCAAGTTCCGGCCCCCAGCGCATCGTCATTCGGCCTCCACCTTCCAGCAGATCAGCGCCGCACCATGCGCGCCCAGTTCATATTCGTCCTCGAACGACGTCTCGCCCTGATCGGGCTTCGTGCTGTCGATCAGCACGATCCGCGTCGCATGCGGGGGCGGCAGGTGGAAGGTGATCGGATCGTCCGATCCGTTGAGCAGCAGCGACACCGCCTCGATCTCGCCGCTGTCCAGCTTGATCGCACGACGCATCAGCAGCGCACGGCCTTCCGGGTTGTTCCAATCGTCGGACGACAGGCTTTCGCCGCGTTCGTCCCACCATTCGATCGCGCCGATGCCCTGTCCCGGCGAGTCCCCGTCATAAAGGAACGACTTCGCCCGCAGCACGGGGAAACGCCGGCGCAATTCGGTCAGCCGGCAGGTGAAGTCGTAGAGGGACTTGCCCTCCGGCGTCTCCTTCTTCGACCAGTTGAGCCAGCTGATCTCGTCGTCATGGCAATAGGCATTGTTGTTGCCGCCCTGCGACCGGCCGAACTCGTCGCCCGCGACCAGCATCGGCGTGCCGAGCGAGGCGAACAGCGTCGTCAGCATCGATCGCTGCACGTCGCCGCGCGTCTTCAGGATGCCCGCATCCTCCGTCTCGCCCTCCGCGCCCCAGTTGCGCGAGTAGTTTTCGGAGTGGCCGTCGCGATTGTCTTCCTTGTTGGCCTCGTTGTGGCGCTCCTCGTAGGCGACGGTATCCGCCAGCGTGAAGCCGTCATGCGCGGCGAGCAGGTTGACCGTCGCCCAGGGCCGCCGCGCACGCCGGTCGAACAGGTCGCCCGACCCCGACAGCCGCGCCGCCAGATCGCCCCGCTGGCTGGGGTCGCCACGCCAGAACTTGCGCACCGTATCGCGATACTTGTCGTTCCATTCGGCGAAGCCCGGCGGGAAATTGCCAAGCTGATAACCGCCCGGCCCGATGTCCCACGGCTCGGTCGACAGCTTCAGCCGCCCCAGGATCGGGTCCTGCCGCAGCACGTCGAAGAACGCATGGCCCGGATCGAAGCCGTTCTCCGTCCGCCCCAGCGTCAGCCCCAGATCGAACCGGAACCCGTCGATGCCGAAACTCGTCGCCCAATAGCGCAGCGAATCGGTGATCATCTGGATCACCCGCGCCTTGTCGGTATTGATCGTGTTGCCCGTGCCGGTGTCATTGATCGAATAACGGGCGTCGTCCTTCACGGCGCGGTAATAGGTGGCATTATCCAGACCGCGCCACGACAGCGTCGGCCCCTTTTCCGATCCCTCGCAAGTATGATTGTACACCACGTCGAGGATCACCTCGATCCCCGCCGCGTGCAGTTTGCGCACCGCGCGACGCAGCTCGTCCTGGCTGTCGGTCGCGAAATAGCTGGGCTCGGGCGCGAAGAACGCCAGCGTGTTGTAGCCCCAATAATTGCGCAGGCCCTTTTCCTGCAGGAAGCGGTCCTGCGTGAACGCCTGGATCGGCAGCAGCTCCAGCGCGGTGACGCCCAGCTTCTTCAGATGCTCGATCACCTTGGGGTGGCCCAGCGCCTTGTAGGTGCCGCGCTCCTGCGGGGGCACCAGTTCGAACAGCTTGGTCAGGCCCTTGACGTGCGCCTCGTACACCACGGTTTCCGACCACGGCGTGTTGGGCTTGCGATCGCCCGACCAATCGAAGTGATCGTCGACCACCATCGCCTTCGGCATCGCGGGCGCGCTGTCACGCTTGTCGAAGCTCAGGTCCTCGCGCTTGTCCCTGACCTTGTAGCCGTGAAGCGCATCGTTCCACTTGATCTGGCCGACCAGCTTGCGCGCATAGGGGTCGAGCAGCAGCTTGTTGGGGTTGAACCGGTGCCCCTGTTCCGGCGCATAGGGACCGTGCGCGCGGTAGCCATAGACCAGGCCGGGGCCGACATCGGGCAGGAAGCCGTGCCATACCTCGTCGGTGCACTCGGGCAGCTCCAGCCGCTGCAGCTCGCGCTTGCCGGCGGCATCGAAGATGCACAACTCGATCTTCTCGGCATTGGCGGAGAAGACGGCGAAATTCACCCCCTCGCCCACGCAGGTGGCGCCAAGCGGATAAGGCGATCCGGCGTCGAGCCGGTCGGGCAGTGAACTCAAGACGGAACCCCTTGTTTGGATGCGGGGGGTCAACCGTCCGCCGGAAGCGGTGTTCCCGGTACGGTTCAATATTGTGCATGGCAGCATCGAACCATTCGGACCAGGTCAACCGGGCAACATGTTCCCGGAATGTTTCTCGCGGGAAACTTTCGAAAGAAAACCGGATCGACGCCCCATCTCCTGAAAGGAGCGAGGCGTCGATCGACATCGGCCGGGCGAAGATTACCCGCCGACCAGCCGTCGCCCGGCACGGAACAGACCGTCGACGGGTACCTCGATCCAGTCGGGGCGGTTCGCCGCCTCGTACCCGACCTCATACGCGGCCTTGGCCACCAGCAGCAGGTCGAGCAGCGCCGCATCCGGTTCGGCATCGCTGGCGTCCCGATAAGCGTCGAGGAACGTCTCGCGCGCGCGGTGACAGAAGCGGGCATAGCGGTGCTCGGCACGCAACGCCTCCGTCTCCGGGCCAGGCGGGCGCGAGCGATCGGCGACGGCGGTGGCATAGTCGAACGAGCGCAGAATGCCCGCGACATCGCGCAACGGCAGATCCTTCGCGCGGCGTTCGGCAAGCGGCTTGACAGGCTGACCTTCGAAATCGATCAGCATCACGTCGCCGCCGGTCACCAGCACCTGTCCCAGATGCAGGTCGCCATGGATACGGGTCAGTGGCTGCCCTGCGGCACCCCGCGCCACCGTGTCGATCCGCGCGAGCAGCGTATCGCGGTGCTGTGCCAGCCATTCCGCCGCCTCGCCGGTCAGACCCGCCGCGTCGATCCGGGCCAGCGCCCGTTCGACATCGCCCCGCACGTCGGCGGCGAGCGCCGCGGTATCCCCCGCCGCCAGCGTCGTCGGCTCGAAGGCGGGATCGTCGCTGGGCCGCGCCAGTACCGCATGCATCTCCGCCAGCCGCCGACCCAACGTCTCGGCGAAGCTGGCATAGTTGGCGAAGGTGGCGTCGTCGGCAGTGGCGAGCCGTTCCAGTACGCCCAGCGTCCAGCTCCAGGCATCGCCCTGGTTATGGACGAAGCGCTGCGCCAGCATCAGCAGCGTATCGTCGCCGATGCGCCGCACCTCGCCCAGAATCGGTGGCACCGCCTCGAACCCGTGGGTGGTCAGGTAGCGGACCATCTCCGCATCGGGATGCACACCGGCCTCCAGCTTGCGGAGCAGCTTCAGCACCACCGACTGACCCAGCACCATCGAGCTGTTGGACTGTTCGGCGGTCAGCCATTCCAGTTCGGCTTCCCCGTCGATCTCCAGCCCGTCCGCCGAGAAGGCGAGCGCGTCCTGACCGTTGCCGATCACCGTGCCCGTCTGCATCGCGGCCGTCACGCCGCGCGCGAATTCGGTGACCGAGAAGCCGTCGGTCAGCAGCCCGACACGGCGGCCGCGGCGCACGCGGGCCAGCGCCAGCCCGGCGGCGAACCGGCCCTGCACGTCACCCTCCCACGCGATGCCGAGCGGCAGCGCATAGCGGGTGGCGGCGCGATCGGTCTCCACCTCGATCTCGGCCAGCAGCAGGTCGTCGCTGCCGGGCAGCGGGTCGAGCCGCAGCAGGCGCACCGCGCGCAGCGTTTCGTCCTTGCCGCCGAACCAGCGGCGCTGCGCGATATAGGCGGGCAACAGGTCGCGTTCGAGCACCGAACGGTTGGCGCCGACGCCGATATCGGTCAGGTCCGGCCGCAGCACGAAGGTGAAGCGTTCCGCCTCCAGTGCGGCGGGCGGGGTCGCCCAGACGGGCGCGTCCGCCTCCGCCGACAGGGCGAACCACGAGAAGCCGTAAGGCGGCAGCGTCAGGACATAGGGCGTCGTCCCGACCGGCGGGAACGGCGTGCCGCCGGTCAATTCGATCGGGGTGCGACCATCGAATTCGGCGAGGTCGAGTTCCACCGCCTGCGCGGTGCGGCCGAGGTTGAAGACGCACAGGATCGTATCGCCCTCATGCTCGCGGACATAGGCGAGAATCTTGCGATTGGCGGGGCGCAGGAAACGCTGCGTGCCGCGCCCGAAGGCGGGGTGTTCGCGGCGCACCGCCAGCATCCGCTTGACCGCGTTAAGCAGCGAATGGCCGTCGCGTTCCTGCGCCTCGACGTTGACCGCCTGATAGCCGTAGAGCGGGTCCTGAATCACGGGGAGCGTCAGTTGGGGCGGATCGGCGCGGCTGAAGCCGCCGTTGCGATCGGGCGACCATTGCATCGGCGTGCGCACCCCGTCGCGGTCGCCGAGATGAATGTTGTCACCCATCCCGATCTCGTCGCCGTAATACAGCACCGGCGTGCCCGGCATCGTTAGCAGCAACGCGTTCATCAGTTCGACCCGGCGCCGGTCCCGCTCCATCAACGGCGCGAGGCGACGACGGATGCCGAGGTTGATGCGCGCGCGGCGATCGGCGGCATAGGTGTTCCACAGATAGTCGCGTTCCGCGTCGGTCACCATTTCCAGCGTCAGCTCGTCATGGTTGCGCAGGAAGATCGCCCATTGGCAGTTCGCCGGTATATCGGGCGTCTGGCGCATGATGTCGGTGATCGGGAAACGATCCTCCTGCGCCACCGCCATGTACATGCGCGGCATCAGCGGGAAGTGGAACGCCATGTGGCATTCGTCACCCGCCTCGCCCGCCGCGGCGCTGTCGCCGAAATATTGCTGCGTATCCTCGGGCCACATATTCGCTTCGGCCAGCAGCATCCGGTCGGGATATTCGGCATCCAGCGCGGCGCGGATTTTCTTCAGCACGTCGTGGGTTTCGGACAGGTTCTCGTTCGAGGTGCCGTCGCGCTCGATCAGATAGGGGATCGCATCGAGCCGCAGGCCATCGACCCCCAGGTCGAGCCAGAAGCGCATCACGTTCAGCACCTCGGCCAGCACCGCCGGGTTGTCGAAATTCAGGTCGGGCTGGTGCGAATAGAAACGATGCCAGAAATAGGCACCCGCCTCTTCATCCCACGTCCAGTTCGATTTCTCGGTGTCGAGGAAGATGATGCGGGTGCCGCTGTACAGCTTGTCGTCGTCCGACCAGACGTAGAAGTCGCGTTCCGGGCTGCCCGGCGGTGCCTTGCGTGCGGCCTGGAACCAGGGATGCTGGTCCGAGGTGTGGTTGATGACCAGTTCGGTAACGACGCGGATGCCGCGCGCATGGGCGGCGGCGATGAACGCGGTCGCATCCTCCATCGTGCCGTAATCGGGCGACACGTCGCAATAGGCGCCGATGTCGTACCCGTCGTCGCGGCGCGGGCTGGGATAGAAGGGCAGGAGCCAGATGCAGGTGACGCCAAGGTCCGCGATATAGTCGAGCCGTTGCAGCAGCCCCTGAAAATCGCCGATCCCGTCATTGTTCGAATCGAAGAAGGATTTGACGTGGACCTGATAGATCACCGCGTCCTTGTACCAGAGCGGATCGTCGCCGATGCCGCTGGTGGTCGTGGCGTTCGTATCGATCGTGTCGTTCGTCACCGCTGTTCCGTTCATGCGTTGGTAGCCGGCGTCAGGCGCCAGATGCGATAGGGCTGGTCGGGAGCGATGCTGATCGTCTGGTCCTTGCCATACCAGCGGAAACGATAGCCCTCGCCAAGGTCCTCCACGTCGACGCTGCCATCGTCGTCCAGCCCGAATTCCCACAACGGTACCTGGAAGGCGCAGGATTGTTCGTTGTGCGGGTCCATGTTGACCATCACGCAGATCAGGCCAGCGCCATCCGGATCGGGCTTGCCGTACCAGACGATGTTATCGTTCTGCGCGACGTAGAACCGGGTATTCAGGTGCGTCTGCAGTGCCGGATATTGCCGCCGGATGCGATTGAGCATCGCGATGTCCTGCACGATGTTGCCGGGGCCGTTCCAGTCGCGCGGCTTGACGATGTACTTCTCGCTGTTGAGATACTCCTCCTTGCCCGGCATCGCCGCCGCCTCGCACAGTTCGAACCCGGAATAGACACCGAACAGGCCCGACAGCGTCGCCGCCAGCACCGCGCGGATGCGGAAGCCGGGGCGGCCGGACGTTTGAAGGAAGACCGGGTTGATATCGGGCGTGTTGACGAAGAAGTGCGGGCGGTAAAACTCCTTCGGCGCGGTCGTCGTCAGCTCGGTGATGTATTCGGTCAGTTCCGCCTTGGTGTCGCGCCATGTGAAATAGGTATAGCTTTGCGAGAAGCCGACCTTGGCGAGACGGTACATCATCGTCGGCCGGGTGAACGCCTCCGCGAGGAAGATCACATCCGGATGCTGCGCGCGCACGTCGCCGATCATCCATTCCCAGAACGGCAGCGGCTTGGTGTGGGGATTGTCGACACGGAAGGTCTTCACCCCCTGTCCGACCCACAACAGCACCACGTCGCGTAGCGCCAGCCACAAATCGGGCACGGCATCGGGGCCGTAAAAATCGACGTTGACGATATCCTGATATTTCTTCGGCGGATTCTCGGCATATTTCATCGATCCGTCCGGCCGCCACGCGAACCAGCCGGGATGCTCGGTCAGCCACGGATGGTCGGGCGAACACTGGATCGCGAAATCCAGCGCGATTTCCAGACCATAGTCGCGTGCCGCCTCCACCAGCCGCGCAAACGCCGCGAAGCCGCCCAGCTCGGGATGTACCGCCTCGTGCCCACCATCGGCCGATCCGATCGCATAGGGACTGCCGGGATCGTCGGGACCGGCGATCAGGCTGTTGTTCGGCCCCTTGCGATTGGTGCGCCCGATCGGGTGGATCGGCGGGAAATACAGCGTGTCGAAGCCCATGTCGCGGATCTGCGGCAGGCGGCCGATCACATCGTCGAACGTGCCGTGCCGGTCGGGATCGATCGTGATCGAGCGCGGGAAGAGTTCGTACCAAGACGAAAAATGCGCCGCGGTCCGCTCCGCATCGATCAGTTGCCGCGTCGAGCGCAGCGCGAACGGCCGTCGATCGGCATCGTCCATCAGCACGGCGAGATCGTCGTCGAGCAACAGTGCCGCGCCCGCTATATCGTCGGACGCCGCCTTCAACCGCTTCACCCATGCCTCCAGCGCCTTGCGTTGCGACGGATCAGCCTGTGCGGCGGCGGCGGCGATGAAACCGCGCCCTTCCTGATAATCGACCGGCTGCGCGACGCCGGCATCCAGTTTCTTGCGGAAATCGCGGCGAAAGCCACCATAGATGTCGAGCCAGCCCTCCACCGCATATTCGTGGCGGCCGAGCCGTTCCAGCACCAGTTCCGCCCGCCAGCGATCGGTGGGCAATGCCGCCATCCGCACCCGGCGCCAGTCCGCCTCGTCCACCGCACGCCACAGCAGGTCGACTGCCAGTTGTTCGTGGCCATCGGTAAAGACGGTGGCTTCCACCGTCACCGTCTCGCCGACCAGCCGGCGCACCGGATAGTCGCCACCGTCGACGCGCGGGGACAAATCCTCGACAACCAGTCGCGGGGCGGCGGTCGAGATATCCGGATCGGGAATGGCGGCGAGGATGGCCGACGTGGTGGGGGAAAGAACATCGGCCATCGGGATCGTTCGCCTTATTTCGTGGTCTTGGTCTTGCGGGGTCGGTTCGACGCAGAGGCCGCAGCCTTACCCGCCGGCTTCACCGGCGCGACGGGGGTGGGGGGCGCGGCCGTTTCCGCCTCGACGATGCTGGCGCCGTTGCCGCCGTCACCCTCGGCCGTATCGGTTGCCCCGGTCGCATCACCGAACGTGGTGCCATCGGGGGCCACCGCATTGGGAGCGGGAGCGTCACCCGCGCCATCGATCTCGCCACTGGCCTGGTGCCAGTGATCCTGATCCCGGCCGTGATCGCCACCGCCCTGTTCCCACAGTTCGTAAGCGCGGCGGCGGATGGATTGTTCGCGTTCTTCAGACATGGCTTCTTCTCCCTCGACAGCGGGCGCTCATGTTTCCCGCTGCCGCAACCCGTGGCACGTCACAGCGACAACCGCCATGGCCGCCACGGGTTGCATGGATGCGACAAGATTGCGCACCTGCGCGGCCGATGACGGTGAGGGCGCCGATGCCCTCAGGCTTCGACGGCGGCGGTCAGCGGCGGGGTTTGCTGGTGCTGCACCACCAGCCAGTCCTCATGCGCGCGGCGGCGATAGGTGGAGGTGCAATGCGCCTCGTACGTCTCGTCCCCCTTCGTCGCTTTCGCATGATAGGCGACGACGATCAGCCCTTCCTCGGGCCGGGCGATCTGCCGGCCGGACAGCTCGACCGACGACCAGCGCGGCGTGGCGGCGACCGCCTCGATCGCCTGCGCGCCGCTCATCACGAAGGGGGGCTGCGGCAATACCATCAGGCATTCGTCGTCGATCGATTCCCGGTAATGGTCCGCATCGGCGGTCCACAGGCTTTCCTCGAAAGCCCAGACGCGTTGGTCGTCCATCGTCACTCTCCGCTGATTGGTCGGCGAGAGAGCGGACGGCGGCGCGGATCGTTCCCGTATAGGCGTCCTAAAGCTTGATGACGTGAAACCCATCCATTCGTCATTGCGAGCGTAGCGAAGCAATCCAGGGCGTCACGCGCCGGGCTCTGGATTGCTTCGCTACGCTCGCAATGACGGAACGGGTCAGGCCGATATCATCCCGTCCTATAACTGGCGCAATGCACGCGCCGGCCGGACCGAGAGGATCGGCCATGCCCCCGCCAGCCCGATCGCCACCACCGTGCCCAGCCCGACGAGCAGCGTCGTCAGCACCACCGCCATGTCGGGCGCGAAGGGGAAGTCGAACAGTTGCGTGACGACGTACCAGCTACCGCCCAGCCCCAGCGCGAGCGCGACGACCGCCAGCACCGATCCCAGCAGCGCATATTCGATCGCCTGGCCGGCCAGCAACTGGCACCGGGTCGCGCCCAGCATCCGCAGCACCACCGCGTCATAGGTCCGCGCTTCCCGTGCCGCGGCGATCGCGCCGATCAGCACCGCGATCCCCGCCGCCACCGCGACACCCGCCGCCGCCGCGATCGCGGTCGCTACCTGCCCGACGATGCCCTGCACCTGCGCCAGCACCCCGCGCACCTCCACCACCGATACCGAGGGGAAGGGCGCGAGCAGCGCCCGCGTCACCGCCCCCTCGCGCCCCGGCGGCATGTCGATCGTGGCGGCCAGATTATGTGGCGCGTCCTGAATGGCGTTGGGGGAGAAGACCATGACGAAGTTGAAGCCCAGCGTGTCCCACTCGATCCGCCGGAACGAGGCCACTTTCGCGCTGCGTTCGATACCGAGCAGCGCCACCGTCAGCCGGTCGCCCAGTTTCAGGTCGAGCGCCTTGGCCAGTCGCTCGTCGACCGACACCAAAGGCTCGCCGCGATAGTCGCGCGGCCACCATCTGCCGGCGGTCAGGCTGCTCCCCTCCGGCACCGTTGCCGCATAGGTCAGGCCGCGTTCGCCGCGCAGCGCCCATGCGCCCTCGGGCAGTTCCTTTAGATCGGCGACGCGGATGTCGCGGTAGCCGGTGATGGTGCCGCGCATCAACGGCACCGTCTTCACGATCGCACGCGGCTCGACCCGGGCGACGGTGGCGCGGAACGCCGCCTCGCGCGCCGGCGGCACGTCGAGCGCGAACAGCGCGGGGGCGCGGGCGGGGATGGTGGCGGCGACGGCGGCGTCGATGCTGGTGCGGATGCCCGCCAGCAGCACGAACAGCGTCAGCCCCAGCCCCAGCGCCACCACCAGCGCCTCGGTCCGCGCGCCCGGCCGGTGCAACGCCGCGACCGCGAGGCGCAGCAGCGGCCGGCGGGGGCGCGGCATTTTCGCCAGCATCCACCGGATCGCCCGGCCGATCCCGGCGAGCAGCGCCAGCGTCGCCGCCACCGCGCCGAGGAAGCCGGCCGCCAGCCATGGCTGGTCCGCCGTGCCGATCGCCAGCGCCAGCGCCGCCCCGCCCGCGATCAGCGCGGGCAGCCAGCCGCGCCGGCCGCCGCTGCGCATCGGCGCCAGCGCCCCGCGCAACAGCCCCGCGGCGGGCGTCGCCCCGGCGCTGGCCAGTGGCGGCGCGGCGAAGGCGATCGCGACGAGCAGACCGTAGAGCGCGGCGCGGAGCAGCGGCCATGGCTCCAGCACGAACCCCGGCGCGACCGGCAGCACCGACCGTGCCGCCGCGACCAGCGCCGGCACCGCCGCCGCGCCGACCAGCAGCCCCGCGCCCACCCCGACCAGCGCCGCCGCGCCGACCTCGATCGCGACGATCCGGGCGACATCGCCACTGGTCGCGCCCAGCACCTTCAGCGTCGCCAGCGCCTGCCTCCGCTGCGCGAGGAACGAGGCGACGCCGCCGCCGACCCCGATCCCGGCGATCGCCAGCGAGGCGAGCCCGACCAGCGTCAGGAACTGGCCCATCCGCCCGACGAAGCGCGAGGCCCCCGGCGAGGCGTTGTCGCGCGTCCGCGTCGCCCAGCCGCCCGCCGGGAACGCCGCCTGAAACCGCTTCGCGATACGGTCCGGCGACAGGCCGGGGTTCAGGCGGAGGCGATAGCGGTATTCGTACAGGCTGCCCGGCTGCACCAGCCCGGTCGCGGGCAACGAGGCCATCGAAACGAGCGCGACCGGCCCCAGCGTGAACCCCTCGCCCAGCCGGTCGGGTTCGTCGACGATGACGCCGCCGACCCGGAACCGCGCACTGCCGATTCGCACCGCGCGCACCGGGCCGAGACGATCGGCGAGCGCGGGGGCGATCCATGCCTCGCCGGGGGCGGGGGCGTCCACCTGCCGGCCGCCGCGCAGGGTGACGCGACCGACCAGCGGATAACGCGCGTCGACCGCCTTCAGCTGGATCGGCACCACCGCCTCACCCGCGACGGCGTTCGCCTGCATCCGCACCGTGGTCGACACGGTGCCGGCCCGCGTCATCGCCGCCTGTTCGGCCGGACTGGCCGGGCGCTGCGACACCGCCAGTTGCAGATCGCCGCCGAGGATCGCGGCGCCCCGGTCGGCCAGTTCGCGACCGATCGCATCGGCGAGGCTGCCGATCGCCGCGAGCGCCGCGACGCCGAGGAACAGGCACACGACCAGCAACCGCAGGCCCCGGAAGCGCCAGTCGATCTCGCGCCGGGCCAGCCGCCACGCCAGCGACCATTTTCCGGATCGGGCGCTCAAGCGCGCACGTCCGACAGGATGCGGCCATCCGCCAGCGTGACGATGCGGTCGCAGCGATCGGCCAGCGCGGGATCGTGGGTGACGATCACCAGCGTGGCCCCGGTCGCCCGGCGCCGGTCGAACAACAGGTCCATGATCTGGATGCCGGTGGTGGCGTCGAGATTGCCGGTCGGCTCGTCCGCGAACACCAAAGGCGGGCGCGGCCCCAGCGCGCGGGCGATGGCGACGCGCTGTTGCTCGCCGCCCGACAGTTGCGCGGGATAATGGTCGAGCCGATGGCCGAGGCCGACCGCGACCAGTTCCGCCGTCGCGCGATCGGCCGCGTCGGCGATGCCGGCCAGTTCCATCGGCACCGCGACATTCTCACGCGCGGTCATCGTCGGCAGCAGGTGGAACGCCTGCAGCACGATGCCGATGCGGCCGCGCCGGGCGCGGGCCAGCGCATCCTCGTCCAGTGCGCCCAGATCGAGCCCGGCGACGCGCACCTGCCCGCCGCCCGCGCGCTCCAGCCCGGTCAGCACCGCGAGCAGCGACGACTTGCCCGATCCCGACGCGCCGAGCAGCGCGAGGCTTTCGCCGCGCGCCACCGCCAGGTCGATGCCGTGCAGGATGCGCGTCTCCCCCAGCGCGAGCGTGACTTTGCGGACATCGATCACCATATCGGCGGCAGATTCATGCATGTAAGGACGATCGCGTTGGCGGGACGGATGATGCGCTATGCGGCACTGGCCGCCCTTCTCCAACCCCTTGCGCTGATCGCATGCGACCGGGCGCCGCCGGCTCCCGCCGCCACCGCCACGACCGCCACCCCCACGACCGGCGCGGCACAGGCACCCCGCCCCGCCGGCCCCGAACGGCTGGTGCTGGCGTTCGGCGACAGCCTGTATGCCGGTTACGGGCTCGACCGGGGGCAGAGCCTGCCCGATGCCATACAGGCGCGGTTGCGGGCGGCCGGCGTGAACGCCACCGTCGTCAATGCCGGCGTGTCGGGCGATACCAGCGCGGCGGGGCGGCAGCGGCTGGCCTTCACGCTCGACAATCAGGCGCGGAAACCCGACCTCGTGTTGCTGGGACTGGGCGGCAACGACGTGCTGCGCCAGATTTCGCCGGCCGAGACGCGGGCGAACATGACCGCGATGCTCGACGAACTGAAGCGCCGCGACATTCCGGTGATGCTGACGGGGATGAAGGCGCCGCCCAATCTGGGCGCGGATTATGTCGCGCGGTTCGATTCGATCTGGCCCGATCTGGCCAGGACCTATCACGGCACGCTCTATCCGTTCATCCTCGACGGGGTGATCGGCGATCCGGCGCTGATGCAGGGCGACCGGGTGCATCCCAACGCGGTCGGTGTTGCGAAGATCGCCGACCGGGTGGCGCCGCTGGTGAAGGAGCGGCTGGCGGATTGACGTCGGGCGTTCGTGAGGGCGCGAAAGAGAAGATTTGTTCGCGTGGAGATGCGGAGACGCGGAGGTTTCATGTGCGGCGGCGGTAGCGCTTGTCGCGCAGCGGCTTTCCCATGCCGGATGATGGAGAGGAGGGCCGCTGACGCGGGCGGGACATCCTCCGCGTCTCCGCGCGAACTCCCTTCTAAGCGTTTTTTACTAATGTTTGTAATGATTTACCGGGATCTACCCAACTGGGCCCCGGCCTCCGCCGGGAAACAGAAGGGGGAAGCGGCGGCGTGGAAAGTCACATTGGAAAGTCACGAAGGTCGCATCCTACAGGGGTGATCGCAGATGGACGGAGCGGGCGGTCCGGTAGTGGCGGCAGATGCTGGACGGCCATACCCCGAAGCGAGGGGTGTAGGACAGCGGCGGATCAAATGGCGGCGGATCACCAGTCGGTGCGGGCGCGGAGGGACAGGGTGCGGGGGCGGGCGCTGTAGAGCTGGCGCGCGCCGAACGCACTCGATTGCAGGCGGACGGGAGCGATCGCGTCGAACAGATTGTCGATATTGGCGTCCAGCCGCCACCGCCCGGCCTGCCAGCCGGCATGGGCCGCCACCTCGATCCGGGCGCCGGTGCGGCCGTAATAGGGATTGCCGGCGTTGAAACCGGTCGGCGCCGCGCCATTGCCGCTGACGTCCGCGCCCAGCGTCCACGAGCCGAGCCGCGCCTCGCCCGACACCAGATACGCCCATTGCGGCAGATTGGGCAGCCGGTCGCCGCGCCGGCCCATCCCCTCGGTGGTGCCGAGCAGCGTGTCCTCACCCAGCCGCGCGTCGGTGAAGCTGGCCGCCGCCGCCAGCCGGAACGGCCCCGCCACGACGCTGCCGCGCACCTCCCCGCCCCGGATCGCGACGTTCGACAGGTTGACGTTATAGATGAACGCGCCGTTGGCGCTGGTGACCGCGAAGGTCGCGGCGTGCCAGTCGATCACATAGGCCGCCGCCTCGATGCTCCAGCGGCCCCGCCCCGCCTTCGCACCCAGTTCGTAATTCCACAGGTGATCGGCGCCGAAGCTCCGCTCGTCGGCGGCCAGCCCCGGCGTCACGTTGATGCCGCCGGGGCGGAACCCCTCCGACACCAGCGCATAGACCAGCGGCCCGCCGGGCACGCGATAGGCGAGTTCGCCCTTCAGATTGCTGCCGCCCGCCGAGCCGGTGTAGCGGCCACCGGTCGCCATCGCGCTGCCGGTGATGATGTTGGGCACCGGTACGGTGCCCGATCCCTGCCGCCGGTATCGGTAGAGGCGCAGCCCCGCCGTCGCGGACAGGCGCGGCACGACGGCATGGGTCGCCTCCGCGAACACCGCCTGCTGGTCGAACCCGGTTGCGATAGTCCGCAGGCCGATGATGTCGAGCGGACGCACCAGCCGCCCGTCATCCGCCCCCGCGTGCGCCGCATAGCTGTCGACCGCGTCACGCCGGTCCTCGACGAACGCTCCCAGCGTCCAGGCGAAGGCGGCGCCGGCGGGGGCCGCCATCCGCACCTCGCCGCTGATCCCGGTCAACCGGTTGGGCTGATAGAGGATCGCCGGCAGGCGGGCATCGACATAGGCGTGGTACGCGGTGCGCGCGGCGGCGTCGCACGACGCCCCCGTCGGCAACCCGGCCAGCCGCAGGCATCCCGCCACGCTGTCGCGTTGCCGCGCCAGCACCGCGGTGTAATCGATCTGGCGGACGATCCGCCGCCGCAGATACGATCCCGTCGCGGTCACCACCGCCCCGTCGAGGGTGGCGTGCAACGTCGCGCTGGCCAGATCGAGACGGTCGCTATTGGGGGTCAGGGTCGGCTGCGCGACGCGGTAACGGCCCAGTGCCGGGTCCCAGAAGCCGCCATCGTCCAGCCCGGTGCGCTGGTGCAGGTACAGCGTATCGAGCCGGATCGCCTGATCCGGTTGCCACGCCACCTGTATCCGCACCCCTTCCCGCTGCAACCGGCCGCGATCCGCCGATTCCAGCCGGTCGTTGTCGATATAGCCGCCCAGCGTGCGATGATACGCCACCAGCCGTGCCGCCAGCCGGTCCGGCACCAGCACGGGGTTCGCCATCGCCACCAGCGCCCCGCCCGCCCCGCCATGCGCGACCAGATCGCCCTGCGCCTCCACCCAGGCGCCCGACCGGTCGAGATCGACGGCATGGGGCAGGATGCGCAGCGTGCCGCCCATCGAACTGGCCCCGTAGAGCGTGCCCTGCGGCCCCTTCAGCAGCTCGATCCGCTCGATATCGACCAGATCGATGTCGGGGGCGGACGCGCCGGGATCGGCCCCGGTGCCCGAGGGGCCGGCGATCGGGCTTTCGCCGTAATAGACCCCCACCGTCGCCTCGCCCGTGGCGCTGACGCCGCGCACCGCCAGCCTTTGTTGCAGCGCGCTGGTGTTGAACGCCGCCAGCCCCGGCAACAATCGTGCCGCCGCTCGCAGGTCGGTGACGTTGCGCGCCTCGATCGTCGCGGCGGACAGGGTGGCGATGCTGAGTTCGGTATCGTCGAGCGCGGTGGCGCGCTTGAGCGCGGTGACGACGATCTCGTCCTCGACCGTAGCCGGCGGCGGCGTCGCCGACGCCGACGCCGGACGCCGCGGCGGGGCGGCCGTCACGATGATGAACACGCCGCCCGCCAGCCGCCGCGCCTTCAGCCCCGACCCCGACAGCATCCGGGCCAGCGCACCGGGGGGATCGGTCGTCGAGACGATCGCCCGCGTGCGACGATCGCCGACCAGCGCCGGATCGAACAGGATCTGCCATCCGGTCGCCGCCGCCAGTCGCCGCAACCCGGCATCGAGTCGGCCGGCCGGCACCGCCACCGCCCGATCGGGCGCACCGCGCTGCGCCAGCGCCGCGCCGCAGCCGAGCCAGCCGACCGCCAGCGCCGCGCCCCAATGGGCGATGCGGGGGCCGGAACGGCGGGGGGCGGACGGCAGAGCCATGGCGGGGCGGAGCATCTCCCAGAAGCGAACGGATTCGGGTGGTGGCGACCGTCACACCAATGTCACTCTTGACGGCCGTTCGGCAACATGGTCCGTTCCGGTCAACCACCTCGGGAGGGGGTGCCGACGCCCGGTGACGGAGTGACGGATACGATCATGCTTTCGATTCAGGCATCTGCCGACCCGACCGACCTGACGACCGCCGGCTTCGTCCGGCATCTCGGCGCGGTACGCCGCTTCTTCATGAAACGCGCGCCGATCGCGGATGTCGACGATCTGGTCCAGGATGTCGCGATCCGGATGCACGCCCGCCGCGACGGTCGCCCGATCGACAATATCGAGGGATATCTGTTCCAGACCGCGCACAGCGTGCTCGCCGATCGCGGGCGCCGCGCCGGCAGCCGGTGCCAGTCGCAGCACGAATCGCTGGAGGATCGTCACCACCCGGTTGAGGACCGGTCGCCCGCGCGCGTCCTAGAAGGCAAGGAGCAATGGACGCTGCTGCTCGCCGCGATCGAGGAACTGCCTGCCCGAAGCCGGCAGGCATTCATCCTTCACCGGTTCGAGGAGATGCAGTATGCGGCCATCGCCCTGCACATGGGCATTACGGTGAGCGCGGTGGAAAAACATATCATGAAGGCGATCAGGCATCTCGCGGCGGCGATCGCGTAGATGACCGTGCCGCACCGCGACGACGCCGCCACGGCGGCGGCGGGCTGGTATGCCCGTCTGCGCGCCGACGACGTGGACGAGGCGGATCACGCCGGCTTCCGCGCGTGGCACGACGGCGACGCCGCCCATGCGCGGTCGTGGGCGACGATCGGGCGGGTCGGCCACGCGCTGGACGCGCTGCACGGCGACGATCGTCTGGCGGCGATGATCGCGACGGCGAAGGGCGACCGCGCGGCCGGATCGACGCGACGTTTCCCGATGCCGGCACGCGGGCTGGCACCGAAGCTGGCGATGGCCGCGGCGCTGCTGCTGACGCTGGGCATCACCGGCGGGGTGATCGCGAGCCGCACCGCGCCGGTGATGCGGCAGGCGATCGTCGCCACGGCGATCGGCCAGGTGCGCCAGGTGCGCCTGCCCGACGGATCGGTGATGACGGTGGACGCGCAATCGGTGGTGATGGTCGATGCGCCGGGGGCCGAACGCCGGGTGCGGATCGATCGCGGGCGGGCGATGTTCGCGGTGGCCAAGGACGCGGCTCATCCCTTCGTGGTGACCGCGGGCACCGCGTCGATCCGCGCGCTCGGCACGCATTTCTCGGTGGAGGTCGAACCGGGACGGCTGACGGTCGCGCTGGTCGAGGGATCGGTGCGCGTCGACCTGCCCGGACGAAACCGGCAACTGGCACCGGGCGACGTGCTGACCCTGACCGACGGGGCGATCACCGTGCGGGCGGGCGCCGCCGCGATCGGGACGGAATGGCGGACGGGAACGCTGACCTTCGATTCGCTGCCCCTGGCGGAGGTCGCGGCACGGCTGAACCATTATTCGGCGCAGCGGATCGTGATCGCCGATCCCGCCCTTGCCCGCCGGCCGTTCAGCGGCGTGCTGGACACCGACGGGGGCAGCGATGCGCTGGTCGCCGCGCTGGCCGCGTATCGCACGGCGCGGGTGACCGAGCGGACGCCGGACCACATCACGCTGGCGCCGTTCTGATCGGCATCCGCAGCGACACCGACGCCCTTCCCGGCGGCAAGCGTGGTGACGTGAAACCTGCCCGTCCGTCGTTGCGAGGGTAGCGAAGCAACCCGGGGCGTCACGCGCCGGGCTCTGGATTGCTTCGCTGCGCTCGCAATGACGGGGATAGGTTATGCCCCGGACCACGTCACGCTGGCGCCGTTCTGGGACGGTCTGGTGCCGTCGTGAATAGCGCCGGCTGCGAAACCGGCACCCTCCCCGGAAGCAAGCGTGATGACGTGGAACCTACCCGTCCGTCGTTACGAGCGCAGCGAAGCAATCCAGGGCGTTGCGCGCCGGGCTCTGGATTGCTTCGCTGCGCCCGCAATGACGGGATAGGTTATGTCCCGGACCACCCTGCCCCGTTCGTACCGAGCGACGTCGCTCGGTACGAACGGGACGGGAAGTTCGGAGGTTCACTCCGCCGCCGGAGCCTTGCGGTAATCCAGCGGGGGTTTGCGGTCGCCCAGCATCGCCTTGTAGGTGAAGCCGGGTCCGCGCTTCTGTTCGAACTCCGCCTTGGCCGCCGTGATCGTCGCGGGATTGCGGAACAGGTCGGCGGCGGCCAGCGCCAGCGTCTTGGCGGCCAGCACCGCGCCCTTGGCGCCGATGCTGCTGCCCGCCGCCGCCACGTTCTGCCAGCTATGCCCCGCCGATCCCGGCACGAAGGTGGCGGTCGACAGGCCGACCGTGGGCGTCACCCAACTGACATCGGATACGTCGGTCGATCCGCCCAGCGCATCGTCGACCAGTTGCGCGGGCTGGATTTCCCCCACGCTCGCCAGCGGCGGCGCATCGGGGCCGAGCGTCTTGCGGATACCCTCCGCGAAGGCGGTTTCCTGCGGCGTCCAGGTGATCGCGCCCGCGGCGTGCAGGCTGCGGTCCATCACCGCCATCAGCGCGTTGTTGGGGAGCAGGCTGTAGACGCCGCCGGTCGTCTCGAAATCCATCGTGGTACCGGTGCCCAGCGCCGCACCCTCGGCCGCCTTCTTCACCCGGTCCATCACCGACACGACCACCTTGGGATCGACGTGACGGACATAGTAATAGACCTCCGCCTCGTCGGGCACGACGTTGGGGGCCTTGCCGCCATTGGTGATGACGTAATGGATGCGGGTGCGATCGGGGATGTGTTCGCGCATCAGATTGACCATCGCGTCCAGCGCCTCGACCCCGTCGAGCGCGGAGCGGCCCTTGTCGGGATTGCCGGCGGCATGGGCGGAGACGCCGTGAAAGCGGAACTTGCCGCTGATATTGGCCATGGACGGCCCCTGCGAGGCGCTGTTGGTATTGCCGGGGTGCCAGTGCAGCACGGTATCGACATCGGCGAACAGGCCGTCGCGCACCATATAGACCTTGCCCGATCCGCCTTCCTCCGCCGGGGTGCCATAGACGCGGATCTCGCCCGCCACCTTGTTGCGGGTCATCCAGTCCTTCACCGCGATCGCGGCATAGGTGCTGGCGGTGCCGAACAGGTTGTGGCCGCAGCCATGGCCGGCGATGCCGCCGATCGACTGCTTCACCGGCGACGCCGCCTGCGACAGGCCGGGCAGCGCATCATATTCCGCCAGCACGCCGATCACCGGGCCGGCGCCGTTCCTGAAGCTGGCGACGAAGGCGGTCGGCTCGCCCGCCACCCCCGCCTTCACGGTGAAGCCCGCCGCCTTCAGCCGCGACTGGAGCAGCGCGCTGCTTTGCTGTTCCTGATAGCCGACCTCCGCGAAGTTCCAGATCTGGAGCGCGGTGTCGGCGATCGGCTTCGCCTCCGCATCGACCTTCGCCAGTATCTGCTGGCGGTCGGCGGGGGCCAGTTCCTGCGCCGCCGCGGGGATGGCGGTGCCGGCGAGCAGGGCGGTGGTGATGATGGTGCGGATCATGATGAAAGTCCTTTTGCCGGTCTGATCAGAAACGCTTGGTCGCGCCGAGGAAGAAATAGCGGCCGATCACGTCGTAGTTCTGCGCGTCGAACGTGCCCTCGATATCGCCGACCTGCGGCGGTGCCTTGTTGAACAGGTTGGTCACGCCCAGCCGGAACTCGGTCGTCTCCCCCGCCTCGAACCGGGCATTCAGATCGAAGACATTGTATTTGTCCACCCCGCGCGTCGTGCTGGTCGGGCTGACCACGCGCGCCGATGCCTTCATCGCGGAGATGTAGCGCCAGCGCATTCCGAGACTGGCGCCGCCCAGCGTGTAGGTGAGCGAGGTGATCGATTTCCAGCGCGGGTGCGACGTGCCCGCCGTCGTCTCCACGCCGGTGCCGATGCTGCCGGCATAGTCGTAGGTCGGGGCGCCGGGCAGCGCCTGGATCTTGAACTGGTCGGTGTAGCTGACCGCCGCATTCAGCGCGATCTTGCCCGCGTCCGCGCCCAGCCCCAGCGAGTCGAGCCCGAACCGCCAGTCGAACTGCACGTCGATGCCGCGCACCTTGAACGTGCCGAGGTTGAGCAGCGGCTGGAGCGGATTGATCGGCACGCCGCTCGCGGTGTTGCGGGTGATGAGCGAGCAATAGTAATTGGTCGTGCTGTAATTCGGGTTGTTGCCGCCCGAATTGAAGCAGAACTGGAACGCCTGCGCGATCGACAGCGGGCCGACCGCATCGCCGATCTTGATCTGGTAGGCATCGACCGACAGCGACATGTTCTTGAACATCGCCGCCTCGATCGGCGACTGGATGACGCCGCCGACCGAATAGGTGTCCGCCGTCTCCTCCTGCAATTCCGGATTGCCGCCGGTCAGCGCGAAGACCTGCGCGGTGCCCAGCTGGTAGCTGTCGATGATCCCGGTCGGCACGCCCTGCGCCAGGCAGAGGGCGCGCACCTGCGTCGCGGCGCTGCCGCGGCGGTAGGAGGAGCGGGTGTCGCACGGATCGCCGTTGGTCGTGGTCGCCGACGCGGTGCCGATCGCGACCGAGCCGGTGGAGACGGGGGCGAACAGCTCGCCGACGCTGGGGGTGCGGATCGCGCGGTTGTAGCCGCCGCGCAGGCGCAACCCCTCGAACACCGTCCACGACGCATCCGCCTTGTAGGTGTGGACGCCGCCGACCGTGTTGTAGTGCGAATAGCGATAGCCGAGATCGAGATCGAACTGCTGGATCAGCGGGATATCGTGGAGCAGCGGCACGAGCAGTTCCGCATAGACCTCGCCCGTGTCGACCGAGCCGCTGGCCGGGCGCAGCACGCTGTAGCCGAGGATGTCGCTGGTGCCGTCGGGCTGCGCCAGCGCCGCGTCGGGCGTGAAGCCATAGCCGTTGAAGCGATAATCGGCACCCGCCGCGAACCGCACCTCGCCTGCGGGCAGGCCGAACAGTCCGCCCTGCACGTTACCCTCGACGGTGCGCTGCTTCAGCTCGTTGGAATTGACGGTGCGGCGCGAGATGTAATCGATGCATGCCTGCGACGGCGTGACGTTGCCGAACGGGTTGAAGCCGCCCGCGCACAAGTCGGTGCCGCCGGTCGGGCTGTTGAGCAGCCGCGCGGTCGCGCTGGCGCTGGCGCCGCCGGTCTGCGCGTTGACGAACTTGGCCTTGCTGACGCTGCCGTACAGGTCCCACGTCCAGTCCCTGATCCCGACCTTGCCCGACAGGCCGGTGGTGATCTGGTAGACGTCGTAATCATAGGACTGATAGCGCGGCCCGAGGATGTTCAGCGCCTTGTAGAAGGTGAACGCCCCACCCGGCGTCGGCCGCGAGGCGAGCACCTGACGGAAGGCGGCGGGGATGAACGGGTTGGTCACCGGCACGCTCAGGCCATAGACGTTCGACGCCAGCGTCGGGTTGGTGATGCCGAGCGAGCTGTAGCTGGTATAGCCGAACTGCACGAACGCCTTGATCGTGTCCGTCACGTCGTAATCGATCTTGCCGAACACGTTGTAGCGGCTGAGATTGGCCTGCAGCGAACTGCCGTTGAAACCGAAATTGACCTGCTGGCTGTTGGTGCCGCTGTTGACGATGTACGCCTCGTCGGTCTGCGGATCGCGGAAGTTGAGCACCGGCACGCCGACCCCGGAAAACAGGGTCTGGTCGGTGTTGAAGCCGATCTGCCCGGTATAGCGCCCCGCCGCGTTGCCCGGCAGCGCCGCCGTGCCGTACTGCCCCTGGAAGATCGAATTGACGACCGCCAGCGACGGCAGGTTCGCGCCGAACAGCACGGTGCCCTGCGGGATGGTCGACAGGCCCGGCGTGGTCTGGCGCGCGGTGTAATAGGACCGCTCGTTCTGGAGCGCGCGCTGCCGCTTGGTGTAATCGATCGAGATCACCGCATGGCCGCGCCCCTCGTCGAACGCGCCGCCGACCGTGCCGGTCAGGCGATAGCTGTTGCCGTCGCCATAATCGCTGACCCCGGTCTGGCCGCCGATCTCCAGCCCCTTGAAGTTGCGGCGCAGACGGAAATTGACGACGCCCGCGGTCGCATCGGAGCCATAGGTGGTCGACGCGCCGCCGGTGATGACCTCGATATTCTCGATCAGCGCATCGGGGATGATGTTGAGATCGACCGAGCCGTCGGGGTTCGACGGCTGGATGCGCCGCCCGTCGAGCAGCAGCAGCGTGCGCTTCGACCCCAGGCCCCGCAGCGAGGCATAGGCCTGTCCGCCGTTGAGCCCGGTCGAGGTGCTGCCGCCGTTCGCCGCGCCGAACGCGCCGGCGAATTGCGGCATCTGGGTCAGCGCGCTTTCCACGGTGACGCGACCGGTGTTCTGGATGGTATCCTGCGACAGCGACACGATCGGGCTGTTGGCGGCATAATCCTGCCGCGCGATCCGCGATCCGGTGATGAGGATTTCGTCGGAGGGCGGCGGCGCGCTGTCCGTCTGCGCCTCCGCGATCGCCTCGGCGGCGGCGGGGGTGGGATTTTCGGGCGTCGGCACGCCGATTTGCGCAGCGGCCTGCCCGGCGTTCAGCGCCAGCGTGGCACAGCCCGTGGCGAGCAGGGAACGGATGAGAATGCGTCGTACCATGATGTCAGCCCCCGATGGTGGCCGCTTCGTTGAGCGGCTTCATGGGGGGAGACGCGGGGGGCGGGCGCTACCTCACTCGGGATGAGAGAAAAAGTTCCGGGGGGATTTTGTCGCTGAGGGAAGTTGGGACATCAAACATTTAGCCACTCCGGCGGAGGCACTGGCGCATGACGGCGTGAAACCTGTCCTGTCGTCATTGCGAGCGTAGCGAAGCAATCCAGGGCGTCGCGAACCGGGCTCTGGATTGCTTCGCTATGCTCGCAAGGACGGGCCGGGTCGGGCCAATGTCATCACGGTCCAGTGGCGGGGTCGGACGCTATGACGCCTCGAACCCGCCCGGATGACTGCGCCCGCCGTCAGCGCGTCGCCGTCACGGCCGGGCCGTAGAGCAGGCCGTTGAACAGCAGCTTGAACGTCGCATAGGGCTGGGCGCGCTGCGTGACCTCCGGTCCCATCGCGAACAGCTTGCCGCGACCGAGATCGAGGTCGGCGACCGCGATCGTGCCCTGCAATTTCTCCTGCCCGACCGCCCAGCCGCTGCGCAGCGGCCGGGGGCTGTCGAACCATGCCACCCGCGCCCCGGCACCGTCCGCCAGGCGGAAGGGCTGGCTGTCGTCGAAGAACATGTCGACCGTCGCGGTCATGCCATAGCCCAGCGGCTGGCGCGGATCGACGCTGGCCTGCACGATCGCGCCGGGGATGTAGAAGGTCTTGTTGTCGAGCGCCGCGAGCGTGCCGTCCGCCTTCTTCGTCACCAGCGCGGGTTGCAGCGATGGCGCGAGCAGGCTGGCCAGCCGGTTGGCGCTGCCCACCGTCAGCACGGTGCCGCCGCTTTCCGCGAACGCCTTCACCGCCGGCAGGGTGGCGTCGGTCGTCACCTCGCCCAGCCAGCTGCGATAGGCGGTCGGGATCGCCTCCGGCCTGGGCAGGTCGAACCGGTAGCCGCCGGGATAGGGGCCGCCGCGCACGGTCGGCACGGTGCCGTCGGCGAACAGCAGCGCATCGTATTTCGCGTTCAGATTGCCGGCGTCCAGTTCCTGCGGATAGACGACGGTGAACGGGAATTCGAACTGTTCGAGCAGGAAACGCGTCCACCCCGCCGGCATCACGCCGCCATAACGGTCGACCAGCCCGATCCGCACCGGCTTCAGCGCCAGCGTCGCGGTGGGCGCGCGGCCTTGCGCATAGGCGTCGATCCCCAGTTCGGCGACCGAGCGGGTCAGCACGGCTTGCGCGGCGGCGGACGCGGGTATCCAGATCGCGCCGGGCGCCAGCGTGCGGCCGCCGGCCTTCGTCTCCGCCTTCACCCATGCCACCGGCACCCCGGCCTTCAGCAGGCGGTTGGTCAGGATGAAGCCGTTGTTGGTCTCGTGCCCGACCAGCCAGCCGGCGCGGCCGGAGCCGGCGATCCGGCCCGGCGGCGGTGCGATCAGGTCCGCCACCCGTTCGGTCGGCGCGGTGAAGCCCTCCAGCACGCGGTCGAACCCGACCCCCATCTGGTAGGCCAGCGTATAGCCGGTGATGTCGTAGGGCGCCTTGGGCGGGCCGCCGGGATATTCCAGATCGTGCGGGTGATCCTGCGGCTCGAACATGTCGAGCACGTGCGGGCGATAGGCCTGGCCCGTCTTCACGACATAGGACCCCGCCGGATAGCGCTTGCCGGCGACGGTGAACGCCGTCGTCGCCCGGTCGACATCGACGCCGTTCTTGATGAGGGTGTTGAGGAACGCGATCGTCGTCGGCAGGTCGCGCTGGTCGGCGGACAGGATATAGCCGCGCGGGTCGCGCTTCGCCGGGTCCTGCAACACCGTCTTGTAAAGGTCGGGGGCGACCATGCCTTCGCGGGCGCGGCTGTTGGAGCCGACGAAGCCCTCGTCCGCCTTCTTCGTCTTGCCGGCTTCCTTCAGCGCATCGACCTCGGCCGGGGTCGTCGTCCAGCTGTCGCGATTGCCGCGACGGATCGCCTGATCGCCCATCCGCCAGATGTTCATCAGCAGCCGCTCACGATTGCGCGCGGCGTAATCCATCACCGCGCGGTCGAGCGACCATTGATATTCCAGACTGTCGCGTAAGTGCCATTCGCGCGGGGAGATCGGCAGCGGCTCGTCGCTGCGCGCCAGTTGCGTGTCGGCGATCAGCGGAATCTTCTCCGGCGTCGGGCCGCCGATGATCTCGGTCAGCAGGCCGATCGAGTTGTGGAAATAGGCGATCGAGCGGACCATGCCGTTATGCCAGGTCGAATAGGGCGCGGCGCTGCGCATCCCCGCCCCCGCCTTCTCCTCGGACACCAGCCGGCTGTGCATCGCCGCGCCGACCTCCTGCAATTCGGTCATCACGATCGGATTGTAGTTGTAGTTGAACGGGTCGCGGAACGGCGGCACGAACACGACCATGCCGGCGGGGCCGGTCTGGTGCTGGTTGAACACGATCTGCGGAAACCATTCGCGGAACAGCACGCGGTTGATCGCCGCCGTCTCCGGCATCTGCGCCATGAAGCTGTCGCGGTTGTTATCGTGGCCGACATACTTTTGATACAGGCGCGGGATGGTGCGGAATTCGCGGTCCCTGGGGTCCTTGTTGCGCATGTACCAGTCGGCCACCAGTTGCAGGCCATCGGGATTGTCGTGCGCGAACAGCACGATCGTCTCGTCCAGGATGCGCATCGTTTCCGCATCGGTGCCGGTCAGCATGCGGTAGAGAACGTGGATCTGGCTCTGCGTCGTCACCGTCTCGGTCGCGTGCAGCCCGGCATCGATCCAGACGACCGCCTTGCCCTCCGCCGCCAGCGCCTTCGCCTGCGCCTCGGTCACGCCATCCGCCTTGGCGAGGCGGCGGGCGATGTCGCGGTAGCGGTCGAGCTTCGCGAGATTGGCGGGGGTGGAGACGATCGCCATCCACATCGTCCGCCCTTCCGCCGACTTGCCGATATCGACCAGCTTCATCCGGTCCGACTGCGACGCCAGTTTCTTCAGATACGCCTCATAGGCGTCGTAATTGGCGAGATAGTAATCGCTGCCCGGCTCGGTCGGGAAGCCTTGCGAGGGCGCGGTCACGCCCGCCACCGGCGGGGTGATGACCTGCGCCGGCAGCGCGCCCGCGGTCGCCAGCATCGCCGTGCCCGTCAAGAAACCGATCGTCTTCATCGCGCCATCCCCCATCATCCGTACCGGACATCGTGCCCCTGTCTGCAATGACGCGGGGGACGCGCGCAACCGCACGTCACGCCTCGAAATTATTCCGCCGGCAGCAGATCGAACGCCACCGTCAGCCGCGTCGCATCGCCCGCGAACGGTTCGGTGCCGTGCCACAGCCAGGACGGGAACAGCACCAGCTGCCCCGGCCGGGGCCGGATATGACGCAGGGGCCCCAGCGCCGGGCGGGTCGGCACGCCGGGACGACCCAGCGCCAGCCACCCCGCCGGCTCCTGCGCCACCGCATCGGGCAGATCGACATAGAAGGCGGAAGACAGCCAGCCGCGTGGATGGACATGGTCGCTGTGAAACCCGCCGGGCGTCAGCCGCACCGACCATGCCCCGGCGAAGCGGTAACCGCCGGACAGGCGCCGCCGCACCGGATCGTCGCCCGCCCCCAGCGCGCCGAGATGCGCGGCGATCGGCGCATCGAGCGCGGCGAACAGCGCGCGCAGCACCGGCACGTCAAGCCGGGCGAGATCCTCCTGCGTCTGGCTGCCGTGGCGGACCGACTGTTCCAGCGGATGCGTGCGCCAGCGGTGCCGCGCCGCCAGATCGGCGGCGAGATCGGCGAGGAAGGCGGGCAGGTCCGGCCAGCCCGGCGGGGTCGGGATCGTCGCGGCGGACACCAGGGCGGGGTCCTCGCACCAGGCGGCATGGCGCGGGTCGCCGGTCAGCCGCCACGCGGTGCAGGCCAGCGCGATCGCGCCCTGATCGTCGGGTATGGCCGCGATCAGCCGCTCGGCCAGCGCCGCCGCCTCCCCCGCGCGGCCGGCGTGGAGCAGCGCCTCGACCGCCGCCTTCGCCGCCCCGGTCGATCCGGGCGCCAGCGACAGCGCGGCGGTGGCATGGGCCAGTTGCGCGGGCGCATCGCCCTGCCGCCCGCAGGCCGCCGCCGCCATCAGCCGCAGATCGGGATCGCCGGGTCGTGCCGCCACCGCCCGCGTCAGCAGCGCCGCGGCGGCGGCGCCCTCCCCCGCCTCGGTCAGGACGGTGGCGTGGACGCGGATCAGGTCCGTCGTCGCGGGGGCCGCGGCGATCGCGGCCAGCGCGTGGCGCATGTCGGCGGTGCGCATCCAGCGCAGTTGCGCCAGATCGCGGTGCGCCACCGCATAATCCGGCCGCCGCGCGATCGCGGTCGCAAGCGCCGCTTCCGCCTCGTCGAGCCGGGCGAGCCCCTGCAACGCGCGGCCGCGCACCAGCCACGTCTCCGCCGCATCGCCGCCCTTGGCCAGCGCCCGCGCGGTCGCCGCCTCCGCGCCGGCGAAGTCGCCCAGATCGCCGAGGACGGAGGCGAGATTGTGTTCGGCCACCGCGCTGACGGGACGCGCCGCCACCCCGGCCCGTGCCCGTGCCAGCCGCTCATGGTCGGCCGTCGTCACCGCTTCCGTCCCTTGCCGCATCGATCCCCGCCCGATAGCCCATGCCCATGGATAGCCCGGCACAGCGCGACCGCAACCATCCGCGCGCCGCGCCGCGCGGTCGGCTGGTGATCGCGCTGCTGGCGGTGATCCTGCTCGGCTGGATGACCGGGCGGCTGATCCAGCGCGCCGCGCCGATCGGCCGCGATGTCGGCGGCGATCCGGCGGCACGGGCGATCCTGCGCGACCGCGACGCGCCGATGCAGGATGTGCCGGGGGCGACGCTGACGATGGTGGTCTTCACCGATTACCAATGCCCCGCCTGCCGCGCCGCGCACCCCGCGATGACCGCAGCGGTGGCCGCTGACGGGCATGTCCGCGTCGTCTGGCGCGACTGGCCGATCTTCGGCCCCCGGTCCGAACGGGCGGCGCGGGTGGCGATCGCGGCGGCGCGGCAGGGCCTCTATCCCGCCGTCCACGATGCGCTGATGACCGGGCCGGTGCCCGTGGACGATGCGGTACTGCGGGCGGCGGTGGCGCGGGCGGGCGGCGACTGGACGCGGGTGACGGCCGACCTGCGCGACCACGACGCCGCGATCACCGCGCAGCTGATCCGCCATCAGGCTGACGCCCGCCGGCTGGGCCTGCCGGGTACGCCAGCCTATCTGATCGGCCCGGTGCTGGTGACGGGCGCGATCGACGCGGCGACGTTTCGCGCGGCGTTCGCGGAGGCGCGGGGATAGGGTCGGCCCGCTACTCCTGATCCGTCATTGCGAGCGCAGCGAAGCAATCCAGCGACCACGCTCGACGCCCTGGATTGCTTCGCTACGCTCGCAATGACGGAGGGGGGTGTTGGGGGTTGGGGTCGTCACTTCCCCGGCACGGTGAAATCCAGCTTTTCGGCCGCCACGTACCGGTCCCAGTCGGCGCGGCTGCGGATGTCGCCGACGCCGCGGCTCCATGCCGCGCCGGTATAGTAGACGAAGGGCTTGCCCGGCATCACGCGCAGGATGACGAGGTGATTGTCGGCATCGTCGCGGATATCGGCGATCATCGCCGGATCGACGCGGATCGCGATCCCCATCGCGCCGTGCCCGGGATCGTCCGGCCCCCAGAACGACAGCAGCCCGCGCGCCCGGTCGACGGTCAGCTTGCCGCCATCGCCGGTCGCGCGCTTGCCGATGCCGATGCCGACCATCAGCGGCTCCTGCCGATCCGACCGCAGCGTCGACACCTGCCGCGTGAACGCGGTGCCGAGCGGCAGGGTGAAGCGCCGCGTCTCCCATACCTTGCGGCCGACATCGACCGGCCATGGCGCGTAATCCACCTCGAAATCGGCGGCGTCGGGGCCGTTCTTCAGGATGCGGTGCGCGGTGAAATTGCGCGAGGTCCACAGCTTGTTGTCATGCCAGATGCCGAGGCCCCCGGCCCCGCGCGCGCTGCCGACATTGTAGAAATCCAGCCCTTCGCCGTGGAAGGCATGCTGGTCGCCGGTGCGCAGCTGCCGGTCCATGAACGGCCACGCCACGTTCTTGCCCCACGCATCGAGGCCCGATCCCGAGGGCGGCTCGGCCGCCTCCAGCGCATGGCCGTAGATGCGATGCGCGGTGCGATCATTTTCCCACAACAGATCGTCATAGCGGTAATCGGCGAGCATCACCGTCGCGCGCGGAGTGCGTGCGGCCCCGGTGGGCGCTTGCAGCGTCTTCGTCGCCGGTGCCTGTTGTTGCTGCTGGGCCATCACGCCCGTCGCCAGCAGCGTGATGCCGGCGATCGCCATGCCATGTCGCCGCCACGATCCCGTCATCCGTGCCATTGTCGCCTTTCCTCTACTCGCCGTCCGGATCGTCGTGCCGGGATCGACCTTGCCATCGAACGATGCTAGATTCATCATACAAGAGCCGCGCCGCCATACAAGGTACGCGGGACCGGACGATGGGGGGAGAGCGCAAGTGGTGGAGCGGACGACATCGTTGACCGACGATCTGTTCGTAAAGCTGGAGGCGCGCATCCGGTCGGGCGCGATGCCCCCCGGTTCGCGCTTCCCGACCCAGAAGGACATCTGCGCGGCCGAAAGCGTCAGCCGCACCGTGGTGCGCGAGGCGGTGGCGCGGCTGGCGGCGCAGGGGCTGACCACGTCGCGCCAGGGATCGGGCGTGTTCGTCGCCGAAACCGCCGCCTATCGCGCGTTCCAGGTGACGCGCGACGAACTGAGCGAACTGGCCGACGTCATCAAGTTGCTGGAGATGCGGCTGGCGGTGGAGACGGAGATGGCCGCGCTGGCCGCCGCGCGCCGGACCACCGCCGATATCGGCCTGATCCGCGAGGCGTTGCAGGAGATGGCCGATGTCAGCCACGATCCCGCCGCCGCCGCCCGGGCCGACATCGCGTTCCATCTGGCGATCGCCCGCGCGACGCAGAACGATTATTACGTGCGGCTGATCGACTTTCTCGGCCTGCGCCTCGTGCCGCCGCGCAGCCTGTATCTGGAGGGGCAGTCGGACGCGGCACATGCCGCCTATGCCGCGCTGGTCCGGGCCGAACATGATGCCATTCTGGAGGCGATCGTGCGGATGGACCCGGAACGCGCCCGCGGCGCCGCACGCCGGCACATGCAGGAAAGCCTTAGCCGCCATACCGAATTGAGCGAAACTAGAAGGTTGCGCGAAAAGGCCGGTTGACGCCCCCGATATTGATATGACAACATTATGGCGATGCGGCGTCAGCCCGCCGAACGCCGACGGAGGATGCCCATGCAAGGACACCGGGACTCACCGGCCATCCCGGAGGCCGCCCCGGTCGATGCCACCATCGCCAGCGCCACGCGCCGGGCGGGATCGTATCGCTGGGTGATCTGCGGCCTGTTGTTCGCGGCGACCGCGATCAACTATATCGACCGCCAGATGATCGGCGTGCTGAAGCCGTCGTTGCAGGCCGATCTGGGCTGGAAGGAAAGCCAGTATGCCGACATCGTCTTCTGGTTCCAGGCCGCCTATGCAATCGGGTTCCTGACGGTCGGCCGGTTCATCGACGTGGCAGGCGCACGGGTCGGCTATGCGGTCGCCTTCACCTTCTGGACGCTGGCGCACATGGCGCACGGCTTCGTCGGCAGCATCACCCAGTTCGCGATGGTCCGCTTCGCGCTGGGCCTGGGCGAATCCGGCAATTTCCCCGCCGGACTGAAGGTAGTGAGCGACTGGTTCCCGCAGCGCGAGCGCGCCTTCGCGGTCGGGCTGTTCAACGCGGGCGCCAATGTCGGCGCGATCGTGACGCCGCTGCTCGTCCCCGCCATCGCGCTTGCCTATGGCTGGCGGATGGCGTTCATCGCGACGGGCGCGTTCAGCGTCGTCTGGCTGATCGCGTGGCTTGCCATCTATCGCCGGCCCGAGGAGCACAAGCGCGTCTCGGCGGCGGAGCTGGCGCTGATCCGCAGCGATCCGGTGGTGCCCGTGGGCGTCATCCCGTGGCGTCGGCTGTTCTCGGTGCGCGAGACCTGGGCCTATGCGATCCCCAAGTTCCTGACCGATCCGATCTGGTGGATGTTCCTGTTCTGGCTGCCCGATTTCCTCGGCAAGCGATATGGGCTGGACCTCAAGAGCTTCGGGCCGCCGCTGGTGGTGATCTACGTCATCTCCGATCTGGGCAGCGTGATCGGCGGGTGGGTATCGTCGCGGATGATGCGCGCCGGCCGCTCCGCCAACGCCGCGCGCAAGCTGACGATGCTGGGCTGCGCGTTCCTGATCCTGCCGATCGTGACGGTGCAGTATATCGACAATCTGTGGGTCGCTGTGCTGCTGATCGGGCTGGCGACCGCGGGGCATCAGGCGTTCTCCGCCAACCTGCTGACGTTGCCGTCCGACCTGTTCCCGCGCGCGGCGGTGGGATCGGTGGTCGGCATCGGCGGCACCGCCGGGGCGATCGGCGGGATGCTGATCGCCAAGTTCGTCGGCTATGTCCTCGACCTGTCGGGCAGCTATGCGCCGATCTTCGCGGTCGCGGGCGGTGCCTATTTCGTGGCGCTGGTGGCGCTGCACCTGCTCAGCCCGCGCCTGACGCCGACGCGCGCCGGGCTAGACACTTCCCTGCCGGAGACCGTGTGATGATCGTCCGTTCCCTTGCCGCCTTGGCGGCCGCGCAGTTGCTGGCGGCGCCGCTAGCCTCGCAGACGCCACCGCCCGCCCCCGTCTCCGCTGCAACCACCAGCCCGCAAGCCGCGATCGACGCGGCCACCGCGCTTGCCCGCTGGCAACTGGCGCGGATGACCGACACCGCCACCGTGTCGCGCGCGACCAGCGAGACGCGCAACCCGCGGGCCTGGGAACAGGGCGTGTTCTGGGCGGCGATGACCGTGCTGGCCGATGCCGGCGGCCGTTACCGCGTCGGGCCGGAGATCAAGCAGGCGATCCTGGCGATGGGCCGGGCCAACCGGTGGCAGCCGGGGGCCAAGCCCTATTTCGCCGACGATCACGTCATCACCCAGGCCTATCTGTGGTCCGCGCGCAACGGCGCCGGCGCGGCGGCGCTGGCCCCGGCCAAGGCGACGTTCGACCGGGTGGTGGGCGATCCGGCGGTGACGACGCTCGCCTTCGTGGTGCCCCCCGCCGGCTATGGCGCGACCGAGTGCCTGACGCGCTGGTGCTGGTGCGACGCGCTGTTCATGGCGCCGCCCGCGATGGTCGAGCTGTCGCGCCAGACCGGCGACCCCCGCTACCGCGACTTCGCCTTGCGCGAATTCTGGGCGACGACCGACTTCCTGCTCGATCCGGTCGAACAGCTCTATTACCGCGACAGCCGCTTCTTCGACCGCCGCGACGACCGGCAGCGCAAGCAGTTCTGGAGCCGGGGCAATGGCTGGGTCTTCGGCGGCATGGCCCGCATCATCCCGATGCTGCCCAAGGGCAGCGCCGACCGGGTGCGGATGGAGGCGCTGTTCGTGCGCATGGCCGACAAGCTGGCCGGATTGCAGAAGCCGGACGGCTATTGGGCGCCATCGCTGCTGGCCCCCGAGAACGCGCCGCCGGAATCGAGCGGCACCGGCTTCTACACCTATGGCATGGCATGGGGGATCAAGGCGGGCCTGCTGCCCCGCGCCCGCTACGAACCCGTCGCGCGCAAGGGCTGGGCGGCGCTGAACCGCGCGATCCAGCCCGACGGCCGGCTCGGCTGGGTGCAGCAGGTGAGCGACCGCCCGGAAAAGGTCGAGGCGGGCGATACGCAATATTACGGCGTCGGCGCGTTCCTGATGGCCGCCACCGCAATCGCCGATCTGGGCCCGGCGCGCTGACGGTCAGGCGCGGCGTTTCCCGGCCGGAGACGCCGCGTCACCGGAAGATCAGCCAGCCGATCAGCAGCATCAGCGCCATCGCGCCCCAGCCGCCATCGGTCCGCATCAGATAGGCGGTGCCGAGCACGCCGATCCCGGCCAGCGCGCCCGCCACCACCTGCCGCGCCGCGATGCGTTCCAGCACGACGAAACCGCCGACGATGTTGGCCGCCCCGTTCAGCGCGATCCACAGATAGGACGGGAACATCCCGATCGATCCCCATAGCGGCAGCTTGATCGTCGCGAAGCCGCGCATCGTCCTGGGAAACAGGTCCGCGGCCAGGTGCAGCCCGATCCCGAAGCCCAGACCGGCCGCCACCGCCCCGGTCCGCGGATCGAGCAGCGCCACGAGCAACGGCAGGATGCTGTGGAGCAGCGCGCTGCGGTGCCCCAGCCGCAGCGGCGTATCCAGATCGGGGAGCCGCGTCCCCGCCGCCGTCGCCAGCACGACGGTGGCGACGATAATCCACGGCCCGGTTCCCGCGGTGAACGCCAGGATCACCGCGAGGAGAAGGAACAGGGATGCCGCCATCCCCCGCCGTTAATCATCTGTACCCGTTATGTCCAACGAGGATGGATGCAAATATACGGGCAAGCTTATGGATTCGGGACGATTCTCAAGTCCACCCGTGATCGGCTGCACGACATGCGCCGACGCGTCATTTCAGCGCACCGCCTGCACGCTCGCCACCAGTGCCGCCTGCTCACTCCGGTCCAGCTTGATGTAACGTGGCGCCAGCAGGCCGGCCGGAAATCGGCGGCTTGCGCCCGGGGGCAGGCCGCCGATCCCCGGCCGGCCATTCATATCGATCGCCAGCGTCCAGCCAGAGTCGCTTTCGAACCGGAACCGAAGCGTATCGACCGACCGCTCGACCGGGCGGAACGCACCGGTGGTATAGGGCGCGCCGATCGTGATGTGGTCCAGCACGCGATCGTCGCGGAGCAGGACGAGGTGCAACTGCTCCTCGTAAGGCGTATCCTCGTCCAGCACGAGCAGCGCGTCGGTGCGGGATACGGTATATTGCGCAAGAAGGCAGGCGGCATCAAGGACGACCGGTTCGCCCCCGCCCCCATCCATCCGACGCACGACGATGCGGGGCGTCGGCGTGTGCCGATGCTCGACGATGTGATAGCGATCGGTCGGCGTCATCCCGGAAGGCTATGGATGCCGCATGGCCCGGTCAAACCGCACCCCGCTTCCCGTGCCCGTCATCCGGGTCTAAGCGGCGGATATGTATAGCCGCCTGCGTCGATTCCTGTCGGAGGAACGGTGGGACTTCGCCCCCCATGAGGTGCCGGTCATGCCGGGATCGCCGGGGTCGCCGGACCATCCGCACCCGCGCCGGATCGCCTATGGGCTGATCTCGGTGCTGCTCGGTCTGACCGCGGGGTTCGGCAATGCGCTGATCTCCGCCAACACCTATACGTTGCAGGGCGCACTGGGGCTCGATCCGGCGCAGATCGCGTGGTTGCCGACGGTCTATGTGATGACCAACGTGTCGATCAACCTCATCATGATCAAATTCCGGCAGCAGTTCGGCCTGCGCCCGTTCGCGATGATCTTCCTGTTCGTCTATGCGGTGCTGACGCTCGCGCACCTGTTCGTCCACGGTTTCGCCTCCGCGATCGCGGTGCGCGCCGCCAGCGGCATGGCGGGGGCGGCGGTATCCAGCCTCGCGCTCTATTACATGATGCAGGCGCTGCCCGCGAAATGGCGGCTGAAGGCGGTGGTGCTGGGGATCGGCGTGCCGCAATGCGCGACGCCGCTGGCGCGGCTGTTCTCACCCGAACTGCTGTCGATGTCGCAGTGGCGGACGCTGTACCTGTTCGAACTGGGGTTGGCGCTGTGCAGCCTGGCGGCGGTCGCGTGGCTGCGCCTGCCGCCGACCAACCGGCAAAAGGCGTTCGAGCCGCTCGATTTCGTCACCTTCATCCTGTTCGCCGGCGCGACCGCGCTGTTCGCCGCCGTGCTGGGGCTGGGGCGGATCGTGTGGTGGACGCAGGCGGCGTGGATCGGCTGGGCGCTGATCGCGGCGATCCCGATGCTGGCGGCGGCGCTGCTGATCGAGCATCATCGCGTCAACCCGCTGCTCAACACCCGCTGGCTGGGCAGCGCCGACATCGTCCGCTTCACGATCGTCACGATCATGGCGCGCATCGTGCTGTCGGAACAGACGTTCGCGGCGGTCGGGCTGCTGACGGTGCTGGGCCAGAACAACGACCAGCTGGTGCCGTTCTTCTCGATCATCTTCGTCGCCTCCGTGGTCGGCGTGGTGGCGAGCGCGGTGCTGCTGAACGTGCAGAAGCTGGCGCATCCGGTGATGCTGGCGATCGGGATCGTCGCGATCGCCGCCTTCGCCGATTCCCATTCCACCAGCCTGACGCGCGCGCCGCAGCTATATGTGACGCAGGCGCTGATCGCGTTTTCGGCGACGTTCTTCCTGGGGCCGTCGCTGCTGTTCGGGATGACGCGGGCGTTGCAGGCGGGCACCGGCCACATCATCAGTTTCATCGCGCTGTTCGGGATCATCAACGGCATCGGCGGTCTGGGCGGCACCGCGCTGCTCGGCACGTACCAGACGATCCGGGAGAAGGCGAACAGCGCCGCGATCGTCGAGCAGATCAGCGCCACCGATCCGATCGTCGCGCAGCGCATCCAGGCGGGCGGCGCGGCGGTGGCGCGGGTCGTCGGCGACCCCGCGCTGCGATCGGCGGAAGGCGCGGCGATCCTGTCGCAGACCGCGACGCGCGAGGCGAACATCCTCGCCTATGCCGATGTGTTCCGGCTGGTCGCGGTGCTGGCGGCGGCGACGTTCGGCTATCTGTTCTTCCTGCTGGCACGACGGGACTGGCGCGAACGGCGGGCGAAGACCATCTCGGGGACAGCATGACCGACACGCGTATTCCCGTATCACCCGGCCCGATCACCGAGGAACGGGCGGCCGAGGCGCCGCCCGCCGCCCCGGCTGCCCCGGCGGCGCCATCAGCCGGGCCACCCGCCGGATCGGGCTGGCGGCCGGGCCGGCCGAGCGCGACCGCGCTGGTGGTGATCCTGCTGGTCGCGGTGGCGGGCATCCTCGCGGTGCTGGCGGCGTGGCGGCTGCCGCCGTTCGTCACGCCCTATGAATCGACCGACAACGCCTATGTCCGGGGGCGCACCACCGTCATCAGCCCGCAGGTGTCGGGTTATGTCACCGCTGTGCTGGTCCGCGATTTCGCCGATGTGAAGGCGGGCGAGCCGCTGGTCCGGATCGACGACCGCATCTATCGCCAGCGGGTCGAACAGGCGCAGGCGCAGGTCGATGCGCAGGGGGCGACGCTGGCCAACGCCGCCCAGTCCAAACGCAGCCGCGCGGCGAATCTGGCGGCGCAGGATGCCGTCGTCGCCAATGCGGGCGCGCAGCTGATGCGCGCGCAGGCGGACATGAACCGGGTCAACGACCTCGTCACCGACGGATCGGTGTCGTTGCGCGAACGCGACCAGACGCTGGCGGCGCTGCGGCAGGCACAGGCCGGGGTGCGGCAGGCGAACGCCGCGCGCGAGATCGCCCGGCAGGACGTGCGCACCGTGATCGTCGGGCGCGGCGGACAGGTGGCGGGCGTATCGGGGGCGGAGGCGGCACGGCGGCTGGCGCAGATCGACCTCGCCAACACGCTGATCCGTGCGCCGGAGTCCGGGCGACTGAGCGAAGTGGGGGTGCGGCTGGGCCAGTATGTCACCGCCGGGTCGCAACTGATGTTCCTCGTCCCGCCCGAAACCTGGGTGATCGCCAATTTCAAGGAAGCGCAGACCGCGCGGATGGCGGTGGGCCAGCCCGCCAGTTTCACCGTCGACGGCCTTGCCGATGCGCGGCTGACCGGGCGGGTCGAGCGCCTGTCGCCCGCCGCCGGATCGGAGTTCGCGGTGCTGAAGGCGGACAACGCCACCGGCAATTTCACCAAGGTGCCGCAGCGGATCGCGGTGCGCATCCGCATCGATCCCGGCCAGCCGCTGATCGACCGGTTGCGACCGGGCATGTCGGTGCAGGCGCGGGTCGACACGTCCGGGGGGCCGCGCGTCCGGTGAGATACGCTGCCGTCCTGTTGATGACCGCCACGCTGGCGGGCTGCATCGGTCCGCGCCCCGCCCCGCCGGCGAGCGTGGCGGTGGTGCCGCCGCCGGCATGGCGCACCGCGCTGGGTACGGGCGCGCCGATCCGGGCGGACTGGTGGAACGCGTTCGGCGATCCGGTGCTGGCCGGGCTGGTCGCCCGCGCGCTCGCCAACAGTCCCGATCTGGGCAGTGCGGCGGCGCGGGTGGAGGAGGCGCGCGCCGCCGTCCGCCTCGCCCGGGCGCAACAGGCGCCGCTGGTCAGCGCGGGGGTGCCGCTGACCGACGGGCAGACGGTCAGCCCGCTCGGCCGGCCCAGCGATGCGATCGGCGTGCAGCCGCTGGTGCAGGCCAGCTACGATCTAGACCTGTTCGGCCGGCTGCGGCAGGCGAGCGCCGCCGCGCGCGCGCAGGCACTGGCGAGCGAGGGCGCGCGCGATACCGTGCGGCTCGCCATCGTAAGCGGCGTCGCGACCGGGTATATCACGCTGCGGTCGCTCGATCAGCGGCTGCGCGTCGCGCGCGATACGCTGGCGGCACGGGCGGAGGCGCTCAGGATCGCGCGGCGGCGCTCGACGACGGGGTACACCTCCAACCTCGAACTGCGGCAGGCGGAGGGGGAATATCACGCCGCCGAGCAACTGGTGCCACAGGCGCAACTGCTGGTGACGCGGCAGGAGAACGCGCTGTCGGTGCTGATCGGCGACGCGCCGGGGCCGATCGCGCGCGGCCTGCCGATCGACCGGCTGCTGGCCCCCGCGATCCCCGATGGCCTGCCCGCCGACCTGCTGCGCCGCCGGCCCGACCTGTTCCAGGCGGAACAGACGTTGGTCGCCACCGATCGCAGCCTGGACAGCGCACGCGCGGCGATGCTGCCGGGGGTGTCGCTGACCGGATCGGCGGGGGTGGTGCTGTCGACCGCGCTGGCGAACCCGATCGGCGTCTTCTCGGTCGGGGGCAGCATCCTGTCGCCGATCTTCGATGCGGGCCGCCTGCGCGCGCAGGCCGATGCCGCCGCCGCCCGCCGCGATGCCGCCGCCTTCGCCTATCGCCGCACCGCGCTGACCGCGTTCCGCGAGGTCGACGACAGCCTGGCCGGGGTGCTGCGATCGGGGCAGCAGGCCATCGCGCTGGCCGCGCAGCGCGCCGCGCTGGCCGGGGCGCTGCGCAACGCGTCCAATCGCTACCGTGCGGGATATTCGTCATACATCGACCAGCTCGATGCGCAACGCGGCCTGCTGACCGCCGAGCTGACGCTGATCCAGGCGCAGGCCGACCGGCTGAACGCCTATGTCACGCTGTATCAGGCGTTGGGTGGCGGCTGGTCGCGCGAGGATGTCGCCGTCACCACGCGGTAGGCGACCGTCCGACGACATACGATTGCGGCTTGCCTGGTTCCAACTCGTAGTACATATTCCCGGATATCGGAACGAAGCCCTGAAGGGGATCGTGATGTCGACCAAGGGGGGATGACGATGAAGGGCAAATTGTACGCCGTATTGATGGCAGGCGCGGCGATGGCGGCGGCCGCCCCGGCATCCGCACAGAGCCAGTCGACCGCGCCGGGCCTGCCCGCAACCTCGCAGACCGACCGGCCGCCGACGCCGGTGGCCGGCACCGATCCGCAGACCGATACCGCCCCGCCCGCCCAGATCGAGGCCGGCGTCGCCGCGCAGGCGGCGGGCGACGGGCCAGGCAACGGGGCGGGCGATGCCGACATCGTCGTGACCGGCATCCGCGCCAGCTACGCCAACGCGCTGCAGGCCAAGCGCAACGCGGTGGGCGTAACCGACGGCATCTCGTCGGACGGCATCGGCCGCTTCCCCGACCTGAACGTGGGCGAGGCGTTGCAGCGCGTGCCCGGCGTGCAGATCAACCGCGAGGCGGAAAGCCGCGACGCGACGATCAACCTGCGCGGCCTGCCCGGCACCTATGCGCGCACCACGCTGAACGGCAGCACCTTTGCGGACCCGGTGCTGGACGGGTCCAGCCCGCTCGGCGCGTTCGAATCGGACGTGTTCAGCGCGTTCCAGATCATCAAGTCGCCCTCCGCCGCCGACCAGCCGGGCGGGATAAGCGGCAATGTCGACCTCCAGATCCAGCGTGCGCTCGCCCGCAAGGACGGGGCGCTGACCGTCCGCCTGTCCGGCGCGTATGAGGAGCTGACCGAGAAGTTCAATCCGCAGGGGTCGCTGTCCTACTCGAAGCACTTCCTGAACGACACGCTGGGGCTGTATTTCGTCGGCGCCTATTCGAAACAGAATTTCCGCCGCGATTCGATCACCTTCGCACAATATACGCCGCTGTCGCGGACGACGACGCCGGATTATGTGGCGCGCTTCGGCGGCACCGGCAGCGCCAACGTGCTGTTCCCGTCCGACATCCGCCAGTTCGTGAAGACCAACAAGGGCGACCGCTTCACCATCGCCTCCGGCGCGGAATGGGCGGCGACGGACGAGCTGACCTTCGGGCTGAACGGCCTGTACACGCGCCGCGACTATAGCGACGCCAACACCGACATCATCGATTACGACATGCGCGATGCCAATACGGTGGTGAACCCCACCGGCGAGGTCTTCACGCTGCCCGACGGCAACCGCTACATCGACCGGTACGACTATCGCAACGCGCGGGTCTTCGCCTCGACCCGGGCGGAACCGTCGAAGATCAGGTCCTACGGCCTCTATGGCGATATCGGGTACAAGAACGAGGACTGGCGGTCGCTGACCACCTTCTCCTATTCCGATGCCAGCAACTCCGTCATCCAGACGCAGTTCGACTATCGCAAGCTGCCGAGCGCGGCGGGCAACGGCACCAGCGGGTCCGCCTATTCGGGCGGCACCAACATCGAGGATTTCCGCTTCCTGCTGAACCCCGCGTCCGCCGTCACCTTCACGCCGGGGCCGTTCGCGGTGCTCGACGCCAACCAGTTGCGCAACGCATCGGGTGACATCTTCATCGTCGCGGGCAGCGAGGGGATCGCCAAGAACCACCTCTATGCCGGGCAGAGCGACCTCGAACGCTATATCAACGCCGGGCCGCTCAAGAGCATCCAGATCGGCGCGCGGTTCGAGGCGACGGAGTTCGAATCGCAGCAATACCGTTCCACCGTGTTCGGGGTGCAGCAGCAGAACATCGCCCCCGGCCTGATCGTGCAGAGCCCGTTCGCGACCGACTTCTTCGGCGGCAAGGTCCCCGGTTACAGCACCAACTGGCAGACGCTGGATTTCGCGGCGGTCGATGCCGCGCTGAAACCGGTGACGCTGGCACCGGGGCAGTCGCTGACCGCCAACGGTTTCGTCAACAACACCGCCGACGGCGGCGTCGGCTCGCTGAACTTCAAGCTCTCCAACGATATCGCCTCGGGCTATGCGATGGCGAAGCTGGATACGATGGTGGCGGGGATCAACGTGCGCAGCAATATCGGCCTGCGCTACGAATATACCCGCCAGCAGACCGAATCGACGCAGTTGCTGCTCGGCCAGCCGGCGCGGGTCGAGCGGACCAGCGATTACGGCGAATGGCTGCCATCGGTGCTGATCGCCGCCGACCTGACCGACAAGCTGGTGCTGCGCGGCGCCTATTACCGGTCGTTCGTGCGGCCGCAGCCACGGCAGGTGTCGCCCTCCACCGTCATCAGCGGCGGCGGCACGCTGTTCAACGTCACGCTGGGCAATGTCGGCATCAAGCCGTTCAGCGCGGATTCGTTCGATGCGTCGGTCGAATTCTACAACCGGCCGGGCGGCGTCTTTTCCGCCGCCGCCTTCACCAAGCGCATTTCCGGCCTGATCGCGCCGATCACCGATCGCAGCCTGCTGTGCCCCGCCGATGGCGGTGGCTTCGGGCTGGGGCCGTTGCGCCTCGTCGGCGACAGTTGCCAGTCGACCACGCTCGTCTCGGCGGGACAGCCGGTGCAGGTGGTCGTCGGCGGCAACATCAACTCGCCCAACCCGATCACCGTTCGTGGCGTGGAACTGTCGGTACAGCAGAATTTCGACTGGCTGCCGGGTTTCCTGTCCGGGCTGGGCGGGCAGGTGAACTATTCGTTCACCGACGTGAAGGGCCGGGCCTCGAACGGGACGGAGGCGATCCTGCCCGGCGTGTCGAAGCACGTCGTCAACCTGATCGGCTATTACGAGACCAAGCTGTTCGGCGTGCGCGGCACCTATAACTATCGCAGCCAATACGATCTGGCGGCGGGCGGCACCTTTGCCGGCGCGGCGCGGCAGGTGAAGGCGCGTGGCCAGCTCGATGCGTCCGCCTCGCTCAACATTACCGAAAACGTCTCGCTGACCGCCGACGCGTTCAACCTGACCAACGCCAGGCGGATCGAGTTCGAGAACAACGAACGCAAGCCCCGCCGCGCGGATTTCGATGGCCGCACCTATCAGATCGGCGTGCGCTTCGCGCTGTAAGGAAAGCCCCCATGACCCTCCACCCCCTCCGCGTCGCCCTGCTCCTGTCGCTCGCCATTCCCGCTGCGGCGGGGGCGCAGCAACCGGCACGGGCGGGGGCCGCGGCAGCTACCCCCGAATTGTCGGCGATCGACCGGGTGTGGTCCGGACACAGCGCCCGGTTCGCGCTGGCGGTGACGGCGGCGCGGATCACCGTCGCCTATTACGACGCCAACCGGCAGTTGACGGTGGCGTCGCGATCGCGCGGGTCGGCGGCGTGGGTGTATCACAAGCTGGACAGCTGGCTGGGCTGGGACAGCCACAATTACATCGCGATGGCGGTGGATGCGGACGGGCAGGTCCATGTCTCCGCCAACATGCACGGCGATCCGCTGGTCTATTACCGCACCGCCGTGGCGGGCGACGTGCGGACGCTGACCCGCCAGCCGGTGATGGTCGAGACGCGGGTAGAGGGGAAGATGACCTATCCGATCTTCCTGCGCGATGGCGCCGGCCGCCTCGTCTACAAATATCGCGACGGCAGCAGCGGCAACGGCAACGAGATCTACAACGTCTACGATCCCGCCACCAGGACGTGGCGGCATCTGTTGCAGGTGCCGCTGACCGATGGCGAGGGGCAGCGGAACGCGTATTTCGTGGGGCCGGTGCTGGGGCCGGACAAGTATTTCCACATCGCCTGGGTCTGGCGCGAGACGCCGATGGCGGAGACCAACCACGACCTGTCCTATGCGCGCAGCCGCGATCTGGTGCATTGGGAGACGGCGGCGGGCAAGCCGCTGACGCTGCCGATCACGCTGAAGACCGCCGAGATCGTCGATCCGGTGCCGGTCGAGGGCGGGATGATCAACAACAACACCGTGATCGGCTTCGACCCCGCCGGCCGCGCGATGATTACCTTCCACAAGTTCGATGCCAAGGGGAACACGCAGATTTACGTCGCCCGCGCGGAGCCGAAGGGCTGGCGGATCGCGCAGGTCAGCGACTGGCAGGGGTTCCGCTGGGATTTCCGGGGCGGCGGCTCGCTGGAGAGCCGGTTGTTCGTGAAGGGGGCGGAGCCGGTCGGGCAGAACCGCATCCGCGTCAGCGTGATCCGCGACGGCAAGCCGATCGATTTCCTGCTGGATGCTGCGACGCTGAAACGCGTGTCGGAGACGCCGGGCAGCCTGCTGGCCGAGCGGCTGGCAGGCCGGTTCGCGGTGCCGGCGGGGATGACGCTGAACACGGTCGAGGATGTGGGCGGATCGGGGATCGCGCTCGCCTGGGCCACCCTGCCGCCGCACCGCGACCTGCCGGGCGAGGATATTCCCGATCCCACCGTGCTGCGACTGGTGATGCCGCGGTGACTCTCGGTATCGCACGCCCCCTCCCCTATCGCCGTTCGGCCTGAGCGAAGTCGAAGGCCCTGCGTCCGGCGCAGTGCTTCGACTTCGGTCAGCACGAACGGGGGGTTACCGCGCCGTCACCGCCGCCTGATCGACCGGCACCACCGGCAACCACACCCGGCTGGGCGTGGCGCCGCCGCGCTGGATCGTCACGGTCGCCTTTTTGTAATCCGCCTTCTTCGCGAGGAAGATGTTGGGGACGTAGGTCTGCGGATTGCGGTCGTAGAGCGGGAACTGGCTCGACTGCACCTGCACCATGATCCGGTGCCCCGGCTGGAAGACGTGGTTCACCGTCGGCAGCCGGAACTTGTATTCCTGCACCTTGTTCGCCGGGATCGCCGACGGCTTGGCGAAGCTATCGCGGTAACGGCCGCGGAAGATGTCCTGCGCGATCGCCAGCTGGTATCCGCCCATCTTGGGATCGGTCGCGTTCTCCGCCGGGTACACGTCGATCACCTTGACGATGAAATCGCCGTCGGTGCCGGTGGTGCGCGCGAACAGATCGGCGATCGGCGCGCCCGATACGCGGACCGGCGCGGTGAGGGCCGGCGTGCTGTAGGTCATCACGTCGGTGCGCCCGTCGACGCCGCGCTGGTCGCTGACCAGCCAGTCGCCCCAGCGACCGTCCTCGAAATTCACCGGGCGCGGCAAATGCGGCACCGGCTTCGCGGGATCGGAGACGTAGCTGTCACTGCCCGCCGCCGCCTTGTCGAACCCCAGGCTGCCGTCCGCGCCCAGATAGATCGGCGTCAGCGGCGCGGCGCAGCCCTGCGCGCACGCCAGCGGCCATGACGTGAACCGGTCCCAATGGTTCTCGCCGGTGTTGTAGATCGCCGCCGCCGGCAGGTTGGCGGGCGCGCCGTCGCGCAGATACTGGTCGAACAGCGGCATCACCATCTGTTCGCGGAACTGCTGCGCGGTGTCGCCATTCCACTGGAACGGCCCGAGCGACCGCCCCTCGCGGTTGATCTGGCTGTGCCGCCACGGCCCCATGACGAGGAAGTTGTTGCCCGTCTTCCCCTTGGCCTTCAGCGCCTCCCACGCGGTGATCGCGCCGTACATGTCCTCCTGATCCCACAGCCCCTGTTCCCAGATGGTGGGGACGTTGGACGGGTTGGCGGCGACCAGTTTGTCGAGCGCCTGCCCCTGCCAGAAGCCGTCATAGGCGGGATGGCTGACCATCCGCTGCCAATAGGGCAACTGGTCGTACCCCGATTTCTGCGCCCAGGCGCCGGCCGAGCCGACCTCGCGGAAATTCTCGTAATCGTCCCAGCCGCCGGTCGGCGGCGCGGCGCCCGCCCCCTTGTACCCGGTCTGCGACCCCAGCCACGCGATGTTGGCGAGGCGGAACGCGCCGTGATGGAACCAGTCGTCACCCATCCAGCCGTCGATCATCGGGCTTTCGGGCGCCGCCACCTTCAGCGCGGGATGCGGGTTCAGCAGCGCCATGACGACGGTGAAGCCTTCGTAGGACGACCCGATCATCCCGACCCGGCCGTTCGATTCGGGCAGGTTCGCCTTGTTCACCAGCCAGTCGATCGTGTCGTAGGCGTCGGTGACGTGATCGACCTTGGTCTGGTTGAGCGGGCCGATCACCGGGCGGGTGACGACGTAATCCCCCTCCGACCCGTATTTGCCGCGCACGTCCTGATAGACGCGGATATAGCCGCGCTTCACGAACATTTCGTCCGCCAGCGGCAGGGTGGCGAGCATCGACGAACTGTCGCTGCGGCTGGCGCGGCCCTTGGCGTTATAGGGGGTGCGGGTCAGCACGATCGGCGCGTTGGTCGCCCCCTTCGGCACGACGATGACGGTGTAGAGCTTCGTGCCGTCGCGCATCGGCACCATCATCACGCGCTTGTCGTAGTCGTTCTGCGTGGCGGGCGGCGTGAACTTCGCGGGCACGTCGCCACCGGCACCTTCGGCGCGGGCGGCGGCATCCTTGGGAGCCGGCCCCTGCTGGGCATAGACGGGGGAAAGGACGGGGGCGACGACCAGCGAAACGGCGGCGGCGCAGAGTAACGGCTTCATCATGCGGGCATGGCTTCCGGACGGAGACAGGACGGGCGCATCGTGGCGCGCCCGCGCCGCCGGATCAACCGCCTCGTTGCGGCGACGCGGCGCCCTGGCCCAGCCCGTGCGTCCCCGCCCAGACCGTGAACAGGTCGAGCCACCGCGACGCGGGCTTGCTGTCCGGCAGCGTCAGGCTGAACCCATGGCCGCCCTCGGCAAACAGATGCGTCTCCACCGGCACCTTCGCCGCCTTCAGCGCCGCCCGGAATTCCAGCGTGTTGCCGACATCGACGGCACCATCGTCCTCGGCATGGACCAGGAAGCAGGGCGGGGTTTGCGCGCCGACGTTCAGCGCGGTGGAATGGGCGCGTTCCAGGGTGGGCGACGCATCCTTGCCGATCAGCAGCGCGCGCGATCCGGCATGCGCCATCGGCAGCGTCATCGACTGCACCGCATAGATCGGCGCCGCGATCGCCGGTCGCGCGTCCAGCCGGTCGGCCGCGTCGACGGGCGCATAGGTCGGGGCCGCGAACCGCGTGGCGAGATCGCCGCACAGATGCCCGCCCGCCGAAAAGCCCAGCACCCCGACCCGTTCCGGCCGGATGCCGTAAGTGGCGGCGCGGGCGCGGATCAATCGCATCGCCCGCTGCGCATCCGACAGCGCGACGTCCGGCCCCGCCGCCCAGCCGTCCCCCGGCAGGCGATAGAGCAGCACGAACACCGTCCACCCCTGCGCCGCCAGCCGCCGCGCGACCGCATGGCCCTCATGATCCATCGCGATCAGCGAATAACCACCGCCGGGGATCACCAGCAGCGCCGATCCGTTGGCCCGCGCCGGCCGGAACACCAGCAGCCGTGGCCGCACGATCCCCGTGACGGTGCGGTTGTGGTATCCCGGCTCCCGGCTGCGTTCTTCGACCTTCTCGACCGGCGGGGTGGCCGGCATCCCCGGCGCGGCGCCGGGCCACAGCTCGATCGTCTCCACCGGGTCGGCGGGCGCGGCCCCGCCCCCGACCTTACCCTGCGCCAGAACCGGTGCGGCGAGACCGGCGGCAAGCGTGCCGAGAATGGCGTGGCGACGATCGATCATGGCGGGGATTCCGGCGGACGGGGACAGGGAAGCCGATGATTATCGCCGATAAACCGATCCGTCACCCCGGGCCTGTTCCGAGGTCCACCGTTCCCCTTGTTCAACATCCCTTGCTCTTGCGGCACCGTGGCCCCGGGAACGGGCCCGGGGTGACGGATCATGCCCGGTATCGCGCCCTGCCCTTCCCGGTTGCACGACCGGACGGGCCGTGCGAACCATGGGAAATATTCATGCCTTTCAACGCCCCCCCCGGAGATACTGTCTGTGAAGAAGCTGCTGCTTGCCTCCACCGTCGCGCTGGTGGCGATGGCTCCCCTTGCCGCCCGTGAAGCCCTGTCCCCTGCCAACCTGCCTCCCGCCGCCCAGACCGCGGCGCCCGCCGCCGCCACGCCCGCCCCTTACGGCAAATGGGGCATCGACCTGGCCGGCATGGACAAGAGCGTGAAGCCCGGCGACGACTGGTTCCGCTTCGTCAACGGCACCTGGGAGAAGAACACGCCGATCCCGGCCGACCGGTCGAACTACGGCACCTTCGGCGTGCTGCGCGACCTGTCCGAAGCGCGCGAGCGGACGCTGATCGAGGGGTATCAGCCGACCGACGCCGCCAATCCCGACCGCGCCAAGGTCGCGATGCTCTATCGCGGCTTCATGGATCAGGCGGCGGTGGAACGCGCCGACGCGGCACCGCTGGTGCAGCGGCTGGCCCCGGTGAAGGCGGCGGCGAACAAGGACGACATCGCCCGGCTGATGGGCCGGTCGATCGGCGGGTTCGGCGGCACCTTCTTCGGCCCCGGCGTCAGCGACGATGCCAAGCAGCCCGATCTCTATGCGCTGTACCTGCGCCAGTCGGGGCTGGGGCTGGGCGACCGCGACCTGTATGTCGATGCGAAGTTCAAACCGCAGCTCGACCGGTATCGCCAGTATGTCGCGCAGATGCTGGGCATGGCCGGCTGGCCCGATGCCGCCGCCGCCGCCGACAAGGTGGTGGCGATGGAAACGCAGGTGGCGCAGGCGCACTGGACCCGCGCGCAGAGCCGTGACCGCGACAAGACCTATAACCCGATGACGCTGGCGCAGTTGCAGGCGACCGCGCCCGGCTTTCCCTGGGCGGCGTTCTGGCAGTCCGCCGGGATCGGCGGCGCGGAACGCGCGATCGTGGGGCAGAACACCGCCTTCCCCAATATCGCCGCCGTCTTCGCCGCGACCGATCTCGACACGCTGAAGGCGTGGCAGGCGTTCCGCATCACCGACGATATCGCACCGATGCTGTCGAAGCGGTTCGTCGACTCCAATTTCGAGTTCCGCTCCAAATTCCTGAACGGCCAGCCGCAGCAGCGCGACCGGTGGAAGCGCGCCGTCGCCTTCGCCGATCGCGCGATGGGCGAGGCGATCGGCCGCGATTACGTCGCGCTGTATTTCCCGCCCACGTCGAAGGCGAAGATGGACCAGCTGGTCGCCAACCTGCGCGTCGCGCTGGGCGGGCGTATCCGCAACCTGACGTGGATGGGCCCGGCGACCAAGCAGGAGGCGCTGGCCAAGCTGGCCGGTTTCTCGGTCAAGATCGGCTATCCCGACAAGTGGCGCGATTACAGCGCGTTGCAGGTGCAGGCGGGTGACGTGGTCGGCAATGCCGAACGCGCCGGCCGGTTCGAATGGGATTATCGCCGCAACCGGCTGGCCGGGCCGGTCGACCGGGGCGAATGGGGCATGACCCCGCAGACGGTGAACGCCTATTACAGCCCGGTGAAGAACGAGATCGTCTTCCCCGCCGGCATCCTGCAGGCACCCTATTTCGATCCGAACGCCGATCCGGCGGTCAATTACGGCGCGATCGGCGGCGTGATCGGGCACGAGATCAGCCACGGCTTCGACGATCAGGGCCGCAAGTCCGACGGCAAGGGCGTGCTGCGCGACTGGTGGACCGCGGAGGATGCCGCCAAGTTCGATGCGCAGGCATCCAGCCTGGGTGGCCAGTACGAGGCCTATACCTTCCCCGAACTGCCCGGCCTGCACATCAACGGCGCCGCTTCGATGGGCGAGAATATCGGCGATCTGGGTGGCGTGCTGATCGCGCTCGACGCCTATCACACCTCGCTGGGCGGCAAGCCGGCGAAGGTGATCGACGGCTATACCGGCGACCAGCGCTTCTTCCTCGGCTGGGGCCAGGCATGGCGCACGCTGACCCGGACGGAGGCGCTGCGCCAGCAACTGGTCAGCGACCCACACTCCCCCGGCCAGATCCGCGCGGTGAACCCGCTGCGCAACGTCGATGCGTGGTACAAGGCGTTCGATATCCAGCCGGGCGCGAAACAATATATCGCGCCGAAGGATCGCGTGCGGATCTGGTAGGCCACGTCTACCACTCTGACGGGGGTGAAACCGCCTCCGCCAACCTACCCCCCCGGCGGAGGCCGGGGCCCAGTTGGGAAAGCCGTTGTGAATAACGGCAGAACTTCACCCAACTGGGCCCCGGCCTCCGCCGGGGAAGGGCGAATGGATGCGTCGTGCCCGCTCAATAGTCCCCCAGCGCCCACGCCACCGCCGCCTGCGCATGCAGTGTCGTCGTATCGAACAGCGGCACCGCGCTGTCCTCGTCGCTCACCAGCAGCATGATCTCGGTACAGCCCAGTATGATCGCCGTCGCCCCGCGCGCGACCAGCCGGGCGATGATCGCGCGATAGACCGCCCGGCTGGCCGGTTCGATCCGGCCCTGCACCAGTTCGTCATAGATGATCGCATGGGCCGCCCGCCGGTCGTCCGCGGCGGGGACGATCACGTCCAGCCCGTGCCGTGCGAGCCGTTCGGCATAGAAGGGCTGTTCCATCGTGAACGCGGTGCCGATCAGGCCCACCCGCCCATGGCCCGCCGCGCGCACCGCCCGCGCGGCGGCGTCGCCGATATGGAGCAACGGCACGCCGATCGCGCCCGCCACCTCGTCCGCCATCAGGTGCATCGTGTTGGTCGCGATCAGCACGCCGTTCGCGCCGCCGCGTTCCAGCGCGCGGGCCGCGTCGATCATCTGCGCCGTCAGCGCGGGCCAGTCTCCCGCCCGCTGCCGCGCCGCGATATCCGCGAAATCGACCGACAGCATCAGGATGCGCGCGGAATGGAGGCCGCCCAGCCGGTCGCGCACCGCCCGGTTGATGATGCGGTAATATTCCAGCGAGCTTTCCCAGCTCATGCCGCCGATGATGCCGATCGTCTTCATGGTCGTCGGGATGACGCGGCTTTATGGCGATTGCGGGGCTGACACGCGCGGCGATCGCGCTATGGCGGGGGCGATGACCCGTCCCGTCCGCCTTGCCGTGTTCGATTGCGACGGTACCCTTGTCGACGGGCAGGCCAATATCGGCCGGGCGATGGACGCGGCGTTCGCGCTGTCCGGCTTGGTGCCGCCGCCCCGTGCCGAGACGCGCCGGATCGTCGGCCTCAGCCTGCCGCAGGCGATGCAGGTGCTGCGCCCCGACGCCGATCACGCAAAGCTGACCGCCGATTTCAAGAGCGTCTATCAGCAATTGCGCCGCGACGGCGGGCTGGACGACGAACCGTTGTTCGATGGGGTGGCGGCGGCGATCGAGGCGCTGGTGTCGGCCGGCTGGACGCTGGGCGTCGCCACCGGCAAGTCCGATCGCGGGCTGGCGCACGTGCTGGAGCGACATGGACTGACGGACCGGTTCGTCACGCTCCAGACCGCGGACCGGCACCCCTCCAAACCCGATCCGGCGATGCTGCGTGCGGCGATGGCGGAGGCCGGGGCGACGGCGGCGGAGACGGTGATGATCGGCGACACCAGTTTCGACATGGCGATGGCGCGCAGCGCGGGCACGCGCGCGGTGGGGGTGGCATGGGGCTACCACGCCCCCGCCGAACTGACCGATGCCGGCGCGGACACGGTCGCCACCCATGCCAGCGAACTGCCGGGCTTGCTGGGATGAACGAGTTTCCGGACGATGTCGGCGCCGACCCCGTACCCCCGCAGATCGCGCAGCGGCGCTGGCTGGTGCTGGTCGGCATCCGCCTTGCCGGGGTGGCGGGGGCGATGCTGGGCATGGTGCTGGCCGCGCGCGCGCACGATCTGCTGCCCAAGCTGATCGGCATCGCGCTGGTCCTGTCCGCGCTGGTGGTGATCGCGGTGGTGCCCGCCAGTCTGGCGCATCGCTGGCGCAGTCCGCCCGTGCCATGAAGCGGTTCTGGGATCAGGTCGGCATCGTCGATGGTGGCATCCTGCTGGACGGCCGGCCGGTGCGGACGCCAGGGCGGCTGCCGCTGGTGCTGCCGACGCCGGCGCTCGCCACGCTGGTCGCCGACGAATGGCGCGCCGTCACCGGCGAGGTCGATCCGCACGCGATGCCCGCCACCGGCCTGGCCAATGCCGCGATCGAGCGGATCGCCCCCGATCCGCGCGCCTTCGCCGCCGGGCTGGCGAAATATGGCGAGACCGATCTGCTCTGCTACCGTGCCGAAACGCCCGCGCCGCTGGTCGAACGGCAGGTAGCGGCGTGGGACCCGCCCCTGAACTGGGCGCGGCAGCGCTATGACGTGCGGATCGAGACCACCGCCGGCATCGTCCACCGGCCGCAACCACCCGCGACGATCACCCGGCTGGGCGAGGCGATCGGGGCGAAGGACGCCTGGACGCTCGCCGCCCTGTCGCCGATCGTGACGATCACCGGATCGCTGGTGCTGGGGCTGGCACTGGCGGAAGCGGCGATGACGCCCGACGCGGTGTGGGCGGCGGCACGGGTCGACGACGACTGGCAGGCGGAGCAATGGGGCGAGGATGCGCTGGCGACCGCCACCACCGCCGCCCATCGCCGCGATTTCGAGGCGGCGGCGCGGTTTCTGGCGGCGGTCAGCTGATCGATCTGACAGCGCGGCATCGCATCCCCTTCACCGTCATTGCGAGCGTAGCGAAGCAATCCAGCGCGTCACGTGCGGGGCTCTGGATTGCTTCGCTACGCTCGCAATGACGGAATGGATGAGGTTGGCCCGGTCACCAGGACGGAATGGGGAGTGTCGGCCCGGCTACCAGCCGGATTACCGCGTCAGGCGGCGGATGAACCCGATCAGCCCGGTCTGCCGCGAACGCTTCAGCCGTTCGGCGGCGAGGATCGTCTTCACGCCCTGGAAACACGCCTCGACATCGTCGTTGACGAGGACATAGTCGTATCCGTCCCAGTGGCTGACCTCGTTGGCGGCCCGCGCCATCCGCGCGTCGATCACCGCAGCCGAATCGGTCGCGCGCTTTTCCAGACGGTCGCGCAGTTCGGGCATCGAGGGGGGGAAGATGAACACGCGCACCACGTCGCCGCCCGCGATCTGGAACAGCTGCTGCGCGCCCTGCCAATCGATATCGAACAGCACGTCCTTGCCGGCGTCGAGCAATGCCTCCACCTGCGCACGCGGCGTGCCGTAGCGGTGGTCGAAGACATGCGCCCATTCGAGGAACTCGTCGTTCGCCGCCATCCGGCGAAACTCTTCGAGATCGACGAAATGATAGTCGCGCCCGTCCTCCTCGCCCTTGCGGATCGCGCGGGTGGTGGCGGACACGGACATCTCCAGCCCGGCATCGTCGGCCAGCAATTTGCGCGCGATGGTGGATTTGCCGGCCCCCGACGGGGACGAGAGCACGAACAACATGCCCCGCCGCTTGAGGCTGTGTGCATCGTCAGGGAAATGGTGCGCCATGCGCGCCTTTGGCCGGGCACGGGGGCAGGCGTCAAGCCGCCAGCCACCTGCCCGGCCAATCCGCGATCAGAACGTCGGCGGCACCGAGCGGCCCGCGCGACGCCGGTCATAGGCCTTCTTCGCGACATAACCGCCGCCGAGCAACATGCCGAGCGGCCCCATCCGGCGCAGCCCGCCGCCGACCAACGCGCCCATCGCCGCGCCCTTCAATCCACCACGGCCGTCGCGACGGTCCATCTCGCGGCCCACCAAAGCACCGATAATCTTGCCGATCATTTCACATCTCCAAAAACGGTGTCTTTCAGCTCGCCCGCCCCGCGCAGGACGGCCCAGCCGACGGCATAGGTGATCGCCATCGGCACCACGACCTTCAGTACATTGGCGACGATCGCGCCCTTCAGCGCGCCGTCCCAGCTGGCATCTTCGTCACCACCCATGCTGTCGATGACGCCACCCACCAGCGCGCCGATTGTCGTTGCACCCACGGTCCGATCTCCTTCGTGCCATGCATAGCGCGGGACGGACGATCCGGTTCCGCCCCGGCCCCATCAGCGCCCGATCATCCCCTCCGGCCGGACGACGCGATCGAACGTCTCGGGGTCGACCAGCCCCAGTTGCACGCCCGCCTGTTTCAGCGTCAGCCGTTCGGCATGGGCATGCTTGGCGATCTTGGCGGCATTGTCGTACCCGATCTCCGGGGCCAGCGCGGTGACCAGCATCAGCGACCGGTCGACCAGATCGCCGATCCGCTCGCGATCCGCGGTCATGCCGGTGACGGTCCGTTCCGCGAAGCTGGTCATGCCGGTGGCGAGCAGGTCGATCGAGCGCAGCACGTTGGCGCCGATCAGCGGCTTGAACACGTTCAGTTCCAGATGCCCCTGCATCCCGCCCATCGTGACCGCGACATTGTTGCCCATCACCTGCGCCGCCACCATCGTCAGCATCTCGCACTGGGTGGGGTTCACCTTGCCAGGCATGATCGAGCTGCCGGGTTCGTTGGCGGGCAGTTCCAGCTCGCCCAGCCCCGATCGCGGTCCGCTGCCGAGCAGGCGGATGTCGTTGGCGATCTTGGTCAGCGCCACCGCCAGCACATTGAGCGTACCGTGCAGGTCGACGAGGCCGTCATTGCTCGCCAGCGCCTCGAACTTGTTGGCGGCGCTCGTGAACGGCAGGCCGGTCAGCCCGGCGATCTCCGCCGCTACCGCGTCGCCGAACCCGGCGGGGGCGTTCAGCCCGGTGCCGACCGCCGTCCCGCCCTGCGCCAGCGGCATGATGTTGCGCGTCAACGTGCCCTCGATCCGGGCACGGGCATTGGCGATCTGCGCGGCATAGCCGGAGAATTCCTGCCCCAGCGTCAGCGGCGTCGCATCCTGCAAGTGGGTGCGGCCGATCTTGACGATATCGTCCCATTCGCGCGCCTTGGCATCCAGCGCGGCATGGAGCGTATCGAGCGCCGGATAGAGCGTCGTCGTCACCGCGATCGCGGCGGCGACGTGCAGCGCGGTGGGGAAACTGTCGTTGGACGACTGGCCGCGATTGACGTCGTCATTGGGGTGGATCGGCGTCTTGCCGCCGCGCGTGCCGGCCAGCACCTCGTTGGCACGGCCGGCGATCACCTCGTTGACGTTCATGTTGGACTGGGTGCCGCTGCCCGTCTGCCAGATGACGAGAGGGAACTGGTCGTCGAGCCGGCCATCGACGATCTCCGCCGCCGCCGATTCGATCGCGTCCGCCTTGCCCCCGTCCAGCCCGTGCGCGCGATTGGCGCGGGCGCAGGCGCGCTTCACGATCGCCAGCGCATGGACGATGCCGATCGGCATCCGCTCCCGCGCGCCGAACGGAAAGTTTTCGAGACTGCGCTCGGTCTGCGCCCCCCAATAGGCGGTGGCGGGAACCTCGATCGGGCCGATGGAGTCGGTTTCGGTGCGGGTGTCGGTCATGTCGTCCTCAACTGCGTGGTTTTGATGTTGTTGCGCATGGGCCGATACGGCACCATCGGCCCATGCCGATCCTTACCCTTCTCGTCGCGCAGGCGATCGTCGCCACCTCGCCCTGTGCCCATGATCGCGCCCGCCTGATGACGCTCGATCAGCAGGCGTTCGATCAGGATATGACCGGCGGATGGCGCGCGCTGGCGATGGCGGGGTGTGACCCCGAGGCTGCGGACCTGATGCGCGACTGGCGGGCCGCGCATACCGGCGCGGGCCTGCGAAATGCCAGCATCCTGTTCTGGCACGAGGGGCAGTTGCGCGCCAATGCCGGGCAGACCGCCGCGGCGATCGCGTTGTTCGACCGATCGCGCAAGACGGCGGCGGAAGACGCCGGCTTCGGCTGGAACCTGTATGTCGACGGCAGCATCGCCTTCCTGCGGCGGGATCGCGCCGGCTTCGACAGGGCCCGGGCGACACTGGCGGTGCTGCCCCGCCCCGCCGGGTTCGATCCGCGTGGGCCGGATGGCAACCCCGTGACGGTGCGATGGCCGATGAACCTAAACGTGCTCGATGGTTTCCGGCGTTGCTGGGATCGGCCGTACAAGGAAGCCTATGCCTGCGCCACGCCGATGCGCCGGGTGGTGGTGCCACCGACGAAGTGATTCGGAGCGGCGCGCGGGCCGTTGGTCAGTCGATCCGTTTGCGCAGGAAGAACCGCGCCTCGCCGGGCGGGAAATCGTCGATCTGGCCGATCACGCCGTATCCCAGCTTCTCGTAGAAGCCGCGCGCCTGAAAACTGAACGTGTCGAGCCAGATGCCGATGCACCCCAGCCGTCGCGCCTCGTCCTCGGCGGCGAGCATCAGCGCGCGACCCCGCCCCTGCCCCTTCAGCGCCGGCGGTACCGCGAGATACTGGACGAACAGCCAGCGAAAGCCGGTCAGGCCCCATAATCCCCCGACGATCGCACCGCCACCGTCGCGCAGGACGATCGCGACGGTGTGCCGCTCGGTCGGGCCGACCATCGATTCGTTATGGGCGATCAACGGCGCGAGGATCGCGTCGCGGATCGCATCGGTCGGGCCGGATATGATCTCGGGAATGGTCATGGCCGCATCGTTTCGCGACCCAACTCGCCCCGGCTCACTTCTTCCGCTTGAAATCCACGCTGACGACGTTCGATCCGTCCTCGACCGGCTGCGCGATCGGGCCGTCGTTCTCGGCGTCATGTACCTCGGCGGCGGCATCCGGGTCCTCCTGCGCCTGGAAGCGCAGTTCGAAATTGACCGCCGGATCGTGGAAACCGGTGATCGCCGAATAGGGGATGACCAGCTTCGACGGCACCTGATTGAAGCTGAGGCCGACCGAGAACCGCTCGTCGTCCACGGTCAGGTCCCAGTAGCGGTTCTGCATGACGATCGTCATCTCGTCCGGAAACCGCTCGATCAGGCGGCGCGGGATGTCGACGCCGGGGGCCTGCGTCTTGAAGGTGATGTAGAAGTGGTGCTCACCGGGCAGGCCGCCCGCCTCCGCGACCGACCCCAGCACGCGACCGACCACGGCACGCAGGGCTTCCTGGACGATCTCGTCATACGGGATCAGGCTATCGGGCAGACCGTCGCTCATGAACCGTGGGTAGGCCCGCCCTACCCCCAGCGTCAAGATTGCATGGCGAGCCATGCGCGTTATGGGGTGGATATGCGCACCGCCACCATCACCCGCGACACCAGCGAGACCAAGATCGCCGTCACCGTCGATCTCGACGGCACCGGCCAATATGATATCGAGACCGGCGTCGGCTTCTTCGATCATATGCTGGAACAGCTGTCGCGCCATTCGCTGATCGACCTGCACGTCCGCACCAGGGGCGACCTGCATATCGACCAGCACCACACCGTCGAGGATACCGGCATCGCGATCGGCGAGGCGGTGGCCAAGGCGCTGGGCGACAAGCGCGGCATCCACCGCTACGGCGACGCGCTGTCGCCGATGGACGAGACGCTGACCCGCGTCGCGCTCGACATCTCCGGCCGGCCATGGCTGGTGTGGAAGACCGAGTTCAGCCAGAAACGGCTGGGCGAGATGGATACCGAGATGTTCCAGCACTGGTTCCACAGCTTCGCGCAGGCGGCGGGCATCACGCTCCACGTCGAGACGCTGCACGGCGAGAACAACCACCACATCGCCGAAAGCGCGTTCAAGGGCCTGGCCCGCGCGCTGCGCAAGGCGATCGAGATCGATCCGCGAAAAGGGGATGCGATCCCCTCGACCAAGGGCACACTGGGAGGAACCGCATGATCGTCGTCATCCTGAATTACGTCGTACCCGTCGAATCGATCGACGCGCACCGCCCTGCGCACCTGGCGTGGCTGCACGAGGGCGTCGCGGCGGGGATGCTGCTGTGCGCGGGGCGGCAGGTGCCGCTGACCGGCGGCATGTTCCTGTGCAAGGGCGAGCGCGCCGATGTCGAGGCATGGGCGGCGACCGATCCGTTCGCGGTCCACGGCCTTGCCGAATACCGGTTCATCGAGGTCGCGCCCTCGGTGGTCGCGCCGGGGCTGGACCTGCTGAAGGGATGACGCTGGCGCTGATCGATTACGGCGCGGGCAATCTCCATTCGGTCGAAAACGCGCTGCGCGCGGCGGGCTGCACCGATCTGATCGTCACCGCCGATCCCGATACGGTCGCGCGGGCGGATCGCATCGTGCTGCCCGGCGTCGGCGCGTTCGGCGCGTGCGCGGGGGCGTTGCGCTCGATCGACGGGATGGTCGAGGCGATGTCCGCCCGCGTGCGGCAACAGGGCACGCCCTTCCTCGGCGTCTGCGTGGGGATGCAGTTGATGGCCGATGCCGGCGAGGAGATGGGCACGCATCCCGGCCTCGGCTGGATCGCCGGCCGCGTCCGCAAGCTGGCGCTGGATACGATGGACGCGAAGGTGCCGCACATGGGCTGGAACGACGTGGTGCCGGTCACGCCGCATCCGCTGGTACGGGCGGGCGAGGCGTATTTCCTCCACAGCTATGCCTTCGACGGCGACGACGTGATCGCCGTCACCGACCATGCCGGCCCGGTCACCGCCGCGATCGGCCGCGATACGATGCTGGGGGTGCAGTTCCACCCCGAAAAGAGCCAGTCCTACGGGCTGGCGCTGCTGGAGAGATTCCTGTCATGGGCGCCCTGATCGTCTTCCCCGCCATCGACCTGAAGGGCGGGCAGGTCGTCCGTCTGGCGGAGGGCGATATGGACCGCGCCACCGTGTACGGCGACGATCCCGCCGCGCAGGCGATGCTGTTCGCGGATGCGGGCGCCGACCATCTCCACGTCGTCGATCTCGACGGCGCGTTCGCCGGTGCGTCGGTCAATGGCGACGCGGTGCGCGAGATCGTCCGCCGCTTTCCCGGCCATGTCCAGCTCGGCGGCGGCATCCGCACGCGGGCGAGCGTGGAGGGCTGGTTCGATCTGGGCGTCGCGCGCGTGGTGATCGGCACCGCCGCGCTGGACGATCCCGATTTCGTGCGCGGCGTGGCGCGCGACTTTCCCGGCGGCATCGTCGTCGCGGTCGATGCGAAGGACGGCATGGTCGCGACCAAGGGCTGGGCGGACGTGTCGACCACCACCGCCACCGATCTCGCCCGCCGGTTCGAGGATGCCGGCGTCGCGGCGCTGCTGTTCACCGATGTCGGCCGCGACGGCCTGCTGAAGGGCTGCAACGTCGAGGCGACGGTCGATCTGGCGCGCGCGGTGTCGATCCCGGTGATCGCATCGGGCGGCGTGGCGGGGATCGCCGACATCCATGTGCTGGCACTCCATGCGAAGGACGGGATCGAAGGCGTCATCACCGGCCGCGCGCTGTACGACGGGCGGCTCGATCTGGCGGCGGCATTGAACGTGGCGGCAGCGGCGTGATGATGGCTGGGGCCAGCTCCCGACCTTGTCTGTTCCCCGGCGGAGGCCGGGGCCCGGTCGGGCGGACCTCTGTGATCGACCATCGACGCTTTCCCACCTGGGCCCCGGCCTCCGCCGGGGAGGCGTATGGGGTGAAGACACCGAACCCCGCGAAAGGCACGGCATGACCGTCCGCGCACGCGTGATCCCCTGTCTCGACGTGGCGAACGGCCGCGTCGTGAAGGGCGTGAACTTCGTCGAGCTGCGCGACGCCGGCGATCCGGTGGAACAGGCGCGCGCCTATGACGCGGCCGGGGCGGACGAGCTGTGCTTCCTCGACATCACCGCCAGCCACGAGGATCGCGGCACCATCCTCGACGTGGTGCGCCGCACCGCCGCGGTCTGCTTCATGCCGCTGACGGTCGGCGGCGGCGTCCGCACCGCCGACGATGCGCGCGCGCTGCTGCTGGCGGGGGCGGACAAGGTCGCGGTCAATTCCGCCGCCGTCACCCGGCCCGAGGTAGTCGCCGATATCGCCGAGCGGTTCGGCAGCCAGTGCTGCGTCGCCTCGGTCGATGCGCGCCGGTCCGGTGACGGGTGGGAGGTGTTCACCCATGGCGGCCGCCGCCCGACCGGGATCGACGCGGTGGCGCACGCGCTGCGCCTCGCCGACCTTGGCGCGGGCGAGTTGCTGGTCACCTCGATGGACCGCGACGGCACGCGCAGCGGATACGACCTCGATCTGATCCGCGCGATCGCCGACCGGACGAGCGTGCCGGTCGTGGCATCGGGCGGGGTCGGCGGGCTGGACGATCTGGTCGCGGGGATCGCGCAGGGCCATGCCTCCGCCGTCCTCGCCGCCTCGATCTTCCATTTCGGTGAGGCGAGCGTCGCCGATGCCCATGCCGCGCTCGCCGCCGCCGGCATCCCCGTCCGCGCGCACTGACGGTAGACACTGACGGGGCGGTCCCGACCGGCAGCGTTAGCGATTTCGCAAAGGTCGTGCTGCCAGAGCCGGGGCCGATGTACGCGATCCGCTTCCGCCACGATATCAACCTGCTCGACATCCGCTGGACCGGCCAGTTCACGGCGGAAGTGGTCGATGCCTATGCGCGCGAACTGATCGCGCAGTTCGTGCGGGAGGGGTTCCGGCCCGGCTATCGCCTGCGCATGGACATGACGGACAGCGCGGTGCAGCCGGTGGCGGCCGCCACGCTCATCAACCGCCGCCTCGGCGACTTCCCCCGCGCCGACCGGATCGCGATCGTCACCCGCAGTGCGATCGCCCGGTTGCAGGTCCGCCGGTTCATGACCCAGTCCTATCTGCGCATCTTCGACGATGCCGCCCTCGCGCTCGACTGGCTGACCGAGGCCGACGCGCAGGCCGCATAAGCCGGATTGACCGACCGGCGGCGAGCGGTCACCAAGCGGGCATGGACCCGCTCGACCGCCTAGCCGCCACGATCCGCGACCGCCGCGGTGCCGATCCCGGCTCCAGCTACGTCGCCAGCCTGTTCGCGAAGGGCCGCCCCAAGATCGCGCAGAAGCTGGGCGAGGAGGCGGTCGAGACCGTCATCGCGGCGATGGCCCAGCCCGACAAGATCGTGTCGGAGGCCGCCGACCTGATCTTCCACCTGCTCGTCCTGCTCGCCGATGCCGATGTCACGCTGGACGACGTGCGCGCCGAACTGGCCCGGCGCGAGGGCGTGTCGGGCCATACCGAAAAGGCCGCAAGGAACGCGTGATGCCGATCGATGCCACCCTGCCCTATGACGACCAGAACATCTTCGCGAAAATCCTGCGCGGCGAGATTCCGTCGCAGCGGGTGTATGAGGACGACTGGGCGATCGCCTTCCACGATATCGCCCCGCAGGCGCCGGTGCATCTGCTGGTGATCCCGCGCGGCCCCTATGTCTCGTGGGACGATTTCAGCGAACGCGCCCCGGCGGGGGAGATTGCGGGCTTCGTCCGCGCGGTGGGCCGGGTCGCGCGCGACCACGGGCTGGTCGCGGCGGGTTACCGGCTGCTCGCCAATGTCGGCGGCGATGCCGGGCAGGAGGTGGCGCACCTCCACGTCCATCTGTTCGGCGGCCAGCCGCTGGGGCCGATGCTGGCACGGTAGCAGGGTTTTTCGCGCGGAGGCGCGGAGGTGCTGCGCACGGGGCCGATGTCGACGCCGATCATCGGCCGCCTGATGGTCGGAACACAATTGTCGCAGACGTAGCCCCCCCGCACGAACCATCACGTCTTCACGGTTTCGCGTGAACGTGCCTCGCTCGAACACCTCGATCGCGATTGCCAGCCACACGGCGTTGTTCTAGCCGTAGCGGCGATGACCGACAGCGCCATGCCCCGCCCCGCCCCCTCCTTTTCCGACGGCCGGCCGCCGCGCGGACGCAGCGGCTGGCGGCTGGTGCGCGGCGTGTGGAAACTGCTGGTCGCGGTGAAGGACGCGCTGGTGCTGATCGCGCTGCTGCTGTTCTTTGCGCTGCTGTTCGCCGCGCTCAACGCGCGGCCAGGCACGAAGGCGATCGGCGAAGGCGCGTTGCTGCTCGATCTGGACGGATCGATCGTCGAACAACCGGCGGAGGTCGATACCCTCGCCACCCTGTCCGGCCAGTCGGTCGCCAAGCAATATCGCCTGCGCGACGTGCTGCGCGCGATCGATGCCGCGCGCACCGATGCGCGGGTCAAGGCAGTGGTGCTCGATCTCGACCGGTTCGGCGGCGGCTATCCGGCGGCGCTGGGCGAGGTGGCCGATGCGCTGGTGCGGGTGCGCCAGTCGGGCAAGCCGGTGCTGGCCTATGCCACCGCCTATACCGACGGCAGCTACCGGCTGGCGGCGGCGGCGAGCGAGGTGTGGGTCAATCCGATGGGCGGCACGCTGTTCACCGGGCCGGGCGGCACGCAGCTTTACTACAAGGGCCTGATCGACCGGCTGGGGGTGAATACCCATGTCTATCGCGTCGGTCGCTACAAGTCGTTCGTCGAACCCTATACCCGCGCCGACCAGAGTCCGGATGCGCGCGCCGCGTCGCAGGCGCTGTACGGCGCGCTGCTGGAGCAGTGGCGCGAGGGTGTGACGCGGGCACGGCCCAAGGCACAGGTCGCGCAGTTCCTCAGCCAGCCGCAACAGGCGGTGCTGGCGACCAACGGCGACATCGCGCAGGCCAACCTGCGTGCCGGGCTGGTCGACCGGCTGGGCGACCGTACCTCGTTCGGGCAGCGCGTGGCGAAACTCGCCGGTATGGAGGCGGGCAAGCCGATCGGCTCGTTCCGCACCATCGGCTATGATCGCTGGGTCGCCGCCAATCCGATGTCGACCACCGGCGATGCGATCGGCGTGCTGACCGTGGCGGGCGATATCGTCGATGGCGAGGCTGGCCCCGGCACTGCGGCGGGCGACACGATCGCCAAGGCGATGCTCGACGGCCTCGCGACCAAGAATCTGAAGGCGGTCGTGGTGCGCGTCGATTCGCCGGGCGGCTCCGCGCTCGCGTCCGAACGCATCCGGCTGGCGGTGCTGGAGGCGAAGAAGCGCGGGCTGCCGATCGTGGTGTCGATGGGCGGGCTCGCCGCATCGGGCGGCTATTGGGTGTCGACCGCGGGCGATACGATCTTCGCGGAACCGGCGACGATCACCGGATCGATCGGCATCTTCGGCATCATCCCCACCTTCGAAAACACGCTGGCCAAGATCGGCGTCACCACCGACGGCGTGAAGAGCACGCCGCTGACCGGCCAGCCCGATGTCTTCGGCGGCACCACGCCGGTGATGGACGCGATCCTGCAGGCGGGCATCGAGAACGGCTATCGCCAGTTCATCGGCCGTGTCGCCGACGCGCGCCGCATGACGCCGCAGCGCGTCGACGAGATCGGACAGGGCCGGGTGTGGGATGGCGGCACCGCGCGCCAGATCGGGCTGGTCGACCGGTTCGGCTCGCTCGCCGATGCGGTGGCGGAGGCGGCGAAGCGTGCGAAGCTCGATCCCGCCAGGGTCCAGACCGTCTATCTGGAAAAGGCACCGGGCTGGGCCGCGCGACTGGTCGAATCTCTGGGCAGCGGCAACGACGAGGACGGGGCCAGCCCCTCGGGCGACGTCTTCGCCCATGCCGCCGCCGACCGTCGCCTGCTGGTGGCGCGCGCGATCGGCGACGTCGCCCGCCTGACCCGTGGCGGGTCGGTGCAGGCGCGCTGCCTGGAATGCGGCGCGATGGGGCCGGGCACCGCCAATGCGGCGGACAGCCGCCTGCTGGACCTGCTGATCGCGCGGCTGGGGTTCTGACGGGCGGCGATCCGGTGGACCCATCCACCGGGTTCCGGCCCGTCTATCACGCCCTACCTCACTGAACCGTCATTGCGAGGAGCGAAGCGACGCGGCAATCCACCGGCCGCGCGCGTGACGCGCTGGATTGCTTCGTTACGCTCGCAATGACGGATGGGCAGGGTTCACGTCATCATGCTCTGGTCATGACGAACAGATGCTCACGCAGCGCCCCGTCCTGCTGCCCTCAATCCGTCCAGCGATACGCCGGCAGCGCCAGTTTCCACCGGATCGCTACCGCGCGCAAGGTGAAGCCGGCCGCCGCCGCGATGATGCCGGCGGTGGTCGGGTCCATCCCCGCCATCGCCAGCGCGACGAAGCTGGCGGAGGCCAGCGCGGCCGCGGTGACATAGAGTTCGGGCCGCATCAGGATCGACGGCTCGCCCGCCAGCACGTCGCGGATGATGCCGCCGACGCACGCCGCCACCACCCCCATCACCGCCGCCGGCACCGGCGCGACCCCGTATCGCATCGCCTTCGCCGCGCCATAGGCGGCATAGGCGGCCAGCCCGACCGCGTCGAACCAGTCGAGCGCCGCGCTGGACCACCAGCGGCGCGGCGTCGCCCAGATCACGATCGCCACGATCAGGCACAGCCCCGCGACATCCCCGTCACGCACCCAGAACACCGGCGCCCCGATCAGCAGATCGCGCACCGTGCCGCCACCGACCCCGGTGATGAGCGCGAAGAACGACAGGGTCACCAGCGTCTGCCCCCGCCGCGCCGCCGCCAATGCGCCCGAGGCAGCGAACACCGCCAGCCCGGCAAGGTCGAGCCACGGCGCGGCGGTCGGCAGGATCGGTACCGACAGGGGGGGAACGGAGGCTATCATCGCCCCCGCCCTTACCGCCGATCGTCCCGCGATGGGAACGGACTTGTCATGCCGGACGGGCGATCCGATCGTTGTCTGACGTTCATGCAACCGGCGCCCGGCGACAACGTTACGCTCATGGTACGGATTTCCAGACGGGAGAGTTGTAATGCGTAAGATGCTACTGGCGCTGGGCTGCGCCGCGATGGTCGCGCCCAGCCTGATGGTCACGGTGACGACGGCGGATGCACAGCGTCGCTATCGCGACAGCGACCGCAACGGGCGCGTGTATCGCGACAATCGCGGCCGACTGCGCTGCAATAAGAAGGATGGCACGACCGGCGCCATCATCGGCGGCGTCGGCGGCGCCCTGCTCGGCCGCACGGTCGACACGCGCGGCGATCGCACGCTGGGTACGCTCGGCGGTGCGGCGGCGGGTGCGCTGGCGGGACGTGCGATCGATCGTGGCAGCGGGAACGACCGCTGCCGCTGATCCTTCGGGTCAAGCACGACGGGAAAGGGCATCATGGGGCACCCCATGGTGCCCTTTTCCGTGTCCGACGGGCCCGCTGGTGATCCGGGACATGAACGGCACGTAGTTTGTGGTTCACGCAACCGCGCCGGTCACCCGACCGTTTCACTTCCGTCATCAAGACAGGAGCCAGTAATGCGTATCATGCTGTCGATCGCGCTCGCCGCCACGACCATCGCCGCCCTGCCCGCCGCCGCGCAGGATACCCGCCGCGAGGCGAACCGCGAATATCGGGAGGAGCTGCGCGATGCCCGCCGCGACTATCGCCGCGACGTCCGCAACGCCGATTCGCGCCGCGACGTGCGCGAGGCGCAGCGCGATTACCGCAACGACGTGCGCGATGCCCGGCAGGACCGGCGCGGCGACCTGCGCGATATCCGTCGCTATCGCGGCTATGACTATAACCGCTACGAACCCGGCCAGCGCGCCTATTATGCCGACCGCTACTACCGCGACGGCCGCTATTATCAAGAGCGGCGTCTGGGTCGCAACGACCGCGTCTATCGCGGCGGCAATGGCCGTTATTACTGCCGCCGCAACGACGGCACGACCGGACTGATCGTGGGTGGTCTGGCGGGTGGTGCGCTGGGCAGCGTGATCGGCAATGGCCGGTCGAGCCTGCTCGGCGCGTTGATCGGTGCGGGCGGCGGCGCGTTGCTCGGCCAGTCGGTCGATCGCGGCAACGTGCGCTGCCGCTGAACGGCCGGGCGCTGAACGATCAGGGGGCGGCGGCCACGCCGCCCCCTCCGTCAGAAGATGCCGCCGCCCAGCGACAGCCGGATGGCGAAGATCACGATCAGCACCAGGTTCAGGTTGCGCCCGCCATTGCTGGACGACAGCGCGCCGATCGCCGCCCCGACGATGCCGATCGGGATGACCAGCCAGTTCATCCAGCCCAGCAGGGGCACGAAGGCGACGAGGCCGAGCGCCAGCGTGACGAGGCCGACGAAGATCGAGACGATGTTGAGCATGACCCGAACATGGCCGCTCCGCCCGCCTGCGACAAGACGCCGGTCGCGAAACCCGCGGGATAAGCGTCGGGCACGCCAGTGTCGATTTGCCGCACCGGCGGGGAGCGGCTACGGCGGGGCATGACTTCCCTGATCCTCGTGATGCTCGGCGGTGCGCTCGGCTCGGGCGCACGCTATCTGACCGGCCGGGCGACGCTGTCGCTGTTCGGCCCCGGCTATCCCTATGGCACGCTGGCGGTGAACCTGCTCGGCGGCCTGTCGATGGGATTGCTGGTCGGCATACTCGCCCGTGCCGCCGCCGCGGAGCCGTGGCGGCTGTTCGTCGGCGTCGGCGTGCTGGGCGGCTATACCACCTTCTCGTCCTTCGCGCTCGATGCGGTGATGCTGGCGGAAGGGGGCGCACCGTTCGTCGCGCTGGGTTACGTCCTCCTGTCCGTCACCGGCGCGATCGCCGCGCTGGCCGCCGGGTTGTTCATCGCACGGAGTGTCGCGGCATGAGCGATCCGAAGACCGAGCCGAAGGAAGTCCGCCAGTTCACCGTCGGCTATGACGATGACGGCATCCGGCTGGACCGCTGGTTCAAGCGGCACCTGCCCGACACCAGCTTCACCACCGTCGCCAAATGGGCGCGTACCGGCCAGTTGCGGGTCGACGGATCGCGCGCCACCCCCGGCGATCGGATCACCGCCGGCCAGCAGTTGCGCGTCCCCCCCGCCGAACCGCCCCCGCCCCCCGGCGCCAAGCCGGAGCGGGTGCGTACCCCCCTGTCGGCGGACGAGACCGCCTATGTCCGCGACATGGTGATCCACCGCGATCCGCAGGCTTTCGTCCTCAACAAGCCGCCGGGGCTGGCGACGCAGGGCGGCACGAAGACGACCGCGCATGTCGACGGCCTGCTCGACGGTCTGGTCACCGACGAGGAAGGGCGGCCCAAGCTCGTCCACCGCCTCGACAAGGATACGTCGGGCGCGCTGCTGATCGCACGCACCTCCCGCGCGGCGGCGTTCTTCGCCAAGGCGTTTTCCAGCCGCACCGCGCGCAAGGTGTACTGGGCGCTGGTCGTCGACGTGCCCTCGATCGAGGACGGCATCGTCGACCTGCCGATCGCCAAGCAACCGGGCACCGGCGGCGAAAAGATGCATATCGACGAGGAGAACGGCCAGGCCGCGCGTACCCGTTACCGCGTGATCGAACGTGCCGGCAACCGCACCGCCTGGGTCGAGCTGCAACCCTTCACCGGCCGCACCCACCAGTTACGCGTCCACATGGCCGCGATCGGCCACCCGATCGTCGGCGACGGCAAATATGGCGGCGCGGCGGCGTTCCTCACCGGCGGGATCAGCCGCAAGATGCACCTCCACGCGCGCCGCCTGCGCGTCGACCATCCCGATGGCGGCCGGATCGACGAAACCGCCGAACTGCCGACGCACTTCGCCGAAAGCCTCGCCAGCCTCGGCTTCGACCAGGCGCTGGGCGACCGGCTGGAGATCGAGGAGGACAAGGGCCCCCCGCCCAAGGCGGTGCTGAAACAGCGTGCCAAGGCCCATGCCAAATCGGTCCGCAAGGACCGCAAGGGCGAACGCCGGTCGCGGGGTACGCGTAGCTGATGCATCCCGCTCCGGCATTTCGGGATGACGATGCGGCGCTGGAGCGGGTCGTGAATATCGGCTTCGCGCAGATCGTCATCGTCACCCCCGAAGGACTGATGATGGTCCACGCGCCCATGACGCGCCATGCCGCCACGCTGCGCTTTCATGTCGCACGGCATAATCGGGCGGCCCCTTATCTGGACGGGGCATCCGCGCTGCTCAGCGCATCGGCAGTGGACGGTTATCTGAGTCCCAATTGGTATGCCGTGCCGGGGGACCAGGTACCGACATGGAATTATGTCGCGATCGAGGTGGAGGGGCGACTGCACGCGCTGGATGAAGATGAACTTATCGCGCAGTTGGACGATCTGGCGGCTTTCCATGAGCCGCGCGTCAATCCGGGCGCACCATGGACTCGTGGCAAGATGAACGACATCCGGTTCAGGGCTATGTTGCAAGGTATCCGGGGTTATGAACTGCGACCCGCCGCGATCCGTGGCACCACCAAGTTAAGCCAGAACAAATCATTCTCTGATCGGCAAGGCGTTGTCGCGGGCCTGCGCGCCGCCGGAAATCTTTCATTGGCGACGGCGATGGAAGATATCATGCCCGATGCCACGGGCAGCACTTCCGCTCAGCCTCGATAGCCGCGCCTCAATAGACAGTCCCCCACGCCTCCGTGACCGATGGTACGGCGCGTGGGGGGGTATGCCATGTCAGACCACCGTCAGCCCGACATCGACATTGTTGCGGGTGGCGTTGGAATAGGGGCACACCTCATGCGCGGCATGCATCAGCCGCTCCGCATCGGCGCGATCGACGCCCGGCAGGTCGATGGCGAGATCGGCGGTGATGCCGTATCCGCCTTCCGATCGCGGACCGAAGCCGATCGTCGCGGTCACGGTGGCATCGGCCGGAACCTTGACGCCTTCCTTGCCCGACACCGCCTTCATCGCGCCCAGGAAACAGGCCGAATAGCCCGCGGCGAACAGCTTCTCCGGATTGGCGCCCTCGCCACCCGGTCCGCCCATCTCCTTCGGCACGACGAGGTTCACGTCGACGGTACCGTCCTCGGTCCGGGCGCGGCCGTCACGACCACCGGTGGCGGTGGCATTGGTCTTGTAGATCACGTTTACGGACATGCATCTTTCCCTCAGAACGACCGTCACGACGGGCCGGATCGAGGTTAGATGGTCAAGCCCCGCTGCGGTTGCAAGCCGGTGGCATCGGCCCGACCGGCCATGTCAGGCAAAGGCAACCCGGCCGGTGCGGGCGATCCGGGCATCGTTGATCGTGTCGACGATCATCTCATACTGGGCCGGCGAATAGCCCGCAGCCAGAAAGGTCCGCAATTCCAGCGCCGGCACCGCATAGCCATGCCGCCAGCTCAGCACCGCGATCCGGCGCAGCGCCTCCAGCCGGTCGTCGGCCAGCCGCGGGCTGACGCGCAGCCCGAACAACACGCCCAGCCAGCGCGACACACGCCCGGGGGTACGCAGGGTCGATACCCGGTCGTGCCGGGCGATGGCGATGACGGAGCGTTCGAGATCGGTCAACGCGGGCGCCGGTGCCGATACGGCCACATCGACCCGGGGCGACGGCATCGCCGGGGCCGTCGCCGCCAGGCTCGCCCGCGCCGCGCCTGCCATGCCGGGTTCGTTGAATGCCAGGAATGCCATGTCCACTATCCCTCTTGCAGGTCCGGCGCCCGGCGTGGAGCCGGACGGCGGTGCAGGCGGGCCGTTGATCGCCGCCTTCTGTACCGATTGGTATATTTGCCAGTGACCGATCCGTCAATGACTTTCCGTACCGAACGGTAACGAATTATCCGGCCAGCTTATCCGAACGGCATCAGGTGCCTGGAAACATCGCCAGTCCGGTATCGACCAGCCGTTCCAGATCGGCGCGCGATGCCCCGCTGCCCGCCTGGATCGCCATTCCCTGCAACAGCGCGAAGAGATAGCTGTGGAGGCCCTGGACATCGACATGCGCCGGCAGATCGCCCTCGGTCTTGGCGCGTTCGAACCGGGCGATCAGGGCCGCCTGCGACGAGGCGCGGCGGGCGACGACATCCGCCTTGATCGATTCGGCTTCCTCCCCGCACGCCACCGAATGGATCACGCCCAGGCACCCGCGCGGGCCGCTGCTGCTGGTCTGCGCCTCCAGCGCGCCGTGCAGCAGGCATTCCGCCACGCCGCGCGCCGTCGGCTGATCCAGCGCGGCCCGCATATATTGCAGCTTCTCCGCCTCGTAGAGGTCCAGCGCCTTGTGGAACAACGCTTCCTTGTTGCCGAACGCGGCGTACAGGCTGGGCTTGGTGATCCCCATCGCCTCGGTCAGGTCGGTCAGCGACGCGCCTTCATACCCCTTGGTCCAGAACACCCGCAGTGCCGCCGCCAGCGCCTGATCGACGCAGAATTCACGGGGGCGGCCCTTGGTGGCCGTGCAGGTGGCTGTTTCCATAACGCCCGGTATATAAATAGTCGCGCCGTGAAGACAAGCCGCCATGCCGTGGCACATCCCGGCCCGGCATCGTCCCGCCGCCCCCGCCCCGACGTGGCGGGACCTATCCGGTCGACGTGTTACTTCTTGGCAGACAATCGGCCCGCCCCACGTGGTGCCTTGCGCGCGGCGGGCCGATGCGCTCCACTGGCGCGCATGAGTTCCCCCGACGATCTTCCCCCGCCCGCCGCGCCGCCGCCCGACGTGGCGCTGCCCGAACTGTCCCTGCCCGACATGCCCCCCGCCCCCCGTTCGGTGCGCGGCACCGGCCGGCGGCTGTACGGCGCGATCGCCAACCGGTTGGGCACCGCGATCATGTCGGGGGAATATCCCCCCGGCTCGGTGCTGCCCGCCGAGATCGCCTTTTCGGGCGAGCTGGGCGTGTCGCGCGGCGCCTATCGCGAGGCGATGCAGGTGCTGATCGCCAAGGGGCTGGTCGAAAGCCGGCCCAAGGCGGGGACGCGGGTGTTGCAGCCCGATCGCTGGAACCTGCTCGATCCCGACGTGCTGGCCTGGGCGTTCGCGGGCACGCCGGATATCGGCTATGTCCGCAGCCTGTTCGAACTCCGCGCGATCGTCGAACCCGCCGCCGCGCGTCTCGCCGCCGAACGCCGCACCCGCGACGACCTGCGCCACATGAAGGACGCGCTGGCCGCGATGCGCCGCCACACGCTGGCCACCGATCAGGGCCGCGCCGCCGATCGCGATTTCCACCACGCGATCCTGCGCGCGACGCAGAACGGCGCGCTGCTGACGCTCAGCGCCAGTATCGGCGCCGCGGTCGGCTGGACCACCCAGTTCAAGCAACGCGCCCGCGCCCTGCCCCGCAACCCGGTGCCCGACCACGTCCGCGTCTACGACATGATCGCCGCCGGCGACGTGGACGGCGCGGGCGAGGCGATGCGCCTGCTGGTCGACCTGGCGCTGGACGATACGAAGAGCGCGATGGGACCCGATCAGGGATAAGGCACCATATGCACGCCTGTCAGGCTTACGCGACAGGCACGCTGTTAACAAAAAAAAGGGGGGGCGTTCGATTGAACGCCCCCCCTTTTTTCATTCAACCGTGGATCAGAACTTGAAGCGGGTCGAAACGAAGAAGTCACGGCCCAGCACGTCATAAGTACCCGGATAGGTGTTGGCCTGCTCCTGGTTGGTACCGATGATCGGCGGCCGCTTGTTGAACAGGTTGTTGACACCCAACGACAGGTTGTACTGGTCGGTGATGTCGAACGAGAAGGCAAGATCGACCAGATTATACGCCGGGACACGATCGACGAAGTAGTTCGTCGAGTCGTCGTCGTCACGCACGGCCGACAGATGCCGCCACCGGACAGTGCTGGTCAGGCCATGGTCGACCCATGATACGCGCGACGTCCACTTGTAACGCGGGGTCGGGTTACCGCAGCTCAGGATGCCGAACTTTCCAGCGCACTGATTGACCTGATCGGGCAGCGCCGCGACCGGGGTCAGGCTCGACTTGTCGGTCCAAGTGCCGAGGAAGAAGAACGCCAGCTTCGAATCGCCGTCACCCATGATGGAGAGCGGGAAACGGGTCTGGTAGTCCGCCTGCAAATCAACGCCCGACACCCGCAGGGTCGACACGTTCGCGTTCAGGATCGACGGTGCGTTGACACCGTCGAACTGGCCCAGCGCATTGCGGGTGCCAACAAATGCCTGGCAATAGACGCTGTTGATGTCCCGAATAACATTGTAGCAGAGGTCGAGCGAGTTGCCGAGACCACCACCCAAGGTCGAGATCGTGTTCTCCACCTTGTAGTTGAAGTAATCGGCAGTGACCGACAGACCCGGCAGGAAGCTGGGACGGAACACGACACCGGCCGTGTAAGAGTCCGATGTTTCCTCCTGCAGGTCGGGATTGCCACCGAACACACCTTGAATCTGCGTGTTGATCTGCAACCCGCTGGTCCCCACCGCAGCACTCGGCACACCGGTGGCAACGCACAGCGCCCGCAATGCGGTATTGCTCGCTGCGGCAGCCTGCGCGCAGGGATCATTAGCGGCAATGAAACCAATCGACTGTCCGCCGAACAACTCGGCGACGTTGGGCGCGCGGACTGCCCGCTGGAACTGCCCACGGAAGGTGATGTCGCGAATGGGCGAATAGGTCACGCCACCTGCATAGGTCCACACGCCACCGACATTGGCGAGCGAATAGTCCGAATAGCGTGCGGCACCGTTCAGTTCGAGATTATATACACCGGGCACACGAGCCGCGATCGGCACCAGCAATTCGGCGAAGGCTTCCTTCACGTTGTAGCTGCCCGCCGTCGCATCACCGGCGTTGAAACCGATCACGTCACCCGACGACAATGCCGTATCGGGAATGAACTCCGACGCATTCTTGCGATATTCGCCGCCGACCGAGATGCTGACGTCGCCGCCGCCCATGCCGAGATTGAACAGTCCGCCCGATACCGATGCGTTGGCCACCTGCAACACCGAAATGTCACCGTTCTGCGCCAGGATCGAAATCTGATCGACCATCGCCGGGGTCAGCGTACCCGGACCGAAGATGTTGATCGCCGGGGCCGAGCCGTTCAGGCCGGCCTGGAACGCCGAACGCGAGATGTTGCCGGCCTGCACGTTCGCATTCCGCGTGCGTGCATAGCTGTAATACGCATCGTAGTTGAACTTGTCGGTGATCTGCCCGCGCATACCGACGAGCAGGCGATAGGCGTTACGCTCGTCGAGCGAATTGCGGCCGCCGGTTTCCAGTACACGACGCTGGACGGATAGCGGAACGATGCCATCGCCGACCGTGTTGCCCGTTCCCGCGATGCCGTCGATCTGCCGAAGCGCAGCGATATCGCTGGCGGAGATGAACGGCGACACAGCAGCGATATTGACGTTGAAGGTGCCCGTTACCGGGGTTGCCGCCAGTTCGTTGGCTACCCGATTGTTGACGTAGGTCGCCTCCATATAGGCGGTGTTGCCACCACCAATATCATAGTCGGCAAAGCCACCGATCAGGTAACGCTCCTGCGGAACCTGCAGATAGTTTGCGGGCGCGAAGTTATAAAGATCGGTCGCGGTCCGACCACGGCTTGCACCGGCCGTCGGGTAGTATGCACCAGGCGAGCAGAAGACGTTGGCCGTCGGGCATGCTGCGGCCGTCAGCGTCGAGGTGAAGCGGCCGTTCGGGGTGGTCGACGAGCCGCCGGGGATCAGGCCGGTGTTCGTGCCGTTATCGCCCAGCGCCTCGTTGCTGTAGGAGCGCGCGCCCTGGAAAATCGGCTCACGGCGATAATATTCACCGTACACGGTGGCGTGACCACGGTTGTCACCCAGCGCGGTGCCCATTGCGACATAGGCTTCATAACGACGGCCATCGCCGCGACCCGTCAGGTTGTACTGCGCACCCGCTTCGACACCGGTGAGGTCGGTCCGCAGGCGGAAGTTGGTGACACCGGCGATCGCATCCGAACCATACACGGCCGACGCGCCGCCGCTGACGACATCGACGCCTTCCAGCAGGAAAACCGGGATCGTGTTGAGATCGACGATCTGCGAGGTGTCGAAGAACACCCAGCGGCGACCGTTGACCAGCACCAGGTTTCGGTTGGTGCCGAGACCACGCAGATTGAGCGTCGCGACGCCGCCACCCGGATTGTTCGAGTTGGATGTCGTGCCGGGCAGAACCTGCGGCAGGGTGTTGATGACCTGCTCGACGTTGACCGAACCGGTCAGCTGGAATTCTTCCTGACCAACGACCGCGATCGGCGCAGCCGTTTCGAGATCACGGCGCGCGATGCGCGATCCGGTGACGACGATCGCGGCACCCTCGGCCTGCTCGCCGGTAGCTTCGGTATCGATGTTGTTGGTCGGCGTGCCGGTGCCGGAATTGGAACCCGGGCCGGTCTGCGCGAAGGCTGGAACAGCCGTCAGCGCGCCGAAGACCAGCGTCGTAGCGAGCAAATGCGAACGGAATGTCTTCATAATGAAATCCCCTTATGCGAAGTGCGCTGCGAGCCATTGCCCTTCAGCGATCAACATCGATCGACCCTCCTCGACCAATCGATTATTTCCCTGTGTATTCATGCTATCGTCGTCCCGGCAATGGCGTGGGCGGCCCGTGCCGCCAAGGCAGCATGAATTGCGGCGGGTCGTGACAATTCGGTCACATGCTGATAATAGGACAATATAGATGCCGTTTATTGCTCGCAGAGAAAGAGTATCGATCGGCCTTGGACCGATCATGCTGGCCTGGTTATCAACCGTTGCACTGCCGGCCGCGAGCCATGGCCAGGTTCGTGTCACCCGCACGGATGGCGATCAGCTCGTGTCCCGAATCGTCGAATGTCATGACATCGTCCCATCGGACAAAAGGCTGGAATGCTATGACCGTCAGGTCACCGCGCTCGCAGAGGCGCAGCAATCACGCTCGGTCGTCGTGCTGAGCCGTTCGGACATCGCCGAGAAAAAGCGTGAGGCGTTTGGCCTGCAGGCATCCGCCGTCGCCGGACTGGACCGTCAGGACCCAGCGGCAATCGAGGTCACCGAGCTGGACTCCGCCGTCCGTCGAATCGCTGCGTCGGGTCGGGATCGTCTGGCGATCTACCTGGCTGACGGGTCGGTCTGGCAGACGCTGGAGCGAGTCCGCCTGACACCGAACACAGGCGATAATATCCACATCCGTCGCGCTGCGCTGGGCAGCTTCATCGGGTCCTACAAAGGCGGCAGCATTCGGCTGAAACGCCTCCGCTAGCCGGCCGGCCCGACCCCCGCCACCAGCAACGGATCGAGCTTCGCCCCCATCCATTGCAGCCCCCAATGCACGTGCGGGCCCGTCGCGCGGCCGGTGGCGCCGGATCGGGCGACGGGCTGGCCCTGACGGACGTGGTCGCCGACGGCCACGTCGATGCGCGACAGGTGGAGGATCGCGCTGTTCAGCCCCGATCCGTGGTCGATCATCAACAGGTTGCCCTCCAGCGTGAAGGGGCGGGCGGCGGCGAGGATGACGACGCCGTCGGCGGGGGCCAGCACCGGCGTGCCGGTCGGCACCGCGATATCGGCGCCGGAATGATAGCTGCCGGGCTTGCCCTGATACACGCGCTGCGCACCGAACCAGCCCGATTGCCGCCCCGTCGCGGGCCAGCGCAGCGGCTGGCGCCAGCCGGCGGCATCGGTCACCAGCGCCCGCGCCGCGACGATCTGCGCCAGCTCGGCGGGGCGGGCGGCGGCGAATTCGGCGTCGGTCTTGCCGGCGCGATAGGGGGCGTCGACCCGCTCGATCCGCCAGGCGCGCGGCGCCACCGTCAGCATTATCTCGGTGGCCAGCATGGTGCCGGCGGGGTCGCGATAGCGCTGGACCAGCAGCGCCGCCGGGCCGGCATCGCGGTCGAAGCCCAGAATGAAGCGGCCATCGGCGGCCACCGGCACGGGCCTGCCATCCAGCATCAGCGTCGCGCCCGGCCGCGCGATGCCGCGGACCAGCCCGCCCTGAATCGCCGCACCCTCGATCCGCGGCGGCGTGGCGGCCGGCACCGGCCGCGGGAGTTCGCGGGGGTGGCCGACCGGAGCCTGCGCCACCGGCCCCGGCCCCGGCCCCGGCCCGACGCATCCCGCCATGACGGCGACGCCCGCCAGTGCCGCCGCCGCGCGCCTCATCGCGGCGCCATCGCCTCGCTGGCGATCGCGGCGCTGGCATAGGCGGCCTGTTCCGCCACGCTCCAGTAGCGCAGGTCGTCGAGCGGGATGCGCGCCCTCGATACCGCGCACAGCACATGGTCGCCCGGCGCCAGCACGCGGAACCCGTTGGCCATGAAGTGCAGGCGGGCGGGGCGATCGGTGTTGGACATCAGCATGGCAGCGGCTTTCGCGAAAGATGGCGCCTCACAACAGCGTCTGCTGGTCGGGCGTGGTCGCGACATAGGTTTTGCCGCCCCCGCGCTCAACCCGTGCATCGACGGTCCCGTCGCGGAAGCGCAGCGACACCGCCCCCGCCCGCCGCACCGCCGCCGCGCTGGACAGCGTCTCGCCGCCGGCCCGCGCGGTGATGCGGGCATAGCCGCGCTCCAGGATGCGATCGGGGTTGAGCGACTGGACCAGCCGCCACGTCGCATCCAGCCGGTCGCGCGCCCGCTCCGCCTGCCGCACCAGCACCGCCGGGCGCAGCGCCCCGGCCGCCTGGCCCAGATCGCTGCGCGCCCGCGTGACGCGGCGTTCCAGCCCCCGGTCCAGCCGCGCGCCGGCATCGTCCGCGCGCTGGCGCTGCGGCCCGAGCAGCGCGTCGCGCTTCGGCAACAGCCGCGCCAGCGCGTCCAGCCGCTCGCGCCCCCGCTCGACATAGCGGCGCGCGCAGCGTTCGGTGCGGGTGCCGTGCGAGGCGATGGTCAGCCGCAGGTCGGCCAGCACCGGCACCGCGATCTCGGCCGCCGCGGTGGGGGTCGGCGCGCGCAGGTCGGCGGCATGGTCGCACAACGTGGTGTCGGTCTCGTGCCCCACCGCGGAGATGATCGGGATCGAACAGCCCGCCACCGCGCGCACCACCGCCTCCTCGTTGAACGCCCACAGATCCTCGATCGAGCCGCCGCCCCGCGCGACGATCACCAGATCGGGGCGCGGCACCGGGCCGCCGGGCGCCAGCGCGTCGAACCCGCGCACGGCGGCGGCGATCTCGGCCGCCGCGCCCTCGCCCTGCACCTTCACCGGCCAGACGACGACATGGGTCGGGCAACGATCCTCCAGCCGGTGCAGGATGTCGCGGATCACCGCGCCGGTGGGCGAGGTGACGACGCCGATCACGCGCGGCATGAACGGCAGCGGTTTCTTTCGTGCGCCGTCGAACAGCCCCTCCCCCGCCAGCGTCGCGCGCAGCTTCTCCAGCAGCGCCATCAGCGCGCCGGCTCCGGCCAGTTCCATCCGTTCGATCACGATCTGGTATTTGGAGCGACCGGGATAGATGGTCAGCTTGCCGGTCGCGATCACCTCGATCCCGTCCTGGGGCACGAAGGGCAAGGCGGCGGCCGATCCCTTCCACATCACCCCGTCGATCACGGCGGCATCGTCCTTCAGGCTCATATAGACATGGCCGGAGGTCGCGCGCTTGTACCCCGAAATCTCGCCGCGCAGGCGGACATGGCCGAACTCGCCCTCCACCATCCGCTTCAGCTTCGACGACAGTTCGCCGACCGACAGCGCGAGTGCGTTGTCGCCGGGCACCGGCTCGGCTACGAGCCGGACTTCATCGGAAAAGGGATCGGGCATGAACGTCCTGCTGCTGGGCTCGGGGGGCCGCGAACACGCGCTGGCGTGGAAACTGGCGCGATCGCCCTCCCTCGATACGCTGTTCGCAGCACCCGGCAACCCCGGCATCGCCGCCCATGCGACGTGTCTGCCGCTGGATGCGACGGATCATGGCGGCGTGGCGACCTTCTGCGCCGCCAACGCGATCGGGCTGGTCGTGATCGGGCCGGAGGCGCCGCTGGTCGATGGCCTCGCCGATAGCCTGCGCGCCGCGGGCGTCCCCGTGTTCGGCCCCGGCCGGGCGGCGGCGCAGCTGGAGGGATCGAAGGGCTTCACCAAGGATCTGTGCGCGCGCGCCGGCATCCCCACCGCCGGTTACCGCCGCGTCACCGACCGCGACACCGCGATCGCCGCGCTGACCGGCACCTTCGGCCTGCCCGTCGTCATCAAGGCGGACGGCCTCGCCGCCGGCAAGGGCGTGACGGTGGCGATGACCCGCGACGAGGCGATGACCGCGATAGACGCGCTGTTCGCCCAACCCGGCGGCGAGGCGGTGATCGAGGAATTCCTGGGCGGCGAGGAGGTCAGCCTGTTCGTCCTGACCGACGGCACCACCCTCGTCCCCTTCGGCACCGCGCAGGATCACAAGCGCGTCGGCGAAGGGGATACCGGCCCCAACACCGGCGGCATGGGCGCGTACAGCCCGGCGCGCATCCTGACCCCCGATCTGGAGCAACAGGCGATCGACACGATCGTCCGCCCCACCGTGGACGCGATGCGCGACGAGGGGATGCCGTTCGTCGGCGTCCTCTATGCCGGGCTGATGCTGACTGCGCAGGGGCCGAAGCTGATCGAATACAATGCCCGGTTCGGCGACCCGGAAACGCAGGTGCTGATGCTGCGCCACGAGGGCGATCTGGTGGCCCTGATGCTCGCCACCGCCACCGGCCGACTGCACGAGGTGCCCGCCCCCGCCTTTTCGTCGCAGGCGGCGCTGACGGTGGTGATGGCCGCGCGCGGCTATCCCGGCACGCCCGCCGCCGGTGGTGCGATCGACGGGATCGCGGCGGCGGAAGCGACCGGCGCGACCGTGTTCCACGCCGGCACGCGCACGCAGGGCGACACGCTGGTCGCGGCGGGCGGCCGGGTACTGGCGGTGACGGCGCTGGGCGACGGCGTCGCGGCGGCGCAGGCGGCGGCATACCGCGCGATCGACGCGCTCGATTTCCCCGACGGATTCTGCCGCCGCGACATCGGCTGGCGCGAGGTGGCGCGGGAGGCGACACCCGATTAATACTCGCCGCCCGCCCCTGTCCCCGTTAGGAACGGCCGCATGAACGACACCAGCGCGACATCCTCGACGACCGGCCAGTCCGGCGCCAGCCTGCTTCCCGACGGCATCGGCGCGATCACGACGGTCCATCTCGTGCTGATGGCGCTGGTGGCGATCGCCGCGATCGCGATCATCATCGTCGGGATGCGCCGCGCCGCCGCCCGCCGCCATGCCGAGCGCAAGGTCGAAAGCAACGCTCGCGACGCCGGCGTGCCGACCATCGAGGAAGCCGCGACGCCGGCATCCGAACCTGCCCCCATCACGCCGCCACCCCCGCCGCCCGCTCCCGTGCCGCCCCCTCCCGCGCCGCCCCCTCCCGCGCCGGTCGCCGCCGCCCCGGTCGTTCCTGCGCCGGCACCCATGCCCGCGCCCGCCACGCCCGCGCCGGTAGCCCCGCCCCCGGTCGAACGCGCGGCGCCCGAGCCGACGCCGCTGGCCGACGAACCGATCGCCGCCGCCGCGCCGTTCGATGCCAGCCCCGCCACCGTCGCCACCACGGAGCCGGCACCCGTCGGCCTCACCCCGATCGAAATGCCGGCCCGGCCCGAACCGGCTCAGGCGCCCGCGACCGATCCCGCCGATACGCCGGTGACGATCCTGAAGGGCCTCGGTCCCAAGCTGGAAGCCCGCCTCGCCGCGCTTGGCATCACCACCGTCGGCCAGCTCGCCTCCCTGTCGCCCGCGGAAGCCGCCTCGCTCGACGCGCAGCTCGGCCCCTTCACCGGCCGCATGGCCCGCGACCGCTGGCTCGAACAGGCCCGCCTGCTGGCCAGCGGCGACCGTGCGGGGTTCGAAGCGGCGTTCGGGCGGCTTTAGGGTTTACGGGGCGGCGGTGATCGCCGGATCGTGACGGACACCCGACCGCCACGCGATGCCGCTACCGCTCGGTCAAATTTTCCGTTTCCTGATCGTCCCCGGACACGTTGGGGAGAATCAAATCGGGAACGAACTCTGGCGATCTTGCTCGCTTGTGACCAACCGTCGAACTGGCGGGGTCGTTTTCCCATTTCATGTCCGATTTTGGTAAAGGCTACGACCGGTGCATTCCATGCTCAATGGTTGCGTGCCGAAATAGCTGTTCGACGTTTTTCCGGTTGCACAGATCGGCCTGCCGAATGCCGTAGCGCGGTAAATCTCCACCGACAGATCAGGCTAAGTGGACAAAGGGCAGCCACAGCAGTTCTGAGGCGAGAATGACGAAGCTGATGCGGGGGCTGGCGGGCTTGTCGTAGCGGATGGCAACAGGGCGCCGGATCACGCGAAAAAGCCCGCCCCATCCATACCAGCCCCTTCGCCTGCACAAATCGCGAATCCGAAAATGGCCATCATACGAAGCTCTGATGATTCAGTTCGGCCGAAAATCTTCACGTATCAACATGTCACCTAATGCCACATAACATGGGACCCGCATTTCTACAAAAGAGTAAGTACGGCTTACCATTGTCTAGAATATTCATAGTTATTGTCCTACAAATATTCATTCTATGACAAAGTGTGGCTGAATTGTCGCTTAGACGTAGATCGTCATACACGTTTCATAATTTGCTTGCGCCGGTGAAATACAACTGGCCATTAGAGACGTAGCACGATGCAATCGAACGACGTCGGCACATTTGCGGGATGGCCAAACAACAAATCGGGCGCGACGGTTATAGTCGTCGGCCAAGTGATAAGCACGTCGGGGCAGGAGCCTGGGAGCCACTACCACAAGGGGCCTCAGATGATCAGACACACGAGTTCGACTGTTGCAATGGCGTTCGCGTTTATTGCGGGGGCACCCGCGTTTGCCGCCGACCAAACCGGATCCACATCCGCTGCGCCGACCGCGCTGGCGGACGCACCGCAGAATTCCGCCGCTTCGGACGAACCGGCCGGCGACATTGTCGTCCTGGGGACGCGGCGCACCGATCGCACGCTGACCAATTCGGCGTCACCGGTCGACGTCATAAGTGCCGCCGAACTGACCGCGCAGCCCGCCGCCAACATGATCGACCAGCTGAAGAACATTGTCCCGTCCTTCTATGCCGGCCAGAACTCGATCTCGGATGCCTCCACCTTCGTGCGCTCGCCCTCGCTGCGTGGCCTGTCTGGCGACCAGGTACTGGTGATGGTCAACGGCAAACGGTACAATCGATCGGCGCTGGTTCAGGTCTATGGCGGCAGCGATACCGGGCTGGGCCGCGGCGCGCAGGGTCCCGACATTTCCGCCATCCCGTCGCTCGCCATCAGCAGCCTGCAGGTGCTGCGCGAGGGCGCGACCGCACAATATGGTTCGGATGCAATCGCAGGCGTGCTCAACTATGGGCTGCGCCAGGATCAGGGCATCGAGATCGTCGGCCGCACCGGGCAATATTATGACGGCGACGGCGAAAGCTATCAGATCGCGGCCAATGCCGGACTGAAGGGTGACTGGGGCTTCGTCAACGTCACCGGCGAATATGTGGACGAGGGGCAGACCAGCCGCGGGGTCACGCGTCCGGCGGCCGCCAATTTCGCGCGCAACTTCCCCGCACTGGCGTCGCAACTGCCGAACGCGCCGGGACCGGTGCAGTTCTGGGGCAATTCGCCCTCGCACGGCTTCAAGTCCGTGGTGAACGCGGCGATCAACGTCAGCGACAGCAGTAAGATCTACGCCTTCGCCAACTTCGCGCGGGGCAAGGGCGACCAGAGCTTCCAGTATCGCCCGTCCGTGTCGAGTACCGCCGTCGATACCAACGGCGTGGTGCGTCCGCAGAACGCCAACGCCGTCTACAACAACACCTTTTTCCTGACCCCTTGCCCCGCCGGCAACGCCACCTGCCCGACCGGCGGATTCGTGCGCGACGCCAACACGTTCCGCTTCGCCACGCTCTACCCGGCCGGCTTCACCCCGCGCTTCGTCGGGAAAACCGAGCAACTCTACGGCGTGCTGGGTTACAAGGGTACGACGGGCGACTTCAGCTACGACCTGTCGGGCACGCTGGCGCGCAACAAACTATCGCTGTCAATGTATAACTCCGCCAACTTCTCCTACGGTCCCGCGACCCAGACCAGCTTCGACTTCGGCGACCTGATCCAGCGCGAGGTGAACGTCAACGCGGACTTCACCTATGCGGCCGACCTTGGCCTGGCCGCGCCGCTGACGATCTCGGCGGGCGGCGAGTTCCGCAAGGAAACCTACGAACAGACCGCCGGCGACCCGCAATCCTATGGCACGGGTCCCTATGCGGTCGCACAGCAACTCTACACGCTGACCGCGCCGGGCACCTACACTTTCTCCGGCACGACGGCTGCGCAGGGTGTCGGGGCCAGCGGCTATGCCGGCACCAGCGCCGCCACTGCGGGCAAGTTCAGCCAACAGGCCTATGCCGCCTATGTCGGGCTGGAAACCGACCTGACGGCGGCGCTGACCGTCGGCGCGGCCGGCCGATACGAGCATTACAACACGTTCGGCGACGCCTGGGTCGGCAAGGTCAACGCGCTCTACAAGGTCGCCGATTTCCTCTCGGTACGCGGCAGCATCGGCACCGGTTTCCATGCACCGTCGCCTGGCCAGTCGAACGTGTCGATCGTCACGACCGCCTTCGTCGCCGGCCTTGCCCGGCAAAGCGGGACCTACCCGACCGGTACCGCCGTCGCCCGCTATTATGGCGCGACCGACCTGACGCCGGAAAAGTCGACCAATTACGGAGTGGGGTTCATACTGGAACCCGTTGCCGGGATGACGATCACGGTCGACGGATATAGGATCGACCTGCGCAACCGGATCGGCGTCACCCAGCCGTTCAGCGTCAACGCGGCGGATCTGGCGGCGCAACCGGCGCTGCTGCCGGTCGGCATCGGCGGGCAGGTGCAGTATTTCACCAACGGCTTCCAGACGCGCACCCGCGGCGTCGATGTGGTTGGCACCTGGCGTACCCGCCTCAGCGAGGCGCTGCTCAACTTCTCGTTGGCCTACAACTATAACGACACCAAGGTCGGCGATTTCAACGCACGGGTCATCAGCCCCGCGCAGTTGATCGACGCGGAAAACCTCGCACCGAAACACCGCGTCGTGTTCAACGCCAACTGGTCACTGGAGAATCTGACCTTCAACGTGCGGGAGAACTATTACAGTTCGTTCACCAGCGCGCAGGATTACGGGCAGACCAACGGGGTGCCGAACCAGGTTTTCGGGGGCAAGTTCACCACCGATCTGGAGCTGAGCTACACCTTTGCCGATCATTTCACGCTGTCGGTGGGCGCGCAGAACTTCACCGACGAGCGTCCCGACCGGCTGACGCCGACCGCGACGATCCCGATCTATCCGATCACCGGCGGCGCGATCGACGGTCAGGTCTATCCGCGCAACGGCGGCCCGTTCGGGTTCAACGGCGGGTTCTACTATACGCGGCTTCGCGTGAAGTACTGACCCGATGCGGCGGGGCGGCGATCGCCGCCCCGCCGTTTCCGCCCGGCAGCAGGCCGGGCCGGTCAATCGCCCCCTCAGATCACCCCGACCCGCGCCAGCGTGAACAGCACCACCGGCCACAGCACCGAATTGACGATGTCCTGCGTCGTGTCGGCGATCCGCCACGATCCCGTGCGCAGCCGGTCGAGCGTCTCGTTCGCCAGTTCGGCGACGATCGCCACCGCCAGCGGCCAGATCGCGCCGACATCCCCCGCCACCGCGACCCCCACGACCCATACAGCCAAGCCGATATGGACGTGGAGCGTCGCGTGATCGAGCCCGGTGGTGGTCGCCAGCCAGAGCTTCAGCCGGTTGTGCAGCGGCCCCCTGTCGTCGTCGCTCAGAAGGCCAGCCCCATCGCGGTCTTCACGCCCGGCAGCGCCTTCACGGTCGCCAGCAGGTCCGCCGTCACCGGCTCGTCGACCGACAGCAGCAGCACCGCCTCGCCACCCGCCTGACGGCGGCCGAGGTGGAAGGTGCCGATGTTCACGCCCGCCTCGCCCAGCGTCGTGCCGAGGCGACCGATGAAGCCCGGCGCGTCCTCGTTGACGACATAGAGCATCGCACCCGCCAGATCGGCCTCGATCTTCACGCCGAACAGCTCGACCAGCCGCGGCGCCTGATCGCCGAACAGCGTGCCCGCGACCGAGCGTTCGCCGTCCTGCGTCTTCACCGACACGCGCACCAGCGTGTGGTAATCGCCCTCGCGCTCGCTCCGGATCTCGCGCACCTCGATGCCGCGATCACGCGCCAGCAGCGGTGCGTTGACCATGTTGACCGTCGCGGTCTGGGTGCCGAGGAACCCGGCCAGCACCGCGCTGGTGATCGGCTTCTGGTTCAGGTCGGCGGCGCTGCCCTCGCTATGCACCGACAGTCGGGTGATCGCGCCGGTGGTCAACTGGCCGACCAGCGCGCCCAGCTTTTCGGCCAGCGCCATGTACGGCTTCAGCTTGGGGGCCTCCTCCGCCGACAGGCTCGGCATGTTGAGCGCGTTGGTGACGCCGCCCGAGACGAGGAAATCGGCCATCTGCTCGGCGACCTGGATCGCCACGTTGACCTGCGCCTCGGTGGTCGATGCGCCCAGATGCGGGGTGGAGACGAAATTGGGGGTGCCGAACAGCGGCGATGCCTTGGCCGGTTCCTCGACGAACACGTCGAGCGCGGCGCCGCCGATATGCCCCGAATCGAGCCCGGCCTTCAACGCCGCCTCGTCGATCAGGCCGCCGCGCGCGCAATTGACGATCCGCACGCCCTTCTTCGTCTTGGCCAGCGCCTCGGCCGACAGGATGTTGCGGGTCTGGTCGGTCAGCGGGGTGTGCAGCGTGATGAAGTCGGCGCGGGCCAGCAGCTCGTCCAGCGTCACCTTCTCCACGCCCATCTCCACCGCGCGCTCCGGCGTCAGGAACGGATCGAACGCGACCACCTTCATCTTCAGCCCACGCGCACGGTCGGCGACGATCGAGCCGATATTGCCCGCGCCGATCAGCCCCAGCATCTTCGACGTCAGCTCGACGCCCATGAAGCGGTTCTTCTCCCACTTGCCCGCCTGCGTGCTGGCATCCGCTTCCGGCAACTGCCGCGCCAGCGCGAACATCAGCGCGATCGCGTGTTCGGCGGTGGTGATCGAATTGCCGAACGGGGTGTTCATCACCACCACGCCCTTGGCGCTGGCGGCGGGGATATCGACATTGTCGACCCCGATCCCGGCGCGGCCGACGACCTTCAGGTTGGTCGCGTGCTCCAGGATTTCCTTCGTCACCTTGGTCGACGAACGGATGGCGAGGCCGTCATACTCGCCGATGATCGCGATCAGTTCGGCCGGGGTCTTGCCGGTGATCTCGTCGACCTCGACGCCGCGCTCGCGGAAGATCTGCGCGGCCTTGGGGTCCATCTTGTCGGAAATCAGTACCTTGGGCATGGGAATACGTCCTTCTGCGCCCTCTTCCCTTCAGGGAAGAGGGCCGGGGAATGGGGAATAGACAGGAAAAGGTGGCTCGCACCCTCCCCTGCCTCAAAGGGGATAGGACTCAGCCCGCCTTCGCGGTGGCGTAGGCCCAGTCGAGCCACGGGCCGAGCGCCTCGATATCGGCGGTATCGACGGTCGCGCCGCACCAGATACGCAGGCCCGCCGGCGCGTCGCGGTAACCGGCGACGTCATAGGCCGCGCCTTCCGCCTCCAGCAACGACGCCATCTTCTTGATGAACGCCTCGTCCGCGCCCGCGACGGTCAGGCACACGCTGGTCTTCGAGCGCGTCGCCGGATCGGCGGCCAGATGCCCCAGCCAGTCGCGCGTCTCGACGATCGCGTCGAGCGCCGCCGCATTGGCATCGGACCGCGCGATCAGCCCGCCCTCGCCCAGCGACTTGCCCCATTCCAGCGCGAAGATCGCATCCTCCACCGCCAGCATCGACGGGGTGTTGATCGTCTCGCCCTTGAACACGCCCTCGGCCAGCTTGCCCTTGCTGACGAGGCGGAACACCTTGGGCAGCGGCCATGCCGGCGTGTAGCTTTCCAGCCGCTCCACCGCGCGCGGCCCCAGGATCAGCACGCCGTGCGCGCCCTCGCCGCCCAGCACCTTCTGCCACGAGAAGGTGGCGACATCGATCTTCGCCCAGTCGATGTCATAGGCGAACACGCCCGAGGTGGCATCGGCGAAGGACAGGCCCTCGCGGTCGTCCGGAATGAAATCGGCGTTCGGCACGCGCACGCCGCTGGTGGTGCCGTTCCAGGTGAACAGCACGTCGGTCGACCAGTCGATCGCGGCCAGATCGGGCAACTGCCCGTAATCGGCGCGGGCCACGACGGGATCGATCTTCAACTGCTTGACGGCATCCGTCACCCAGCCCTCGCCGAAGCTTTCCCAGGCCAGCGCGGTCACGCCGCGCGCGCCCAGCATCGTCCACATCGCCATCTCGAACGCGCCGGTATCCGATCCGGGGACGATGCCGATGCGATGCGTGTCGGGGAGTTTCAGCACCTCGCGCATCAGGTCGATGCAATATTGCAGGCGCTGCTTGCCGATCTTCGAGCGGTGCGACCGGCCAAGGCTGGCGGTGGCGAGCGCGGCGGCATCCCAGCCCGGAGGCTTGGCGCAGGGACCGGAGCTGAAAAAGGGGCGGGCCGGCTTGGTGGTCGGCTTGTGCGCAGGCCGAACGTCGGCTGCGGTAACGGTATCCGTCAATGTATCTCTCCTCACAGAGAGCACGCGCCGCGTTGGGGCGGCGTGGCCCGCCGACGCCCTTAGCGATATGGCCGAAGCGGTCAAGCCGAACTTGCCGTCGGGTTCAGGCGACGCCGCTACGGCGAGGCAAAAAGAAGGTGGTTCGCGGGGAGGCGCGGAGGAGAAGAATAAGGTTCGAGGCGCTTCGCGTGAACCAGCGCCGCAGGCAGCCATCCGCTCCACGCCAGGCGGATGAAGGTGCGACCCGCCCGGCGCGATCCCCCTTCCCCTTCTTCTCCGCGTCTCCGCGTCTCCGCGCGAACAAAACCTTCTCCTTTTCGCGGCGTCGCGGCTTCGCGCCACCAACCCAACGCCCCGTCGCATAACGGCTGACAACCCCGCCCCCGCACCGGATGAAGGCCCCGATGCGTCGCCTGCTCCCCGCCGCCCTGCTCCTCGCCCTCGCCGCGTGCGGTCGTGCCGATCGCCCCGCCGCGTCCGGGCCGCGCGCCGAGCCGCAGCGCCCCTCGCCGCACGACACCGCGCAATGTCAGGCCGATTTGCGGCGCGAGGGCGTGTCCTACCGCGAACTGCCCGACAGGGATTACGGCACCGGCTGCGGCGTGTTCGGCGCGGTGCAGTTGATCGATATCGGCGTGCCGGTGACGGGCATCACCGCGATGCGCTGCGGCACCGCGCGCGCCTTTGCCGGCTGGGTGCGCAACGCGGTCGCGCCCGGCGCCTACCAGATGCTGGGGTCGGAACTGGCGCGGGTGGAGGGGATGGGCACCTATGCCTGCCGCAACGTCGTCGGCTCGGCCCGCAACGCCGCGCGCCGGTCGGGCCATGCCCTCGCCAACGCGGTCGATGTCGGCAGCTTCGTGCTGAAGGACGGGCGACGCATCTCGATCCTGCGCGACTGGAATTCGCCTGATCAGCGCACCCGCGATTTCCTGCGCACCGTCCGCGCCTCCGCCTGCCGCCGGTTCGGCACCGTGCTGTCGCCGGACTACAACGCCGCGCACGCCAACCACCTGCATCTGGAGGACGATCGCGCCCGCTTCTGCCGTTGAGAGGCGCCGGACTTTGCCGTAAAGCCCTTGGATGACTGACCCACGAGCCCCGAACCGCGTCTTCCCGCCCGCCAGCCAGGACGCCGCCAGCGCGAAAACCGTCATCTCGACGCCGCAGACGCAGCATCCCGCCTACAAACTCGCCTTTCAGGACATGGACTTCCTGCTGCGCGACGATCTGCGCCCGGTCCGCTTCCAGCTCGAACTGCTGAAGGCGCAACTGCTGCTCGACGAGGCGAAGATCGCCTCCACCTTCGTCTTCTACGGTTCCGCGCGCATTCCCGAGCCGGACAAGGCGCACGCGCTGCTGGAGATGGCGAGCGACGACAAATCGCGGAAGATCGCCGAACGCCTCGTCGCCAAGAGCAAATATTACGAGATCGCGCGCGAACTGGCCCGCATCACCAGCCGCCTGCCGCGCGACGAGGCGGGGCAGCGTCACTTCGTCGTCTGTTCGGGCGGCGGCCCGTCGATCATGGAGGCGGCCAATCGCGGCGCCGCCGATGTCGGGGCGGAATCGGTCGGGCTCAACATCGTGTTGCCGCACGAACAGGCGCCCAATCCCTACGTCACGCCGTCGCTGTCGCTGCAATTCCACTATTTCGCGCTGCGCAAGATGCACTTCCTGCTCCACGCCCGCGCGCTGGCGGCGTTTCCGGGCGGGTTCGGCACCTTCGACGAGTTGTTCGAACTGCTGACGCTGATCCAGACCGGCAAGATCAAGCCGATTCCGATCCTGCTGTTCGGCCGCGAATTCTGGGAACGCGTGGTCAATTTCGAGGCGCTGGTCGAGGAAGGCGTCGTCTCCGAACGCGATCTCGCCCTGTTCCATTATGTCGAAACCGCCGAGGAAGCCTGGGACTTCGTCCGCCTCTTCTACGAGGAACAGGCGAAGAAGGACGCGGCGGGGGAGTAACACCCCCAACGCGCCATCACCCCGACGACGCCCCTCCCGTCATTGCGAGGAGCGAAGCGACGCGGCAATCCAGGGGCCGCGCGCATGACGCTGCTGGATTGCTTCGCTACGCTCGCAATGACGGCAGAGGGTCTGACCCCTCCCCCAACGGGAAGAGGTAGCCGCCCGCCGTTACTGCCGCGCGCCCTTGCGCGCCGCTTCCGGATCGACCGAGGGCGCACCGCTGGCGGGGGTGCCGGTGTTGGCGATATCGCCCGTCTCGCCCCGGGTATCCTCTTCGACCGCATTGGCCGCCGCAGCCACGTTGCCGCCCGCCTCCTCGGCCGGGGCCACGCCGGCCGCCGGCGCGGCGGGCAGCGGCAGGTTGGAACCCTGGCTGTTCAGATAGGCGATCACGTTCGCCCGGTCTTCCGGGTTGGAGAGGCCGGCGAAGGTCATCTTGGTGCCGTTGGCGAATTTGCGCGGGCTGGTCAGCCATGCGTTCATCGCGTCGAACGTCCACTTGCCGCCCACGCCCTTCAGCGCGTCGGAGAAGGCGTAACCCGCCTTGCCCTGCGCGATCGCCTCGCCCAGCGTCCCGTACAGATTGGGGCCGATCCCGTTCGCCCCGCCCTGCGCGACCGTATGGCAGGCGGCGCATTTCTTGAACACTTCCGCACCCTTGCCCACGTCGGCGGTGGGCAGGAGCGAGGCGATCGCGACCTCGGGCGCGCCGCCGGCGCCACCCTCCGCCTCGACGCCCTCGATGGCGTAGCCCATCTTTTCGGGCCGGTGCCCTTCGAAGATCATCGTGCCGGCGATGGTGGAACCGAGCGCGATCATGCCGGCTCCCAATGCCCAGCCGGCAATCGTGTTGGTCTTCAGGTCCATCGCTCGCCCCAATTCTGTCTTCGCCAATCCTTAGGAAAGCCGGGGGCCGTCCGCAAGCCGCGCTTGCCTGCTCTCTTGATCCTGACGGATCACCTGTTACCCCGCGCGCCCATGCAGAGTTTCGCCGCACCCGCCCTGTCGCTCGTCACCGCGATGACCCGCGCCGCCGCCGCCGAGCCGGAGCGCACCGTCGCGTTCCAGGGCGCGCCCGGCGCCAACAGCCACGTCGCCGCGGTGCAGGCGTTCCCGGACGGGCTGCCCCTGCCCTGTTTCGATTTTTCCGATGCGCTGGATGCGGTGAAGGATGCGCGCGCCGATTGCGCGGTGATCCCGATCGAGAATTCGCTGCACGGCCGCGTCGCCGACATTCACTTCCTGCTGCCCGAATCGGGGCTGGCGATCACCGGCGAACATTTCCTGCCGATCCGCCACGCGCTGATGGGCGGCGGCCCGATCGCCGGGGTGCGACAGGCGATGAGCCATCCGCAGGCGCTGGGCCAGTGCCGCCACTGGCTGCGCGCGCACGGGATCGAACCCGTCGCCTATCCCGACACCGCCGGCGCCGCCGCGCTGGTGCGCGAACTGGGCGACCCCGCGGTTGCCGCGCTGGCGCCGCCGGGCGCCGCCGCGCTCTACGACCTCGATCTGCTGGCGACCGACATTGCGGATGCGGATCACAACACCACGCGCTTCGTCACGCTGGCGCGCGGCAGCCGCCCGCCGCTGGGCGACGGGCCATGGATGACGACGCTGATCTTCGAGGTGAAGAACATCCCCGCCGCGCTGTACAAGGCGATGGGCGGCTTCGCGACCAACGGCGTCAACATGACCAAGCTGGAAAGCTACCAGCGGGGCGGGAGCTTCGCGGCGACCGAGTTCTTTGCCGATGTCGACGGCCGCCCCGGCGACGCGGGCTTCGACCGAGCGCTGGAGGAACTCGGCTTCCACTCCAAATGGGTCCGCATCCTCGGCACCTACCGACAGGCACGCGAGCGGGGGTAAGGCCGCGCCGGAGGATGGAAACGGACACCCGCCCATCCGTCCTTGCGAGCGTAGCGAAGCAATCCAGGGCGTTCCTGATCCGGCACTGGATTGCTTCGCTACGCTCGCAATGACGGGATGAAACGGGGCAATGTCACCCCGCCCACGCCGTCAGCAGGGTATAGGCGATCGCATAGGGCGGCGGCGGCAGGAACGGTCCCGGCTCTCCCGCCAGCACCGCGCGCACCACCTCGCGCGGGACCCAGATCGCGTCCTCCAGCTCATTGCGGTCCAGCACGATCTCGTCGTCCGTCGCCCTCGCGGTGCAGGCGATCATCAGCGATGACGGGAACGGCCAGGGCTGGCTGGCGACGTAGCGCACGTCGGTGACCGCGATCCCCGCCTCCTCGCCGATCTCGCGCGCCACCGCCTCCTCGATCGATTCGCCGGGTTCCAGGAACCCCGCCAGCGCCGAATAGCGCCCCGGCGGAAAGGCGGGCTGCCGGCCCAGCAGCGCGCGCCCGTCATGCTCGGCGATCATGATGACGACCGGGTCGACGCGCGGGAAATGTTCGGTCGAACAGGCGGCGCAGGCGCGGCCCCAGCCGGCGCGGAACGCCGCGGTCGCCTGTCCGCAATTCGCGCAGAAGCGGTGGCGGGCATGCCAGTCAAGCACGCTGCGCGCCGCCGCATAGGTCGCCGCCTCCCCCGCCCGCAGGCCGTGCAGCGCCGCGATCAGTTCGAACGATCGGCCCCGCGCCGGTCCGTCCGCCAGTCGCGCGAAATGGCCGGTCCCATCGCGCAGACCGAGCAGGACCAGATCGCCGTCCGCAATCCCCGGATCGATCGCCGTCCAGCCCAGTTCGCCCGCCGCCATCGCCGGCTCGTACCCGTCCAGCACCAGCAACCGCGCCGCCGGATCGCGGCGCAGCGCGGCGAAGGCGGCGGGGTCGTGGCGGATCGCATCGCCCCGGTCGAGCACGCCGCCGGTGAAGCCGATCGCGGTTCCGGTCATCGCCCCCGTCACCGCAACGCCGTCGCGACATCCTGCTGCAAGGCCGCCCCGACTTCTTTGGCCAGCGGGTATCGCTGGCCGGGGATGTAGTTGACCATCACCGTGCCGCGCGCCTGCCGCGCCGGATCGACCCAGCCCAGCGTCCCTGCCGCGCCGCTCCAGCCATAGGCGCCCTTCGCCAGCCCGCCGGGCTGGTCGACGATGTACGCGAAGCCACCCGCGCCATATCCCTGTTTCACCCCGTCGGTTTCGAAGAACACGCCCGCGGGCAGCAGGTTGGACATGCCCAGCCGCACCGTTTCCGCCTTCATCACGCGGGTGCCGTCCAGCGTGCCGCCGTTCGCCAGCATCGCGAGGAACCGGTCGTAATCCCGCGCCGACGACACCAGCCCCGCCCCGCCATAGGGAAAGGCCGGTGGCTGCCGGAAGATCGAGGTCGCACCGGGATCGAGCGGCACGCGATCGTCGCCGACGAAGGTGTAGTTGGTCGCCAACCGCGCCGCCTGCGCCGCCGGCACCGTGAAGAAGGTCGAATTCATGCCCAGCGGCGTGAAGAACCGCGTCTGGAGGAACCGGTCGAACGGCATCCCCGATGCCACCTCGATCACCCGGCCCAGCACGTCCAGCCCGATCGAATAGCTCCACTTCGTCCCCGGCTGCGCGACCAGCGGCACCGTCGCGACCCGGTCGGCGAATTCGGCGAGGGATTTCGGCCGCACCAGCCGCATCTTCGCCTCGGCGGCCGGATTGATCGCCAGCGGCAACAGGCCCAGCCGCTCATATTCCCGCAGCAGCGGCCCCCTGGCGACGATCGAGTAACTCAGGCCAGCGGTATGCGTCATCAGGTGGCGGATCGTGATCGGCCGCGTGGCGGGGACGGCGGCGAGGCTGGTGTCCGGGCTGGTCAGCACCCGCATCTTCGCGAACGCCGGGATGTATTTCGACACCGGATCGTCGAGCGCGATCCTGCCCTCCTCCACCAGCAGCATCGCCGCCATGCCGGTGATCGGCTTGGTCATCGAATAGATCCGCCACAAACTGTCCGGCCCGGCGACCGCACCGTCATCGGCGATCCGCCCCGCCGCGACCGTGATCGCCGGCATCGCGCCGAACCCGAACAGGCCGACGATGCCGGGCATCTTGCCGGCGCGGACATAGCCATCGAACAGGTTCGCCGTCGCGGGCAGCGGCCGCGGATCGGGCGCCGGGGTCGGCCGGTTCGACCGGATCGACGGCACGGTGCGCGGCGGCGCATCCTGCCGGACCGCCTGCGCCGCCAGCGGCGGGGCGGCGAGCAACAGGGGCGCCAGCAGCGCGGTGGTGACGGCGCGGATCGATGTCATTCACGGTCTCCGGTCGATGGGGTAGCGGTGGTGATGGCGGTGGCGGCCTTGGCGAACAGGGTCGGCAACCCGGCGCGGGGCAGGTCGGCGATCGGCCACCATTCGCTCCCCTCCCCCGCTGGTTCGTCTCCAGCCTGCGCAACGCCCGTCGCCAGCGCAAGCTCCAGATCGAAATGGGTGAAGCCGTGCGCCACGCGGTCGTCCAGCAGCCGCCACCGGCCGGCGACGGGCGCCCCCGCCAGCCCCGGCGGCGCCTCCACCCACGGCCCCGTCGGCAGCGCGCGCATCCCGCCCAGCAGCCCCTTGTCCAGTCGACGGACCAGCAGCACGCAGGCCCCGCGCTCCAGCCAGAAGATCGTGCCGTATCGCTGCGGCTTCGCGCGCTTCGCCGCCTTGGCGGGCAGGCGTTCCTCGATCCCGGCGGCATGCGCGCGGCAATCGGCACGGATCGGGCACAGCAGGCACCGGGGCCGGCGCGACGTGCAGATCGTCGCGCCCAGATCCATCATCGCCTGCGCGAAATCGCCCGCACGAGCGTCCGGCGTGATCGTGTCGGCGGCGGCGCGGATCGCCGGCCGCGCGGCGGGCAGCGGCGTCTCGATCGCGAACAGCCGCGCCACGACGCGCTCGACATTGGCGTCGACCACCACCGCGCGTTCCCCGAACGCGATCGCCGCCACCGCCGCGGCAGTATAGGCGCCCAGCCCCGGCAGCGCGCGCAGCCCCGCCTCGGTATCCGGAAACGCGCCGCCATGATCCGCGACCACCGCGCGCGCCGCCTTCACCAGATTGCGCGCCCGGGCATAATAGCCCAGCCCCGCCCAGGCCGCCATCACATCGGCCTCGTCCGCCGCCGCCAGCGCCGCCACGCTCGGCCAGCGGTCCACCCAGGCGGTGAAGCGCGGGCGCACCGTGGCGACCGTGGTCTGTTGCAGCATCACCTCCGACAGCCAGACCCGGTACGGGTCGGCCGCCTGCCCCGGCCGGCTGCGCCACGGCAGGTCGCGCGCGGCGACATCGTACCAGGCCAGCAGTTGCGCCGGGATCGATTGCTCCGCGATCGAAGAGTGCTTGGCGTCCACGGGATCGCTATGGCATGGGACGCGGCATGAGCAAGCGCGTCGGCGTCCCCGAATCCAATCAAGTATCCGGTCAGGCACCCGGCCCTTCCCCCAAATCCCCCTCCACCATCCGCACCCGGATCGCCGAGCCGCAACGGTCGAATCGCTCGCGTGCGGTCGCCGAACTGCTGCCCGATATCGGCGGCGCGGCGTTTCGCCGGTTCGGCTTCGTCCAGTCGTCGATCGTCAGCCGCTGGCCCGATATCGTCGGCGAGAAACTGGCCCGCGCCTCCGCCCCCGAATCGCTGCGCTTCCCGATCGGTCAGAAGCAGGACGGCACGCTGACTCTCACCGTGCGCGGTGCCCATGCGCCGATGATGCAGCATGTCATCCCGGAGATCATGGAGCGGGTGAACCGCTTCTTCGGCTATCCCGCCGTCGCGCGCATCCAGATCAGGCAGGGCGAGGTGATCGCCCGTCCCGCCGCCCGCACCGCCCCCGCCGCGCTGCGCCCCGTACCCGTCGAGATGGGCGAGGGGCTGAAATCGATCGCCGACCCGGAACTGCGGGCGGTGCTGGAATCCCTCGCCGCCGGGGTCGCCGCGACCCGGGGCCTGCCCAAGGTATCGTGATGCGCTTCGGTCTCCTCGCCCTGCTCGCCCTCGTTCCCGCCCTGTCCTTCGCGGCCCCGGCCCGCGACTGGCGGGGAACCGCGACGATGAAGCCCGACGGCGCTTATGTCGTCGGCAATCCGGCGGCGAAGGTGAAGCTGACCGAATGGGCCAGCTACACCTGTTCGCACTGCGCGCATTTCTCGGTGGAATCGGAACCGGTGCTGAAGGGGCAGATGATCCGCTCCGGCTCGACCAGCCTGGAGGTGCGGCATCTGGTCCGCGATCCGCTCGATTTCGCGGCGGCGACGGTGGCGCGCTGCGGCGGGCCGCGTCGCTTCGCCGCCGCCCATGCCGCGGTGATGGCCGCGCAGGACCAGTGGCTGGACAAGGGCGGCACCTATATCCGCACCAACGCCGCTGCGTTGCAGGCGATGGCGCCGGAGGTCGCGGCGCGCAGGCTGGCCGATGCCGCCGGGCTGACCGCGATCGCCACCGCGCAGGGGCTGGCCGAACCGCGTATCGCCGCCTGCTTCGCCGACAAGGCCGCGACCGAGAAGCTGCTGGCCCTCAGCGGCTCGTTGCCGGCCGAGGTACAGGGCACGCCCACCTTCTTCATCAACGGCAAGCTCGCCCCCAATGTCGGCTGGCCGCAACTGATGCCGCTGCTGCGCGCCGCCGGCGCCCGCTAATTCCAGGAGCCTCTCCCATGAAGTTCGCCACCCTGCCCGCCCTGTTCCTCGCCCCCCTCGCGCTGATCGCCTGTTCGGGCGGCGGCACCGGCGGTAACGACACCGGCACCGCCACCGCCGCGCCGGTCGCCGCCGTCACCCCGCCGGCGGGGCGCAGCTGGGCGGAAACCGTCAGCAAGACCGAACAGGGCTATGTGATGGGCAACCCCAACGCACCCATCAAGCTGGTCGAATATGGCGCACGCACCTGCCCCACCTGCGGCGCCTTCGCGCGCGAGGGGTTCAAGCCGCTTACCGACAATTATGTCGCCAGCGGCAAGGTCAGCTTCGAATTCCGCGACTATCTGGTCCACGGCGCGCCCGATCTGGTGCTGACCCTGCTCGGCACCTGCACCACGGAGGCGGCGTTCTTCCCCGTCCTCGAACAGATGTATGCCAACCAGAACGGGTTCCTCGACAAGCTGCAGGCGATCAGCCCCGCGCAGCAGCAGGCGCTCCAGTCGCAGACCCCGCTGCAACAGGTCATGACGCTGGCCGAGGCGATGGGCGCGATCGATTTCGTCAAGCAGCGCGGCATCCCGGAGGCGAAGGCCCGCCAGTGCCTGTCCAGCCAGGCCCGGCTGGAAGAGGTCGCCAAGCCCACCGAAAAGGCAACGCAGGACGGCACCGTCACCGGCACCCCCACCTTCATCATCAACGGCAACACCGTGCCCAACACGGTGACGTGGTCGCAGCTCGAAACCGCGCTGAAGGCCGCCGGCGCGTAAGCGCGGCGGGTGGCGGGATGGGGCGGCGAGCGCCTCGCCCCGCCGCCCTCATGGCGACGCCCCCGTCACTGCCCTCGCCCCCCTTTTACCGCCCCCCCCTTTCCGTCATTGCGAGCGCAGCGAAGCAATCCAGAGCGTCACGCGCGCGGCCTGGATTGCTTCGCTACGCTCGCAATGACGGGCGGATACGGCACGGCCCCCTGTCCTACACCCCACGATCAGCGCTATGGTGCCCACCACCGCCCCTCACCGACCGGCCACGCCCCTTCCCGTCCCCCCCACGACCGGCCGCCCGCACCCCTGTAGGATGCGACGTTCGTGACTTTCCACCGTGACTTTCCACGGCCCCACGCCGTCAGAAACTGAGGCCCACGCCCCCTACCGCGCTGTGATTGCGCACATTTAGATCAATGCGGATATCGCCGGTGCTGCCGCGCACACCCATCGCCTCGCCGCCGATCCGCCCCGCCACCGCATCGGCGGCGATCCGGGTGTAGCGATACTCCCCGAACAGCGAGAGCGTCCGCGTCAGCGCCAGCTTCACGCCGCCGCCCGCCCGCAGTCCCCAATTGCCCGACAGGTCCGAATCGGTGACCAGATAGGCAGGACCGGCAAAGGCATAGGTGGCGAATCTACCCGCCGGTCGGGCCGGGGTCGCGCCGATCGGCAGCCGCACCATCGCCAGCGCCGCGACCGTGCCGGTGGTCGGCACCGTCACGCGCGGGATATCGACCGATACCGACCGGCCCGGATCGATCGTCACCGGCTCGCCGAACAATTCCTCCTCCAGCCGCAGATTGCCGGTCGCCCGGATCGTCTGCCGCCGGACATCGGGATCGAGCGTCGCGGCATCGATCGCCAGCCCGATCCGCCCGAACCAGTGCCCGATCCGCACGCCGTAGATCGTCGAGCTGGTCGGCTCCAGCGACGCCACGTCGATCCGCAGCCGCGCCGGCACGATCGTGCCGTTGATCCGCGCCTCGTCAGCGGTGATCGTCGCCGCCGTGTCCTCCGGCATCGATCGTCCCGCGAACACATCGATAAAGGTCTGCGCCGACGCCGGCGTCGCCCCCGATAATCCCGCGATCACCAACAGGCTCGCCGTCACTCCTGCCTTCACCACCGTCTCCCCGTTCGATCGATCCCCGCCAACCGTCAGGCACGCGCCCCCGTTCCGGACTCATCCCGATTCCGCCCCGATCCCCCTGATGTAACGCAGGATAATCCGCCGCCCGGCCCGCCCTTGTGAGCGCCTGTCCCGGAACGTATATCGAACGCATGGCGCAGCTGGACACACGACAGAAGCTGGCGATCCTCGCCGATGCCGCGAAATACGATGCGTCCTGCGCGTCGTCCGGCACCGCCAAGCGCAATTCGGCGGACGGCAAGGGCATCGGCTCGACCGAGGGTATGGGCATCTGCCACGCCTATGCGCCCGATGGCCGCTGCATCTCGCTGCTCAAGATCCTGCTGACCAACAGTTGCATCTTCGACTGCCATTACTGCATCAACCGCAAGTCCTCGAACGTCCGCCGCGCGCGCTTCACCGCGCAGGAGGTCGTGAACCTCACCCTCTCCTTCTACCGCCGCAACTATATCGAGGGGCTGTTCCTCTCGTCCGGCATCATCGGCTCGTCCAACTACACGATGGAACAGATGGTCGAGGTGGCGCGGTCCCTGCGCGAGGATCATCACTTTCGCGGCTACATCCACCTGAAGACGATCCCCGATGCCGATCCCGAACTGGTGCATCAGGCCGGGCTGTACGCCGACCGCATCTCGATCAACGTCGAACTGCCGACCGTGGGCGGACTGAAGCGGCTCGCCCCCGAAAAGGATGCCGCCCGTATCGAGGGCGCGATGGCCGCCAATACCGATGCGATCGTCGACAACAAGGATGCGGTGAAGCGGTACAAGTCCGCCCCCCGCTTCGCCCCCGCCGGCCAGTCGACCCAGATGATCGTCGGCGCGGATGCCGCCACCGATGGCGATATCGTCCGCCGCGCCTCGTCGCTCTACGACCGGTTCGCGCTCCGCCGCGTCTATTATTCCGCGTTCAGCCCGATCCCGGATGCCAGCGACGTGCTGCCGCTGCAACGCCCGCCGCTGATGCGCGAACACCGGCTGTACCAGTCCGACTGGCTGATGCGCTTCTACGAATTCTCCGCGCAGGAGGTGGTCGCCGCCGCCGACGACGCGACGGGGATGCTGCCGCTCGACATCGATCCCAAGCTGGCCTGGGCGCTCAAGTTCCGCGACCGCTTTCCCGTCGACGTCAACCGCGCCCCCCGCGAAATGCTGCTGCGTATTCCCGGTCTGGGGGTGAAGGCGGTGAACGGCATCCTCGCCACCCGCCGCTGGCGCAAGCTGCGGCTGGAGGATGTCGCCCGCCTCACCGTCTCGATCGCCCGGCTGCGCCCCTTCATCGTCGCGGAGGACTGGCGGCCGGTGGTGCTGTCCGATCAGGCCGACCTGAAACCGCTGGTCGCGCCGAAGAAGGAGCAACTGGAGCTGTTCGCGGCGTGATGCGTCGATCCTGATGCACACCGTCACGCTGACCGATCCCGACGATTTCGACGGCTGGCGCGACGCCGCCCGTCGTCTCACCGCACAGGGCGTGCCCCCCGACGACGTGGTCTGGCAGGTCGGCACCGTGCCCACCGACCTGTTCGCGGGCGAGGGCAATGCCGATGCGCCGCCGCCTTCGACCACGATCGCCTTCTCCGTACCCCGTGCCTTCGTCGATCTGGCGCGCAGCGTCGTGCTGGCCGCCGATCCCGAACGCTTCGCCTTGCTCTACACGCTGCTGGTCCGGCTGCGGCGGCAACCGAAACTGATCGAGGACCGCGCCGATCCGCTGGTCCGCCGGCTCGATACCATCGCCAAGGGGGTGCGCCGCGACATCCACAAGATGCGCGCCTTTCTGCGCTTCCGCGACATGCCTGACGATCACGGCTCGCGCTACGTCGCGTGGTTCGAGCCCGAACACCACATCCTGCGCGCCAACGCCGCCTTCTTCGTCAACCGTTTCGCCAGCATGAGATGGTCGATCCTGACCCCCGCCGCCTCGCTCCACTGGGACGGCACCTCGCTCAGCGAGGGTCCCGGCGCCACCAAGGCGGAGGCGCCCGACGGCGATCCGGTCGAGGAGGTGTGGAAGACCTATTACGCCAGCATCTTCAATCCCGCCCGCGTGAAGGTCGGCGCGATGCTGAAGGAGATGCCGCGCAAATACTGGAAAAACATGCCCGAAACCGCGTTGGTGCCGCAACTGATCGCCGGCGCGCAGGCACGGGAGACAAGGATGATCGATACGGCCCGCGATACCGTCGGCGGCAACGGTGTGATCGCCTGGGATGCCCTGCGCGAGGAGGCGGCCGGCTGCACCCGCTGCCCGCTCTACAAGCCCGCGACGCAGACCGTGTTCGGCGAGGGGCCGGTCGATGCGCCGCTGATGTTCGTCGGCGAACAGCCCGGCGATCAGGAGGATATCGCCGGCCGCCCCTTCGTCGGCCCGGCGGGGCAGGTGTTCGACCGCGCGCTGGCGGCGGCGGGGGTGGACCGGTCGCGGGTGTACGTCACCAACGCGGTCAAGCATTTCAAATACGAACAGCGCGGCAAGCGCCGCATCCACGCCAAGCCCGGCGCGGGCGAGATCGAGGCGTGCCGCTGGTGGGTCGATCAGGAACGGATGCTGGTCCGCCCGAAGATGACGGTGGCGCTGGGCGCCACCGCCGCCCGCTCGCTGTTCGGCCGCGTCGTCACGATCGGGCGGGAACGCGGGCGCGAACTGCGGCTGCCCGATGGCGGCGCGGCGTGGATCACCGTCCACCCCAGCTATCTGCTGCGCCTGCCCGATCAGGCGATGGCCGATGAGGAATTCGGCCGCTTTGTCGAGGACTTGCGACAGGCGCACGCGCTGCTCGCCTGAAGAATGGGCCTGAAGAATGGGGTTGCGGCGGGCGGTTCCGCCCCGCACACTCCGGCCATCGTTCAGGGGACCCTATCCGTGAAGCCATATCCGATCGCCGCCGCGCTGCTGCTGGCCACCACCACCCATATTCCCGGCCATGCCCAGGCCCCGGCCACCTATCACCCCGCGCCGCCCGCCATCGCCCGGATACTGGCGCAGGCACCCACGCCGGGCGTCACGGTCAGCCCCGATCACCGCGTGATCGCGATCTGGGGTCGCGAGAACCTGCCGACGATCGCCAACCTGTCGCGCCCGATTCTGCGGCTGGGCGGCTATCGCATCGATCCCGCCACCAACGGTCAGGCGGAGGTGCGCGTCCAGTGGCTGAACGCGCTGACGCTGCAGGATCTGGCCAGCGGCAAACAGGTGAAGGTGGCGCTGCCCGCCGGCGCGCGGTTCAGCAACGCCAGCTGGTCCCCCGATGGCCAGCGGCTGGCGATGGTGGTGCAGGGTCCGGCCGGGCTGGCGCTGTGGACGGTGACGCGCGACGGCACCGCGACGCAACTGGTCGATCACGTCAACGCCGCCTTTTCCGGCGCGCCCTATGCATGGTTGCCGGACAGCAGCGCGGTGATCGTCCGCACCGTCGATCCCGCACGCGGCCCCGCGCCGGTGGCGGGCGACGCGCCGGGCGGCCCGATCGTGCAGGAAAGCACCGGCCGCACCGCCGCCGCCCGCACCTATGAGGATCTGATCCGCGACGCCGCCGACGAACGGCTGTTCGATTATTATTTCACCGGCCTGCTCACCCGCGTACCGGTGAACGGCGGGGCCGCCGCCACGATCGGCAAGGCGGGGCTGTGGACCGACTTCGCCGCTTCCCCCGATGGCCGCTACCTCATGACCGAGCGGCTGAAGCGCCCCTACAGCTATCTGCTGCCCGCGCGCTTCTTCCCGACCGAGATCGCGGTATCGACGATCGACGGCCAGCCGGTCCGCACCATCGTCGACCGGCCGCTCGCCGACGATCTCGCGGTCGATTTCGACGCGGTCGTCACCGGCCCGCGCGAGGTGGAATGGCGCGCCGACGCCCCCGCGACGCTCGTCTGGGCGGAGGCGCTCGACGGCGGCAACCCCCGCGCGAAGGTGGCGCTGCACGACCGCGTCCTGATGCAGGCCGCGCCCTTCGCCGCCGCGCCGGTCACGCTGGCGGAAACGCAGGCGCGCTATCGCGGCACGTCATGGGGCAATGACGGGTTCGCGATCGTGGCCGATGCCGAATGGCGCACCCGCACCGAGCATCGCTATGCCGTGTCGCCGGGCCGGCCGGGCACCGCGCGGCTGATGCTGACGCGCAATTATCAGGATCAATATGGCGATCCCGGCCAGCCGATCACCGAGAACAACGCGGCGGGCAAACCGGTGATGCGCTTCACCCGCGACGGCCGCGCGGTGTTCGTGACCGGCGAGGGCGCGACGAAGGACGGTGCCTTCCCGTTCCTCGCCACGCTGCCGGTCGCGGGCGGCGCGCAGGAACGGCTATGGACCGCCAAGGCCCCTTATTACGAAGATGTCGTCGCGCTGCTCGACGATGACGGCAAGCGCTTGCTCACCCGCCGCGAAAGCGCGAAGGACGCGCCCAATTACTATGTCCGCGCGGCGAAGGGCGGATCGGCCAAACCGATCACCCGCTTCCCCGATCCCGCACCGGCAATGGCGGGGGTGACGCAGCGGACGATCACCTACAAGCGCGCCGATGGCCTGCCGCTGTCGGGCACATTGTACCTACCTGCCGGGTACGAGGCGAAGCGCGACGGCCCGCTGCCGACCTTGCTCTGGGCCTACCCGTCCGAATTCACCAGCGCCGCGACCGCGGGGCAGACGGTGGATCAGGGCAACCGTTTCACCCGGCCGCGCGGGATCAGCCACCTGTTCCTGCTGACGCAGGGCTATGCGGTGCTCGACGATCCGGCGATGCCGATCGTCGGCGAAAACGGCGCGGAGCCCAACGATACCTATGTCGAGCAATTGACCGCCGATGCGAAGGCGGCGGTCGATGCGGTCGTCGCGCTGGGGGTCGGCGATCGCAACCGGATGGCGGTCGGCGGGCACAGCTACGGCGCGTTCATGACCGCCAACCTGCTGGCGCATACCGACCTGTTCCGCGCCGGCATCGCCCGCTCGGGCGCCTATAACCGCACGCTGACCCCGTTCGGCTTCCAGGCGGAACAGCGCACCTACTGGCAGGCGGCACCGACCTACAACGCGATGTCGCCCTTCTCCTATGCGGACCGGATCAAGGAACCGATCCTGCTGATCCACGGGCAGGCGGACGACAATTCGGGCACCTTCCCGATCCAGTCCGAACGCATGTACGCCGCACTGAAGGGCAATGGCGCCACCGTGCGCTACGTCGTGCTGCCGGGCGAGCCGCATGGCTACCGCGCGGCGGAATCGACCGGCGAGACGCTGTGGCAGATGACCGACTGGCTCGACCGCTACGTCAAGCCGGTCAAGGTCGCGGCGGCACCGGCTGGATGACGGGAGCGCGGATCAGCGACCAGCCATCCGGCAGATAGTCGGTCGACATATAGAAGTAGAAGGCGCAGCTGCCGTCGCTACGGTAGCTGCCGCCCTTCAACACGCCGAGCGCGGTGGTGCCCGCGAACACCGGCGCGCCACTGTCGCCGCTCTTGCAGGTCGGGCCGGCGGCGGTGATCCAGGTCGGCAGGCACGCGCCCCCGCACAGGTCGCCGGCGGGCGCGAAGTCGGTCAGTTCGACCGGCGAACAGCTATAGCCGGTCCGTTCGCCGCGATGGCACACGGTGTCGCCCGCGCGGGCGGAGGTGCGGCGGCGCTGGCCGGTGACGGGGCGGGCCAGCCGCTTGGGCGTGTCGGCATAGAAATAGGGGCTGGCCGCCCCGGCGGTCACGTTGACCTGCACGTCCTGATGGCCCCAGCCCCATTGCCCGACCATCGGCAACGCCACCGCCGCGCCGCCCGCCGGATCGATATAGGACAGCGTGTCCGGGCAGTGCGCGGCGGTGACGACGCCCTGCCGCACCCCGTCCGTCACCGAGAAGCCGGTGGTGCAGGCATAGCGCCGGCCATCGACCGGGCTGGTGCCGACCACGCGGGCACCGCCCTCCACCGCCACCATGTCGGTGCCGGTGTCCTGCATGTCGCCTGCCATGTCGAAGTCCGCCCGATCGACCGCGCGCACCCGCACCGGCACCCCGGTCATCGCGGCGAAGCGCGCCTGCAACGTCGCCACCCCGTCATGATCCGCGTCCACCCCCGCAACCATCACCACCAGCTCGCCCGTCCGCTGGTCGATCCCGATACCGGGCGGGCGGCGCAACGCGGCGCGGATCGCCGGCTGATGCTGCGTCAGCGCGGCGAGCAACTGTGCCCGCGTCGCCGAGGTCGCGACCCGGAAATCGACCGGCACCGTCATCCCGCCCGCCGGCAGGATGCGCCCCGGCACCGGATCGCCGGCGGTCAGCAGCACAACGATGCGGAACGCCGGTACATGCTCGATCGCGATCCCCGCCAGCCGGTCGCCGAATTCGGCGGCGATCGCATCGGTCGCCGCCACCGTCTCCGCTTCCGCCCGCAACCGCCGCACCGCATCGTCCAGCGGCACCGCGTATCGCCCCGCATAGGCGGCGGCATCCTGCGCCACCGCCTCGTCGACGGTCTGGAGGTGGACCGGCGGAGTCTGCGCGACCGCGCCGGTGGAGCCGACGAAGATCAGTGCGGCAGCGAGGCGGATTGCGGTCGAGGGGCGAAAAATAGACACGCACCCTTCCTACCGGATCGCTATAAATCATTGCTGAATGAGGCCCATCAGCCCCACCGATTCACCACCCCGGCGGAGGTCGGGGTCCAGTTGGGGGAACGTCAGTTGGGCATCACCACCGCTATCGCAACTGGACCCCGGCCTCCGCCGGGGTGGAAGATCGATGACTGCCCCTACCGCGAATACGCCTTGGGGAGCGCCGTCTCGCCCGGCGTCAGATACCGGTCGCGCAAGCGGCGCTGGCGGGAATTCATCGGTTGCGAACGGCCGTCGATCCACACCGCCTCCGCCGCCGACGACAGTTCGAGCGGATCGCCGCTCCACAGTACCACGTCCGCACGGCGGCCGGGGCGCAGCGAGCCGATCTCGGCGTCCAGCCCCATCACTTGCGCGGGTTTCGACGTGATCGTCGCCAGCGCCTGACCCCAGTCGAGCCCGGTCGCCCCCGGCACCTTGCCGATCGCCACCAGATTGCCCGCGAACTGGGTCAGGCCGTGTTCGCCACCGCTGCCGTCGAACAGCACGCCGACGGTGATCCCCGCCCGCGTCATCCGGCCGACGTTGGATTCGGTCGCCGCCAGTTGCTCGAACGAGGCGGGCAGGTCGGCGATCGCCGACGCCATCACGGGCACCCGCGCCGCCGCGATCTCCTGCGCCACCATCCAGCCCTCGCCCGCGCCGGCCAGCACCAGCTTCAGCGACGGATAGCGACGCGGCAGGGTCAGCACCTGCCGGATGTCGCTGGCACGCTCGACATGGACCACCAGCGGCATCCGCCCGTCGAGCACCGGCAACAGCGCCTCCGCATCGGCGCGCTTCAACAGGGCGTCGCGCCCGCGCCCGTCGAACGCGGCGGGGTTGCGGCGGTAATCGGCGGCCTGCGCGAAGGCGTCGAACAGCATCGCATAGGCGGCGGGGCGACTGCCGCCGGCATGGTCCGCGCCGCTTTCGCCCAGCTCGACATACTGGAACGCGCGGGGCTTCGTGACAGGATCGGGATCGGCGCCCAGATCGATGATCGCCCCCTGCCCGCCGAAGATCGACGTGCTGGCGTCGCTGGTCACGATCGCGCGCGTCACGCCGCCGGCGCGTTCGTTGCCGATGATGACGCCATTGGGATTGAGCGCGGTCGACACGTCGAGCGCGGCGTTGAACGGCGAGGTGCGCGCACCGCCATCGTTGCTTTCGCCGACGCCGCCGGCATCGACCAGCCCGAGGCTGCCGATCCCCGCGACGATGCCGGGCGTCACCCATTTGCCGGTGGCGTCCACCGTCTGCGCGCCCGCCGGCACCGCAACGCCGCGCCCGGCGGCGACGATGCGGCCGTCGCGGATCACGACGGTGCCGCCGGGGATCGGTGCGGAACCGTCGCCGATCGCCACGGTGCCGCCGGTGATGGCGATGGTCTGCGCCGCAGCGGGCACGGCCACGAATGCGGCGGCGAGGAGCAGGAGCGCCTTCACTTCACGTCTCCTTCGCCCGGCTGGCCCAGCTCGAAATCGCTGACCGGCCGTCGTTTGGGATCATCCGCATCGTAGAGCAGCGCGCCGTCGACCCATACCTTCTCCGGCCGCGTGTAGACGCTCAGCGGATCGCCGTTCCACAGCACCACATCGGCCATCTTGCCGGGTTTCAGGCTGCCGGTGCGATCGTCGATCCCCAGCGCCTTTGCCGGCGCCAACGACAGCCACCGCCACGCCGCCGCGTCCGACACCTCGATACCCGCGCGGCGACCGGCGGCGAGCGCCTTGGCCACTTCCTGATTCAGGCGCTGGATACCGTTGGCGTCGTCGGAATGGATCATCACGCACGCCCCCGCCTTGTGCAGGAGCGCGAGATTCTCGCCGATGCCGTCATAGCTTTCCATCTTGAAGCCGTACCAGTCGGCCCACACCGCCGCGCAGGTGTCGTTCTGCTTCAGCAGATCGCCGATCTTGTACGCCTCCACCGCATGGTGGAACGCCGTCACCTTGTATCCGAACTCCCTGGCCATATCCATCACGATGGCCATCTCGTCGGCGCGGTAGCAGTGGTTCTGGACGCGGATCTCGCCCGACAGCACGCCGCGCAGCGTATCCATCGCGATGTCGCGGCCCGGCTCGTCGCCGCCCTGATCCTCGTACCGGTCCCATTTGCGCTTGTAGTCGGCCGCCTTCGCCCAGGTCTGCCGATCGACCGCGACATTGCCCATCCGGGTCGCAGGCTTGCGCCCCTTGCTGCCATAGACGCGCTTCGGATTCTCGCCGCACGCCATCTTCAGGCCATAGGGCGCTCCCGGAAACTTCATCCCCTGCATCGTGCGGGCATAGACGTTCTTCAGCACCACCGATCGTCCGCCGAACAGGTTGGCGGAGCCGGGCAGAATCTGAAGCGTGGTGACGCCGCCATTGGCCAGCGCGCGGCCGAAGCCGGGGTCCTGCGGCCACACGCTGTGTTCGGCCCACACGTCCGCCGTCACCGGATCGGTCGCCTCGTTGCCGTCGGACAGCGCCTGCACGCCGGGGCTGGGGTAATCGCCCAGATGACTGTGGATATCGATGATGCCGGGGGTCACCCATTTGCCGGTGCCGTCGATCACGGTCGCGCCGGCCGGAACGGTCAGGCCCTGCCCGACGCCCACCACCTTGCCGTCCGCGAACAGCACCGACCCACGCTCGATCCGGCCGCCCTCGCCGTCATAGATGGTGACGTTGGTGACCAGCGTCGGCACGCCGGGATAGGCGCGATAGGTGGAGGGGAAGGGATCGTGGTCGTACCCCTTGCCCCGGCCGGGCGCGGGCGCCTTGGGCTTGGCTGATGCGGTCTGCGGCCGCTCGTCGCCCTTGCTTGCGCAGCCACCCAGCACCAATGCCCCGGCAAGCGCCGTCGCCGCCCACAAACCCCGTATCGCCATGTCGCCCCCTTGGTCGTTGGCGGGGATGGTAAGCGACCGATCGGGCAGCGTAAATGGCCTGCCGGGCGATTACGCGTCAGGCGACGGCATCGACCTCGTCGGTATGGACGTCGAACCGGACCAGGGTGGTCCGCCCGAACGCGGTGGTCAGCGCGGTATCGGTGGCGTCGCGGCCCCGCGCCATCAGGATGCGGCCGATGCGCGGATGGTTGTGCCGTGCGTCGAAGGTATGCCAACGCCCACCCAGATACACGTCGAACCATGCGGAGAAATCCATCGGCGCATCGACCGGCGGGATGCCGATATCGCCGAGATAGCCGGTACAGTAGCGCGCCGGGATGTTCATGCAGCGGCACAGCGTAATCGCCAGATGGGCGAAGTCGCGGCACACGCCCTGCCGCTCCTGATACGCATCCCATGCGGTCTTGGTCGCGCGGGCATGGTGATAGCCGAATTCGACATGGTTGTGCGTGAACTCGACGATCGCGCGCACCCGTTCCCACCCGGCGGGGATATGGCCGAACAACGACCAGGCGGTGTCCGACAGCCGGTCCGTCTCGCAATACCGGCTGCCGAGCAGGAAGATCAGCACGTCGTCGGGCAGGTCCTCCACCGCGTGCTGCACCGCATCGGGCGCGGCGGGATCGGGCAGGCCGTCATCCTCCACCACGAAATCGCACGACAGCGTCACGCCGCCCGCCGGGATCGTGATCCGGGTACACACATTGCCGAACGCGTCCTGGTAATCGTACATCGGCACCGCCGGATCGGCGGCGATGCGGTGCAGCGTGCGCAGATCCTTGTTGCGGGACGGATGGACGCTCAGCATCGCCAGCATCGGTGTCGCCACCTCGGCATCGAAGGCGATGTCATAGCCAGCACGGATCAGCATCAGCCGGTTTTCCTCATGTCGGGGGCAGCGGTGGGGGCAGCAAGCGCAGGGGGCGCGTCGGCGGGATCGATGCGCGCGTCGACGGTGACGGTCATGTCGAGGAAGCTGCCGGGAAACCCGCTCCACGTCCCCGACACCGGCACCGCCTGATAGATATCGCGGACCACGGCGACGCGGATCAGCCCGCGATTGCCGACGATGCCGTTGGTCGGATCGAATTCGACCCAGCCCGATCCCGGCAGGTACACCCGCACCCAGGCATGGGTATTGCCGCCGCCCACCGGCATGTCGCCGCTCGATGGGCCATAGACGTAGCCGGATACGAACCGTGCCGCAAACCCCAGCGCGCGCACCGCCTCGATCATGAACATCGCATAGTCGCGGCAGGTGCCCTTCATCCGCGACAGCGTCTCGATCGGGCTCTGCGTGCCCTTTTCGGCGCGGGGGACATAGGTAAATTCGCGGCGGATCGCGGTGGTCATGTCCGACAGCATCGCCAGCGTGTCGGTGCGCCCGGCCGGGTTGACAAAGCGGCGTGCCCAGCTGTCGATCAGCCGTAGCGGATCATGATGCTGCCGCTCGATCGAGCGCAACAGGTCCGGCATCTCCTCCGACGAATAGGTGAAGGGATAGGACCGGGCATATTCCTCGATATCGACATGCTGCAACTCGGCGGGGGTGTGCAGCACCCGCACCCGGCTGTCGAACACCAGTTCCTTCGCGCGCCGGTCGAACGTGGCGATCGCCACCGCGTTGCCGAACACGTCCTGCAACCACCGCACATCGGCGGGTTCGGGCGAGATCGTCAGCCGCGCGTCGAGCAGATGCTGGTCGAAACTCTCGCGCGGACGCACCATCACCCGGTGTTCGCCGAACGACACGGGGTGACGATAGCTGTAGGCCGTGACATGGGACAGGTTCAGGAACGGCAACCGGCAGACCCCCCATGGCCCATAATGCTTGATACCCCCGTAGAACCGTTACTGGGGCTTAACGATCCCGATCCCGTGCAGATCGTCAATCCGGGCGGCCGATCCGACCTGCTGCTGATCGGCGATCATGCCGGCAAGGTCGTGCCGGCGGCGCTCGGATCACTCGGGATCGGGTCGGGCGATCTCGACCGGCACATCGGCTGGGATATCGGCATCGCCGGTCTGGGCGAGGCGCTGGCGGCGATGCTGGATGCCGTCTTCATCCGCCAGACCTATTCACGGCTGGTGATCGACTGCAACCGCGATCCCGACCGCGCCGATGCGATACCGGCGGTCAGCGACGGCACCCCCATTCCAGCCAATGAAGGGCTGACCGATGCGGATCGCGCGGCACGGAGGGCGGCGATCCACGCGCCCTATCAGGCGGCGATCGCCGCCGAACTGGCACGGCGCGATGCGGGCGGACGGCGCACGCAACTGGTGTCGCTGCACAGCTTCACCCCGGTGATGGCAGGCGTGGCGCGGCCATGGCAGGTCGGCGTGCTGCACGATCGCGGCGAATTGAGCCTGACCCACCGCACGCTGGCCCGGCTGCGCGCCGAACCGGCGCTGACGGTGGGCGACAACGAACCGTACCGGATGGATGGCATCGATCATACCGTGCCCCGCCACGCCTATCCCGACCGTCCCTATGTCGAACTTGAAGTGCGGCAGGACCTGCTGGCCGATGCGGCCGGGGTGGCGGCATGGGCGCGGCGGCTGGCAACGGTGCTGGGAGAGTAGGAACGATAGCGGGATGGATCAGTCGATCCCCCACTCCCACAATCCCGCATCCGCCCCGGCGAACGTCACCCGCAGATACCGCGCGGTGCCGGCATGGGGCACGACGATCGGCGAGCCGCGATGCTCGGCCACCGCCGCCACCGTCCGCCACGTGCGCCTGTCGTCAGACGCATCGATCCCGAACCGGTAGGCGCGGGTCGCATATTCGGGGCGCAGCCGGCTTTCGCGTACCGCCCGCCTGCGGCCCAGATCGGCGACGATCGTCTGCGGACCTGCGACCGGCGGCTTCCATAACGTCGCGTAATTATCGTCCGCCGCGTGCGCCGCGCCATGCAGCGCATCCAGCCCCGCTCCGCTCGCCGTCCATGGCAGGCCCGGCGTGCGCCTGGCCGCAAAACCCTTCACGTCGCTACCGTGCGAAGGCGCGACGCGGGCCAGCGTACCGTCGCCGCGCACCGTCAGCGGATCGACCGCCACCTGCCGCAACACCGCATCGCCGCCGGTCGGCCAGGGCAGTCCCTGCCGGTGATAGAGGATATAGGGCTGACCACCCGACCGGAAGATCGCATGATGGCCGGGGCTGACGATATTGCGCGCAGCATCGGTGGCGAGGATCGGGTTCCCCGCCGCCTCGGTGAACGGCCCCAGCGGCGACGATCCGGTCGCGTAGCGGACCTGATAGGTGTCCTTCGTCGTGTTGCCGTCGCTATAGGTCAGGAAGTAACGCCCGTTCGCCTTGAACATGAACGGGCCTTCGAAATAATGACCGGGGGTCACGTCGCGCGGGGTGCCGTCGAACGTCACCATGTCCGGCTTCAGCTTCACGACGAAGCAGTGGCCGTTGACCCAGTTCAGCCCGGACCCCCAATAGAGATACGCCTGCCCGTCATCGTCGACGAACGCCTCGGCGTCGATCATGTGGTAGCGCAGATCGAACGTCTTCGCGATCAGCGGCTTGCCACCGTTCGCATCGCGCCATGGCCCGGCAGGCGATGGGGCGGTGCCCACCCAGACCTCGCTGCCGACCGATACGTACATCCACCAGCGGCCGTCCTTGCCCCGCACGACGGAGGGCGCCCAGACCTTCGACCCGTTTGAGGTAGGCCCGGTCGCCGCCGCCTTGGTCGGCCAGTCGGGCGTCGAGAAGGTCCAGTCGCGGCCATTGGTCGATTGCCACAGCCCCAGCCGGTCGTCGCCCCAGGGATCGATCGTCGCATAGATGTACCAGCGGCCATCGTGGCGAACGATCGATGGATCGGCGAAATAGCCCGGCAGCAACGGGTTGCGCGCACCGGGTGCATCCCACCGCGCCTCTGCCGGTGCTACCGGTGCCTGCGCCTCGACGGGCGTGGCCGCCCCCGCGACCAGCGCCGCGAGGGCGATCGCGGCGGCCTTCACTGCACTTCCGTCGCGCGGGCAGGCCGTGCCTTGGCGGGTGTGGTGCCCTCGCCCACGAACGGTTCCAGACGGAACGCGACGCGGGTCGGCGCCAGCTTCGTCCGGTATTCCTTGCGCGGCTGGCCGATCGCACTCCACGCGGTGTCGCCACCGACGCCCCATTGCGCGGCGTCGATCAGCAGCGATACCTGACCGTGCGGCACGATGTCGCTCGACTTCCACGTCCCCGGCGCGCGGCGATAGAGGTCGGTATAGGGGAAGGCGAGCGCGTTCATCATCAGCGGCGTCTCACCGGTTACCCGCAGGCCACCCGCCCCCGTCCCGGCGGTGCCGGACACCTCCATCCAGCGCACGTCGACCTTGTTGCCGGTATCCTGCGGGCGCATGTAATCGTGATTCTGGTCGGCGATCGCCCCGCGCCACAGGCCGATCGCAGCGCCGGTCTTGCGATCGACATAGCTTTCGTGCGGGCCACGGCCGAACCATTCCACCGTCTTCATCGTGGTGGGCATCGCATAGGACAGGCCGATGCGGATCGGCGGCGTCAGATCGGTCTTCAGCGGCGTGAACTCGCCCGCCACCGCGACCGATCCGTCGCCCGCCATCGTGTAGCTGGTCACGAACCGCGCCGCGCCGTCGCCCAGCGCATGGTCGACCCGCACCTCCGCGGCACCGCCGCCCAGCTTGCGCACGGTGACCGATCGCACCTGTCGGGTTTCAGACATGCCCTTCCACGGCTTCATCTGCGCGATGGTGCCGGTCAGCGTGTCGTTGTCCGTCTCCGCGCGCCAAAAATTGGGCGCGCCGCCGCTGACCAGCGTGGCGCCGCCCCGGGCATAGCCGTCGATCAACCCGGTCTTGCGGTCGATCGTCAGCACCGCGTCGCCCGCCGACAGCCGCACCGCGCCGCCCGCATCGCGCACCGCCACCGCGCCGGCCCGCGCCGACGCCGACGCCGGTTTCGGGGTGGCCGCCAGCGCGAACTGGTCCCAGCCGATCGTGTAATCGGCGGGTACCAGCGGTACCGATCCCGCCTTCGCCCGGGCGCGGACGGTGACCCAATATTCCGATCCCGGCTTGCGCGCGGTCGTCGGCAGCGGCAGCGTCACCGCCTGCGTCGCCCCGGCGGCGGTGGTCATCGCGGGCAAAGGCCCCTGCGCGACGGCCACGCCGTCCTCCTCCATCACCCAGTCGAACGCGAAGCCCGACAGGTCACGGAAGTCGTGCCGGTTACGCACCGTGACGCGGCCGGTGGCGGGGTCGAACCCCTCGAACTGGATCGGCGCATAGACCTTCTGTACCTCGTAGAGATGCGGGTTGGGCGTGCGATCGGGCTGGGTCAGTCCGTCCCCGAATTCGATATCGCCGCCCGGATTGGGGCCGTATTCGCCGCCGTCACCCCAGTAACGCCGCCCGTCCCTCGTGTAGCGGTACATCGACTGGTCGACCCAGTCCCACACGAAACCGCCCTGCAACTTGGCGGGATGGGCGTAGATCGTGTCCCAGTAATCCTTGAAATTGCCGCCGGAATTGCCCTGCATATGGGCATATTCGCACTGGATCATCGGCTGGGTCTGGGTGGTGTCGTTCACCCAGTCGACCATCTTTTCGATCTCGTCGTACATCGGCGCATAGATGTCGACATAGGGATTGGGCTTGTTGGTGCCGCGATCCAGCGTGCCCCAGCCGAGGTACGAGATCAGCCGGCCCGGATCGCGCCCGCGCAGCGCCGCGGCGGCCTTTTCGAAATTCGAGCCGATCCCCGCCTCGTTGCCCAACGACCAGAAGATGATCGAGGGATGGTTTTTGTCCCGCTCCATCATGTTGGTGACGCGGCTGACATGCGCGCCCTCCCATGCCGGGTCGAAGCCGATCTGCAGCTTTGGGCGCAGTTCGGGATGCTTGTTCGCGTAATCCATGTACGCGTGGCTTTCGATATTCGCCTCGTCCATCACGTACAGGCCATATTCGTCGGCCAGCGTATACCAGCGCGGATCGTTGGGATAGTGCGAGGTGCGGACCGCGTTGATGTTGTTGCGCTTCATCAACTCGATGTCGCGGCGCATCGATTCCAGCGAGATGACGTGGAACGTCTCGGGATCATGCTCGTGCCGGTTGACGCCGCGGATGACGATCGGGCGGCCGTTGACCGAGACACGCCCGTCGCGCATCTCGACAGTGCGGAAGCCGATCTTCTGCGGCGTCGCCTGCACCACCTGCCCCTTTGCATCGAGCAGTTCGACCATCAGCGTGTAGAGGTTCGGCGTTTCTGCGGTCCACGCACGCACGCCCGACACCGTCGCGGCCAGCGTGACGACGCGCTCCGCCTTGCCCGGCGCGACGCGTGCCTCCTTCACCAGCACCGGCCGGTCGCCGTCCATCAGCGTTATGCGCGCGGTCATTCCTTGCGTGGCGGGCGTGACGGCGAGGTCGGTGGACAGCACGCCGTCGCGATACGCCTTGTCCAGCCCGGCATGAACGAACACGTCGCGCACCCGCGTCTTCGGCGCGGCCATCATGAACACCTCGCGCTCGATGCCCGAGACGCGCCAGAAGTCCTGATCCTCCAGATAGCTGCCGTCCGACCAGCGGACGACCTGGATCGCCACGGTGTTGCGGCCCGGCTTCACGAACCGCGTCACGTCGAATTCGGACGGCAGCTTGCTGTCCTCCGAATAGCCGACGTCCTGGCCATTTACCCAGACCTTATACGCCGATCCCGCCGCGCCGATGTGCAGGATCACGTCCTGCCCGGTCCAGCCGGCCGGCACCTCGACATCGCGGCGGTACGAGCCGACCGGGTTGGTCGCATGGGGGATCAGCGGGCGGTTGGCGGGAAAGGGATAGGTGATGTTATTGTAGCGGGCCTGGTCATAACCCTGCGTCTGCCAGTCCGACGGCACCTTGATGCTCTTCCACGCCGACACGTCGTAATCCGGCCGCTCGAACCCGGCGGGCAGCCGGTCCGCATCGGGGGAGAACGAGAATTTCCAGTCACCGTTCAGCAGCAGGAAGCGCGACGACTGGGTGCGGTGGCCGGCCAGCGCCCGCTCGCGGTTTTCGAAGGGAAAGCCTGTCGCGCTTGCGGGCAGCTTACCGCGTGCATAGACCGCCGGGTTCTCCCAATCGGGCCGGGCGGGATCGACCTGCACCGGCTGTACCTGCGGCGCTCCCTGCTGTGCCTGCGCGGTGGCGGTGGCAAGCGCCAGCGCGCTGATCCCCAGCGTGACCGATCCCTTTTTCACGTCGTTCCTCTCCCGACCATTTCGTCTTCTTGTATGACAATACAGGCCACCCCGGCCGACGCAACCCGCCGCCCGGTCAGCACTCGTCGGGATCACCCCCTGCCGGCCGCTTTCCCGGTCCGCAGGGATGCGTGGGATAGGCCTCCAGATCGAGTTCGGTCGCCTCGCGCACCACGCTGACGGTGTCGCCCTCGTCGCGCAATTCATACAACTTCCCCAGCGCGCGGGTGAAGGGGCGGTGGAGGATCATCATCAGCCGCCCGTCGAACGCGCGGAAGACCATGCCATGGCCGCTGTCGCGCCGGACCAGCGGTGGCAGATGCTCCCACCCCCCGGCGAGATCGCCCGTCTTCGATCGCGCGATCCCCTGGATATAGCCGCCCTTGCCGTAACTGGACCACAGCATCAGCAGCGTGCCGGTGCGCGTGCGGAACAGCTCGGGGCCATCGGTGACGTAGATGTTCGTGCCATCCGCCTGCGGCTGCGCCAGCGCCCAAGGCGCCTCGTTCGCGCGGAACAGCACGCGGGGCGAGCCGGCGGCGGACAGGTCGTCGTTCAGCGGCACAGCCTCGATCGTGCCGATATCGGTCTGAACCCACTCGTGCGCATAGACCATCCACGGCTTGCCCGCCGGATCGACATAGAGCGATCCGTCGAGCGTCATCTGTGCCGCCGGCGCCACCGACTCGCCGCCGCGCACCAGCGTGAACGGCCCGCCCGGCCGATCCGCCACCGCCAGCACCGTCGACCGGCGATGCAGCGGGCGGGCGCCCCTGGACGGCAGCGGCAGCTTCTCGTTGTGGAAGGTGGCGAACAGATACCATTTCCCGCGCCATGGATGCACCTCCGGTGCCCAGGCCCCGTCGGTTGCCCAGCCACCCTTCGGCCAGGCGAAGACCAGAGTCGGCGTCGTCCAATGCTTCAGATCGCGGCTGGTATAGGCCATGATCCCCAGCCGCGCGTCCCCCGTCATCCGGGCGTCGTTGCGGGTGAATAGGTGATAGGTACCGGCCGCCTTGTCCGCGACGATCCACGGATCGTGCAGCCGCATCTGGGGCATGAGGAGCATATCGGCGGCGGGGGCGGGCGGCTGTTGTGCGGCCAGTGCAACCGGCGCGGCCGCCAGCAGGATGCCGGCGATCGCCGACAAGGTTCGATACCGCATCCGTCTCTCCCACCAATTTGTCGGACGGATTGTCGCAGGCGGTGGAAAGAAGGGCAAGCTGCGACGCTGCCCTTCCTTGAAGCAAGACTTTGTATGCGCAGCCACATTGGATAGGCGAGATACCGGCGGGCTGATCGTCAGGCCGCCCTGTCCTGCCTAGCGCGACTTGACGGCATAATCGTTTGCCAATGCCGTTACGGCTGCCCCGATTGCCTGGCGAACGCCCGAAGTCGTGGCGATCCGTCCACATGTCATTACGGGAAGTGTCACGGCCGGTGCCATCGGGCCTTCACCCTGGCCCTCCGCTACACCCGATCGGGCGAGCTCTGCTTTCACGGCAGTAGTAACCGGCACCCATTTCTCAATTGGTCCATGCGCTCCCTGCATGATCGCGCCAGCCCATCGCTGCCCCTGGTCCTTCAGATAATTATTCTGCTGCATCGTAAAGCAACTGGCCGTCGCATAGGCGACCAGATCGTCCTGCAAGGGTGACCGGGCACCAGCGCCGGTCGATGCGGCATGACCGCCACAAGCGGCAAGCAGCGACAAGGCCATCATCGCCGAACGCATCATGCTAGCTTCCAGAACTCGCCACGCGAAGTCTTCGCGCTGCCACTGGCATAGCTGGTATAATTATCATGCTTGGGTTCACGATACCGTGCGCCGACCCACAACGCGATATGTCCGCTGGCATCGGACCAACTGACGGTGAAGGCTACGATGCCGCGCTTGCCCCGAAATGCGCTGTCATAGGGACTGGCATCGTCGAGCGACGGCTTGCCGAGCAGTCGTATGAGATAGGCGCGAAATTCGGTGACACGGAAGATGATCCGCGACCCATCGGCTGCACCGAGCGTCTGAGCACGGGCGGCAGCGATGGTGATCGGCGTACCACCGGCGTTGAATGCCATGCTCAATCTACTGGCGCAGGTATTGCCGTTCGGCCCGAAGCCGGGGGTTTCGATTTACGCGCGGCCGTACCACCCAGATGCGTGTAGAGGTCGCGAAGGCTGGGGTAGGCGACATGATCGGGAAACGCCGCCCAGATGCTGGAAAGAACAGGCTTGGCCATATCGCGATGTCCCTCATCTATTCCCGTCAACCTAGGTTAGCCAACGACCTCAAGGGGGGGCGCCCCAAACCCACGCTCGGCCCCGTCACTCCGCCGCCACCTGTTCCCCCCGCCCCTTAAGCAACGGCGCCAGATACCGCCCCGTGAAGCTGCGCGGTTCCTTGGCCACCACCTCCGGCGGGCCTTCGGCCACGATCTCGCCACCCTTCACGCCGCCTTCAGGCCCCAGGTCGAGCACCCAGTCGGCGGTCTTGATGACATCGAGATTGTGTTCGATCACCACCACAGTGTTGCCCTGTTCGACCAAGGCGTGGAGGACTTCGAGCAGCTTGCGGACATCCTCGAAATGCAAGCCCGTCGTGGGTTCGTCGAGGATGTAGAGCGTGTTGCCGGTGGCGCGGCGCGCCAGTTCCTTGGCCAGCTTCACGCGCTGCGCTTCGCCGCCCGACAGCGTCGTCGCCTGCTGCCCGACCTTGACGTAGCCCAGGCCGACCTCGACCAGCATCGCCATCTTGTCGCGGATCGGCGGCACCGCCTTGAAGAACTCGGCGGCATCCTCGACGTTCATGTCCAGCACGTCGGCGATGCTGTGGCCCTTGAACTTCACCTCCAGCGTCTCGCGATTGTAGCGGGCGCCGTGGCACACATCGCATTCGACATAGACGTCGGGCAGGAAGTGCATCTCGATCTTCAGCACGCCGTCGCCCTGGCACGCCTCGCACCGGCCGCCCTTCACGTTGAAGCTGAACCGGCCGGGCTTGTACCCGCGCGCCAGCGATTCCGGCAGGCCGGCGAACCAGTCGCGGATCTGGGTGAAGGCGCCGGTATAGGTCGCCGGGTTGGATCGCGGGGTGCGGCCGATCGGCGACTGGTCGATGTCGATGACCTTGTCGAGATGGTTGAGGCCCGTCACCTTGTCGTGCTTGCCCGCCAGAATGCGCGCGCCGTTCAGTTCGCGCGCGGCGGCGGCGTAGAGCGTGTCGATCGTAAAGCTCGACTTGCCCGATCCCGACACGCCGGTAATGCAGGTAAAGGTGCCGAGCGGGATCGACGCGGTCACCCCGGTCAGGTTGTTGGCGGTGGCGTTGTGGACGGTCAGCTTCTTGCCGCTGCCCTTGCGCCGCTTGGCGGGCACCGGCACTTCGCGCGTGCCGTTCAGATAATCGGCAGTGATGCTGGTCTTCGATTTCAGCAGTTGCTTCAGCGTGCCATGCGCGACGATCTGGCCGCCGTGGACGCCCGCGCCCGGCCCCATGTCGATCACGTAATCGGCGGTGCGGATCGCATCCTCGTCATGTTCGACGACCAGCACGGTATTGCCGAGATCGCGCAGCCGCCGCAGCGTGGCGAGCAGCATGTCGTTATCGCGCTGGTGCAGCCCGATCGACGGTTCGTCGAGTACGTAGAGCACGCCCGACAGGCCGCTGCCGATCTGCGATGCCAGCCGGATACGCTGGCTCTCGCCGCCCGACAACGTGCCGCTGGTGCGGTCGAGGTTGAGATAATCGAGCCCGACATTGTTGAGGAAGCCGAGCCGCTCGACGATTTCCTTCAGGATACGCTCCGCGATCGCGCGCTGCTGGTCACCGAGATGCGTCGGCAGATCGGTGAAGAACGCCAGCGCATCGACCACCGACAGGCGGGTGGCATGGGCGATGTCCTGCATCGCGACCTTCACCGCCAACGCCTCCGGTTTCAGGCGCGCGCCGCCGCACACCTCGCACGGGCGCGACGACTGGTATTTCACCAGTTCCTCGCGCATCCACGCGCTCTCGGTCTGGAGCAGGCGGCGGTTAAGGTTGCCGATCACCCCCTCGAACGGCTTCGACACGTCGTATTTCTTCTTGCCGTCGACGAAGGTCAGCGTGACCGGCTTGCCCTTCGACCCGTGCAGGATCAGCGCCTGGACATCGACCGGCAGGTCGGACCACGGCGTATCGAGGCTGAAATCATACGCCTTGGCCAGACTGCCCAGCACCTGCATGTAATAGGGCGACGGCGGGTTGGACTTGGCCCATGGCACCACCGCGCCCTTTTTGATCGTCAACGCATGGTTGGGGACGACAAGGTCTTCGTCGAAGATCAGCTTCTCGCCAAGGCCGTCACAGGCCGGACATGCGCCTTGCGGCGCGTTGAACGAGAACAGGCGCGGCTCGATCTCCGAAATGGTGAAGCCCGACACCGGACAGGCGAACTTTTCGGAGAACACGATGCGGCCCGGCGGCGCATTGTCGCCCAGCACCTCGGATTTCGGGGTGTGGGGCTCGACCGGATCGGCGGGGTCGAAATATGCCAGGCCATCGGCGAGTTTCAGCGCGGTCTCGAAACTCTCCGCCAGCCGCGTCGCGATGTCGGCCTTGATGACGATGCGATCGACGACGACCTCGATATCGTGCTTGAACTTCTTGTCGAGCGCGGGCGCCTCGTCGATCTCGTGAATGGTGCCGTCGATGCGGACGCGGGTGAAGCCCGCCTTCTGCCATTCGGCCAGTTCCTTGCGATACTCGCCCTTGCGCCCGCGCACGACGGGGGCAAGCAGATAGGCGCGCGTCCCCTCCGGCAGCGCCAGCACCCGGTCGACCATCTGGCTGACGGTCTGCGCGGCGATCGGCTCCCCCGTGGTCGGCGAATAGGGGATGCCGACGCGGGCCCAGAGCAGGCGCATGTAATCGTAGATTTCGGTGACGGTCGCCACGGTTGAACGGGGATTGCGGCTCGTCGTCTTCTGCTCGATCGAGATGGCGGGAGACAGGCCCTCGATATGGTCGACATCGGGCTTCTGCATCAGTTCCAGGAACTGACGTGCATAGGCCGACAGCGATTCGACGTAGCGGCGCTGCCCCTCGGCATAGATGGTATCGAAGGCGAGGCTCGACTTGCCCGAACCGGACAGGCCGGTGATCACCGTCAACGTATCGCGGGGAATGTCGATGTCGACATCCTTGAGGTTGTGCTCGCGCGCGCCGCGGACGGATATCTTGGTCAGCATGGGGAGGGTTCTACTTCTGTTCCACGTGAAACGCCAGAGCGGCAAGATAGGAACGCTGCCGCACGGTCACCAGTTGCGAGCGGCGATCCGTGTATTATATCCCTGATACACAAATGGCGGAGCCGCATGATGGGCAAGAAGAAGCACAAGGATCGCCACGGCGACAAGCATGGCCACAAGCACGAAACCGGCCATGATGCGAAGCATGGCGATGGCGCGGCACGATCGGGTTCGTTTTCGCTGCCGCTCGCCGGGATTGCCGCGATGGTGACCCAGCAGTTGCAATCCCCCGCCGCCCGTGTCGCAATGGCGACCGGCCTGCGCGCCGCTGCCGATGCGCTGGCGAAGTCCGCTAGTCCGCCGACCCCGCCCGTGCCGCCGGTTCCGCCCCGGCCGGAGGCGGCCGATACGGTGCCACCCGTGCAGCCCGCCGCGCCACAGGGCACTACCCGCTCGCCCAATCCGGACGCGATCGCCGGTGCGATCGGTGAGGCGGCGGAACTGGTGCTGGCGCGGTTGTTCGGGAAGAAGGGGTAGCGTCGGTCTTACCCTGCCCGGCTTGCAGGCTTGCGGCGCCAGATCAGCGACTGTCGATTCAGCATCGCCATATCCGCGTCGCCCGCGATCGCGGCGCGGCCGAGGGAAACGGCCCGCATCAGGGCTGCGGTATCGGCGTGGGCAAAGGCGGGGCGACCGGTGACGTGATCGTACCAACAGCCGCCATAGCTATGGTCGAGCAGGATACGCTGGAAACAATGATCCGCCCGGATTGGCCATCCCCGTGCGGTCGCAAGGGCGGGAAGATAGACGCGGGTCAGATGAAGGCACTCGGCTTCCAGCGCGAGGCGAGGCGAATCATGGATCATCGGCCCAGCCGATGCGGTTTCCGTGCGACGATATCGCTCGCCTTCACGCCGTCATTGTGAGTGTGATGAAGCAATTTGCGGCATGATCTGCGGTGCATCTGAAGTCGGGCCAAACAACAGCGGGACGTCACGGGAGTAAATCCCGTGACGTCGGACGGCGCCTGGGCGCCGCCGGCCGGCCCGGCCACCTTTGGCGCGCCGCTGCTTTGCTGCGACGGCGCGCGACCGGGCTCAAATGTGAATCGGCTTGCCCTGCACCGCCATCGCGGCTTCCTTCAGCGCCTCGGCATGGGTCGGGTGCGCGTGACAGGTATAGGCGATGTCCTCGCTGGTCGCCCCGAACTCCATCGCCTGCGCGGCCTGCGCGATCATCGTGCCGGCGAGCGACGAGATGATCCAGACGCCCAGCACCCGGTCGCTCTTGGCATCCGCGATCACCTTCACGAACCCGTCGGTGTCGCGATTGGTCTTGGCGCGGCTGTTGGCAGCGAAGGGAAACTTGCCGACCTTGATCTCGCCCTTTGCCTTGGCGGCTTCCTCGGACAAGCCGACACCGGCGATCTCGGGCATGGTGTAGACCACGCTGGGGATCACGTCGTGGTTCACGATACCGGTCTGGCCGGCGATGTTCTCCGCCACCGCGACACCCTCGTCCTCGGCCTTGTGCGCCAGCATCAGGCCGGGGGCGACATCGCCGATCGCCCAGATGCCGTCGACATTGGTGCGGAAATCATGGTCGATGCCGACCTGCCCACGCTCGGTCAGTTTCACGCCGGCCGCTTCCAGGTTAAGGCCATCAATGTTCGGCTTGCGGCCGATCGCGACGAGGACGGCATCGGCGGTCAGCGTCGTGCCCTCGCCACCGGCGGCGGGCTCGATCGAGATGGTCGCCGCGGTGCCATCGACCGCGACGCCGGTGACCTTGGTCGAGGTCATCAGCTCGAAGCCCTGCTTCTTGAACAGCTTGGCCGACTCCTTGCGGACCTCGCCATCGAAGCCGGGCAGGATCTGATCGACATATTCGACGACCGTGACCTTCGCGCCCAGTCGCTTCCACACGCTGCCGAGTTCGAGCCCGATCACACCGCCGCCGATCACCACGAGATGTTCGGGTACCTTGGGCAGCGCCAGCGCGCCGGTGCTGTCGACGATGATCTTCTGGTCGATCTCGACGCCGGGCAGCGGGGTGACGGAGGATCCGGTCGCGATCACGATGTCGCGCGCGGTGACGGTCTGGTCGCCGATGGTGACGGTGGTGTGATCCTTGAACGCGGCCTTGCCCTTCAGCCACGTCACCTTGTTCTTCTTGAACAGATATTCGATGCCGCCGGTCAGCTCGCCGACCGCCTTGGCCTTTTCAGCGTGCATCTGATCAAGGTTGAGCGTCGCGCCCTGGATCTCGACGCCGAACTTGGCGAGGTGACCGCCGGTCGCCTCCGCATAGAGTTCGGACGCATGGAGCAGCGCCTTGGACGGGATGCAACCGACGTTGAGGCAGGTGCCGCCCAGCGTCTCGCGGCTTTCCGCGCAGGCGGTGCGCAGCCCCAGCTGCGCAGCCCGGATCGCGGCGACATAGCCACCGGGGCCGGCGCCGATCACGAGGACGTCATAGTCGTATTCGTTAGCCATCTTCATCTCCGTTCCCCGGCGGAGGCCGGGGCCCAGTTGCGGGGCATATATGGTGAACGCCGCGCCCCGTTACATCCGCCTTCCCAACTGGGCCCCGGCCTCCGCCGGGGAACAGGCTGCGTGCTATGCCTTACAGGTCGATCAGAATGCGGGTCGGGTCCTCGATCGCATTCTTGAGCGCGACGAGGAAACTCACCGCTTCGCGGCCGTCGATCAGGCGGTGATCGTAACTGAGTGCGAGGTACATCATCGGACGCACCACGACTTGGCCGTTCACCACTACCGGGCGGTCCTCGATGCGATGGAGGCCCAGCACCGCCGACTGCGGCGGGTTGATGATCGGGGTCGACATCAGCGAGCCGAACACGCCACCGTTCGAGATGGTGAAGGTACCGCCCTTCATCTCGTCCATCTTCAGTGCGCCTTCCTTGGCGCGCTTGCCGAAGTCGCCGATCGTTTTCTCGATGCCGGCGACCGTCAGGTCCTGCGCGTCGCGGATCACGGGCACGACGAGGCCGCCGGGCGAGGAAACCGCGACCGAGATGTCAGCATAGTCGTGATAGACGATGTCATCGCCCTCGATCGAGGCGTTGACCGAGGGGATGTCCTTCAGCGCCATCGTCGCGGCCTTCACGAAGAAGCCCATGAAGCCCAGGCGAACGCCATGCTTCTTTTCGAACAGGTCCTTGTACTTGGCACGCGCCTCGATCACCGCGGTCATATCGACGTCGTTGAACGTCGTCAGCATCGCGGCGGTGTTCTGCGCTTCCTTCAGGCGCTTGGCGATCGTCTGGCGCAGACGCGTCATGCGGACGCGCTCTTCCTTGCGCCCGCCGGTCGTAGTGGCGCCAGGGGCCGGTGCGGCAGCGGGCGCCGGTGCGGCGGCAGGCTTGTTCTGCGCGGCGGCCTCGACGTCTTCCTTGGTGATGCGGCCGTCCTTGCCGGTGCCCTTGATCGTGGCGGGATCGACGCCGTGCTCCAGCACCGCGCGGCGGACCGAGGGGCTGAGCGCGGCGGGGCTGTCACCGGTCGGCTCGGTCTCGGCGGCAGGGGCCGGCGACGGTGCCGGGGCGGCGGGCGTCTGGGTGACGGCGGGCTGCGGCGCGGCCTCCTTGGGCGCGGCGCTGCCGCCGGCATCGACGGTGGCGATCATCGCGCCGACCCGCACCGTATCGCCGACCGCAACCGCATGCTGACCCATCACGCCCGCGACGGGGCTGGGCACCTCGACCGACACCTTGTCGGTCTCAAGGCTGGCGATCGGCTCGTCGAGCGCGACCGCGTCGCCGGGTTGCTTGAGCCATTCGCCCAACGTCGCTTCGGTGATCGATTCGCCCAGTACGGGGACGGTGACTTCGGTGGCCATCATTCTATCCTTCCAACCCCGGCCGGAACCGGAGCGATTATCGGGGGTATCGGGGGTGGGCGATCAGCTGGCGGGGGCCTGCGCGGGGCGGGCGGTGGTGGTGCTGCCCTCCGCGCGCGTCCGGCGGATTTCCTCGCGCACATTGTGGCCGAGCGCATCGGCGACGAGCGCCCCCTGTTCGGCGGTGTGGCGCTTCATAAGGCCCGTCGCGGGCGACGCGGCGGCCGCACGACCGGCATAGCGTGCGCGCTTCACCGCCGCGCCCGCTTCCGCCAGCGCCTCCTCGATCAGGGGCTCGACGAAGAACCAGTAGCCGTTGTTCTTCGGCTCTTCCTGCGCCCACACCACTTCGCGCAGGTTCGGCATCCGCTTCACCCGCTCCGCGATCGCATCGCCGGGGAAGGGATAAAGCTGTTCGACCCGGACGATCTGGGTGTCAGTATCACCAGCCGCGTCGCGCGCCTCGATCAGGTCATAGGCGACCTTGCCGGTGCACAGGACGAGCCGCGTCGTTGCTTCGTCGGCGGCGCCGTTGGTGTCGGACAGCAGGCGACGGAAGTGGCTGTCGCCCTGGAAATCGGCCGCCACCGACACCGCCAGCTTGTGGCGGAGCAGCGACTTCGGCGTCATTACCACCAGCGGCTTGCGGAAGCTGCGGTGCATCTGCCGGCGCAGCAGGTGGAAGTAGTTGGCCGGCGTGGTGCAGTTGGCGACCTGCATGTTGTCGCCTGCGCACAGCTGCAGGAACCGCTCCGGCCGGGCCGAGCTATGTTCCGGCCCCTGCCCTTCGTACCCGTGCGGCAGCAGCATCACGAGGCCGTTGGCGCGCAGCCACTTGGCCTCGCCCGACGCGATGAACTGGTCGATCATGATCTGCGCGCCGTTGACGAAGTCGCCGAACTGCGCCTCCCACAGCACCAGCGTCTTCGGATCGGCCAGCGCATAGCCATATTCGAAGCCGAGCACGCCATATTCGGACAGCGGGCTGTCCAGCACCTCGAACCGGCCATGCTCGATCCCCTGGAGCGGCACGAACTTGTGTTCGTCGGTCTGGTCGACCCAGACGGCGTGGCGTTGCGAGAAGGTGCCGCGCCCCGAATCCTGCCCCGACAGGCGGACGCCATATCCCTCGGACAACAGCGAGCCGAACGCCAGCGCCTCACCGGTCGCCCAGTCGAAATTGCTGGCGGTGGCGAACATCTGGCGCTTGGCCTCCAGCACGCGGCCCAGCGTCTTGTGGATCGCCAGCCCCTCCGGCACCGTGGTCAGCGTGCGACCGAGCAAGTCGAACAGCTTGGGCGTGATGCCGGTGTCGGCGCTACGCCGGGTCGGGCTGCCCTCGGTCGGCGCGGACAGGCCGGTCCAGCGACCGGCGAACCAGTCCGCCTTGTTGGGCTTGTAGCTCGTACCCGCCTCGAACTCGCCTTCCAGCCTGGTGACGTACTGCCGGACGTTCTCGTCCACCCATACCTGGTCGATCACGCCCTCGCCGATCAGGCGCCTGGCGTAGATGTCGCTGACCGGCGGGTGATCCTTGATGACCTTGTACATCAGCGGCTGGGTGAAGCCGGGCTCGTCACCTTCGTTATGACCGAAGCGGCGATAGCACCACATGTCGATCACGATGTCGCGATGGAACTTCTGGCGGAATTCCATCGCCATCTTGGTCGCGAAGGTCACCGCTTCGGGATCGTCGCCGTTCACGTGGAAAACCGGCGCCTGCACCCCCTTCGCCACGTCCGACGGATAGGGCGAGGAACGCGCGAACTGCGGGCTGGTGGTGAAGCCGACCTGATTGTTGATGATGAAGTGGACGCAGCCACCCGTGTTGTAGCCACGGATGCCGGAAAAGCCGAGGCATTCCCACACGATCCCCTGCCCCGCGAACGCGGCGTCGCCGTGGATCAGCACGGGCAGCGAGGCGACGTGATCGTTCAGGTCGTTCGCGATCGTCTGGATCGCGCGCGTCTTGCCGAGGACGACGGGATCGGCCGCCTCCAGATGCGACGGATTGGCGACGAGCGACATGTGGACCTTGTGCCCGTCGAACTCACGGTCGTGGCTGGTGCCGAGATGGTACTTCACGTCGCCGGAACCGCCGATATCGTCGGGGTTCGCCGAACCGCCGGCGAATTCGTGGAAGATGATGCGCAGCGGCTTCGCCATCACGTTGGCGAGGACGTTCAGGCGGCCGCGATGCGCCATGCCGAACACCATCTCGCGCACGCCGTACTGGCCGCCGTACTTGATGACGCTTTCCAGCGCCGGGATCATCGATTCACCGCCGTCGAGGCCGAACCGCTTGGTGCCGACATATTTGCGGCCGAGGAACTTCTCCCACTGCTCCGCCTCGATCACCTTGTTGAGGATCGCCTTCTTGCCGTCGATGGAGAATTCGATCGCCTTGTCCTGGCCCTCCATCCGCTCCTGCAGAAAGCGACGCTCCTCGACGTCGACGATGTGCATATATTCCAGACCGACATTGCCGCAGTAATTCTTGCGCAACGTGTCGACGAGCTGGCGGACGGTAGCCCATTCGAAGCCCATCGTGCCGCCGAGATAGATCGGGCGATCGAGATCGGCATCGGTGAAACCGTAATGCTCGGTCTTCAGATCCTCGGGCATCTCGCGCTTGGTCAGGCCCAGCGGATCGAGATTGGCGGCGAGATGGCCACGGACGCGGTAGGTGCGGATCAACAGCTGCGCGCGGATCGCATCGCCCGCCGCCTTGACGATATCGTCCTTCGATGGCGCCGGCGCGGCAGCCGCGGCAGGCTTGCCCCCGCGCGCGGGCTTGGGCGCGGGCTCCATCTGGGTCGGGTCGAGCGCGGCGGTCAGGTCGTCGGTGGTGGTCAGCGGCCAGCGCTTGCTCTGCCAGCTCGGCCCCTGAGCGCTGCCTTCCAGTCCTTCGAAGAAGGTCCGCCAGCCGGCATCGACCGAGCCGGGATCGGTACCGAACTTCGCGTACAGCGCCTCGATGAACGCCGGGCTCACGCCCTGTGCGATGTCGCTGAAATCCTGACCTTCGTAGCCCATCGTCTTCTTCCTTCTACCCCTCTCCCCTGCGGGAGCGGGAGGGACCCAGGCCGAAGGCCCGGAAGAGCGAGGGGGACGCCGATTGCGACCCCCCCGCCCTCATCCGGCGTCCTGCGGACGCCACCTTCTCCCGCAAGGGGAGAAGGATTTTCAGCCGTTCAGCACCGACAGCAGCGTCGAGCCGAGTTCCGACGGAGAGGCCGCGACCTTGATCCCGGCAGCTTCCATCGCCGCGATCTTGCTCTCGGCATCACCCTTGCCGCCCGACACGATCGCGCCGGCATGGCCCATGCGACGACCCGGGGGTGCCGTGCGGCCCGCGATGAAGCCGGCCATCGGCTTCTTGCGGCCACGCTTCGCCTCGTCGATCAGGAACTGCGCAGCCTGCTCTTCGGCGTCGCCGCCGATCTCGCCGATCATGATGATCGACTGCGTAGCCTCGTCCGCCAGGAACAGTTCGAGCACGTCGATGAAGTTGGTGCCGTTGACCGGATCGCCGCCGATGCCGACCGCGGTGGTCTGACCCAGACCGGCGTTCGAGGTCTGGAACACCGCCTCATAGGTCAGCGTGCCGGAGCGCGAGACGACGCCGACCGAACCCTGCTTGAAGATCGAACCCGGCATGATGCCGATCTTGCACTGGCCCGGCGTCAGCACGCCGGGGCAGTTCGGGCCGATCAGCCGCGACTTGCTGCCCGACAACGCACGCTTGACGCGGACCATGTCGAGGACCGGAATGCCTTCGGTGATCGTGACGATCAGCGGAATCTCGGCGTCGATCGCTTCCAGGATCGAATCGGCGGCGAAGGGCGGCGGCACGTAGATCACCGATGCGTCGGCGCCGGTCTTCGACTTCGCCTCCGCGACGGTGTTGTACACCGGCAGGCCGAGATGCTCGGTCCCGCCCTTGCCCGGCGTGACGCCGCCGACCATCTGCGTGCCGTATTCCAGCGCCGCCTTGGTATGGAAGCTGCCGGTTTCGCCGGTCATGCCTTGCGTGATGACCTTGGTGTTCTTGTCGACGAGAATACTCATTTTGACTCCTGAGAGACATAGCCGACGGCGACTCGAACAGAGGGCCTATCGCTGCTGCCGGTAAATACCAGATTGATCAAATGGCTATTAGACGCGCGATAATACTGATCGCCCTTGCCATTATCTTTGAATGGCACGCCATAGGTGGATGCCATCGCCGCCTGAAGCTTGGGAAAAGCTTGGACAGAAGCGATCTTTGCCACAAAATTGCATAACTGCATTTGGCCAAGCCCGGCGTTGGACGTAAGGACCATCAAATGGCCCTTGCCGTAAACGATAAGTCCGTTTTCGACGGGCTTTCCATCTTTTGACGACATCGAACCTTTTGACCAACCATCGGCGATCAAATGCGCTTCATCAAGCCCCGCCGGGCCGACACCATTGGTACAGGACCGGATGCCTGCGAGAATTTCATCTTGCGAGGCAATACCCATGCCCTCGGCCACCACCGGACTGGCTAGGGTGGCCACGGCGCATAACGCCGCTGCCATCCCCCGCCGCACCGTCAAATCAATGGCGCGGAATATGATCAATTCAGGCTCTCGTCGATGCCCTTGCACGCGACCAGCAGTTCCTTGACCGCGTCGACCGACACCTGAAGGTTCGCCTTCGCCTCGTCGTCCAGCTTGACCTCGACGATCTCCTCGACGCCGCCGGCACCAATGATGACGGGGACCCCGACATAGAGGCCGTCAACGCCGTACTGGCCCTCGACATAGGCGGCGCAGGGCAGCAGGCGCTTCTGGTCGTACAGATACGCCTCGGCCATCGCGATGCCGCTGGTGGCGGGCGCGTAATAGGCGGAGCCGGTCTTGAGCAGCGCGACGATCTCACCGCCACCCGAACGGGTGCGCTGGACGATCGCGTCGATCTTGTCCTGCGTAGTGCGGCCCATCGCGATCAGGTCAGGCACCGGGATGCCCGCAACCGTGGAATACTGCACGACCGGAACCATCGTGTCGCCATGGCCGCCCAGCACGAACGTGTTCACGTCCTTCACCGCGACCTTGAACTCGTCGGCGAGGAAGTGGCTGAACCGCGACGAGTCGAGCACGCCCGCCATGCCGACGACCTTGTTGGTCGGCAGGCCGGAAAATTCGCGCAGCGCCCATACCATCGCGTCGAGCGGGTTGGTGATGCAGATCACGAACGCGTCGGGCGCGTTGGCCTTGATCCCCTCGCCGACCGCCTTCATCACCTTCAGGTTGATGCCGAGCAGGTCGTCGCGGCTCATGCCGGGCTTGCGCGCGACGCCGGCGGTGACGATGATGACGTCCGCCCCCGCGATATCGGCATAGTCGTTGGACCCGGTGATGGTGGCATCGAAGCCCTCGACCGGCCCGCACTGCGACAGATCAAGCGCCTTGCCCTGCGGCACGCCCTCCACCACGTCGAACAGCACGATATCGCCAAGGCCCTTGAGGGCGGCGAGGTGCGCGAGCGTGCCGCCGATGTTACCGGCGCCGATCAGCGCGATCTTCTTGCGGGCCATTCCAATCCTTCTCCGTGGCGGTGATTGGAAGCGGCGGGTACGCGCATAATGCGCGTAGGGCAAGGCTTAAATGGCATTATTGCGGATGGTTCGCAAGTGCAATAGCGACCGGTTTCCATGAATGCGCCCCGTCAGAACTCGCAGCCCCGCCATTTACCATGGGGTTTGTCGCGCTGGCCCGGCTGCCGAGATGTGCGTCAATATTGTCAGCGTGCCTCGCCATCCGCGCCGTGACCCTGCGCGAGATAGTCGTCGGACCCCATCTCCTCCAGCCGACTCACCGTCCGCTGGAATTCGAATACGCCGTCCCCCGCCGCATAGAGATCGCCCGGCTCGGCATCCGCCGCGGCAAGCAGCTTCACCTTGTGTTCGTACAGTGCGTCGATCAGCGCGACGAAGCGCGCGGCCTCGTTGCGGTTCTCCGGGCCCAGCCGGGGGATGCCGACGAGGATGACGGTATGGAAACGACGGGCAATCGCAAGATAGTCGGCCGCGCCCCGAGCCTCGCCGCACAGTTTCCTAAACGAGAAGACCGCGACGCCCTTCAATGCCTTGGGCACATGCAGCGTGCGGCCCTGCACCACCAGATCCTCGGACGGGATCGGTTCGGTCACTTCATGATCGGTCAGGCGAAAGAATGCGGCGGAGAGATCGGCGGTCGCCGCCGCCCCGTTGGGAACCAGCCAGGTCCGCTGGCTGCCCAGCCGGTCGCGCCGGTAATCGATCGGGCCGTTCAGCGTCACCACGTCGAGACGCGATTGCACCAGCGCGATGAAGGGCAGGAAATGTTCGCGGTTGAGACCGTTCCTGTAGAGATCGACCGGCGCACGATTGGAGGTGGTGACGATCGTCACCCCCGCCTCGATCAAGGCGGTGAACAGCCGCGACAGGATCATCGCGTCGGGGCTGTTGGTCACCATCATCTCGTCGAAAGCGAGCAACCGGGCTTCCTGCGCCAGCGCCGCGGCGACGGGGAGGATCGGGTCGCCCTGCTCCTTGCGCCGCTCCACCGCGATGCGGCCATGGACCTCGATCATGAACTCTGCAAAATGGACCCGGCGCTTGGCCGGCACGGCCACATGGTCGTAGAACAGGTCCATCAGCATCGATTTGCCGCGCCCGACATCGCCCCACATGTAAACGCCGCGCGCGGGCACCGGTTTGCGGCGGAAGAAGCCGGTAGTGCGGGGATGTTCCAGTTCGGTCGCGAGCGACTGGAGGCGGGCGGCGGCGGCGGCCTGTTCGGGATCGGGGCGCAGTTCGCCGGCGGCGATCAGCGCGTCATAGGCGGCGATGACGCCAAGGTTGTCGGTGGTCATGAGTCCTTCCTGACCGACGGAGGCTTGCGGATCGTGGCAGAGAAGGCTGCGACCCGGCGGTCGTCATCCCCCTGCACCACCAGTCCGCGCAGGAACAGCAGACGGCCGGTTTCGCGCAGCAATTCGACCTGCGCCTCGATCGGTTCGCCGATCGCGCCTTCGCCGATGAATTGCGTGTCCAGCCCCAGCGTCACGCCGGTGCCGGCGATGATCGTGCCGGACGCACGGGCCGCCGCAAACAGCGCGATATCGATGAAGGCCAGCGTGACGCCGCCATGGACTGCATCGCGGACATTGGAATGTTCGCGACCCGGCATCATCCGGACCCGGACGATGGCACCCTCCGCCCGGTAGACGATCGGACCCATGACCGCATTGAAGCGCGTCGGATCGGTCGGCTTCCACTCCCGCCAGCCCGGCTGGCCGGGGGCGGGAGCATCGCTGAACGGGTCGCTCAAGACCTCAGACGATCCGTTCGGCTTCCATCTTCTTGATCTCGGCGATCGCCTTGGCGGGGTTCAGCCCCTTGGGACAGACGTTCGCGCAGTTCATGATCGTGTGGCAGCGATACAGACGGAACGGATCCTCCAGTTCGTCGAGCCGGTCGCCGGTCATCTCGTCGCGGCTGTCCGCCAGCCAGCGATAGGCCTGCAACAGGATCGCCGGCCCTAGGAACTTGTCGGCATTCCACCAGTAGCTGGGGCACGAGGTCGAACAGCACGCGCACAGGATGCACTCGTACAGGCCATCGAGCTTCTGCCGGTCTTGCGGCGACTGCAACCGCTCCTTGCCCGAGGGCGGCGGCGTGACGGTCTGCAACCACGGCTTGATCGAACTGTACTGCGCGTAAAAGTGCGTAAAGTCCGGCACCAGATCCTTCACCACGTCCATATGCGGCAGCGGGGTGATACGCACCTCGCCCTTCACATCCTCGATCGCGGTGGTGCAGGCGAGGCCGTTGCGCCCGTCGATGTTCATCGAGCAGGAGCCACAGATGCCTTCGCGGCACGAGCGGCGGAAGGTCAGCGAACTGTCCTGCTCGCCTTTCATCTTGATGAGCGCGTCGAGCACCATCGGCCCGCACTCGTCCAGATTGACCTCGAACGTGTCGTAGCGGGGATTTTCGCCGCTGTCGGGATCGTAACGATAGACCTTGAATTTCTTCAGCCGGCCTTTTTCCGCCGGAGCGCTCGGCGCGGCATGGGTGACGCCCTGCTTGATCTTGCTGTTCTTGGGGAGGGCGAATTCGGCCATGAAGGGTTCCCGTCAGGTGATTGCCCGAGCCGTTACAACACGGGCGCGATCCGGGCAAACCCTCCTGTTGCGGCGCGGTAACTCAGATCACGTCGAGTACGAGCCCCAGGCGTTTCGCCTCGTCCGCCTCAATATACCAATTGGACGGCGCCTTTTCCAGAAGCTCGTCCATCGAAACCTGCGACCCGCGGATCAGCGCCTCGAATCCCTCGTTCTGGATACGGATCGAATCCTCGATTTCGTGCAGCTTCGCCTTTAACGTGTATTCCAGCGTGTTGAGCGGTCCGTTCAGCTGGATGGTCGATTGCATCTGCCGTTCGTGGATCATGATGCGGCTGCCCCGCGTCAGAAAACGGCTGTCGACCGGGAAGGCCGACATGAAGGTAGCACCCGCCGAATAGACCGCGACCTTGCCCAGGAACAATGTGTCGCGCCCGGTATATTCGCGGATCAGGCGGATGCCGTCTCCCATCGCCCGTGCCATTTCCGGGTCGCCGCCCAGCGTGGTGATCGACACCACCAGCGGTCCTTCGGTCGGGGCATCGATCACCTGCGCCTTGAAACTGGTGTACATCGCCTCGTCGACCGGCCCGTGCAACTGCACATGCGGGTTGGCGAGAAGCGGATATTGTGTGGCCTTGCCGTTCTGGTTGGTCATGGCGCGGGCAACCGACCGGCACGGACGCGGTTCCAGCCCTGGCTGGTCTTTTTCGACTATTCGATACCTAGCGGCGGCCCGTCGGCATCGTCATTCCGCCCCATCGGCCAGCCGGACCAGCCGGGCCATCGGCACCTGCAAGCCGTTCACGCCCAGCGTCACCACGCCGGCCTTCGCCTCCACCGTCGATACCTTGCCGACGCTAGTCAGCGTCATCGGCACCTCGACGCCAAACGCGTCGCGCCCCACTGCCGACAGCGTGTAGCCGCCATCCTTGGCCGTACCGCCCGATTTCGTCGTCCCGTCCCAGGCCAACCGGCCGGTCGTGCCGCTGGCGTCGACCGTGCTGGTCGACATGGTGACGCCGGATGCGTCCTTCACCGTCATCTCGATCGTGGCGACCGCGCGGGTGGACTGATAGCCCCATTGCGCCGCGCTCTGCCCGGCAAGGCCGGCGACGTTGGTGTCCACCTCCACCTCGCGGCCAATCAGCGCGTTCGCCTGCGTCAGGCTCTGCGTCGACAGCTGCGACAGGATGTCGTTGAGCGCAGTCGTCTGCTTCACGGTTTGTTCGACCTGTGAATATTGCGCGAGCTGCTGGGTATATTCGGTCGAATCCATCGGCTTCAACGGGTCCTGATTCTGCATCTGGGTGACGAGCAACTTCAGGAACATGTCGAAATCCGCCCCGACCTTGGCCAGGGTGGTGGGGGTACCGGCAGCGGAGGTCGTGGCGCCGGTGACGACGGTGGTGGTGGTCATGATTCGATCCTTCAGGCCATCAGGTCGACGCCGCCGCGCGAGCGGAGCGGGCGATATTCGGGTTCGGGCAGGTCAGTGGTCGTGGATGCGTTGCGCGGGGTGGCGGCCGCCTGCCAGCGCGGCTGGCCCTGTGCGCCCTGCCCGCCGGCATCCGCCCCGCCCTGTCGCGTGTCGAAGCGGAAGCTCTGTGCGTCGGTGCGCATCCCGGCATCGCTGAGCGCCCGGCCGAGATCGGCACTGTCGCGGCGCAGCAGATCGAGCGCAGCCGGAGTTTCGGCGGCCAGCACCGCGCGCAATGTGCCGCGATCGTCGAACGACAGGGTCACGTCGATCCGGCCGAACTCGGCGGGATTGAGCCGGACGGTCAGTGCCTCGCCGCCGCCCTCGGCGGTATGGCGGGCAATGGCGACCGCCATCTCATGCCCCATCCGCCCCCGCTCGGCCGCGACGCGCGCTTCCGGCACCGGCGACGCTGCCGTCGCCATGGGGGCCGGCGCGGGCGTGACCACCTTCGGCTCGACCAGCGCGGCGAAGGAACGTGGATCGGGGGTGGCGGCCGTCACCGGCTTCTGATCGGCAGGTGCCGCCTCCTCACGCACCGGACGCAGCCCGGTAGCGGCAACGGCGGCCGGGTGATCGGCAGATGCCGCGACCTCGACCTTGCCGGATATCGCGGGCGGCTGCCCGAGGGCGGGGGTTGCGCCTGGGGCGACAGGAGCGGTCATCGGAGCGTCTTGCTTAGAGCTGCCCGGATCGGTGTCGGCAGACGTATCCGGCGTGGCAGCAGCGGCTTCCGGCAACGGCGCGGCGGCGATGTCGGGCAACAAGGGCGGCAGTGCCGTCATCTGCGGGAAGGCGGTGGCCGCCGGATCAATGTCCTCGGCATCGGCCGATGCGCCGTCCTCGACCGGGGCAGGCTCGACGGGGGCCCCCGCCCCCTTCACCGCGACGGGGGCGACGACCGGCGACGTCTGCGCCGGGGCGAAGACCATAGGCACCGGTGCGGGTGCCATAGCGGGCTTGCGCGGGGCAGATGGCTTGGCGACGTCGACGCCGGTCGGTGTCGGTGTCGGTGTCGGTGTCGGTGCAGTTGTGCTGTCAACGGACTGGGGAACAACGACAGGCGGCGCATTGACGGGTGCGGGATCACCCAGCGTCGGGCCGGCATCGGGGTCGGTGCGCAGCACGAGGTCGGGCAACGGCGCGGCGGCCAGCATCGGCTTGCCAGAAACAGCCCGCTCGCCGCCGCTGGCCAATGACATGGCCGGTACGGGATCGGCAGTGGGATCGTTCAGCGCCGGTCCGGCATCGGGGTCGGTGCGCAACACGAGGTCGGGCAACGGCGCGGCGACCAGCATCGGCTTGCCCGATGCAGCCTGCTCCGCGTTGCCCGTCAATGGCAGGACAGGGGTGATGACATCGGACGGCGATGCACCGGACAGCCGACCAGCTGCCGGCGCGGCATTGGCCGAGCCGGGCAGTTCCGAACCTGAGAACGGGACGATGGGCAGCGGCACATTCCCGACAGGGCCTGCCTCGGAAGCGACTCGCAGCGCCTCGTCGGGCTGCGGTGCGGCGGCCAGCGGGATGGTGGGGCCTATCCCCGTCGGGGTCGGCAAGCTTGCCAAGGTGGACGTTACAGTTGGCAGCGCCGATCCGCCCGCAGGCGTCGGTGGCCAAGCGGCCGGCAGCGATGCCACAACCGCAGCGCTGCGTAGACTTGGCGATGGCGCGGGGGCCGGCATGGTCCCGACGACGGCGGGGGGAAGCGAAGCTGGCGTCTCATCCGTCCGCATCGGCGACGTCGGTGCCACCGACGCGGGCAGAGGCGCGACGGTCGCGATCGGGACGATGTCCGTCGGCGATGCGCCTGTCGGGATCATGGGCGGCGCGACTGGCACGGCATTCGCGACCATGGTGGTCGACGCCATGGGGCCAGTCGGCGTGACGGGCGATGCACCCGGCCATGGCAGCGTCGCGATCGCCGGGCGCGCGGCGGGCATCCCGGTCGACACCAGCGCCCCGACCGGCAGCGTCGCGTTCATCAACGCGCCGCGAAACGATGGCGACGTGAGAGGCGTCACTGGCGGAGCGGCGGGCGTCGCGGCGACCATCGTGCCGAACAGCCCGCCCGCCGGCGTCGCGATCGCATCGCCGGTCGGCGCGGTGGCGCCCGGCGGCGCGAAGATCGCGGCGAAGGGGTCGGTCGCGGCGGACGTGATCATGCGGGTCTCCGGGGCGGCGGCAGCGTCGCCTCCAGCATCATTATAGGAAGGAGAATGCTCACCCGATCGTCCCCAGCGAACGGATGCGTGCGCGGGTATGCACCTCGTTCTGCGACAGCACGACGGTAGCGGGGCGAACCCGTTCGATGATCGAACGAACAAAGGGGCGGATCGACGGGTTGGTGAGAAGGCAGGGAATCTCCCCCTCCCCCGCCAGCCGATCGAACGTTTCGCGGACATGCGCTAGGAACGCGTGAAGCTTGGTCGGCGCCATCGCCAGCTGGCGCTCGTCACCGTGCCCGACGATGCTCTCGGCGAACGCCTCGTCCCATTCGTTCGACAGCGTCACGATCGGGATCGCGCCGTCGCGGGTCTGCTGCGCGGAGATCTGGCGGGCCAGACGGCCGCGGACATGCTCGGTGATCTGGGTGATGTTGGTCGTCACCGGTGCCGCCTCCGCCACGCCTTCCAGAATGGTGGGCACGTCGCGGATCGACACCCCTTCGGCCAGCAGGTTCTGGAGCACGCGCTGCACGCCCGACACGCTGATGCGCGAGGGGATGATGTCGGCGACCAGCTTTTCCGATTCGGTATGCACGTCACTCAGCAGCTTCTGCGTCTCGGTATAGCTCAGCAGGTCGGCGATGTTGTCCTTGACCAGTTCGGTCAGGTGGGTGGTGATGATCGTGCCGCAGTCGACCACGGTCAGGCCGCGCATCCCCGCTTCGTCGCGCAACGACCGGTCGATCCACAGCGCGGGCAGGCCGAACACCGGCTCGCGCGTGTGTTCGCCGGGCAGGCCGGGGGCATCACCGCCGGGATTGATGACGAGCAGGCGATCAAGCCGGATTTCACCCCGCGCGGCCTCCGTCTCCTTGACGTGAACGACATATTCGTTGGGCTTCAGCGCCATGTTGTCGATGATCCGCACCGATGGCAGCACGAAGCCGTAGTCGATCGCCATCTGGCGGCGCAGCGCGCGGACCTGATCGTCGAGCCGGGGTTCGGCCTCCGAATCGTTGATGATCGGCAGCAGCGCATATCCGATCTCGATCCGGATCGCATCGATCTGGAGCGTGCGGCTGATCGGCTCCTCCGGGATCGGCTCGGCGGCGATGGCCTGCGCGGCGGCGACCTTTTCCTGCACGACGCGCGCCTTGGCGTCCTTGTTGAGCTTCCACGCGGCCCAGCCGGTGGCGCCGGCGAACACCGCGAACGGGATGAAGGGCAGCCCCGGCATGATGGCGAGACCGCCCATCATCACCGACACCATCCCGAACGCCTTGGGATACCGGCCGAGCTGTTCGCCCAGCGCCACCCCGGTCTTGCCCGCCGCGCCGCCCTTGGTCACCAGCAGGCCGGCGGCGATCGACACGATCAGCGCGGGCACCTGGCTGACCAGCCCGTCGCCGACCGACAGCAGCGTGTAGGTGTGGAACGCCTCCGCCAGCGGCACGCCGTGGACCAGCACGCCCATGATAAGGCCGACGAACACATTGATCGCGGTGATGAGCAGCGCGGCGACCGCGTCGCCCTTCACGAACTTCGACGCACCGTCCATCGATCCGTAGAAGCCGCTTTCGGCCTCCACCTCGGTCCGGCGTTCGCGCGCCTGCTTCTCGTCGATCGTGCCGGCGTTCAGATCGGCGTCGATCGCCATCTGCTTGCCGGGCATCGCATCGAGGCTGAACCGCGCCGCGACCTCGGCGATGCGGCCCGCGCCCTTGGTGATGACGACGAAGTTGATGACGATCAGGATCGCGAAGATCGTCAGGCCGATCACGGTATCGCCGCCGATCAGGAACTCGCCAAACGCGCCGATCACCCCACCCGCCGCGTGCGACCCCTCGTGCCCGTGCGCCAGGATCAGCCGGGTGGAGGCGAGGTTGAGGCCGAGCCGCAGCATCGTCGAGATCAGCAGGATCGTCGGGAAGGCGGATAGTTGCAGCGGCTTCTCGATGAACAGCGAGGTCATCAAAATCATGATCGACAGCGTGATCGACAGGGCGAGGCCCATGTCGAGCATCCATGCCGGCATCGGCAGGATCAGCATCGCGATGATCGCGACCACGCCGATCGCCAGCGCGATGTCGCGGCTGGCGCCGAGGCGCTGGAAGGTGGAGAGAATGCCGCCCATCGTTCAGTTCCTCACGCCGCCGGCATGACGGGGATGCCCGCCTCGATGAACGTCTTCAGCTTGTTGCGCATCGTACGGACCGAGATGCCGAGGATGCCGGAGGCGGAGGTGCGGTTGCCGCGGCACCGCTCCAGCGTCTTGAGGATCAGCGCGCGTTCGACATCCTCGACGGTGCGGCCGATCAGGCTGTCGACCGCCATTTCGCATTCCTGCCCCACAGGAGCGGCGGCATTCAGACGGCTGCCGTCCGCCAGCACCAGATCGTCTACGGCGACGGCGGGGCCACGAGCGAGCACGGCGGCGCGGCGTACCACGTCCTCCAGTTCGCGCACGTTGCACGGCCAGCGATGCGCGGCGAGCAGCAGCGTCGCCTCGCGATCGATCCCGTGCGCCGGCGCACCCTCGATCTCCGCGATCAGATGCCGGGCGATCAGCACGACATCATGCCCGCGCGCGCGCAGTGGCGGCAGCACGACCTGCGTGGCGGCTAGCCGCGTGGCGAGATCGGCACGAAATTCGCCATCCTGTGCCAGCCCAGCAAGATCGCGGGTGGTGGAGGCGATCAGGCGCACTGCGTCCCCCGCCGGCAGCACCGCCATCAATCGCGCCTGAGCGGTGGCGGGCAGGCGATCGATATCGCGGATGAACAGCGTGCCGCCCAGTGCCTCCTCCAGCCGGCCGAGGCGGGCGGTGGCGACCCCGGGCAGCTCGTCCGGGCGATGACCGAACAACTCGGCCTCGACGATCGGCGCGGCGACACCGCCGCATTCGACCATCAGGAAGGCACCGCCACGACCGGAGGCGGCATGGATCGCGCGGGCGAGCATCGCCCGGCCCGTCCCCGCCTCGCCTGCGATCAGCACCGGCATGGTGCCCGGCGCGATCCGGCGGGCATAATCCACCGCACGACGGAACGTGGCATCCTCGCCGACGATCTCGGTGGCGGGGGCCGCTGCCGCGATCGTCAGGGCCGCGGCGATCAGTGCGCGGTCGGGCGGGAGTGGTACGTAGTCGCGCGCACCTGCACGGATCGCGGCCACCGCACGATCGGCCGGGGCATCGATCCCGCACGCCAGCACCGGCACCGCGAAGCGTTCCAGCCGCAGCCGCGCGAGGAAATTGGCGATGTCGGCCATCACGTCGAACATCACCAGCCCGACCGATCGCTGCCGCATCACGGCCAGCGCGGCGGTGGCGTCACCGGCCAAGACGACATCGGCCCCCGCTTCGCGCGCCATCGCCGCCGCCAGGTGCAGTTCACCGCCCGGCGTGCCGACCAGCAATAACCGGATGCCCGTCTGGATCGTCACGGAAATCAACGCTCCTGCTGCACGATTTCGGTGAGCGTTACGCCCAGCGAGTCGTCGATCATCACCACCTCGCCGCGCGCGATCAGGCGGTCGTTGACGAAGATGTCGACGGGCTCGCCGACGCGGCGGTCCAGTTCCATCACCATCCCGGCCTTCAGGCGCAGCAGGTCGCCGATCGGCATCCGCGACCGGCCCAGTACCGCCTGCACCTTCACCGGCACGTCGAACACGGCCTCAAGCCCAGTCAGCAGCTCGTCATCCACCTGGCGCGGGGCACTGGCAAATTCCTCCAGCATCGATCCGACGTCCGTACCGGGGATGTCCGGCTGCAGGGCGGGGGACAGGTCGCTCATCGAAGTCTCCATCACGAATTCATCCACTGGCGGACCACCGCCGCTGCTTCGGTCGGGGATGCGGAAATCGCATCGCCGACGCGCTGCAGCGCACTCATCTTCACCCGCCCGTCGACCTGGGCGAGCGCGATCTCGTCATCCAGCCCCTGCAGGCTGGGAAGCCGGCGCTGGGCGCCAGCGGCATCGTCCGGACCGGGAAGCGCGGCGGGTTCGCCGGTCGCGGGGTCGGGACCGGTCAGCGCCGCAGCAGTCGTTCCGCCATCGACACCGGCGGCGGCGAGTGCGGGAACCGCGGCGCCCGACGGACGGATCATCCGGATCGCGACAAGCCCGACCGCGGCGATCAGCGCCAGCTTCAGGAAGCCGACGATCTGATCGGTCGGCAGCTTGTCGAGCATCGACGGCTCGTCACCGGTATCGGTCGCCGCGAACGCCATGCTTTCGATCACCACGCTGTCGCCACGCGCCGTATCGATGCCGACCGCGTTCTCGACCAGCCGGGTCAGCCGCTGGATCTGCGGCTGGGGCAGACCCTTCGCGCCGCCATCGACCATGACCGCGACGGTCAGCCGCTTGATCCGGCCGGGGCCGCGCAACACGACGCTGTGCGTCTTGCTGTTGTCGTAGGTGGTGTCCTCCGACGTTTCCTCGCGGCCTTCGGTGCGGCTGCTGCCGGGGGTGGCGGGCTGACCCTGTGCCTCGGGCAGCTGCTGGGCGACGCTGGCGCCTTCCGGGCCGGGCTGGTTGTCGCTCGACTGGTTCTTGCTGCCGACCGACACCTGATGCGCGATCACCTGCTTGTCGGGATCGAAGACGTCGGATTCCTCCTGCGTCTGGTCGCGATCGATATCGGCGGACACTTCGGCGCGGACCTTGCCCTCGCCGACGATCGGCTGGAGCAGCGCCTCGACCTCGTCGCGCAGCTTGCCCTCGACCTGCGCCTGGCGCTCGTCGGCACCGCTCGCGCCCATCGTCGAGGCATCGCCGGCACGGGCCAGCAACGCGCCGGTCTGGTCGACGATCGAGATCGATTCGGGCACCAGATCGGGCACGGACGAGGCGACGAGATAGCGGATCGACTGCACCGCCTCGGCCGGCAGGCGACCCTTGGTCTTCACCGTCACCGCCGCGCTCGCCTTGGTCGGCGTCGTCGCGAACAGCGCGCGTTCGGGCATGACGAGGTGGACGCGCGCGCTCGACACGTTCTGGAGCGTGGCGATCGAGCGGGACAGTTCGCCCTCGATCGCGCGCGTCTCGTTCATCTTGGCGCGGCTGGCGGAAACGCCAAACGGCTCCTCCTCGTCCAGCACGTCGTAACCGATCTTGCCGCCCAGCTTTTCGCCGGCCATGCTCATGCGCAGTTCGGCCAGCTTCTCTTCGGGCGCCATGATCGAGGTGCCGTCGGCGGACAGCTGGAAGGCGACGTTCTGCGCCTTTAGCTTTTCCGCGATCGACTGCGCCGCGGCGGGATCGAGATCGGTGTAGAGGAAACCCATCGGGCCATCGCCACCACGGGTGGCGACCATCGCCAGCACGCCCAGCATGACGGCCGCGACCACGCCCATGATTATCAGGCGCTGGCGCCCGATCTGGGCGAACATTGTACGGACCTGGTCCAAGCCTTGCTCCAAACGTCACGACGGCGGCGTCTGGTTTCTTTATAGAAGGCGCGGAGGGCGGCAGTTTGTGCCGGGCGGAAAAACTTGCCGGGTCAGTGGAATGGAAGGAAAAATCCCCCCACCCCGCCGCCGGCGTTGCTATCCTCAAACGATACGCGCCACCCCGGCAAAGGCCGGGATGGCGCGAAGTCTATCGAGCGCGGTGGATCGGGATCGGCGTCAGGTCGCGGGCAGCAGCGCGTCCAGCGCGTCGCGCACCACGTCGGCGCGGGCGGCGGCGTCAAGGATCACGCCCCCCTGTTCCCAGTTGATATGCGCATCGCCCGGTTGCAGCGAGCCATCGGCGACAACGGTGATCGCCAGCCGGCGACGATCGCCGTTCTGGCGTACCGCGATCAGTTGCTCCATCTCCGCGACCAGCGCGGGCGCGACGGCGACCTGGATCTCCTGACCCCGCGCGACCTGGCGGAGGACGCGGCCGATCGCCTCGTCGATCGCGGCGGCGGGCAGTTCGGTCAGCGCGCGCGCCGCCAGCTGCTCGGCGGCGGCATGGGCGACGGCGGCAGCCTCCCGCGCCAGATCGCCGGCGACCTGCTCCAGATGCGCGTCGATCCCCTCGATCGCGGCATGGAGTCCGTCGGCGGCGATCAGCAGTGCGGCATCCCGCTCGGTTCTGGCATGGGTCAGCCCCGCCTCGAACCCATCGGCGCGGGCGCGGCCCAGTTCCTCGTTGAAGCCGTGCCGCGCCATCGCCAGTTCGGCCTCCAGCGCGGCGACGCGCAGTGCCATGTCGATATCGTCGTCCGGCCCCAGCGACGGCGGCCCCTCGCCGATCGCCTCGAATACCTTGTCGAACGCGAAGGGGCGGATGTGGAAAGAGGTATCCATCGCGCTATCCTCAGACGATCATCGCATCGTCGCTCTTGGGATCGGCGAGCACAATTTCGCCACGATCCGCCAACGACTTGGCCAGCCGGACGAGTGCGGTCTGCGCCTCCTCGCAATCGCGGGCGCGCACCGGCCCCATGCCCGCCATGTCCTCGCGCATCAGCTTGGCCGAGCGTTCGGTCATCGTGCTCATGAACAGCTGGCGAATCTGATCCGGCGCGCCCTTCAGCGCCAGCGCCATCTGACGCTTGTCCGCCTGGCGGACGATCGCCGACACCGCAGTCGGGATCAGGCTGCCCAGATCCTCGAAGGTGAACATCAGCGCGCGGATGCGTTCCGCCGATTCCGGCGCGTGTTCGTCGAGCGAGCCCAGGATCGACTGTTCGGTCGACCGGTCCATCGCGTTGAACACCTCGGCCATCGCCTCGTGCGGGTCGCGGCGCTGGGCGCGCGACAGGTTGCTCATGAATTCGCTGCGCAGCGTCTGCTCGACCTGGAGCAGCACGTCCTTCTGCACCGTCTCCATCCGCAGCATCCGCTGTACGACGTCGATCGCGATCTCGCGCGGCAACTGGCCCAGCACCCGGGCGGCGTGATCCGCCTTCAGCTTGGACAGGATGACCGCCACGGTCTGCGGATATTCGTTCTTCAGATAGCCGGCGAGCACCGCTTCGGACACGTTGGACAGCTTGTCCCACATGGTCCGCCCGGCGGGGCCGCGAATATCCTCCATGATCTCGCGCACGCGATCGCTGGGCAGGATGCCGTCGAGCAGCCGCTCGGTCGTCTCGAACGAACCGTGCAGCGCGTTCATCGCCGATACCTCGCCTGCGAAGGCGATCAGCAGATGCTCCGCCGCGGCGGAGGGCACCCGGCCCAGCGTCGAGATCGTCGCCGACAATTCTTTGATCTCGTCGACCGACAGATGCTCCCAGATCTGTGCGCCGTGATCCTTGCCCAGCACCAGCATCAGCGCCGCGGCGCGTTCGATGCCACCATAACGCTTCAGCTCCGGGGGTTCGGCCAGTATCATCACGTCGCTCCTGCGGATGATCCCGACGACCGGCAGGCCGAACAGGGATCGTTCATCCTATTATAGGAAAGTCCGGGCATGACGGGCGGGCAAGGAGGCAATCACACGATGGCCGATTACACGAGCGGGCTGGTCGGCCTGAGCATCCTGTCGGGGACGAACGGTTTCGCGGACTATACCGCACCGTCGATCGAAACGCGCGCGCAGCGCAAGGCGAAGGCCGCCTTCACCACCGCGCCGACCGACGCACCGTGGAAGGCGGCTCCCGCCACCACCTCCATCTCCACCCAGATCACCACGATCAAGGGGATGAAGACGATCGTCGACAAGCCGGCGGCCGGGATCGGCGCGCTGCCCCAGGACGTGCAGACCAGCTTCACGACGTACAAGGCGCTGGACCGGCTGCGCGTGCTGGCGGAAAGCGCCGCCAAGGGCACCACCAGCAGCGCGGAACGCGTGCTGCTGCAGAACAGCTTCGCCAAGGGGCTGGCCGATCTCCAGACCTTCCTGTCTTCCGCCCCCTCCGATCTGGTCGACATCGCCTTCACCAAGACTGCGCGGCAGGCACAGACGGTGGGGATCAAATCCACCGCCACGACCAGTGCCGCGACGATTCCGGGCAAGGGCGTGCGCGACACCCGCGACGGCGCACTGGCCGGCGTGACGGGGCAGGAGAAGCTGCGCATCACCCTGTCGATGCCCGGAGCAGCCGCCGACATCGTCGAGGTGGACCTGTCGACCACGCCGCAGCCTCCGACGCTCGACAGCGTATCCGACGCGGTCAACGCCGCGATCGCCGCCGTGCCGAAACGCGATGCGAACGGCGATCCGGTGATGGGCACCGACGGCAAGCCGGAGCCGCGCTGGCCCTCGGTCAAGATGGTACCCGCCAAATCCGGCGAGAAATGGGGCCTGTCGATCCAGCGCGCCGGATTCGAGACGGTGGCGATCGACCAGGTCGACGGGCAGGACGCGTTGATGATCGCGGGCGACATGACGCCGACCGGCGGCAAGACCGCGACGCGCATCACCCGGCTGGACGATCCCGCCGGTGCGCTCGACCGCCGTACCTTCGATACGATCAGCGCGGTCGACCGCGCTGCTACCGAGCGCCAGCAGATTGCCGCCGAGGCGGACCCCAAGAAGGTAAAAGCGACCACCGTCGCCGCCGATACCCGTAGCAACGCAATCGCTACCGACCGGCAGGGGTTCAGCTACGTCGTCGGTACCAGTGCGGGCGATGTCGGCGCCAACCGTTCCGACGGGCAGGACGACCTGTTGCTGACCAAGGTAGACAGCGAGGGCAAGATCGTCTGGTCGCGCACGCTGGGCGCAGGCGGCAAGGCCGAAGGCGCGGCGGTGACCGTGGCGCCCGACGGCGGCATCGTCGTTGCCGGATCGATCAAGGGAACGCTGGACGGTAATTCCAGCGACGGCGACATGCTCGTCGTCCGCTTCGACGCCAATGGCGACGAGACCTTCTCGACCTCGGTGCGCGCGCTCGGCACCGAATCGGCCAATGCGGTCGCGGTCGGGCCGGACGGCGCGATCTATGTCGGTGGGCGCAGCGATACGGGCGGCGGCGATGCCTATCTCGCCCGGCTCGACGCCCAGGGAAAACTGGTCGAGCGGCGCACGATCAACAGCGGCGGCAGCGATCAGGTGAAGGCGCTGGCATTCGGCAGCGACGGCAAGCTGCTGGTGCTGACCGGTGAAAATGGCGATGCCAAGCTGCGCCGGATCGATCCCGCCGCCCTGTCGACCGATCTCGGCTCGCTCAATCTCGGCCGCGCCGATGCGCGCGCGATCGCGGTTGCGGCGGACGGCACCATTGCGGTGGCGGGTGCGACCGAGGCGACATTGAGCGGCACCGGCACCAACGGTCTTGCCGGATCGCGCGACGGCTTCGTCGCGCGGATCGACGCCGGGCTGGCCGGTGCGAATGTCACCTATGTCGGTACGACTGGCGAGGATCAGGTCGATAGCGTCGCCTTCCTGGACGGATCAATCTATCTCGGCGGACGCACCACCGGCACGATCGGGGCGGATGCGAAGACAGGTACCACCGACGCCTTTGTCGCCCGGATCGATGCCGCCACGGGTGTAGTCGCCAGCACGCGCCAGTTCGGCAATTTCGATGCGGCCAGCGGCGGCGTGCGACTGTCGGCGATCGAAGGCGGCGGCAGCGTGCTCGGCGCGCTTGGCCTGAGCCGCGGCACGCTGACACCCACGGATTCGGTGAAGCTTGAAGCACAAACCTCGCTTCGCGCTGGTGATGAATTCTCGATCCGCGTGAACGGCGGCGCGTTGCGCAAGATCACGATCAACGAGAACGACACGCTATCAAGCTTCACCAACCGTGTCCGGGAACTGATCGGCACCCGCGTCGCCACGGTGACGATGCCGTCGAAGGACGGCGGCCGTTCCTTGCGCATCGACGTGAAGCCGGGCAACGAGATCCAGCTGATCGCCGGGAATGGCGACAAGAACGCGCTCGCCAAGCTCGGGCTCGACGCGCGCCGGATCAGCGCCCCCGCCACTCTGGCCGACGACGCACCCAAGGTGCGCCCCGGCGGCAGCTTCGGCCTCGACCTCAGCACTTCGCTCAGGCTCGACACCAAGGCAGAGGCGGCGAATTCGCTGACGCGGATCAAGCAAGCGATCTCGTTCACCCAGTCCGCCTATCGCTCGCTTTACTGGGACGATACCAAGGCCACGCTGGTCGACACCCCCACCACCAGCAGCCGCAAGGGCGGCTCCACCGCGGTCCAGCAGGCTCAGTTGAAGAACTACCAGGCTGCGCTCTCCCGCCTGTCCGGCGGCACCACCTTTACGGGATTCTGACATCATGGCGGACGGCGTTCCCTCGATCCTCGGCGGCATCGCGCGCGAGATGAAACACCTGAGCGAGCGCCAGCGCGTGATCGCCCAGAACATCGCCAATTCGGAGACGCCGGGCTACAAGGCGCACGAGGTTCGCGCACCCGATTTCTCGGCGTTGCTGGCCCAGCAGAACGTGGGCGGCGGTGCGCCCCGCATCGCGCGTCCGCGGGTGGAGCTGACCGCCGGCATGGCCGCGCTCGGTGCCCGCCCGACCGGCGGCTCGCTCATCCTCGACCACGACGTGACCGAAACCAAGCCCGACGGCAACAACGTGACGCTGGAAGACCAGCTGCTGAAGATGGGCCAGGTTCAGGCCGATTTCACCGCGATGACCAACCTGTACCGCAAACAGCAATTGCTGCTGAAGACGGCACTGGGCCGCGGTGGCGGGGGTTGATCGGAAGAATTTGCCGGGTCGAATGATCCAAACCTGGTTTTTTTCCTAAAATGTCCTGAACGGTATTTATTCCGGAAGGACCTGGCCATGAAGATCGACCACGCGCTTATCGAAGAGGCAGACGTCAATGTCGCGTCTGCTCCATTTGGCGCAGAGGATGTCGCCGATCTGATGTTCAGCGTCCTTTCCGATGGTCTCGACCATCCGGAATTATGGGAGATGCTGCCCAACCTTCTGGCACAGGCACCTGATCTACCAGATGCGTTACGGCGGCGGGGTCACTTGGCCAGCGATCTCAACACGTGCGTCTCTGCACAATTGTTACTTGGCTTGTGCGCGGCCGTGGAAGGCAGTCCTGCATCAATCATCGAGGTGTTGACGCCGTTCGCCGCTGACTACAGTCTTTCCCCGCTGGTCCAGGGGGCCCTGTTTCATCTTCACGCGATGGCTGATCCTACCAATCCCAAATACGCACTTGCTGGCACCTTTTGCGAGACACCGTTCATTCAGATGGATGTTCTCGAAATATCCAGTCACCTATGCTGCGCAAGCTGGTTGCAGACCTCCGTCGGCGACATGACCAGAACGCCTTGGCCGAACGTGTGGAACGGCGACACCGCACAAGCGATCCGGGCCAGCATTCACGACGGATCCTATCGCTATTGCAATAAGGGTGCCTGCCCGCGCATTCAGAGCGGCAGCCTGCCCAAAGCCAGCGAGGTGGCCGAACGGTCCGATCACTGGCGCCGGATCGTCGAGGAAATGGCGACTGAGGTGCCTGCCGGTCCGGAGATCGTTAATCTCGCCTACGATCGTACCTGCAACCTGTCCTGTCCCAGTTGCCGGGTAGAGCGATACGCTGCGGACGATGCCACCCGTGCTCGCTATAATGACATGCAGGAGAACGCGATCCTGCCGATGCTGAAAAACGCGAAAACGGTATTTATCACCGGGTCGGGCGACCCCTTCGCCAGTAAGAACTTTCGATCAATGATGGAACGGCTGACCCCGGAAGAATATCCAGACCTCCGTTTCCAGATCATGACCAACGGCATGTTGTTCACGCCCCGCCAGTGGGATAGTTTTCCCGCCCTGCACAACAGGGTAAAGATTCTTAAGATCAGTACCGATGCCGCCACCGGCCCGACGCACGAACTGCTGCGCCGCGGCGCACGTTGGCCGCTAATGATGGAGAACATGGCATTCGCTGGCCGCCTGACTGCGGCCGGGCTGATCGATCATTTCGAACTGGTCTTTACGGTACAAACCGACAATTATCGAGAAATGGGCGACGCAGTCGACCTAGCTAAGCAGGTCGGAGCCACTGGTATTTATTTTGCCCGGATTACCAATTGGGGCACATTTTCCTCCGATGAATACCGTGAAAAGGCGATGTTCCTGCCTATTCATCCCGAGCATGACGATTTTCTCGCATGTATGGCGGACGAGCGGTTACACGATCCGATTGTCTTGCTTGGCGATCTGGAGGAGTTCCTGCCAAATACCGGCACCATCACCAGGAAGTTCTCGCACTGATGTGACAAACCAATAGATAATTATGCAATCACGGTCGCCATCGAACTTTAGGACCGATGACGGCCATGATCGAAATATAAATACCATTTTATTTGTATTGATACACTATCACGATGCCTGTCGCACCGACTTTGGGCCCCGTATTGAATATCGAGCCAGAGCCGCTACCTTCTGCACTTGGACCCATACGGAACGGCTAAGTCCATTACCGCCGCTAAAAACTCCGCTACCAAAATTACGAGGGGGCACCGAAAGCAATCGATGCCCCCTTAGCCCCACGGCTACTGCAACGTTATTGAAATTTGGGGCGAATGCCGCCCTTGCATAGGCTCCCGCGCACCCTCCGCTGGAAGCAGCTCCCGTACTTCCTCCAGTGGCTGTCGTACCGCCGCCGTCTACGACTTCTACGATGATGCTGTTCGTGCCCGGCGTCGGCATGTAAATGCCGTTCGTCGTGAACGTCTAGCACGCCAACCAACCCACCGCCCTGCGTGGTGCCATCACCGCCGTTCGGGCGTTCGTCGGTGATGGCGGCGTTGGTGATCGCCGTCATGCCGGGTGTCAGGAGCGGCAGGTGCCCGACAGGAACAAGCCGGACCGTCGGCACCGATGCCTCCGCTGCCTGCACCACCAGCACATCCGTCGTCATGTTGATGACGACGCGATCGATCTATGGATTGCCGGTGGGCGCGACGATGGTCGCCGTGACACGCGCAGGTACCTCGATCACCGAGCCGGATCGAAAGGCGGCACCGGCCGTCACGAGCAACGTCATGCCGGAGGGTGAGTTTTCGCTGACCGCGAATTGACCCGCGACCCGGCCCAATATTGCGATATCGCCACCCAATCGGAAGAAATATGCCTGAAGATAATCGGCACAGGGCATCAAAGGTTGATAGCAATAGGTCGTCATGCGATTTTCCTTCTTGGCTGCAAGAGCCAAGAGTTTCCATTCAGCACATGAAATTTTACACTACACGAACAAGATATGAACGAATAACCAACCTAGTGGCAGACGGCATCCCCCGCCACTTCACCGAGCAGCGCCCATAGGCCGTCGGTCGCCATCGGCAGCACCGGCGTCACGCGCGGGGCGGCGTGGAGCAGGCCCTTTATCAGGTCGGCGATGCGGCCGATCGCCAGCCCGGTACCGTCAGTGATCGCGCACAGGCCGCGCACGTCGACATCCATCCAGGCCCAGGCAGTGAGCCGGTCGTGGAGCGCGTCGGCGGCAAGGCACAGCGCCTCCAGCGCGGGGCCGGTCAGCGAGTTTTCGCATACCGCGCGGACATGATCCTCGCATGGTGACAGCCCCGCGTTCCAGATCATCAGCGGCCAACCGGTCTGCCAGCCGTCACTGGGCAGCGACACCGCCATGAGCGGCGCATCGTGCAGCATCAACAGGCCGCCGCCGATCAGCGCGATGTCGCTTGCCGCCTCGGCGAACAGGCTATCCGTGATCGGCAGCGTGCGGCATGCCGGTATTTCCATCATGCTGGCCGTCATCATCCGCTGTCTCCCGTACTGTCCTTATAGTAGGACGAGAAACGGAGTCGCGGGCGGGTTCGTCAACTTTTCGTGAAGATCGGCAATTTTTTCCTACCTGCCGGCTTCAGCCCGCCACCGCCACCGTGGCGGCCTGGCGACGCCAGCGCGACGGGGCCGGCGCGGTCAGCACCTCGGCGAAGCGCGGCGTGCGCTCGGCCATGTCGGCCATCGCCGCGGTGGCGCGCTTGGCGACCTGGCGCAGCCGCTCGCGGGCCGCCTCGTCGACCACGGCCGTGGTGTCCACCTCGACATCGTCGGACAGGCGGCGGATCAGGGCCTCGCGGTGCAACGCGATCTTTTCCTCGACGGCGGCCAGTTCGGCGGCATCGACCGGATACAGCGCCGCCTTGAGACGGGGTACGGAGGGGTCGAGCGGACGTTCGGCACTCTTGCTACGCGCCTTGCGCTGCAACTGCTCGGTACCGGCGATGCGCAGCTGATCGACATATTCCTCGATCAGCTTGGTGCGGGTGATCGCGGCCATGTAGCTCGATGCGCCCGCCTCGGTCAGTTCCAGCGCCTGCTCGTCGACGATGGTCGCCTCCAGCGAGCTTTCCTCGCCATCGGCACCGGCGATGCCGGCATGGAGCGAGACGGTGGTCGCCGCGACCTTCTTGGCCGACTGGCGCTGGTCGGTCATCAGGCGGAAACGCAGTGCCTGCAATTCGCCGCGCAGCTGCCAGTTCACGAAGGTGGTGAACTGCGCCTTGGTGGGATCATAGGCCAGGATCGCGCGATGCACGCCGATCGCGCAGCATTGCTCGGCATCGTCCCAATGCGCGACCAGACCGTATTGGCGGATGAAGTGGCGGATACGCGGAGCGATCAGCTTCAGGATCTGCGCAAAGGCACGATCCGATTCGACGCGCTGCCGGTTGGTCTGCCGTGCGCCCTCTGCGGGGGTGTTGCCGATCACGACCGTGACCGCGGCTTCCAGAGCGGCAGTGATTTTCGACATCGAACATTCCCTCGAATCTCGGGGCGGGCTTTCCCGCCGGACAAGGGCAATTTCGGCTCAAATGGTTAACATCCGGTTTTCGGTTTTAACCGCCTGATTTATTTTGCTTCCTGGAGCGAACACCGCTTCCAGGCGCCCAATCGGCTTAACCGAATCGCTCGGGGCTGAATTTCCGGTCGAGATAACCCATCAACCAGCTGCGATGCGCCGCCCGTGCGCCACCCGCCGCCTCGATCCGCCGCTCGCTGCCGGCGGTGCCGACCTGGGCATTGAGAAGGACGCGCGCCCGCGATTCGGGCAGGCCACCGCGCATGAAACGGATCGCGTCGCCCAGCCCCAGATGATGACCGAGATAGGCGAGTTGGGCGGTATTGCCGCCGGTATCCCGATCGGTCACGCCGGCGCGCGCCAGCCCGTCGATGTTGCGGCGGGCATAATCGGCGACGCTGTTGATCGAGGCGGCGGGGTCGTAGCGCAGCGCCAGCAATGCACTGCGCGCGCCGGCCGCCACTTTGCCATGCGCATCGAGCCAGCCGTTGCCGCGCGCCTGCTGGTTGAGCCAGGTGCCTGGAATCTCGGCCATGCCTTGCCATGTCCCGGCGAGGAACTGGCCGAGCCCGGCGGCGCTGGAACGCGGGTTGCGCGACCAGGTCTGCCAGCTGCCGTCGGCGGATCGACCCGCCTCGGCGTCGACGATCGCCGCCAGCGCGGCCGGAGACAGGCCGGTACGTTCCGCCGCCGCGTCGATCACCCCGGCATAACGGGCGTTCGGCCCCAGCCCGGCCACCGGCGCATCGTCGTGCGATGGCTGGGCAATCCTTGCCTCCGCCACCCGCGGCTCGGCGATGGCGCGCGGCGCGATGGGAGTAGCGGGGGCATCGGGCTTCAGCAGCGCGAGCAGCGTGTCGAGCGACGAACGCTCCTCCGCCGCCCCCGGCAACTGCGCGCGAGTGACGGTATCGCCGTCAGCCGCGCCATCGCCATTGCCCAACGCCGCCTGCCACAGCCGGCGCGACATATCGGCCTGCACCTCACCATAGATCAGGCGGGCCCGCTGCGCAGGCGGCAGCGACTGGAGCGCGAGCCGGTCGATCATGATGCAAGCCGGGCCGTGACCGGCCGACGTCGCCGCCGCAGCCGCACCAGCCGCGAGGCGGCGATATCGTCGAGCGCGGCCTGTTCAGCGGCGGCGGCGGCGCGTTCCGCCTCCTGTCGATAACGAGCGGCGGCGTTGCCGATCGCGGTACGCGCACCGTAACATTCGATCGCCCGCTCGCGCAGCGTCTCCACCCGTGCGTTCGCGGCTTCGCAGGCCGTGGCCAGTTGTGTGCGGCGTTCGCGGGCGCGGGCAAAGAACCGCTCCGCCGCCAGACTATGATCGCCGGCCACCGCTGCGGTTTCGCGCGCCATCGTATCGCGCAGCGACGCCGCGGCGTCCTCGATCTGTCGAATCTCCCCCAGCGCCGCGCCGATCGCGGCGCGGACCTCGTCCAGCTCGCGTTCGGCGACGCGCAACGGGGCGTCGTAGGGCGTCTTCATGCCGCTCTGCCCATCGGGAAGGCGTCCACGGGTGCAGCGGGCTCCATCAGCCCGGCCAGCGTGTCGAACGTGGCGCCGGCATAGCCGCGATCGCCCTTGCCCTGCGTCAGCAGCTTTTCGATATCCGGCGCGATGCGGATCGCCTCGTCCACCTCCGCGCTGGAGCCAGGCTTGTACGCACCCAGCCGCACCATCTCCTCCATGTCGCCGTGTGTCGACAGGATGCGCCGCGCGGCGAGGCGAATCGCGTTCTCTTCCGCGGAATGACAATGCGGTAGCGTGCGCGACACCGATTTCAGGATGTCGATCGCGGGATAGCGACCCCGCTCGGCGATCTTGCGGGTGATGACGACGTGGCCGTCGAGGATGCCGCGCACGGCATCGGCGACCGGCTCGTTATGATCGTCGCCATCGACCAGCACCGTGAACAGGCCGGTGATCGACCCCTGCCCCGCCGCGCCCGGCCCCGCGCGTTCCAGCAGCCGCGGCAGTTCCGCGAAGACGGTCGGCGTATAGCCCTTGGTCGCCGGCGGCTCGCCAGAAGCGAGACCGATCTCACGCTGCGCCATCGCGAAGCGGGTGACCGAATCCATCAGGCACAGCACGTTCAGCCCCTGATCGCGAAAGTGTTCGGCAATCGCCAGCGTGGTCCACGCCGCCTGCCGCCGCATCAGTGCCGGCTCGTCCGAGGTCGCGACGACGACGACGCTGCGCGCCAACCCTTCCGGCCCCAGATCGTCCTCGACGAACTCCTGCACCTCGCGCCCGCGCTCGCCGATCAGGCCGATCACCGCGACATCGCATTTGGTCCAGCGCGCCAGCATCGACAGCAGCACCGATTTGCCGACGCCGGAACCCGCGAACAGGCCAAGCCGCTGGCCACGGCACAGCGGCACGAACACGTCGAGCGCGCGCACCCCCGTCTCCACCCGTTCGCCGACCCGCGACCGGGTTGCGGCCAGCGGCGGGTTGGCGCGGATCGGACGGGCGAGATTGCCCGACGCCAATGCCCCGCCCCCGTCGACCGGACGACCAAGACCGTCTACCATCCGCCCGAGCCACGCATCGCACGGCCGCACCGCGAACTGCCCTGCGGCGACCACGGCGTGATTGCCCGCAGCCAGCCCCTGCGCCTCGCTGAACGGCAGGCATTGCGCCAGCCCGGCATCGAGCCCGGTCACCTCCGCCTCGATCATGCCCTTGCCGGTGCTGATCCGGATGCGCGAGCCGATCTGCGCGGCGCCCGCCAGACCATCGACCTCGATCAACGCGCCGCGCGCGGCGACCACCCGGCCATAGCGCTCCTCGGTCGGGGTGTCGCGCAACGTGGCGGCGGCGGCCCGAAAGAGGTCGACAGCCGGGGTCACGCCGCCTCGCCAGCCAGCCGGTCGAAGGCCGCAGCCTCGTAGGTCATCAGCTGGCGGCAGACGCCCAACGCGCGATAATAATCGCCAAGCGCCGCCAGCCGGGCGAATTCAAGACAGGCCATACGCGCCTCGTCGGTGCGGAACACGCTCATCAGGTCGCCCAGCAGCCCGACAACATGCTGCTGGTGGTCTGATCGGCCGCTCTCATCAATATAGGCCATCATGCAGGTGAAATAGAGACGCCGGGCCGGCGTGCTGGCCTCTTCCGCCTGCATCACCTCTCGACCGCGCAGCAACGCGACATGGTTCTCGATCATCAGTTCGACACGGCCACTGGCGCGCATCACCGCACCGTTCACGATCATCTTCTCACCATCGCGCAGCGAAATCCGCAGGGTCATCGCATCATCATCCTCAACAGCTATCGGCTCTCTAATAGGATCACCGGATCGGCCGCGGTCGGGCTACCCGGCAGAAATTGCCGCCTTCCCCAGAGTTTGGCGTTCCAACAACGATTATCTCAGCCGGCTCCGACCGGCACCGGGCACCGTCACCTATAAGGCATCCAAACCGGTCATGGGCCGGCCCCATCCACGGGAGATGTCGAGTGAGCTTGTATTCCGCGCTGTTTTCCGGCGTATCCGGCCTCAAGGCCGAAGCGGCCGCGATGGCCACGGTCGGCGACAACATCGCCAACATCAACACGGTCGGGTACAAGAGCGTCGACGCGCAGTTCAGCACGATGGTGGCGGACGGCAAGACCGGTCCCAATTATGTCGCAGGCGGCGTCAACGCCGCGCCCCGCGCATTGATCTCGCAACAGGGTCAGCTTCAGGCGTCGAGCAGTTCGACTGATCTCGGCATCGACGGCCAGGGCTTTTTCGTCACCCGATCGGGCAAGGGCGCGGACACGTCCGTCGCACTGACCCGCGCGGGCTCGTTCACCCCCGACAAGGAAGGCTATCTGCGCAACTCGGCGGGCCTCTACCTGCAGGGCTGGCGTCTCGACACCCAGGGCAACTACAACAACACCGGCTCGGTCAATGGCCTAGAGCCGATCCGGCTTAATGATCTGACCGGTACCGCCGCCTCCACCTCGTCGCTGACGCTGCGCGCCAACCTGAAGTCGACCGCGACGACCTTCGCCGGCACCTATGTCGCGGGTAACATGGCGACCGGCGCGGTTGCCCCTACCTGGTCACGCTCGTTCGACGTCTATGACGCGCAGGGCGGATCGCACCAGATGACGATGGGCTATCTGAAGACCGGGCCGAACACCTGGCAGGCCGAAATCTACATGCAGCCCCCGGGCGACGTTTCCGCCTCGAATGGCACCGCGGTCACCAACGGCCTGATGCAGAGCGGGACGATCAAGTTCAATCCGGACGGCAGCCTCGACAAAGCGAACAGCACTGCCGCCGTGTTCGATCCGGTCGTGCCGACCTGGACCAACGGCGCCGGCGCGCAGCCGATCGTCCTCAGCCTCGGCAGCGACGGCAAGCTCGACGGACTGACGCAGTTCAACACCGATTCTTCGGCCATCAACTATACCGTCAACGGCGGCAAGCTGGGCAACGTCGCCTCGGTGCAGGTGTCCGATACCGGTAAGGTCAGCGCGCTGTTCGACGACGGCACCAGCCGCACCGTGTTCCAGCTGCCGGTCGCGACCGTGCCCAATCCCAACGCGCTGACCCGCGTGTCGGGCAACGCCTTCGCGGTATCCGAACAGTCGGGCTCCTATGCGATCAACGCGCCGGGCTCGCTCGGCGCAGGAGCGATCCAGGCCTTCAAGCTGGAGGCGTCGACGTCCGACCTGGCGCAGGAATTCACCAATATGATCCGCTTTCAGCGTGCGTACAGCGCCGCCTCGAAGATCATCACCACGGTGGACGACATGCTTCAGGAAGTCAGCAATCTGAAGCGTTGATCGACGGTTAGGAGAATACGGCGGTGTCCCTTGGCGAGATCCTCAATTCGGCCCTTTCGGGGCTGGGCGCGGCGCAGGCCAGCATGCGCACGGTCTCGAACAACATCGCCAACGTCAACACGCCCGGTTACGCGCGCGAGAAGACGAACCTGTCGACCGACACCGCCGCCGGACGCGTCAGCGGCGTGACGGTGGGCGAGCCGGGCCGCGTCGCCGACCAGTTTCTGGAGGCGACCGTCTTCACCCGAGCCGGTGCCGCCGGCGCGGCGGAAACCCGGTCTATCTATCTGGATCGGCTCCAGTCGTTCCTGGGCACTACGGGTGCGGAGGCGGGTCTGCCGTCGCGGCTCGACGCGGTCGCCGCCTCCGCCACCACCATGACCGGTGCGGCCGGCGGGACACAGACCAACGCCGCCTTCATCGGCGATGTCGGCGACGCGATCCGTTCGGTCCAGCAACTCGCCAAGGACGTATCCGGACTGCGCAGCGACGTGGAGGGCGAGGTCGGCGATACCGTCACCCGCATCAACTCGCTGCTACGCCAGGTCCACGAGCTCAACGAAACCGTCGCCCGTTCGGAAGGGCTGGGCCGCAGTTCCGCTGGCGCTGCGGACCAGCGCAACGCCGCGGTCGAGGAACTAGGCGGACTGATCGGCATCGTCTCGCGTCAGCAGCCCGACGGCCGACTGACGATCGACACCACCGCCGGCGTCCAGCTGATTGACCGCCGCCTGCGCCAATTGTCCTATCCGTCGAACGGCGCGGGCAGTTCGCAGACGCTCTACCCCCCCGTCGAACTGCGCTTTGCCGACACGGACGGCACCGCCGGCGCTGCCACGGGTGAGCGGATCGACGCTGCGGCGGGTGGCAAGCTGGGTGGGCTGATCAGCTTGCGCGATGCGGAGCTGCCGGTTTTTTCCGAAAAGCTGAACACGCTGTATGACGGCCTTGCCCGATCGTTGAATGCGGCATCGAATGCCGGCACCACCTCTCCCGCCCCGGCAATACTGGAGGGGACGCGCACGCCGCTGCTCGAAACCGACCGGCTCGGCTTTTCGGGCAAGGCGACCTTTGCGGTCACCGCGCGGGACGGCACCGTGGTGGACAGTGTCGCGATCGACTTCGATGCCCTGGGCAGCGGCGCGACTATCGCTACGGCGGTGGACGCGATCAACGCCGGACTGAGCGGCACCGGCACCGCCAGTTTCGTCGACGGCAAGCTGACGATCAAGGCGGCAAGCGGCGGTAACGGCGTGGTCGTCGCACAGGACGCCGCCTCCCCCAGCAACCGCGCCGGGGCGGGCTTCTCGCAGTTTTTCGGCCTCAACGATCTGGTCCGCAGCGACGGAGCGATGCTGACCCCGACGGGTTTGAAGGGTACCGATCCGCACGGCTTCACGGCCGGTCAGGCGACCGAATTCGCCCTGCGCGATACGTCCGGCCGAATGGTCGCCACCTATTCGCTCAAGATCACCGCCTCGACCGGTTCCGGCTTCGATGCCCTCGTCGCCGACCTCAATACCAGCCCGATGGCTGCCTATGGCAGCTTCGCGCTCGACGACATGGGGCGGATCGGCTTTTCATCGAAAGCGTCCGCCGCCGGCAGCACGCTGTCGGTACTGTCCGACACCACCGATCGTGGCGGCATCGGCATCGGACTGGCCGCGATCACGGGGCTAAGCGGTGGCAATGCACTGGCGACCGGCGAGGTGCGTCGCGACATCGCGAGCAATCCCGATGGCCTGCCCCTCGCCCGGTTGCAGACCGCGACGATCGGCCAGAAGGGTTTGGGTAACGGCGACCGGCGCGGTGCCGCCGCGTTCGCGGACGCGCTGGGGGCCAATATCGATCTGGCCGGCGGCATCACGACGATGTCGCGCTTCGCCAATACGCTGCTCGGCGATACCGGCACCGCCGCCGCTCGCGCCAAGGACCGCACGACCGAAGCGACCGCGCGCCGCGACGACGCGATCGCGCGACGCGATAACTATTCAGGCGTCAGCATCGACGAGGAACTGTCCCAGATGGTGGTTCTTCAGAACAGCTATGCCGCTTCGGCCCGCGTGATGAGCGCGGCGACCGCGATGTACGATACCCTGCTTCAACTTGGACGATAGGAACCGCCATGATCCGCGTCGCCACCATTCCCCTCCAGCGTACGCTGTCCGCCGGCATCCAGCAGGCACAGCAGCGGCTGGCGGACACGCAGCTACAGCTCAACTCGGGCAAGAAGGCCAACGACCTGGCCGGCCTCGGCATCGATGCCGGCCGCACGCTGTCGGCACGCAGCCTGCGTTCCGCGCAGGACGCACAGTCCTCATCCGCCAAGCGGCTGGGCACCACGCTGTCGCTCTACGACGCCAACATTTCCAACATCGACGAATCCGCCGCGGGCCTGCGCCAGAAGCTGATGACGGTGATCGGCACCGGCCAGACCGCCGGCCTGCAAGGCGCGATCGAGGGGGCGTTCGACCAGTTCCGCGCCGCTTTGAACGCAACCGACGGCAGCAACCCCCTGTTCGCCGGAGCGCAGACCGACGCGACGCCGTTCAAGCCCCAGACACTGTCCGCAACGATCGGCCTGACCCCAGCCACCGCGTTCAGCAACGACGATGTCCGTGCCTCTGCCCGGATCGGCGACGGCGTCGACATGACCTACGGGGTCGGTGCGCGCGAACTGGGATCTGGGATATTGTCGGCGTTCCAGACGCTGGCGGGCGCGGGGACGATCGGCGACACGCTGAGCCCCGGCCAGATCGATGCGCTGAAGACCGCGCTGGGCCAGATCGATTCCGCCCTGCCCCAGGTCCGCGCCATCAATGCCGAAAACGGCCGCAAGCAGACGGAGGCGGAGACGCTGGCGACCCGCGGCGAGGAACGGTCGAATCTGCTGACCAGCCTGATCTCCGATGCCGAGGATGCCGACTATGGCGAGATCGCGATGCAGCTGACCCAGCAGCAGACGGTGCTGAAGGCCAGCTATTCGGTCTTCACGCAGCTCAGCGACCTCAGCCTGACCCAATATCTGCGATAGGGCGTCTGGACGATCCGGCGGGAAGACGGCACGGTCCCGCCCGAAGAATTTTCGGGAGAAGACCATGCTCGACCGACGCGACTTGTGCGTCGCCCTCGCCGCGACCGCGGTGGCGGGGCCGGCTCTCGCGGCGCGCGGTGACCGGTGCTTCGCCTTCACCTATTTCGCCAATGCCGACAATGGCGGCGCCGGGATGCGGCTGGCGATCAGCGACGATGGCTTCACCTATCGTCCGGTCCGCGGCGGGGTGCCGATGCTGGTCCCGCAGGTCGGCGAGAACCGGCTGATGCGCGACCCGTGCGTGGCGCTCGATCCCCGTACTGGTCTGTATCACATGGTCTGGACGACGAGCTGGACGGGCAGGACGATCGGCCATGCGTCCTCGCGCGATCTGGTGACCTGGTCGGCGCAGCAGGCGGTGCCGGTGATGGCGGCGTTTCCCGACACCCGCAACACTTGGGCTCCGGATATCCTGTACGATGCGGCGCGGCGTCGCTTCACGATCGTCTGGGCCAGCACGCGGGGCGACGGTGCGGGCAAGGAGGGCGATCACCGCCTCTATGCCACCGATACCACCGATTTCCGCCGCTTCTCACCGACCCGGCTGTTCTATGATCCCGGGTTCAGCGTGATCGACGCCACCTTCCTGAACCGTGGTGACCGGACGATCATGTTCGTGAAGGACGAACGCAAGGAACCGCTGCGCAAGGTGATCCAGTGGTGCGAGCTGTCGCCTGTGACTGGCCGGTTCGGGCCGCTGTCGCCGTCGATCACCCCCGCCTGGGCCGAGGGGCCGACCGCGATCGAGGTGGATGGCGAGACGGTGGTGTTCTTCGATCGGTACATCGACAAGAAATACGGCGCGATCGCCTCACGCGATCTGGTGACGTGGCGCGACGTGTCGGACCGGATCGTGATCCCCGCCGGGGCAAACCATGGCACGATCATCCCCATCGACCGTGTCCGCCACGCGGCGCTGGCCGCACTTGGCTGATCGCGGCGGACGGGTGCGACGGTTGCGTGGGTCTGGCCCCGTGCCTAGACGATCCGCCACGTCCGGCACCCGGACGGGAGGTGGATATCGCTGACCTGATCCGACCCGCCGGCCGCCGCCGGTGCCCGACGCTGCTTGCGGGACTGATCGTCCTGTTCGTGTTGGCATGGGCGACGGTCGCGGCCGCCGCATCTCCCGCGCTGCCGCCGGTACCGTCGGCGCAGATCGGCAGCGTCGCCACCGAACTGGCCGCGATCGACCGCGCGCTCGACAAACGCGTCGATGACAAGGACCGCCAGCAACTGCGCGCCCGCGCCGATGCCGCGCGTGCCACCGCCACTGCCGCCGCGACCGATCTGCAAGCCCAGTTCGACCTGATCGCAGTGCGGATCGCCCAGCTTGGCCCGGTCACGCCGGGCGCCCCCGAAACGCCCGAGATCGTGGCGGAACGCACTGACCTGTCACGGCAGCGCGCGGTACTCGATTCGGCGATCAAACGCGCGCGCCTGCTGGCGATCGAGGGGCAGCAACTGGTCGAGGAGATTCAGCAGAGTCAGGCAGAACAGTTCAGCGCCCGCATTTCCTCCAAGGTCCCTTCGCCGGTAACGCCGGCGTTCTGGACGGCGGTATTCCATGCCTTTCCCCGCGATGCGCGCCGTGCCGTGAATTTCGTGACGACGGGGGTACGCCAGATCGAGGCGGGGCTGCGGCGCGATCTGCCGTGGCAGGCGATACTGGGGCTGGTCGGCGGCTATCTGGTGCTGATGCCGGGGCGACAGGCGGCAAGGCGGCTCGGCCGCCGGCTGCTGATCGAGGAGGCGCCCGGCCAACGTATCCGTCGGTCGGCCAATGCGATCTGGCGGGTGCTGGTCGGCACATTGTCGCCGATTCTTGCCGGCGTGCTGACGATGCAGGGACTGCGCTGGTCGGGTATCTCCCCGCCCGGCTGGGCCGACATGCTCGACGTGCTGGTCGGGGCGGCCGGGTTCACCGGGTTCGCGATCTCGATCTGCGGGGCGGTGTTGATGACTAGCCAGCCGTCATGGCGGATAGCGCCGATCGCCGATGCCGCGGCGATCCGGCTACGGCCGTTCCCGCCGCTGCTCGGCGCCTTGTGCTTCGTCGTGCTGGTCACGCAGGGGTTCAACACGGCGATCGGGGCCAGCGATACGGCGCAGACCGCGACCGCCGCCTTTCTAGCGCTATTGTACCTGATGCTGATCGGCGCGACGTTGCTGACGGTCGGACGGCTGCGCGCGGAACAGACCGCCGCCATGGACGCCGCGGCGGGCGACGATGTGCCAGCCGCGCCCGCGCCGGCCCGCACCGGACTCGGCATCGTCATGCTGGCGACGTGGATCGCGCTGGCTGCGGCGCTGCTCGCGCTGCTGATCGGCTATGTCCAGTTCGGGCTGCTGGTCGGGCAATTCATCGTCTGGATCGTGCTGCTCGGCAGTGCCGTCTATCTGCTGATGGTCGCGGTCGACGATATCGCTTCGACCGTGTTCGCGCGGGACAGCGGGGTCGGGCTGGCGCTGAGCCATGGCTTCGGCCTGCGCGGCAGCACGATCGACCAGTTCGGCGTGCTGCTGTCGGGCGTGCTGCGCGTCCTGCTCGCGATCGTCGCGCTGGGTATGCTGGTGTCGCCGTTCGGTGCGGGCGATGGCGTCGGCACGTTGTTCGGGCGGCTGGGGGTACTGGCGCAGGGGGTGAAGGTCGGCGGGATCACCATCTCGCCCGGCACGATCCTGCGCGGAATCGTCGTGCTGTTCGTCGGGCTGACGCTGCTGCGTGCGTTCATGGGCTGGCTGGAGCGCCGCTACCTGCCCGCCACCGACCTCGACGGCAACGGGCGCAATTCGGTCAGCCTGATCGCGCGTTATCTGGGTGTCGCGCTGGCGGTGATCTGGACGCTCGCGTCGCTGGGCATCGGGGTGGAACGGATCGCGCTGCTGTTGTCGGCGCTGTCGGTCGGCATCGGCTTCGGCCTGCAGGCGATCACGCAGAACTTCGTGTCCGGCCTGATCCTGCTGGCCGAACGCCCGATCAAGATCGGCGACCTGATCCGCGTCGGCACCGACGAGGGCGACGTAAAGCGGATCAGCGTCCGTTCCACCGAGATCGAATTGGGCGATCATTCGACGCTGATCGTTCCCAATTCCGAACTCATCACCAAATCCGTGCTCAACAAGACGCTGGGCAGCCCGCTGGGGCGAATCCAGATTCTCTTCTCCGTGCCGATCGGCACCGATGCGCCGCGCGTCCGCCGGATCGTGCTGGATGCCTTCGCCGCCGAGGAAGCGGTACTCGCCGATCCCGCTCCCAACGCATTCGTCGACGGCATCGCCGATGGCCGTATCCTGTTCAATTGCATGGCGCAGGTTGTCTCGCCCCGTGCCGCGTACGGCGCGCGCAGCAACGTGCTGCTCGCGCTCCTCCACACCTTGCGAGAGGAGGGGGTGGAGATCGGCACCGTCGCGCAGCGGCTGGAACTGGTGTCGTCCCCCGGCACCATGATCGCTTCCGCCACCAACAATCGTGATAGTGGTTCGCAATAGCGGTTGAACCCGTGACGGACACCGGTTAGCGAGCGTTTCGTGACCGACACAATCGCCCCTCCCCCGGATCGCAGCCACACCGTGGTGCCCGCCGCCCGGCCGAAGCCGAAGCGCAAGTGGCGCAGCTGGTGGCTGAAGCAGTTGCACAGCTGGCACTGGATCAGTGCCGCCGTCTCGCTGGTCGGGATGCTGCTGTTCGCGGCCACTGGCATCACCTTGAACCATGCCGCCACGATCGGCGCGACGCCGGTGGTGAAGGAAAAGACGGGCACCCTGCCGCCCGCGCTGCGGCGCATGCTGGCGCAAACGCCTGCCGCCGACGCGCCGCTGCCAGCTGCCGTGGCTACCCGGATCGCCACGGTGGTGGGTCTCGATCCCGCCGACCGGCCGGGCGAATGGTCCGATACCGACGTCTATGTCGCGTTGCCGCGCCCCGGTGGCGACGCATGGGTCAGCATCGACCGGGCCAGCGGCCGCATCACCGCGGAAACCACGGATCGCGGCTGGATCTCGTATCTCAACGATCTGCACAAGGGGCGCAATGCCGGCACCGCATGGAGCTGGTTCATCGACATCTTCGCCGGTGCCTGCATCCTGTTCACGCTGACCGGGCTTCTGCTGCTTCAGTTTCACGCGCGCCACCGTCCGCTGACCTGGCCGATGGTCGCGCTCGGCGTGGTCATTCCCGTCATCCTGATCCTCGTCTTCCTTCACTGAAAGGGCCTGTCATGCGTCCATCCCGTTTCGTCCTGCTGGCCGGTGCCATCAGCGCCCCTGCCGCCGCCGGGACCGTCAGCGTCACCATTCCGCGCCTCGACGTCGCCGAATACCACCGTCCCTATGTCGCGATCTGGCTGGAGCCGGCCGGGGGCGGCACGGCCCGCACGCTGGGCGTCTGGTACGATGTGAAGAAGCGCGGCAACGAACCCGGGACCAAATGGCTGGCGGATCTGCGCGCCTGGTGGCGCAAGGGCGGCCGGTCGATGGCGATGCCCGCCGACGGTGTCAGCGGCGCGACCCGCGCGCCCGGCCAGTACAGCATCCCCCTGCCCGCCGACCTGAAGCCCGGCCAATATGTGCTGAACGTCGAGGCCGCACGCGAGACCGGTGGTCGCGAGCTGGTGTCGGTGCCGCTGTCCGTCCCCAAATCCATCGCCCGCGCCGCCGGCAAGGCCGAACTTGGCGCCGTCACCATTTCCCCCCGTTGATAAGGATCATCCGCATGTCGCCGTTCGTCCGTCGCCTGATCGCCGCCGCCGCGCTGGTCTCCGTTCCCGCCATGGTCTCTGCGCATCGCAGTTGGCTATTGCCGTCCGGCACCGTTTTTTCGGGGACGGACGGCTGGGTCACCGTCGATGCCGCGATATCGAACGACCTGTTCTTCTTCGATCATCAGCCGCTGCGGATCGAGCCCATGAAGGTCTGGCAGCCCGACGGTAGCGAAGGCCAGTTGCAGAACGGCGCGACCGGCCGTTACCGCTCCACTTTCGACGTGAAGCTCGACAAGCCGGGCACGTGGAAGATCGGTCTGGTGCAGAACGCGGTCATGGGCAGTTTCAAGGCGGACGGCGTCGAGAAGCGGATCGGCCGCCGTGGCCCGCCCCGGCCAGGTGACGCGGCAGCGCTGACCGTCGCTGACATTCCGGCCAACGCCACCGACGTCAAGGTGATCGAGATGTCGGGCCGCAACGAGATTTTCGTGACCGCTGGCGAACCTACCACCAAGGTGTTCGCCATCATGGGCAAGGGGCTGGAATTCGCCCCCATTACCCATCCGGACGAACTGGTCGCAGGCCAGCCGGCCAGGTTCCGCTTCCTGATCGACGGCAAGCCTGCCGCCGGCCTGAAGGCAACGGTGGTTCCCGGCGGCAAGCGGTATCGCGATGCGGAGGGTGCGCGGGAACTGGTCGCCGGGCCGGACGGCGTGGTGACGGTAACGTGGCCGGCCGCCGGCATGTACTGGCTGAACGCGACCGCTACCGATGCCAAGCCCACCACCCCACGCGCAACCGAGCGGCGGATGAACTACACCACCACGCTGGAAGTGCTTACCCCCTGACGCCGCTCACTCCCGCCATGCGGATCGCCTTGCCCGCGATGATCGACCCCGCCGCCGTCGCCAACCGCGATCCGGCGGCGGCGATCGTCGACTTGGGCGGCGAGACGATGGGAACGACGTGGCATGTCCGCCTCGCCGCACCGCGCGGCTTCGACGCCGCCACCGTCCAGATAGCGATAGAGGCGCGACTGGACGGCATCGTCGCGGAGATGAGCCATTGGGAACCGGCTTCGCTGCTGTCGAGATTCAACCGTGCCGCCGGCGGCCAGTGGTGTGCGTTACCGCCCGATTTCGCGACGGTGATGGCGCAGGGGCTGACGATCGCCGGGATTACCGACGGTGCATTCGATCCGGCGATCGGATTGGTGGTCGATTTGTGGGGTTTCGGCCCCCGCTCTGTCGCCACGCCACCGACCCCGGTCGATATCGAGGCGGCATTGGCGCGATCGGGCTGGCGGCGGCTGGCCTTCGATGCGGGAACGCGGCGATTGCGCCAGCCCGGCGGCCTGTCACTCGACCTGTCGGGGATCGCGAAGGGCCATGCGGTCGACGCGGTCACCGACCTGCTTCATGCGCGCGGTATCCGTCATGCGCTGATCGAGATCGGGGGCGAACTTGCCGGGCGTGGCCTGCGCCCTGATGGCGAGCCCTGGTGGGTGGATCTGGAAGTGCCCCCAATTGCCGATCTCCCGTCGCTTCGGATCGCGCTTCACGGCCTGTCGGTCGCGACATCGGGGAACTATCGGCGGGGCGAGCACACGATCGACTCCCGCACCGGCCGTGCTGCCACCGGCGGCATAATCTCCGCCAGCGTCATCCATTCGTCGACACTTGTCGCGGATGCATGGGCGACTGCACTGACGGTGCTGGGTGCCGAGAAAGGTACGACATTGGCTGGCAGGATGGGCATCGCGGCCCGGATCATCACCCATGACGATGTCGGCATACGGGAAATGATAACCGCCCCGCTGGCAGCGATGCTGGCGGACTAGCGCCACCTCACGAACGGCATGACTGCCGGTATGCCATCAATCGCCGGACCAGCGGTCGCCCAACGGCCGCTGGTCCGGTCAGTCGTTACATACCGCCGGCGCTGCCGCCCATCGCACCTTGCATCCGCTGGGCGGCAGCCAGATGCTGTTTGACGATCGGCACCGCCTTCTTCGCGGTCGTCTTCAGCGCCGGCTGATCGCCGCCGGCACCATAGCTCTGATGAAGGTCGAGTGCGGCTTGGTGCGCGGGCACCTGCTGCCCCAGATACAGGCGATCGAAATCGGCCCCCGACGCCGCCTGCAGTTCGCCCAGCGAGGCGGTGATGCCAGCGTCCGGTGCGGGCGGCGACGGGTTCATGCCAGCCTTGCGCGCCGCCGCCATCGTGTCGGCGGTCGTCTTCTGATGATGCTTGATCATCATGTCGGCATAACGGCGAATGCCGGCATTCTGCGTCTTCTGGAGCGCGATACGGCTCGATTCGATCTCATACATGTCGCTCTTGCCGGCAGCCATCACATAGGCGGTGGCCTGTATCTTCGCCTCGGCCGGGGGCGGGGGCGGGGGCGTCTGGGCAGAGGCGGTTACGGCTGTCCCGGCGAGCAGCAGCGCCAGCGGCAGGGTGCGTAAACGGATCATGTCATCATCCTTTCGATCGTGATCGGCCATCCGGATGCGGCGCTTTCCCGTTATCCATGATGTCGCGATCGAAACGCACGGCGGGGTGATTGGTCCACTCGAAACGCTGGTAAGCGGCTGAATTAACACGGAGCATAACGATTTTTCAACGATGCCTGCCGAACTGTAATCTGGATCATCGATCCAGTTTAACGTCGCAACGACGTGCCGATCATCGTGAAGAACGCGCGGCCGTCGGCGCAAGATTCGACGTTCCATTCGGGATGCCACTGCACCGCCAACACGTCTGCGCCGCAGGGCTGTGCCGAGATCGCCTCGATCAGCCCGTCGTCGGTCGCCACCGCCTCCACCGACAGGCCACCGCCCAACCGGTCGACACCCTGATAATGCACCGAATTGACCGACAGCCGCCGGGTGCCGATCCCGCCCGCCAGCCGACCGCCGTCGACCAGTTCGACATCGTGGCGGTGATCAAAGAGCGAGGCATAGTCGCCGGGCGTGCCGTGCAGATGCGCGCCGTCGCGATCCGCGGCCAGGGTACCGCCGAACAGCACGTTGATCTCCTGCATCCCCCGGCAGATGCCGAACACCGGCTTGCCCGCCTCGATCATCCGCCCGGCCAGCGACAATGCCACCTCGTCACGCTGCTCGTCGAGCGGTGCGGCCACGGCATCGCTGCCATAGCGCAAGGGCGCGACGTGCGATCGCGATCCCGTCAGCAGCAATCCATCGAGGATCGCGGCCAGTTGCCCGGCATCGTTGCCATCGATCAACGCGGGCACCAGCAGCACGGTGGCGTCCGATATGCTGCGCAGGGGCAGGACGAAGCGGCTGGCGACGACCTGCACGGGGCGATCCGCCACCTCGTTACAGCAGAGCACGCCGATCACCGGCTTGCGGGGGATGCCACCCACCCTTCAGCCCCCGCCCGACAGCGCGTCGCGCACCGCCGCGGCGTCGGCCGCCGCGGCGACCCGTGCGGCAGGCTGGACGACGATGCTGCCGGGGGGCACGTCATCCAGCAGCCACACATTACCACCGATCGTCGTGCCGCGCCCGATCGTCACCCGCCCCAGAATCGTCGCGCCGGCATAGATGACGACATCGTCCTCGATGATCGGATGCCGGGCATGGCGCTCCATCGGCCCCGGCTGACGATCGCCGATCGGCGTGCGCGCACCCAGCGTGACGTGCTGGTACAGCCGCACCCGCGCGCCGATGATCGCGGTTTCGCCGATCACCACGCCGGTGCCGTGATCGATGAAGAAGCCCTCGCCGATCGTCGCGCCCGGATGAATATCGATCCCGGTGCGTTCGTTGGCGATCTCGGAGATGATCCGGGCGGTGATCGGCGCGCCCAATTCGTGCAGTTGGTGCGCGATGCGGTGATACAGGCTGGCGGTAGCGCCGGGATAGCAGATCAGGATTTCATCGACGCTGCGCGCAGCAGGATCGCCGAGGAACGCCGCCTCGACATCGCTGTCCACCAGTCGACGTACCGCGCCCAGCGTGGCCGAGAATAATCGCACGATCAGGCCGGGCTGATCGGAATCGAACGTGCCGCCGCGAGCCTCTTCCTGCCAATATCCTAGTTCGGCGGCGATCTCGCGCTCCAGTTCGCCGGTCGCGGCGATCAGCTTGGCGACGACGAACGCATCCTCGTCCGCCGCCTCGCCGCGAAACTGGCCGAGCCGGCGCGGATAGAGTGCCGCCGCCAGCATCTCGACGATCCGCTCCAGCCCATGCCGGGACGGAAAGCGAGGAGAATCTGCGGTCACCGCGCGCCGCTGCCGCCAGTCGAGGCGCGCGGCCTTCAGCGAGGCCAGCGCCTCACCGATGCTCGCGCCAGCTCCGCCCTCGTTATGGGGTCGGGCAAGACGGTCGATGGCGGATACGCTGGCTGACATATCGTCAGCATACCCCATCACCGCGATAGGAATTGATAGAAAAGATAGCCGTCGGCCAAGCGTCGCTGTCCCGCCGCCACCCGCTATTTCCGCGCCATGGAAGGTCGACGGGAACCACGGCATCCGGCCATGCGCTCCCATCACAGGCGCGGCGGATCACATCGCCCGTTTCCCGAAAGGCATTCCTATGGCCATCACGGCTGTCCTGTTCGACATCGACGGTACGCTCGTCGACAGCAACGATCATCACGTCATCGCATGGGAAGAAGCCTTTGCGGGCATCGGCGCACGGTTCGATCGCCAGACGATCCATGACCAGATCGGCAAGGGCACCGACATGCTCGTCCCCACGCTGCTGCCCGATCTGGACGAGGAGGAACAGGCGGCGCTCGGCGAGACGCACGGCAAGGTGTTCAAGGCGCGCTTCCTGAACGAGGTGAAGCCTTTTCCCGGCGCGCACGACCTGCTGCGCCGGGTTCATGCCGCGGGCCTGCGGGTGGTTCTCGCCTCCTCCGCATCGGAGCAGGAACTCGACCATTATCTGGACCTGCTGGATGCCCGCGAACTGGTGGCCGAAACCACCAGTGCCGACGATGTCGAGAACACCAAGCCCGCGCCCGATATCTTCGCCACCGCGCTGAAGAAGATCGGATCGCTGCCCCCGCACGAGGTGATCGTGGTCGGCGACACCCCGTATGATCTGGAAGCCGCGGCGAAATGCGGGATTGCCGCAGTCGCCGTCCGCTCCGGCGGGTTCGCCGACGATGCGCTGACACGAGCCGGCGCGGTCGCGATTTATGACGACGTCGCCGCGCTGCTGCGCGACTACGACCGTTCACCGCTGGCCGGCTGAACCGCTATCCCTTTTTCGCCGCGATATAGTCCTTGATCTGCTCCTCCAGCACGTCGAGCGGCAGCGCGCCCTGCCCCAGCACCGCCTCGTGGAAGTCGCGGATATCGAAGCGGGGTCCCAGTTCGCGTTCGGCGCGGGCGCGCAGTTCGGCGATCTTCAACTGGCCGACCATGTAGCTGGTCGCCTGCCCCGGCCAGTTGAAATACCGGTCCACCTCACGCGCGATATCCTTGTCGGAGACGGAACTGTTCGCCCGGAAATAGGCGATCGCCTGTTCGCGCGTCCACCGCTTGGAATGGATGCCGGTATCCAGCACCAGCCGGATCGCGCGCCATACCTGCAACGACAACATGCCGAACCGGTCGTACGGGGTCTTGTACACCCCCATCTCGTTCGCCAGCCGCTCCGAATAGAGGCCCCACCCCTCGACATAGGCACCATAGCCACCGAACTTGCGGAACTTGGGCAGCGCGGCCAGTTCCTGTTGACGGGCGATCTGGAAATGATGGCCCGGCGCGCCTTCATGCGCGGCGATGCCGGCGACCTGCACCTTCTGCGTCTGGTTCATGTCGACCAGATTGACGTAATAGATGCCGGGCCGCGATCCGTCCGCCGAGGGCGGGTTATAGAAGGCGGTGGAGGCGGTGCCCTCCCGCCATTTTTCCACTGCGCGCACTTCCAGCGCCGCCTTGGGCAGCACCCTGAAATAGCGGGGGGCTGCCGCCATCGATGCCGCGATCACGCCGCGCGCATCGCGCAGATATTCGTCGCGCCCGGCAGCGGTGTTGGCATATTTGAACTGCGGATCGGTGCGGATCCGGGTGAAGAATTCTTCCAGCGTGCCGGTAAAGCCGACCTCGCGCTTGATCCCCTCCATCTCCTGCCGGATCGCCGCGACCTGGCGCAGGCCGAGCTGATGGATCTGGTCCGCGGTCAGTTCGGTCGTCGTCGAATTGCGCAGGCGATCGGCGTAATAGGCGTCGCCGCCGGGCAGATGCCATGCGCCGAAATTGCCCGTCGCCTTAGGCTCGATCTCGTCCAGCGCCGCGAACAGCAGCGCGTAACCGTGCCGGAACGGCCCGGTCAGCGCTGCCTGTGCCTCGCCCAGCAGCCGCGCCTTGGTGGCAGCGGGGGCATCCAGCGCCGCCACCTTCTTGCGAAAATCGGCCATCAGCGTCGAATCCGCCGCCCCGTCAAACGGTGCGCCGGTGACGATCGCCTGCGCGTCGGCCCGCGCGGGCGCGAAATTGACCTTGTTGGGGATGATCCCGGCCGCCGCTTGCGCCCGCATCGTCGTCGCCACCTCGCGCATCACTCGCTCGGTCTCGCGCAGCCGCGAGACATAGGCTTCGGCGTCGGCGACCGTGTCGACCTTGTGGTTGTTGATGAGCAGTACAGGAATTTCTCCCGCCGGGCTGCCATTGGTCGATACCGGGAAGCGCAGATTGCGGAACGGCAGCGAACGGCGGCCCCGGTCGACCTCATATTCGAACAGGCGATAGCTGACCCGCCCGCCCTCGCCCAATTGATCGGGCTTGAACCGCATACGCATCGCCGCCAGCTGGCGTTCGGCCAGCGTCTGCGCGCGCACCGCGGCGGCATCGGTATAGTCGTCGAGCCGGCCGTAATCGGTCTTGAGGCCGAGCTGGGTCTGCGCTTCCGGGCTGAGGGCCAATTGCTCGTCATAGGCGGCATCGAGGAAGCGGATCAGCGCGGCATCCTGTGCCGTCGCCGTCGAACCGGTTGCGGGTTTCGTCGCCTGGATCGGAACGGGCGTAGCGGCGGGCAACAACGCCATCATCGGCAGCAGGGCAAAGGCAAGCGAACGCATGGGATACTCCTGTCAATTGTCTCCTTGTCGTCCGCCTGCCCGCCCGACGCAATCGTCCGCTGCACGGACGCCATCGCGCCACGGCGTCGTGAAATTGACATGCAACCGACGCGTGGCTGCAATCTGCTGTGGGTAGCTGCACGGGCAACGGCGAAATGCCGATCCGTGGGGAAAATACATCATGAACGACGAACAGGGCGGTGGCGCGATGCGTCACGTCGCCGATCGACGCGCGGTGCTGCGCAATGTTGCCGGACTGTCGATACTGCCATTGGGCGCCGGGTTGCTGTCGGGCTGCGATGGGGAGGGGGATGCGAATGCCACCCCGACGGCCGCCAGCGGCGACGCCTCGTCAATGGCGGATGCGAAGATTCCGAACGCCACCACCAGTTTCACGGTGGCCGTGCTGCCCGACACGCAATTCTATTCGCGCTACGCCACGCCGGAGGAGAGCAGCCAGTTCTCCCGCAAATATGGCAGCGAGCCGTTCGCCGCGCAGACGAAGTGGATCGCCGACAACGCGGCGGCGTACAATATCCCGTTCGTCATCCATCTGGGCGATGTAGTCGACCAGGTCGGCAAGCCCAGCCAGTGGCAGGTCGCCGATGCCGCGATGAAGCGGCTGGAGGCGGCCCGCATCCCCTATTCAATCCTGGCAGGCAATCACGACGTCGCCGCCGCCTTCGAATATCGCGGCCCCTGGGATCAGGGGACCGGCACCGATGCACAGCGCAACGGCAGCGGCGAACCCTATCTCCAGTGGTTCCCGGCCAGCCGGGCGGCGGCGCAGGCGACCTTCCGGGAACGCGACGGCTCGGGCTTCCACGAATATCACGTATTTGAGGCGCATGGTATCCGCTTCATGGTGATGTCGCTGTCGTGGCGCATCTCCGATGCCGCGATCGGCTGGGCGCGCGACGTGATCCGCCGCAATCCGACACTGCCGGTGATCCTGTCCAACCACCAGTTGCTCAACATCGACAAGGACGGCATCAGCCCGCTCGAAACCGACTATGGCAAGATGCTGTGGGACCGGCTGATCCGCGACAACGACCAGATCTTCATGACGCTGAACGGCCATCACCACGGCGCCGCACGGCTGACCAAGCTCAACGACTTCGGCAATTCGGTCGAGGAGATGGTGGTCGATTACCAGATGGATTATCAGGGCGGCAACGCGCTGATGCGGCTGTACGAATTCGACCTGTCTGCCAATCGGATCGACGTTATGTCGTTCTCGCCTTGGGTGGTGCAGAAGCCCAAGGCGACGCTCAACCAGTTCGATCGTGCGCTGCTGACCGAGCCAAACGAACAGTTCAGCATCGACATCAACTTCAAGAAACGGTTCGCGGGCTTCCTGCGCTTCCGCCCGGTCTGGTCGACCACCGGCGCGCCGATCCTGCCGGTCGTGAAGGAAAAGCTGCTGGCCGGCTATGTCGAGCCGGCCGTACCGGTGGCGGTACCACCGCGCGATGCCAACGACTATCCCGTCGTCGCCGACACCTATGCCCATTGGCGGCCAATGGCGGGCAAGGCAGGTGCGATCGTCGCGGTGGGCGAGGCACTGCCGGATGCCACCGGCGCCTTCCCGATGACGCGTGTGCCACTGGCGGGTCCGGCACAGGCCGGCGACGTGCAATGGTCCGACGACCGTCATCACCTGTCGTCGTGCCCGGCCAGCGTCCGCTTCCTGAACACCGACAAGGTCACCGGCCGCAACAGCTCGTTCTCGACCGCGATGAACGCCGCGGTCAACAACCGCAGCTTCTGGGACGGCTATACGGTGGAGGCGTTCATCAAGGTGGATGCCGGCTGGACGCGGGAGAACCACCGTTGGGGCAACATCCTGGGCCGCGTCGGCAATCGCGGCAACCTGCCCGGCTTCCGCGGCGGTGACCGCGAGGCGTCGTCGGTGCTGTTCGCAATCTCGTCGCTGCGTGAAATCCAGTGGGAGGTGGTGCCGGCCAGCAACGCCGCACTGCCGCAGGCCAACTGGTCGGGCGAGATCATGGCCGACACCTGGTATCATGTCGCGATCGTCTGCGACCCCGCGACACGGGAAACGATCTTGTACGTCGAGGGCGCGCCCGTGCTGCGCAACGTGACGGGCGAGGTCGGCATGCGCTCGCAGAGCGTCAACAATCCGTGGATCATCGGCGCGTCATGGTGGAACGGCGCCCGTGTCGACGGCTTCTTCGGGAATATCGGCGAGGTCCGCCTGGTCGGCCGCCCGCTGAAGCCCGATCAGTGGCTCACCGCCCGCCGCGCCTGACGCTCGTCCGGCATCATCCATTTTGCGGTCGGCCCGTTGCCGACCGACCATTCCTTTCCCGGAGAAACCCATGCACACCCGTATGATCGCGGCGCTCACCCTGCTGGCCGCCACGCTTCCCGCCAGCGCCCATGCCGCGCAGTTCCAAGCTGGTGCCGACATCTTCACGGGCACCGGCGTCGCCGCGCGCTATGTCGGCCCTGGTGGCAACGTGCAGCCGAGCAACCGCGCGCTGGGATCAATCGCCGATGGCGGCTTCGACACGTTCGATACGTTCGGTTTCTATAACACCGGCACCGGCGGACTGGCGCTCAACCGGCAGGTCGAATTGCTGTCGGGCAATACCTATCGCTTCCTCGACACCTTCACGAACACCACCGGTGCCGCGATCCGCACGACGGTGAACTTCTTCGGCAACCTCGGGTCGGATGGCGACGAACTGGTCCATTACGCACAGGGTGGCCTGACGGTCAGCTGCGAGGACGATGGTGACGGCAATTGCACCAGCGATGCGGTGCTGGCGCTGGTCGCGGGCAATAACGGGCTGGCACAGGCCGCGATCACACCCGATCGCTACAATGCCCGCTTCGTGCTGGACGTCGCGGCCGGGCAGAGCGTCAGCCTGCTCAACTTCGCGTTCCTGGCAAGGGGCGAGGCCGGGCCGCTCGCCAGCGACGTGGACCTCGCCCGCACCACCGGGCAGGCGCTGATGGCGGCCCCGCGCGTCGACGGGCTGTCGACGGCGCAGATCGCGACGATCGTCAATTTCACCGTGTCGGCGGTGCCGGAGCCAGCAAGTTGGGCGATGATGCTGATCGGCTTCGGTGCAACCGGCATGATGCTGCGCCGCCGCCGCCCCACCCGCGTCGCCTTCGCCTGATACAGGTCGATCAGCCGGTCGGTTCTTCCCCGACCGGCAGGTCGATCACCACCCGCAGGCCGCCCGCGTCCTGCAGCGCGAGGGCGCCGCCGTGCAATCGGGCGACCGCCCCGACCAGCGACAGGCCCAGCCCCGCGCCCGACCCGCCCCGCGCCTCATCCACCCGCCCGAACCGGCGAAGCGCGGCCGCGCGGTGTTCGGGCGCGATGCCGGCACCTTCGTCGGACACTGACACCCGCACCCCGCCGACGATCGCCTCCACCGCCAGCGTGATCGTGCCGGCCCCGTATTTCGCGGCATTGTCGATCAGGTTTCCCAACGCCTGCGCCATCAGTTCGCGGTGCAGTTTCAGCGTCGGTCGCACCGGTGTCACCACCCGGATCGCGCGGCCCGCCTCCTCGACCAGCGGGCCGTAGATTTCCGCGATCTCCTCCAACTCGATCGCAAGGTCGACCGGGGCGAACGCATCGCGCCCGATCCCCGCCTCGGCGCGGGAGATGCGCAACGCCGTCTCCACCGTCGTCAGCAACCGCTGCCCTTCCGCCTGCGCACGCTCCACTGCCTCCTGCGCCGCCGGCGTATCGGCCGCGACCGCAGCGCGTTCCAGCGCCGATCGCAGTCGGGTCAGCGGTGATTTCAGGTCGTGCGCCAGCATGTCGGTCGCCAGCGTCAGTTCCTCCACCAGCCGCCCGGTCCGGTCGAGCGTGGCATTGACAGAGGCCGCCAGCAGCGCGAACGCATCGCCGCTGGCATCGGCGGGCACCCGACGCGACAGCGCGCCATCGCGCACCGCATCCAGCGTCGCGACCGTATCCCCCAGCCGCAACACGATCATCCGCGCCGCCAGCCACGCCGCCAGCGCGGCGAATGCGACCGCCAGCGACAGGGCGACCAGCATCGCCAGTTCGAGCAGGCGGACGGTGCGCGCCTCGTCCTCCACCACGCTGCCGGTCAGCAGCCGCAATCCGCCCGCCAGTCGATCGACGCGCACCAACATGGCCTCCGGCGTCGCATGGCGGCGGCGATAAAGGTCGATCTGCACCGGCTGGCCGTCGGGCATGACATTGGGTGGCAGCGCATCGAGATTCCCCGCCAGTGGCCGGCCGGCGGCATCGGTCAGCAGCAGCACGGCGCGTGAACCTGTGTCGCCGATGGTGTGCAGGACGATGGCGTGGGCGATTGCCGCGACACCCTGTGCCTGCACCGCCAGCACGTCCTGCCGCACCATCTCACCGGTCGCGGCGGCGCCGGCATAGACCTGCCCATGGACGATCACGCGCACCGCCAGCAGCAGCACGCCCGCCGCCGCGATCTGCAACAGGAACACCAGCGCGGCGAACCGCACCGTGGTCGACCGCCAGTTCATGCCGGCACGTGGCCCTCAACCATCCACGCCGAGCCGGTATCCGACCCCGCGCACGGTATGGAGCAATGGCCGGGCGAACCCCTCATCCACCTTCTTGCGCAGGCGGCTGAGATGGACGTCGATCACGTTGGTACCCGGATCGAAATGATAATCCCATACGCCTTCCAGCAACATGGTGCGCGTCACCACCTGCTCGGCATGGCGCAGCAGATATTCGAGCAGGCGGAACTCGCGCGGCTGCAACGTCAGCGTCCGACCAGACCGGACCACGCGGCGGGCGAGCAGGTCCATTTCCAGATCATCGCATCGCAGCACTGTCTGCGCCGTCGGCGTGGCCGCACCGCGTCGCATCAGCAGCCGAATGCGCGCGAGCAGTTCGGCGAAGGCGAACGGCTTGACCAGATAATCGTCGGAGCCGCCGACCAGTCCCTTCACCCGGTCTTCGGGCGATCCCAGCGCGGACAGGATAATGACCGGCGTCGCCACCCCCGCGGCCCGCAATGCGGACAGCACCGCCATCCCGTCCATGCCCGGCAACATCCGGTCGAGGACGATGCAGTCATAGCTGCCGTCGGTGGCGTGGAACAGGCCATCGCGCCCGTTGCCGACGCGATCGACCACGAACCCCTCCTCGCCCAACCCCCTGGCAACGTAGCCGGCGGTGGCGTCGTCGTCCTCGACCAGCAATATCTTGTGACCCATGGCCGCCCTCCGATGTCCGCTCCGGTAACCGTCCCGTCGTTACCAGACGATGACCCCGATCTCACGCGTGCCGCGCCGGATGCGCACCGCCGCCGGGGTGCCTGATGCCACCGCCCGGTCCAGTCCGGCAAGCGAGCCGGCCGGGTGGCCGTCGATGGTTTCCACCACGTCGCCCACCGCCAGCCCGGCATGGTCCGCCGGTCCGCCCCGGCGCAGGCTGGTGACCACGACCGGCCGGACCCCGGCAAACGTCGCGCCCAGCCGCGCCTGCATCGCGATCCGCTGCCCCCGCATACCGTGCAGCGCCAGCGCCGCCACCAGCAATGCGGGCAGCGCCAAGGCCAGCGCCACCCGACCGAGCCGGCGGACGTCGTTCATGGCGCCCACCCCGGCGACACCGGTTCGGCCCGCACGATTGCGGCCGGTGCGCCCGGCCACACGCCCATTGCCGTATCGAACCACGCCGCGAACAGATCGGCGAAGGTCGCGGCCTGCCGGTAGGAAAGGGAGAGCATCGGCGATTTTCCTGCATCTGTTCGTCCGGTTCGGCCGCCCTTGTCGCCGACCGCGCCTGTTCGGGCGATGGGCGCAACATGACGGATCGCTCATCTTCCGGTCAGCCCGCTGCCAGACGCCCCCGCCCACAGGATGGCGATGATCGAACCATCACCCATCCCCGGCCCGGCCCGTCGCGCGGCGCTGGACGAGCGGATCTGCCGGCTGATCTGCCCGATCGCCTCGGCGATGGTCGGGGTATGCCTGACCGGCATCGGCCTGCTGCACGTCGGCGTGGCAATCGGGCGGCGGGCCAGCATCGCCGACGATCTGCTGGCGATCGATTCGCTCCTGTTCCTCGTCGCGACGCTCGCCTCCTACGTCTCGCTGCGTAGCCTGCATCGTCATCGCCTGCATCGGATGGAACGGGTGGCGGATGCCACCTTCATGATCGCCATGCTGCTGCTGACGGCGGCATGCTTCGTCATCACCTATGCGTTGAGCGCCTGAACCGGAGCCGGACCCCGCCGCCGTCGTCGGGACGGGCCAAGATGACGAAAAGGTAAGCTGGCGCCCAGCCCCCGCTCAGGTCGCCACAGGTAGGCGAGCGGGCAAGACCGTCGCGACACTATCGGCCGCGATGGCATATTAGCAGGGCAGGACAGAAACGATGTCGGCACCGGTTTTCTTCGATCCCACCGGGCGACGCGGCCGCGTGTCGCGGCGGATGATGGCGGTGCTGATGCTGGTGGTGGCGCTGGCGGCGGCCGCGTTCGCGACGACGTTGATGGTGATGCCGCAACGACCGGACTTCCGCCTGCCGCTGCCGCTGCCCCATGCGGCCGCTGCACGTGGCGACCATCATCCGCGCGGGCTGGCCGCATGGCTGCCGCATCGCCGGGCAGCGGCAGGCGGGTCCGCACTCAGCATCGGCTTCTATGAACCGGGCAATGACGGCAGTCTCGCCTCGTTGCGCCGCAACCACGATGCGCTCGACTGGATCGTGCCCGCGCTCATCACGGTGGCGGGGCCGAGGCATACCATGTCCATCGCCCGCGACGACCCGTTCGACCGCACGCTGGCGGCGATGCGACATCCACCCAGGGTGCTGCCGATGGTGCAGAATTTCGGCGACAGCGATTGGGACGGCGACGGCGCCGCCGCGCTGCTGGCCCACCGCACCGATAGCCGGATGCTCGCCCGAAAGCTCGCCGCCATGGTCGCGACCCGCAAGGTGACGGGGCTGGTGATGGATTTCGAGGCGTTGCCCGCCACCGCGATCCGCCCCTATCTCGACTTCCTGCGCCAGTTGCACAGCGCCATGCCCGCCGGCACCGTCCTTGCCGTCACCGCGCCGGCGGAAGACGAACGCTGGCCGCTCGCGGCACTGGCGGCCGTGTCGGACAAGCTGATCTTCATGGCCTATGACCAGCATTGGGAGGGGGGCAGCGCCGGCCCGATCGCTGCGCAGGACTGGTTCGTGCAACAGGTCGGCGCCGCGCGGCGCATCGTGCCGGCCGCGAAGCTGGTCGTGGCGCTTGGCAGCTATGCCTATGACTGGCACGGCGACGATACCGATGCGCTGTCGATCGAGGAGGCATGGCTGGCCGCCCATGACAGCAGCGCCGCGCCGGTCTTCGATTCCGGCAGCGGCAATGCCAGTTTTGCCTATGACGAAGGGGGAACGCACCATGCGGTGTGGATGCTCGACGCTGCCACCAGCTGGAACCAGATGCAGGCGCTGAAGCGGCTGGGAATCGGCGATGTCGCGCTGTGGCGGCTCGGCAGCGAGGATCAGGGCTTCTGGGCCGATCTGGCGGCGATGCGTACCGGCCACCGCCCCGCCCTGTCGCACCCCGCCGCGATGCTGAACACCGATGTCGAGGGATCGGGTGAAATCCTGCGGATCGCCGCCACACCCACGGTCGGGCGGCGCACGCTGCGCACCGATGCACAAGGCATCATCCGCGACGAACGCTACGACGTGCTGCCCACTCCCTATGTCGTGCAGCGTGCCGGCGCCGCCGACCCCAAGGCGCTGGCGCTGACCTTCGACGACGGGCCGGACGCGACCTGGACGCCGAAGATACTCGACGTGCTGAAAGCCGCGCACGTACCCGCGACCTTCTTCGTCATCGGCGAGAACGCGCTGGCGCATCCCGGTCTGCTCAACCGGATCGTCGCCGACGGCAGCGAGATCGGTAACCACAGCTATACCCATCCCAACATGGCCCGGCTGGGGCCGCGCGGCACCGCGCTGGAACTGAACACGACGCAGCGGCTGGTGCAGGCCTATACCGGCCGGTCGATGACGCTGTTCCGCGCGCCCTATTTCGGGGATGCCGAGCCGACCACTACCGACGAACTGGGACCGGCGCTGCAGGCGCAGCGCGCGGGCTATACCGTAGTCGGCCTCCACGTCGATCCCAACGACTGGCAGCGGCCGGGCACCGATGCGATCGTGCGGCAGGTGCTGGATCAGGTCCACGACGCCACCGTGAGCAGCAGCGGCAACGTGATCCTGCTCCACGACGGCGGCGGCGACCGGGCGCAGACGGTGGCGGCGCTGCCGCGGATCATCACCGCCCTGAAGGCGAACGGCTATCGCTTCGTCACCGCATCACGACTGGTCGGCGTGTCGCCGGCGCGGGCGATGCCGGCGGTGACGGGCGGCGACCTGTGGGCGGTGCGTACCGATGTCGCGGTCTTCGTCGTGCTGGCGGCGCTGTCCGCGGCGCTGACCTGGCTGTTCTACGTCGCGATCGCGCTGGGCATGGCGCGGGCAGTGATGATGGCGGGGCTCGCACGGTTGCAGGCGCGCCGCCGCCGCACCGAACCGCAGGTGTTCGCACCCACCGTCTCGGTCATCATCCCCGCCTATAACGAGGAGCGGGTCATCGTCGCCTCGGTCCGGCGGGTGCTGGCGAGCGATTATCCCGCCGTGCAGGTGATCGTCGCCGACGACGGGTCGCGCGATACGACCAGCGCACTGATACGCGCGGCGTTCGCCGACGACCCGCGCGTCCGCCTGCTGACGCTGGCCAACGGCGGCAAGGCGGCGGCGCTCAACCGCGCCTTGCAAGAGTCGGACGGCGAAGTGGTGATCGCGCTCGATGCCGATACCCAGTTCGAGGCACAGACCATCGCCCGGCTGGCGCGGTGGTTCGCCGATCCGGCGATCGGCGCGGTCGCGGGCGACGCGCGGGTGGGCAACCGCGTCAATCTCGTCACCCGCTGGCAGGCGATCGAATACATCACCGCGCAGAATCTGGAACGCCGCGCGCTCGCCGGGTTCGACGCGATGACGGTGGTGCCCGGTGCGGTGGGCGCATGGCGGCGCAGCGCGCTGGACGCGGTCGGCGGCTATCCGGAGGATACGCTGGCGGAGGATCAGGACCTGACGATCGCGATCCAGCGCGCCGGCTGGCGCGTCACCTACGATCCGCAGGCGATCGCCTGGACGGAGGCGCCGGAGACGTTCCGCGCGCTGGCGAAGCAGCGGTTCCGCTGGGCGTTCGGTACGCTGCAATGCCTGTGGAAGCATCGTGGCATCCTGCGCACCCGCACACCATCCGGCCTCGCGCTGGTCGGCCTGCCGCAGGCATGGCTGTTCCAGATCATATTCGCCGCGATCTCTCCGCTGATCGATCTGGCGCTGCTGCTGTCGATCGGCGGCACCGCGCTCCGCGTCGAGCAGCATGGCTGGGCGCAGACCAGCGGCGATGTCGGCACGATGGCGATGTACTGGGCCGCGTTCACCGCGATCGACGCAGCGTGCGGATGGATCGGCTATAGCCTCGACGGGCATGGTCAGCGCTTTCCGGCACTGCTCCTGATCGCCCAGCGGCTGGTCTACCGCCAGATCATGTACGGCGTCGTTCTGCGCGCGATCGGCGCGGCGATCGGTGGCTGGACGGTGAGTTGGGGCAAGCTGGAACGCACCGGCCGGGTCGGCGTGGCGGGGGTGTGAACCGCCCCGTCACACCGGCGGCAAGGCCCAGTCGATCGTGCCGCGGCCGTGCTGTTCCAGAAACGCGTTGGTCTGCGAGAAGGGCTTGCTGCCGAACCAGCCATTATGCGCGGACAGCGGCGAAGGGTGCGGCGCCTTCAGCACCAGATGGCGGCCGCCCGCCGCCACGTCCTGCACGAACGCTACCTTCTTCTGGGCATAGGCGCCCCAAAGCAGGAACACGACCGGTTCCGGCTTTGCCGCCACCAGCCGCACGACCGCATCGGTGAACCGTTCCCAGCCCCGGTTCTGGTGCGATCCCGCCTTGCCGTTTTCCACCGTCATCACGCTGTTGAGCAGCAGCACACCCTGTCTGGCCCAATGCTCCAGGAAACCGTGCGTGGCGGGCGGGATGCCGCAATCGGTCGCCATTTCCTTGTAGATGTTGAGCAGGCTCGGCGGCGGCTTCACGCCGGGCCGGACGGAGAAGCAGAGGCCATGCGCCTGCCCCTCGCCATGATAGGGGTCCTGCCCCAGTATCACGACGCGCACGGCGGGCAGCGGCGTCAGTTCCAGCGCGCGGAACCAGTCGCTGGAATGGGGGAAGATGCGCTTGCCCGCCGCCTTCTCGCCCTTCAGAAAAGTACGCAGTGCTGCCATTGCGGGGCCGGCGAACTCCTCGCGCAGCGGCTCCAGCCAGGTCGGATCGATCTTCGGATCGGTCATCAGCGCTTCCGCACGAACTCGGCGCGCAGCACCAACCCCTTGATCCCGTCGAACTTGCAGTCGATCTCCTGCGCGTCGCCGGTCAGCCGGATGGACCGGATCAACGTGCCACGCTTCAACGTCTGCCCTGCGCCCTTGACGGTCAGGTCCTTGATCAGCGTCACCTGATCGCCATCGGCCAGCACGTTGCCCACGGCATCGCGGACCACCACCGTATCGGCATCCGCCACCGCCGCATCCTGCACGGTGGAGGCCGCGACCCATTCGCCGCTCGCCTCGTCATAGACATAATCGTCGTCGCTCATGTTGCATCCGCTAGAGCAGGCGGCGGCGATGGTCCACCACATGCGTCCGGCCGGCGACATGGTGCGTTGCTCGACCATGCGTTCCGCCCTGATCGTCCTTGCCCTGTTCGCCACCGCCGCATCGGCCACGCCGCCGCCGCCCGAGTTTGAAGCGATCCGGTTTTTCGAAGGCGGCACACGCGGAGACGGCCTGTTCAAGGTGATCCTGCGCGGCAGCCACCGGGTCACGGTACAGGGCCGGGGCCGGATCGAGGGCGACACCCTGATTCTCGACCAGATCGTGACACGCGAGGGCACCGCCCCCAAGTCGCGCCAGTGGCGCATCCGCGCGACCGCACCGGGCCGCTATACCGGCACGCTGACCGATGCGAAGGGACCTATCACCGGCGAGACGACCGGTGATCGCCTGCACCTGCGCTACACCAGCACCGGCGGCTTCGCGGTCGAGCAATGGCTGACATTGTCGCCCGATGGCCGTTCCGCGCAGAACCGGCTGACCGCCAAACGGTTCGGCGTGACGGTGGCGTCGCTGGACGAGACGATCGTCAAAACCGACTGACGCCCTACAGCAGCCCGGGCACCTCGCGCTGCGCGGTGTTGGGCCGCATCGGTGTCAGCAATTCTCGCCGCCCGCCCGACGTCGCGCTGCGAAGGCCGGCATCGCCGATCGCCGCACCGCAGCTACGCCCCGCCAGGAAATCGAGCGCCGCCCTGGTCGATGCCTCTCGCGGATCGCCCATCGGATAGTTCACGTCGTCGGTCGCCTGGCAACTGGCTTGCACCTTGCCCGCCAGCCCGTCGTAATAGTCACCCTGCCGTGCCGCGTTCTGGGTCGCCAGCGCCACCACGCGCAGCCGGTCGTCACAGGCCGCCTGATCGCGCGCGATCTGGCCGACCGGTTTGCCATAGGTATTGGTGCCGATCAGTCCGGCGTTCGCGCCGAGATAGGGGATCGACGCGTTGATGACGAGTTCGCTGGCCGAGGCGGTGCCGCCGGTGCCGATGAAGGCGATCCGCGTCGCTGCGATCGACTGTGGCTGCGGACCATAATATCTGATCGAATTGTTCGACGACTTGTCAGGCCGGAAGACGGTACGGCTCTGCACGTCCGCAGTGGAGCGTTGCCCGCCCAGCAGATCGCTGAACAACTCGGCGATCACGATCGCGCCACCGCCATTGTACCGCAGGTCGACGATCACCTGCGTGATCCCCGCTGCCCTGAACCGGGCAAAGGCATCGCGCAGCGCCGGATCGGCGGTGCCGATGAAGGTGCGCAGGTTGACATAGCCGACCTGCCGGCCGCCATCGTTCAATATCTGCACGCCATAACGCGACGAGATCGGGGTCAGCGCATAATCGGCCTTGGTAACCGTCACGTCGCGTTGCCCGCCACCCCCGCCCGTGATGCGCAACACCCGGGTCGTTCCCGCCGTATCGGGGCCGAGCGCGGTCAGCACGCCATTAGGCCCGCTCGCAGCCATGATCGACGCCACCGAGGCAAGATTGGCGGCACTGGTGCCAATCGATACGATCTCCGCCCCGCGGTCGATCCCCGCGGCCAGCGCGGGGGCCCCCTCGAATGATTCCGCCACGAACACGCGCCGGGCGAGCGTATCGTAGGACAGGCGCACACCGAACCCGCCGCTGGTGCCGGCGTTGTAATAGGCGTCCTCTTGGCGGATCGAGGTCAGGTAGGTGAAATAGCGATCCTTGCGCTGGCTGCGCGCGGTGGCGGTCAGCGCATCGATATAATCGTCGACATTGCCATAGCCGGCCGGGTTCGACGAGGCGGGCAGCAGTTCGGGAAACAGATACCATTCACGCAACTGCGCCGCCGCCCAGTTCTGGCGTTCCAGCAGCGAACACCCTGCGCCCCCCGCACCGCCGCCTGCGGTCGTCGTGCCGCCGGTGAACGTACCACCGCCGCCGCTGCCGTCACCACCGCCGCAGGCGGACAGCAGCGCGACCATGGCAAGCATCCCGGCGAACTTGGACTTCATCGAATCCCCCTGTATCAAAGTATGTCTAGCCGATCGCCACCACGCCGTCAGAGAGAAAATCACATGCGCAACCAGCCGGTGGATCGCTCGTTTGGGCGATCAGGAGGACCCCTCATGATTCGATCGATGCTCGTCGCCTCGCTTCCCCTGCTGATGCTGGCTGCCTGCGGCACCGGTGGACCTGCCACGGAAGCGGCCGATAACACGGCCGACAACGCTGCGGCAGCAGCACCCGATGGTGGTTATGCGGCGCGGATCACGGCGCTTTCCCCCCGTCTGCGACAGGGTGTATTCCTGCGCGCGATCCGCGACGCCGGCGAGGAATGCCAAGAGGTGACGGAGGAAGACGGCATCGCCGCGATTGAGGGTAAACCCGCCTGGGTGGTGACCTGCGACCGCAGCACGCGCTGGGTCATCACGATCGACAAGTCGGGCACCGCGGCCGTCAACAAGGTATCGCCGTCCTCCCGCGCCGAACGCCAGCCCGGCTGAAGCAGGGTCAAGCGCTTAATCGGCGCGGTCGTAATAGCCGCCCCAGCCGGTGCGGTGCTTGCGCGCCCGCGTCGTCCATGCCCAGCCGGACAGGAACAGTCCGAACGCCACCATGATCGCGAGCAGCGCGAGGATGCCGAACGACTGTCCCTGCCAGATCGCCCAACCCAGCGCGCCCACGCAGATGCCGGCATAGGCGCCGCATGCCGCCACGACGCGCAGACGCGCGGCGCGCTTCGTCGCCTCGAACGGCGTCACGATCGCGAGGCACAACGCGGCGATGGCCAGCAGGATCGGCAGAGCAAGATCCGCCGATGGCGTGATGAACAGCAGCAACGCCAGAACGATGGTCGTCGCCGCCCACAAGGCGGCCCAGAGACGGATCTTCAACATGCGTGACGGTGGCTCCGGCAGGGGTCTGGGCAGGATGGACCATCGTTCATAGAAGTTGTCGGGCGGCAATACAAAGCATGACAAACGTCCGCCGTCACAGCCTGATCGCGAGTGGATCGCCGGCCCCCTTGGCCTGGAAACAACCGATCCGCCCGTCCTCCAGCCTGAGCGCGGTCAGCACGCCGGTTCGATAGACGCCGGTATCGATGCCGATCCGCTGTTCCCGGATCATCGGTTCCGCCGAATCCCAAGTATGGCCATGGACGATGACCTTTTCGAACCGCTTGCCATGGCTGAGGAACGGTTCGCGGATCCACAGCAGATCGGCGGGTACCTGTTTGCGCAGCGGCACGCCGGGCCGCACGCCGGCATGGACGAAGGCGTAGTCGCCCAGCGTCAGCGTCAGTTCCAGCGCCTGCAGGAACCGCATGTGCGAGGCGGGCATCCGTTCGAGCAGATCGTCGCGCGCGCGCAGGTGATCGTCGATCGCATCGACCTCGGCAGGTGGTTCGACCGCATAGGACCGCAACGTCTCCGCCCCGCCCACCCGTAGCCAGCCGCGTGCCTCCGCCGGATCGTCGAGCCACGCGAGCAGCATCTCCTCGTGATTACCCTTCAGGAAGCGCGGCTCGAACGGGGCATGGCGTTGCAACCAGACCAGCGACGACAATACCTTGGCGGTCGCCGGTCCGCGATCGACATAATCCCCGACGAAGACCAGCAGCGGCCGCCGTCCCTGCCCGCGCGCCGCCACATCGTCGGCGATCATCGCCAGCAGTCTGGTCAGGATATCGTAGCACCCGTGGACGTCGCCAATCGCATAGACCAGCCGTCCCTCGACCGATGCGTGCGGCCCGACCTCCCAATCCGACTCCGCGTCGAGCGTGCTATCCGGGCCGGTCATGGCCGGTCGTCATCCGCCTGCGCCTGCCGCGCGGCGTCGCGCAACCGGGCGGCAAGCTCGTCATAGGTACGGATCGTGCCGTCAGGATCGTCGAGCGATACCGCCAGCGCCCGCGTCCAGATGCGGCGCACCGCCAGCATTTCGCGCCGCGGCACCCCCGCCGCGGTGGCGGCATGATAGGCGGCGACGAGACGACGATCGGCTGCCCGCACCTCGCGATAGATGCAGCGGTTCTCCTCGCTGCCGGGGCGGCAGCCATCGTCGGTTGCGGCGGACGGCGCCGTGGCGGCGGTCATCGTCCGCGTGCCCGCGCGCGGTTGGCGCGCGGGCACGGCGGACGTAGTGGCGGGCCTTTCCATGCCCGGAGAAGCGACCGCCTCCGCAGGCATGTCCGCTTCGTCAGCGGCGACGACGGGCGCGGCGGCGCGATAGGTCGCCGGTATCGACCGGGCGGGCGGTACGGCGATGGATCGCCTGACCGGACTGGGCTGGGCCAGCGCCGCCGCCGGTCGCCGGTCCGCGCCGATCTGGAGGAACAGGAATGCTATTACGGCAATGGCGAGCAGGGGGACGATGATCGTCACCACGCGCACGACCCGCGACGGCGCGCGAGTGGCCGGTGGCGTCTGGACGACGAACTCGCGCGACCTGCTGCTGGCGGCACGCTCTGCCGCCGATGTCTCGGCGGCCTGGGGATGCCGCCGGAAGATCCGTTCCATGTCGGCCGACACCCGATCGGCCACCCTGTCATCCGGCATCCGGTCCACCTTTACGTACTTTACGTATCCGCCATCGCATACGCCATGCCGTCCTGCCCGTGAACCGATGGTTTACGGGTGCCGGCTGCAGGTGAAACGCCGGGAGTCGTCACTCCTTCTGGAGCAACGCCTTCAACCCGGCAAGCGCTCCGAGCGGCCGGGCCTCGTCCTCGCCGATGACGCCCGCGGCCTTCAGCACCTTGCCGGCATTCGGGCCGCGCGGGAAGGGATCAAGCGCCAGCGCCATCGTCTGCGCCGCCGCCTCCCCCAGGTCGATCGCACCGCCTTCGATCTCGATCGTGTCGAGCGCGTCGGCGGACAGTTCGATCTCGTCCTCCTCGGCCACGGGTTCGACGAACCGGACCAGCACCGGCTCGTCGACCGTCACGGCCAGCCGCTCGGCGGTGACCGAGCAGGCCTGCACCACCGCCGCCGTCACCCGTCCGGTGACGAGGATACCCGCCCCGTCGCGGCGCATCGTCAGGTGCGCGGACAGCCGGTCGATCGCGACAAGGTCGAACCGGCGGGCGACCGCGGCCCGTTCGGTTTCGTCGGCCTCGATCGTCACGGCGCGCTCGTCATGCGCGATCGCATCGAGGCGCTCGGGACGGCTCCATTCGGGGGTGGTCATGGCAATTCTCCGGCGATCAGGCTGGCCAGCGGCGTGGCGGACAGGGTGGTGCGCAGCGTGCGCAGATGATGCTCGGCATGGGCGAGCGCGGTGGGTGCGGGCGGATCGCCGCGATACAGGTTGCGGACCAGCGCCTCGGCGAGACTGCCGGTCGCCAGCCCGTCGCGATAGGCGCCGAGCCGCCCGCCCAGCGCCGCCATCATCCGGCCGACCTGCTTGCCGACGACCATGTCGCCGAAACCGATCTGGCGGAGCTGCGCGTCCATGTCGTCGACGAAATGCTCGGTCAGCGCAGCCGAGGGACCGGCCGCGACGGCCTGTTCATCGGGACGTTCCTCCAGCCGCAGCAGCACTATCGCCAGCACCGCGGCGATCATGTCGAACCGGCCGTCCAGCGTATCGGGCACCGCCCCGTCGAGATACCAGTGCGGCGCGCGGCCACGAGCGACCACCGCCCGGTACAGCGGCAATATCGCCTCGTCACGGTGCGCTCCCCTTATCCGCTTCCACCAGTTCACCCGCATTTCTCCCGTCGCCCCGCTCCGGCCACCATGCCCGGCGGTGCATGGCTTGTGCGCTGCGGGCTCCTCGCATATCGAGGCGATCGGTGGCCGATGCAATCGCGGGCGCGCGGCCGCCCCGTCATATCGCTTGCGTGCCCGTCTGGAGTGATCCCCATGCGTTTCCCGTCCGCCGCGCTTGTCGCTGGGCTTATCGTCGGGGTCGCGGTCGGCGGCTGTGCGCCGCTGCGCTCGCATCAGGGTTATGTGATCGATGCCGATCTGGTCAATTCGGTGCAGCCGGGCGTCGACACCCGGCAATCGGTGGCGCAGGTGCTGGGCCAGCCCAGCGTGTCCGGCCAGTTCGCGCCCGATGGCCAGGGCGACTGGTACTATGTCGCCCGCGACAGCCGCAACTACGGGTTCCAGACGCCCAAGGTGAAGTCGCAGATCACCATCCAGATCAGCTTCGATCCCGCCGGCAACGTCACCGCGATCCGCCGCGGCGACGTGTCGCAGGTCGCCTCGATCAGCCCCTATGGCAAGACGACGCCGACGCTGGGTCGCCAGCGCGGTTTCTTCCAGGACCTGTTCGGCAATATCGGCACGGTCGGCGCGGCGGGCGGTGGCGGACCGGGTGGCGGCGGCGCCAATGGCGGCGGGCGCACCAACCCCTGAGCGGCCTGCCCGCGATCCGCCCGGCCTGCACGGCAGAAATGGGCGGATTGCAGTTGGGATTGGCGGCCCGCCCGGCTATAGATCGGGCATGACCACTCCGCAGAATTCGCAGAATCCCGCCAATACCTCCGACTATGGCGCCTCGTCGATCAAGGTGCTGAAGGGCCTGGATGCCGTCCGCAAGCGGCCCGGCATGTATATCGGCGACACCGATGACGGATCGGGCCTGCACCACATGGTGTTCGAGGTCAGCGACAACGCGATCGACGAGGCGCTGGCCGGGCATTGCGACCGCATCGACATCGTCCTGAACCCCGATGGGTCGGTCAGCGTCACCGACAACGGTCGCGGCATCCCGACTGGCATCCACCCCGAGGAGGGCGTGTCGGCGGCCGAGGTCATCATGACCCAGCTGCACGCCGGCGGGAAGTTCGAGAACACCAGCGACGACAATGCCTACAAGGTCTCGGGCGGCCTGCACGGCGTCGGCGTGTCGGTGGTGAACGCGCTCAGCGAGTTCCTCGACCTGACGATCTGGCGTGATGGCGAGGAGCATTACATGCGCTTCGCATTCGGCGACGCCGTGGCGCCGCTGAAGGTGGTCGGCCCCGCGGCACCCGGCCAGAAGGGGACGCGCGTCACCTTCCTCCCCTCCCCCGCCACGTTCAAGATCCTGGAGTTCGACTTCGAGAAGCTGGAGCACCGCTACCGCGAACTGGCCTTCCTCAATTCGGGCGTGCGTCTGTTCCTGACCGATGGACGGCATGAAGAGCCCAAGACGGTGGAGCTGTATTACGAGGGCGGTATCGCCGCGTTCGTGAAGTGGCTGGACCGCGCCAAGACGCCGCTGTTCCCCGAACCGATCGCGATCCACGGCCAGCGGGATGAAGTGGGCATCGACGTCGCGCTGGAATGGAACGACAGCTATTACGAGAACGTCCTCGCCTTCACCAACAACATCCCGCAGCGCGACGGCGGTACGCATCTGGCCGCGTTCCGTGCGGCGCTGACCCGCACGCTCAACAACTATGCCGAGAAATCGGGGTTACTGAAGAAGGAAAAGGTCAGCCTGACCGGTGACGACATGCGCGAGGGGCTGACCGCGATCGTCTCGGTCAAGCTGCCCGACCCGAAGTTCAGCTCGCAGACCAAGGACAAGCTGGTCTCGTCCGAGGTGCGGCAGCCGCTCGAAAGCCTGATGGCGGACAAGCTGGCGGAATGGCTGGAGGAAAACCCCGCGCATGGGCGCAGCATCGTCGGCAAGATCATCGACGCCGCCGCCGCGCGCGAGGCGGCGAAGCGTGCGCGTGAACTGACCCGGCGCAAGGGCGCGATGGATATCGCATCGCTGCCCGGCAAGCTGGCCGATTGCCAGGAACGCGATCCCGCCAAGTCCGAACTGTTTCTGGTCGAGGGTGATTCAGCCGGCGGTTCCGCGAAGCAGGGCCGCGACCGCCATTTCCAGGCGATCCTTCCCCTGCGCGGCAAGATCCTGAACACCGAGCGCGCCCGGTTCGACCGGATGATCTCGTCCAAGGAGATCGGGACGCTGATCCAGGCGATGGGCACCGGCATCGGCCGCGACGATTTCAACGCGGACAAGCTGCGGTATCACAAGGTCGTCATCATGACCGACGCAGACGTCGACGGCGCGCACATCCGCACTCTGCTGCTGACCTTCTTCTACCGCCAGATGCCCGAACTGATCGAGCGCGGGCACCTCTTCATCGCGCAGCCGCCGCTGTACAAGGCGACCAAGGGCCGGTCGGAGGTCTATCTGAAGGACGATACCGCGCTCGACGAATATCTGGTCGAGGGCGGCGTGCAGACGATGGTGTTCGAGACGGCGGTGGGCGCCCGCACCGGCCGCGACCTGAAGGACCTGACCGATCACGCGCGGCGGATGCGCACGCTGATGCGCTACGTCCCGCGCCGCTACGATCCGTCGATCATCGAGGTGCTGGCACTGGGCGGCGCGCTCGACCCCGCGCTGACCCGCGAACAGCGGCAGGCGACCGTCGCGGAAGTGACGCGGCGGCTGGAATCGGGAGAGACCGGCACCGTCGGCGAGGCGACGTGGACCGCGCGCCTGACCGAGGATGGCGGCATCCATTTCGAGCGGCGCTGGCGCGGCGTGACCGACCACCACATCGTCGAGGCGAGCTTCATCGCCTCGGCGGAGGCGCGCAAGCTGCACACGCTGTCGGCCGAACAGGCCGACAGTTTCGCCCAGGCCGGCAAGCTGGTGCCCGCGCGCGGCGCGGCGCAGGCGACCGCCCCCGAGGACGAGGACCGTGAGGGCGACGATGCCCCCACCGACGAGAATGGCGAAAAGACCACGCTGGCCCGTGGCGAATCGCGGGTCGCGCGGCCCTCGCAGTTGCTGGATGCGATCCTTGCCGCAGGGCGCAAGGGCCTCGCCATCCAGCGCTACAAGGGGCTGGGCGAGATGAACGCCGAACAGCTGTGGGAAACCACGCTCGATCCGTCGAACCGCACGATGCTGCGCGTGACCAGCGACGATGTGTCGGCGGCGGACATGATCTTCACGCAGCTGATGGGCGAGGTGGTGGAGCCACGGCGCGAGTTCATCCAGGACAATGCGCTGAACGTCGCTAATCTGGACGTGTGACCGGAGCCGGCCCGGTTTAAAAGTCCATTGGGAAACTCGCCCTTTCGCGAGTTTCCCAATGGACTCTACGGCAGGATGACATTGGGCTCACCCGATCCGTCATTGCGAGCACAGCGAAGCAATCCAGCGCCGGATCAGGACGCCCTGGATTGCTTCGCTATGCTCGCAATGACGGACATCTGGTTCAGCCAGATGACATCCGGCTCTATGGCGTCCCGTCGACGCGATCGAGCAGGCGCTGCGCCTGTTTCAGGTGCGGGGCGTCCACCATGCGGCCATCGACCTGCAACGCCCCCGCATCCGGGGCGGCGGCGAAGGCGGCGATGATCGCCCGCGCCGCCGCCACCTGTCGCTCGTCGGGTGAAAAGGCGGCGTTGATCGTCGCGATCTGGGTCGGGTGGATCGCCATCATGCCGGTGAAGCCGTCCCGCGCCGCGCGCCGGGCATAGGCATCCAGTCCGTCGAGATCGCGGAATGCCGGATACACCGTCTCGATCGCCGGCACGCCCGCCGCATGGGCACCGAACAACGCCAGCGACCGCACCATGTCATAGGGTGCGGTGTAGCGGCCGTCCACCTCGCGCGAGGTCGCCGCGCCGATCGCGGCAGGCAAATCCTCTGCGCCCCAGGTCAGTCCCGCCAATGGCACACCCGCGTCGGCATAGCTGCCGAGCTGGAAGATCGCGACCGGCGTCTCGGTGGCGATCGGCAGGATCGGTGCATCGATCCCCGCCGCTGCCAGCCGCCGGGCGAGCAGCCGGACGCTGTCTGCACCCTCCGCCTTAGGCATCACGATCGCATCCGGCGACAGGCCGTGCAGCGCGGCGACATCGTCCGCCAACAGATCGGTATCGAGCGGATTGACCCGCACGAACGTCGCGATGCCGCTACGCGCGGCGAGCCTGGCCGCCACTGCGGCGCGCGCGACATGCTTGTTCGCGGCCGACACCGAATCCTCCAGATCGAGGATCAGCGCGTCGGCACCGCTGGCGGCGGCCTTGTCGAACCGTTCGGGCCGGTCACCGGGCACGAACAACAGCGATCGCAGCCTCATGCCCCGACCTGCCCGGCAACGGCGCGCTTCAGGAGCGCACTGCGCAGGCATTGGCAGACAATCTCGTCGCGCTGGTTGAGCATGCGGTGCGAGAACGTGACGATACCGGCATCCGGCCGTGACCGGCTGTCCTTCACCTCATGCACCTCGGTTTCGGCACGCAGCGTGTCACCGAGGAACACCGGCTTCGGCATCACCAGCCTGTCATAACCGAGATTGGCGACCAGCGTACCGAGCGTGGTGTCGCCGACCGACAGCCCGACCATCAGCGCGAAGGTGAAGGTGCCGTTGACGAGTATCTGGCCGAACTCGCTCGCCCGCGCCGCCTCCGCATCCAGATGCAGCGGCTGCGGGTTGTGCGTCATGGTCGAGAACAGGAGGTTGTCCGTCTCGGTCACGGTGCGGCGGATGTCGTGGACGATCCGGTCACCGACCGTCCACTGGTCGTAGAAACGTCCGGCCATCAACTCTCTCCCCTGTCGATGCGCACCAGCAGCGTGCCCTCGGGCACCTGTGCGCCTTCGGCCACTTTCAGGTCGGCGACGATGCCGTCGAACGGGGCCAGCAGCGCCTGCTCCATCTTCATCGCCTCCAGCACCAGCATCCGTTCGCCCTTGCTCACCGCCTGCCCCGCCGTGACCAGCACCGCGATCACGCGGCCCGGCATCGGCGACAGGATCGCGCCGTCACCGTCGCCGCCGCCCGCGACATGATCGGCGCGGCGTGGACCGAACGGCCATGCCTCGCCGTCGAGGAACAGCACGCCGTCCGCCACGACCACGCCGGTGCCCGGCGCGTCGGTGACGAGATACGGCTTGCCCGCGACCTCCACCTCGATCCGCGGCGACGGTGCGGCGTTGGCCCGGAAGCCGCGCAGGCTGGTCCACGGATCGCCGGTGGAGACGGGCAGGATCGCTCCCGCCGCCGCCGCCAGCACCGCCGGGGACGGCTCGGCCGACGGGATCAACGCATCCGCATGACGCTCGATAAAGCCGGTATCGACGTGCCCCGCGACGAAATCGGGATGCGCCGCCGCGCGTGCCAGAAAGGCGGCGTTGGTCCTGACCGGCCACACCTGCGTGCCCCGCGCCGCCGCTGCCAGCTTCGCCGCCGCCTCACGCCGGCTGGCGCCGTGAACGATCAGCTTGGCGATCATCGGATCGTACCAAGGCGTGACCGCACCGCCCTCCTCGACGCCGCTGTCGATGCGGACGTCGCCCGGAAAACGCAGCCGGTCGAGCGGGCCGGTCGAGGGCAGGAAGCCGGTCGACGGGTTCTCGGCATAGAGCCGCGCCTCCATCGCCCAGCCGGTGATCGACAATTCCTCCTGCCGCTTCGGCAACGGCTCGCCCGATGCGACGCGGAGCTGCCATTCGACCAGATCCTGTCCCGTGATCGCTTCCGTCACCGGATGCTCGACCTGCAACCGCGTGTTCATTTCCATGAACCAGATGCGGTCGGCGCGCAGCCCCTCGGACCCGTCGGCGATGAACTCGATCGTGCCCGCGCCGACATAATCGACCGCCCTGGCCGCGCGCACCGCCGCGTCGCACACCGCCGCGCGCGTGGCCGCATCCATGCCCGGCGCGGGGGCTTCCTCAATCACTTTCTGATGGCGGCGTTGCAGCGAACAGTCGCGTTCGAACAGGTGGACGGCCCCGCCATGGGTGTCGCCGAACACCTGCACCTCGATATGGCGGGGCGACAGGATGTATTTCTCGATCAGCACCTGCGTGTTGCCGAACGAGGCCGCAGCCTCGCGCTTGCAGCTTTCGAGCATCTCGGCAAAGTCGGCCGCGGCATCGACCTTGCGCATCCCCTTGCCGCCGCCACCGGCGACCGCCTTGATGAGCACCGGATAGCCGATCGCGTCGGCTTCGGATTGCAGGCGTTCGGGCGACTGATCCGCGCCCAGATAGCCGGGCGTCACCGGCACACCGGCGGCGATCATCCGTTCCTTGGCGGCATCCTTCAATCCCATCGCCCGGATCGCGGCGGGCGGCGCACCGACCCAGACCAGTCCGGCCGCGACCACCGCCTCGGCGAATTCGGCATTCTCCGACAGGAAGCCATAACCGGGGTGGATCGCCGCCGCGCCCGTCGCGCGTGCCGCTTCCAGCAAGCGGTCCTGCCGTAGATAGCTGTCGATGGCGGCGGCGGTGCCGATGCATACCGCCGCGTCCGCCTCGCGCACGAACGGCATGTCGGCATCGACGTCGGAATGGACCGCGATGGTACGGATACCCAGCCGCTTCGCGGTGTGGATGATGCGGCGGGCGATCTCGCCGCGATTGGCGATCAACAGGCTCTGGATCATCACCATCACATCCGGAACAGGCCGAACTGCGCGCGCTTGGGAATCGGCGCGTTCAGCGTGGCGGAAAAGGCGAGCCCGAGGACGTCGCGGGTCTGCACGGGGTCGATGATGCCGTCGTCCCACAGTCGCGCGGTGGCGTAATAGGGATTGCCCTCATCCTCGTATTTCTGGCGAACCGGCGCCTTGAAGGCTTCGGCCTGTTCGGGCGTCCAGCTTTCGGCATCGCGGTGGACGGTGGCCAGCACGCTCGCCGCCTGCTCGCCGCCCATCACCGAGATGCGGGCATTGGGCCAGGTGAACAGGAAGCGTGGGCCATAGGCGCGCCCGCACATACCGTAATTGCCCGCGCCGAAGCTGCCGCCGATCAGTACCGTGATCTTCGGCACCGATGCAGTGGCGACGGCGGTGACCAGCTTCGCGCCGTTCTTGGCGATCCCTTCCGCCTCGTACTTGCCGCCAACCATGAAGCCGGAGATGTTCTGGAGGAACAGCAACGGCACCCGCCGCTGGCACGCCAGTTCGATGAAATGCGCGCCCTTCAGCGCAGATTCGGAAAACAGCACGCCGTTATTAGCGAGGATCGCGACCGGCATCCCCCAGATGCGGGCAAAGCCGCACACGAGGGTAGTGCCGTACAGCGCCTTGAATTCGTGGAACTCCGATCCGTCGACCAGCCGCCCGATCACCTCGCGCACGTCATAGGGCGCGCGCACGTCCTGCGGTACGAGGCCGTAGAGTTCCGCCGGGTCCAGCTTCGGCGGACGCGGCGCGGTGATCTCGATGTCCACCGCCTTGGGCCGGTTCAGCGTCGCGACGATATCGCGCACGATCAGCAGGGCGTGTTCGTCATTCTCGGCGACGTGATCGACGACGCCGGATTTACGGCCGTGCGTCTCCGCCCCGCCCAGTTCCTCGGCGGAGATCACCTCACCCGTCGCCGCCTTCACCAGCGGCGGCCCGGCGAGAAAGATCGTGCCCTGATTGCGCACGATCACGCTTTCATCGGCCATCGCCGGGACATAGGCACCGCCGGCGGTACAACTGCCCATCACGCAGGCGATCTGTGGAATGCCCTCCGCCGACATCTGCGCCTGGTTGAAGAAGATGCGGCCGAAATGCTCGCGATCCGGGAACACCTCCGCCTGATGCGGCAGGTTCGCGCCGCCGCTGTCGACCAGATAGATGCAGGGCAGGCGGTTCTCGCGTGCGATCTCCTGCGCGCGGAGATGCTTCTTCACCGTCATCGGGAAATAGGCACCGCCCTTCACCGTCGCATCGTTGGCGACGATCATGCACTCGCGCCCGGAAACGCGGCCGATCCCGGCGATCACGCCCGCGCCGGGCGCGCCATCGTCGTACATCCCGCTCGACGCCAGCGCGCCGACCTCCAGGAACGGCGAGCCGGGATCGAGCAACCGTTCCACCCGGTCGCGGGGCAGCAGCTTGCCACGCGAGACGTGCCGGGCGCGATGCTGCTCCGAACCACCCAGTGCGGTCTTCGCGACGGTCGCGCGCAAGGCCTCGGCCAGACCGCGATTATGCGCCTCATTCGCCTGATATTCGTCCGAGGCCGGGTCGATCAGCGTGGTAAGCGTTGTCATTATTGCGCTTTCGGTGCGTCGTGACCGATCAGTTCGCGCCCGACGAGCATCCGCCGAACCTCGTTAGTGCCAGCCCCGATGTCGAGCAGCTTGGCGTCGCGCCAGTAACGCTCGACCGGCCAGTCCTTCGTATAGCCCGCGCCGCCCAGCGCCTGAATCGCCTCGTTCGCGACCTTCACCGCATTCTCGGACGCGAACAGGATACAGCCCGCCGCATCGAACCGCGTCGTCCGTCCCGCATCGCACGCCTTGGCGACCGCGTAGACATAGGCGCGCGACGTGTTCAGCGCGACGTACATGTCGGCGATCTTCGCCTGCATCAGCTGGAACTCGCCGATCGCCCGACCAAATTGTTTCCGCTCGCGGACATAGGGCAGGACGACGTCGAGGCACGCCTGCATGATGCCGAGCTGGATGCCGGACAGCACCACCCGCTCGTAATCCAGTCCCGACATCAATACCTTCACGCCGCCGTTCAGCGGCCCCATCACCTGTTCGTCGGCGACGAAGCAATCGTCGAACACCAGTTCGGCGGTCGGCGATCCACGCATCCCGACCTTGTCGATCTTCTGCCCGATCGAAAAACCGGACATGCCCTTTTCGATCAGGAAGGCGGTGATGCCCTTCGACCCCGCGTCGGGGATCGTCTTGGCATAGACCACCAGCGTGTCGGCATAGGGTGCGTTGGTGATCCAGAACTTCGTGCCATTCAGGCGATATCCGCCATCGACCTTGTCGGCGCGCAGCTTCATCGACACGACGTCCGATCCGGCACCGGCCTCTGACATTGCGAGGCTACCGACATGCTCACCCGAGATCAGCTTCGGCAGGTATCTCGCCTTCTGCTCCGCATTGCCCCAGCGGCGGATCTGGTTGACGCACAGATTGGAATGCGCGCCATAGCTGAGACCGACCGAGGCGGACGAGCGGCTGATCTCCTCACAGGCGATCAGATGCTCCAGATAACCGAGACCGAGGCCGCCATCCGCTTCCTCGACGGTGATGCCGTGCAGACCGAGCGCCCCCATCTCGGGCCACAGTTCGCGCGGGAAGCTGTCCTCCGCGTCGATACGGGCCGCGATCGGCTCGATCCGGTCGAGCGCGAACCGTCGTACCGTATCGCGGATCGTATCCGCCATCTCGCCCAGGCCAAAGTCCAGCTCTGCCATCTTGCTCTCCCGAATATCGTTGCCGCGACTTTTAGGGCGATGCGGCCTGCATGCAAAATTGAAAGAGCCGGGGGAAGTTCATAGATCATGTCTATGATCGACCGGTATCACCTCCGCTATTTCCTATCGGTGGTCGATACCGGTAATTTCTCGCGCGGCGCGGCGGCCTGCAACGTGTCGCAACCGACGCTGTCGGTCGGCATCGCCAAGATGGAGGCGGCGCTCGGCCGGTCGCTGTTCCACCGCACCAACCGCCGCGTGGAGCTGACCGATGCCGGGGTCCGGCTGCTCGGCCATGCCCGGATGATCGAAGCGGAATTCGCCGCAGCTGAACGCGAGGTAGTCGGCACGGTCGATGGCGGCACGCTCCGCCTGGGAGTATTGTCGACGACGCCGCGGCGCTGGACCGAGCAGATCCTGCACGAACGCCGCGCCTTCCCGACCGGCGACCGGATCGAAATCGTCGAGGGTACGGAGCGGGACCTGCGCCACCGGCTGGCCCGAGGGCGGATTGACGCGGCGGTGACGATCATGCGCGACGACGACGATGCGGACAGGGGACGACCGATCCTGATCGAAGGCTATTCGCTGGCCCTCGGCACCGCGCATCCCCTCGCCACGCGTGTTCGCATCCGCGTCGAGGAACTGGCGAACGATCCCATGATCCTGCGCCGACACTGCGAACTGCTGTCGGAAACCAGCCGGTTCTTCACGGCGCGCGGTATCCGCCCCTTTTTCCCGGCGCGAACGACGAGTGACGACAGGGCGCTGGGCTATGTGCGGGCCGGCCTGGGGGTGACGGTGATGCCCGATGGTTTTCGCGAAGCCGGCGTCGTGCGCATCCCACTGGAAGGTTTCGACTTCACCCGTACCATCGGGCTGATCCATGCCGCGCATGTCGACGCGCAATCCGCCTCCCATCGCCAGATCGCCGACGCACTGGTCGCTGCCGTCACCGACGATCGATAGCGCCCATGCCCGTCGCCACAATGGTGATATCGATAGTTAGTCCCCGATGTTTAATCAGCCTGTATATTTCGTGATTTGTAGGCGAGCGCACCGGGAATAGGCAAGACGATCGCCAAGTTTGACCTGAAGTTCGTCAGCCTATGATTGGCACGGCTGGCAGCAACGTAAAAAATCCCATAGAAACGCAAAGAACCTCGGAGCGTGTAGCTACCGAGGCGGTGGTGTATGTCGGGTGTTTGGTTGCGGGGACAGGATTTGAACCTGTGACCTTCAGGTTATGAGCCTGACGAGCTACCGGGCTGCTCCACCCCGCGGTGGCCGGCTTGTTGGTGCCGGCGTGTACCTTCCCCGTTGGGATGCGGGG